>JASLDW010000020.1 GCA_030151365.1 Lysobacter sp. | reverse complement strand
CGCGGTGACGCTGGTCGCCGATGCGCGCTTGAGCGCGTCGATCAGCACCAGCAGTTCGATCAGGTTCTCCGCGCTCGGCGCGCAGGTCGGCTGGATCACGAACACGTCCTGGCCGCGGACGTTCTCCTCGATCTCCACCTGCACTTCGCCGTCGGAGAAGGTCGAGACCAGCGCCTTGCCCATCCGCACGCCGAGTTCCGCACACACTGCCTTCGCCAACGGGCGGTTGGCATTGCCGGAAAACACCAGCAGGTTGCGTTCGTCCTTCATTGCGCGCTCCGGAGCGACAGTGGCGGTACTACAGACGGTGGGAACTCAGAAAATTTGGCAGGGGCGGAAGGATTCGAACCTACGCATGCCAGGATCAAAACCTGGTGCCTTAACCACTTGGCGACGCCCCTGTTGTGTAACGCGCCACCGCATCCTGCAATGGCGATCGCGCGGCGGACTGCACCACCCAGCTCCGGCAATGCTCCGGAACCCGCGGCAGCAGCGCTTCGGCTTGCGCGCGCGTGGCGCACTCGACGAAGACCGCGCTTCCCGATCCGGTGAGTCGTGGCGACGCCCAAGGCTGCAGTGCCTGGAAGACCGCATCGACATCCGGTTCGAGCCGGCGCAGCACCGCTTCGAAGGCATTGCCCCCGAGTCGGCCCGCGACGAAGTCGGATATTGTCGCGGGCGGAGAATCCCGCGTCAAATCAGAGGCCTGGAACAATCGGGCGGTGGCGGCGTGGACGCCCGGGTGGACCAGCAGAACCCAGGCTGGCGGCAGCTCGATCGGGGTCAGTTTCTCGCCCAGGCCGGTGGCCCAGGCGTTGTGACCGCGGACGAAAACGGGGACATCAGCGCCCAGCTCCAGACCCACCTCGGCGAGGCGATCCATACCCAGGCGGGCATTCCAGAGCAGGTCGAGGGCGACGAGGACGGTGGCGGCGTCCGAGGACCCACCGCCCAGCCCGGCGCCGGTCGGAATCACCTTTTCGACGATGATGTCTGCACCTTGGCTGCTGTTGGCTTCCAATTGCAGCAGCTTGGCAGCTCGAATGGCGAGATCATCGCCCTCGGCAACGCCTTCGACGGAGGCCCCGACACGCTCGATCCGGCCATCGCCACGCGGGCGCAGGCGGATGCGGTCGCCCCAATCGAGCAACCGGAACACCGTCTGCAGCTCGTGGTAGCCATCCGGTCGCCTGCCGGTGATCTCCAGGAACAGGTTGAGCTTGGCCGGAGCCGGCCACTGACTCCAGCCCTCGCCGTCCATGTCGTTCATTGTTCGAGCGGCCCCCAGCGGTCGATGACCAGGCGGACGCGATCGTCGCCCCGGGAGGCATTGATGCGCGACGGTCTGCCCTGGACGTCGCGGGCGAGATAGTCGATCTGCCAGCCGCCCTGCACCAGCGTGGCGAGCTGGTCACCCGCGAACGCGGCCTTGTCGAGTCGCTGGGAAGGATCGGGATAGCCGCGCATCCAGTGGCGCAGCGCCTGGACCGGGATCTCGAAGCCGGTGGCTTCGCGCAGCAGCGCGGCGCCGTCGGCGCCGGTGCGCGGCCCGCCGGCCATGCCTTCCAGTGTGGCGCGACCGTCTCGTTCCTGCAGCCTCCAGCCCTGGCGGGTGATCGGCGCGGTGAGGACAATCAGATATGACCCGGACGCGCCGGCATCTTCCCACTCCACGCCGAGATTGCCCGACTGCCGGCCGTGGCTGATCGCGGCGCGACCGCCCATGCCCCACGACCCCGCTAGCGCGGATGCCGTCAATGCATCGATGCGACGCACGCATTCGGCGTTCTTCGACAGCAGCGGTTCGCAGACCAAAGTCGCGGTTGCCGGCGGAGGCGCCGTCGGAATGGTGCCGCATGACGCCAGCAACACCGTCGCCGCCGCCAACGCGAGCTGACGCGATTTCACGTCTTCACCCCGAGCTTGTCGAGCGTGCGTTGCAGCGCCTTGTTGTCCGGTTCGAGCTTGCGCGCTTCCTCGAAATAGCGGCGCGCGTCGTCGCGGTGCCCCTGCACCCACAGCACTTCGCCGATGTGGGTGGCGATCTCGGGATCCTTCTGCAGGATGTAGGCGCGACGCAGGTAAGGCAGCGCTTCGTCGGTCTTGCCGAGGCGATAGAGCACCCAACCGTAGCTGTCGATGATGGCGGCATTGGCGGGATCGGCGGCGCGCGCGCGATCGATCAATTGCAGCGCCTCGGCGTAGCGCGTGGTGCGGTCGGCGAGCGTGTAGCCCAGCGCGTTGAGCGCCGCGACGTTCTCGGGATCGGTGACCAGTATCTTGCGCAGGTCGGCTTCGGCCTTGTCGATGCGATCCATGCGTTCCCACGCCAGCGCACGCGCGTAGAGGATGCCGGGCTCGTCCTGCAGCGCGGCGATGCCTCGGTCGTAGACGGCGATTTCGCCCTTGTCGTCCCTGTCCTTGCGCCGCAACTCGCCTTCCAAAAGGTAGGCGTCGCGCTGGACGTTGCCGTCCACGCGCGGATCGGTCTGAAGTGCCTGCAAGCCCTTGTATGCCTCGTCCTTGTGGCCCTGTTCGTAACGGACGTTGGCGCTGCGCAGGCGCGCGGTGTCCGATTGTTCGCCGGTGACGCCGGCATACCATTTCAGGGCTTCGTCATGGCGCTTCAGCGTTTCCGCCAGCGTGCCGAGCAGCAAGCGATTGCGCGGATCGTCAGTGCCGCCGCGATGCTTCGCGAATTCGTAGAGGCGCGCGAGCCCGGCGTCGTCCTTGGCCTTGTCGAGCATCGCCGCGCGCAGGCCGATGGTGTCGGTCGTCTGGACACCCTTCGCCAGCACGCGCTCGGCGGCGGCGAAATCGCCCAGCGCCTCGTATTGCCCGGCAACCGCCAGACGCAGGTCGGGATTGCCCTGGACCCTGGACTCGAGCGGTGCAATGACGGCGCGCGCCTCGTCGATCTTGCCTTCGTCCATCAACTGGCTGGAACGCAGCAGTGCGACGCGCGGGTCCATCGGGAAACGCCTGACCGTCTCCGCCACCAGCGTTTGCGACAGCTGCGGCTGCGACAGCTTCTGGGCGAGGCCGGCATAGGCCAGCCATGCCTCCACATCATTCGGCAAGGCATTGCTTCCGACCAGCGACGACAGCACCTGCGCTGCTACCTTGGGATCCTTGCTGCCGCCGGACAGCGCGACCAGCACGTATTTCCAGCCGCGCGGATCACGATCGGCGATCAGGTTGCGCGCCTGGAGACTGGCCGCGGCGGCATCGTCGGCGCGCAGGCGCAAGGTGAGGTCGGCCATCCGCACCACCAGCGAATTGGGCGCGCTCGGTCGCCACAGTTCCAGCGCTTCGGCGGCGCTGCGGTTGTCGTCGGCGAGCAACGCGATGCGGGTGGCGCGCTCGGCCAGCACCGGATCGCTGCTGGCCTTGGCGGCGGCGAGGTAATAGCGGGCGGCATCCTTGAGACGGCCTTCCTGCAGGGCGAATTCACCGGCCAGGGATTCGCTGAGCGCATTCGGGCCATTCGCCGGCGTCGCGGCGTGCGCGGGGACGGCGAACGCGGGCACCAATGCCAGCGCCAGCAGGGATTGGCGGAAGAAACTGCGGAAAACGGGCATCCAGCGCCACCAAGCGTAAAATGTCGGACGTTTTGCAGCTTACCCCACGCACCTGAACAAGCGACCCCCATGACGCTCGTCGCTCTCGGCTTGAACCACCAGACCGCGCCGGTTGCCCTGCGCGAACGGGTGGCGTTCGCCGGCGATGCGTTCGCGCCCGCATTGACGGCGTTGCGCGCCCTGCCGCAGGTCGAGGAAGTGGTGCTGCTGTCCACCTGCAACCGCACCGAGGTCTATGCGATCGGCGAGGAGGCTGCGCCGGCCGTGGCCGAGTGGCTGGCGACGCACGCGGCGGAATCGACCGATCTCCACGCTTATCTCTACCGCCACCAGGAAGGCGACGCCGCCCGCCATCTGTTCCGGGTCGCGGCCGGGCTGGACTCGCTGGTGCTGGGCGAACCGCAGATCCTCGGCCAGGTGAAGGAAGCCTGGAGTCTGGCGCGCGGCAACGGCGCGATGGGCCCGCAACTCGACCGGCTGTTCCAGCAGGCCTTCGCCACGGCCAAGCGCGCGCGCACCGATACCGCGATCGGCGCCAATCCGGTGTCGGTGGCGTCGGCCGCGGTGAAGCTGGCGCGCGACTCGTTCGCGCGACCGCAGGATTCCACCGTGCTGCTGATCGGTGCCGGCGAAACCATCGAACTCGCCGCCCGCCACCTGGTGCAGGCGAACGTGCGTCGCCTGTTGATTGCCAATCGCACCCTTGCACATGCACAGGCACTGGCGACCGCGCACGGTGGCTATGCCTTGCCGCTGGACGAACTCGATCGCCATCTCGCCGAAGCCGACATCGTGTTCTCGGCGACGGCCAGCCAGCAGCCGATCCTGCATCGCCCGCAGGTGGAAGCCGCGCTGGCGATGCGCAAGCATCGCCCGATGCTGTTGGTCGACCTCGCCGTGCCGCGCGACATCGCGGCCGATGTCGCCGAACTGCGCGACGTCTTCGTTTACACCGTCGACGACCTGCAACGCGCGGTCGAGGACAACAGGCGCAGTCGCAAGGACGCCGCCGAAGCCGCCGAAGCGATCATCGACTTGCAGGTGGCGCGTTACATGGAGGTCGCCGGCGCCGCGATGGGCATGGATGGCGTGCGCGCCGTGCGCGCGCACGGACAGCGCCTGCAACAGGATGCGTTGGCGAAGGCGCGGCAACAGCTCGCCGCCGGGCAATCGCCGGAAGCGGTGCTCGACCAGCTCGCGCACACCCTGACCAATCGCCTGCTGCACGCGCCGACCGTCGCCGTGCGCGATGCCGCCTTGCGCGGCGACGCCGAATTGCTGCGCGCCGCCGCGCGCATGTTCCCCGACCACAACGATTCCCCAGACGATGCTGCCGAGCCTGCGCCGCAAGCTTGAAATCCTTGCGGAACGGCGCGACGAACTGGAACGGCTGCTGGCCGATCCGGGCGTGATCGCCGACGCCAAGCAATTCCGCAAACTCTCGCGCGAGTTCTCGCAGCTCGAGCCGTTGTCGGTCGCGCTCGCGGAAGAGCGCCGGTTGCAGGACGCGCTCGTCTCCGCCCAGGCGATGCGCGACGACCCCGAACTGCGCGACCTCGCCGAGGAAGAAATCGCCGCGGCGAATGCCCGCCTCGCCCAGCTCGACAATGAGTTGATGGCGCACCTGATCCCGAAGGACGCTCGCGACGAAGGCAGCCTCTACCTGGAAGTGCGCGCCGGCACCGGTGGCGACGAAGCGGCGATCTTCGCCGGCGATCTTTTCCGCATGTATTCGCGCTACGCCGAGAAACAGGGCTGGCGCGTCGAAGTGGAATCGGCGAATCCGGGCGAGCATGGCGGCTTCCGCGAAGTCGTCGCACGCGTCGAAGGCAGTGGCGCCTATTCGCGGCTGAAGTTCGAATCGGGCACCCATCGCGTGCAGCGCGTGCCAGAAACCGAATCGCAGGGCCGCATCCACACCTCGGCGGCGACGGTGGCGATCATCGCCGAGGACGCCGGCGACATCGACGTCGAGATCAATCCCGCCGATCTGAAAGTCGACACCTATCGCTCCAGCGGCGCCGGCGGCCAGCACGTCAACAAGACCGAATCGGCGATCCGCATCACCCACGTCCCGAGCGGCGTGGTGGTGGAATCACAGACCGAACGTTCACAACACGCCAACCGCGACAAGGCGATGAAGCGCCTGAAGGCGATGCTGGTCGAAGCCGAACTGGAAAAGCGCGAAGCCGCGCAGGCCGCCGACCGTAAACTGCAAGTGGGCAGCGGCGATCGCAGCCAGCGCATCCGCACCTACAACTATCCGCAGGGTCGCATCACCGATCACAGGGTGGAAGGACTGACCCTGTACGATCTGCCCAACATCCTGGAAGGCCAGCTCGACGTGCTGATCGACCGTCTGTCCCGCGAAGCCCAGGCCGATGCCCTGGCGAAACTCGAGGAGGCGCCATGAAACCCGTCGTGGATCGCGCGACGCTCGACGATCTCGATGCCCTCGCCCCGCTGTTCGATGGGTACCGCCAGTTCTACGAACAGCCCTCCGACATCCAGCGCGCGCACGACTGGCTGAAGGCGCGCATCGGCCAGGACGAATCGGTGGTCCTGCTCGCGCGCATCGATGACGCGCCGGCCGGTTTCGTGCAGCTCTATCCGATGTATTCGTCGGTGCGCACCGCGCGCATCTGGGTCTTGAACGATCTCTTCATCGCCCCCGAATTCCGCCGCCACGGCGTCGCCCGCGCGCTGCTCGACGAAGCGGCGCAATTCGCCCGCGAAGACGGTGCCGCCTTCATCATGCTGGAGACGACGCGCGACAACGAAGCCGCGCGCGCCCTGTATCGCGCCGCCGGTTGGCACGAAGATTCCACCCAGTGGTATTCCAAACTCCTCTGACCCGGGCGACGCGATGGGCAAGTTGAAGCGCAAGCACTACGAACACGCCCTGGAACCGATGCAGCTGGAACTGGTGCAGATGGCGCGCTGGCTGCAGCACACCGGCAAGCGCCTGGTCGTCGTGGTCGAGGGCCGCGACACCGCCGGCAAGGGCGGCGTGATCGAGGCGATCATGCAGCACCTCAATCCGCGCCAGGTGCGCCATGTCGCCCTGCCCAAGCCGGACAGCCGCGAGCAGACCGAGTGGTATTTCCAGCGCTACGTACAGGAATTGCCCGCCGGCGGCGAGATCGCGCTGTTCGATCGCAGCTGGTACAACCGCGCCGGCGTCGAGAAAGTGATGGGTTTCGCCACCCCGGACCAGGTCGCCGCGTTCCTGCGCCAGGCGCCGGTGTTCGAGAAGCAGCTGGTCGATGACGGCATCCTGCTGTTCAAGTACTGGCTGTGCTGCGACCAGATCGAGCAGGAAAAACGTTTCGCCGAACGCAGCGCCAATCCGCTCAAGGGCTGGAAGCTGTCGCCGATCGACGTCAAGGCGCGCGAGCAATACGTCGCCTATACCGACGCGCGCGAAGCCATGCTCAAGGCCACGCATACCAAGCATGCGCCGTGGACATTGGTCGATTTCAACGACCAGAAGCTGGGACGACTGACGCTGATCCGCGACCTCCTCGATCGCCTGCCCGATACGCGCATTCCCGATGACGCGATCACGCTGCCGCCGTTGGCCGGCAAGCTCCATCGCGAGCGTTACGGAGCGCTCAAGCCGATCAAATCGTTCAAGGCGTGATCACGGGCACCGGCGGCGGATTGATCTCGGCGAACATGCCGTTCCAGTACGGGTAATAGGGATAGGGCGGCGTCACCGCGCTGGCGGCATCGAGTCGCGCGATTTGCGCGGCATCGAGCGACCATCCGATCGCACCGAGGTTCTGGCGCAATTGCGCCTCATTGCGCGCACCGATCAGCACCGTCGACACGGTCGGTCGTTGCAGCAACCAGTTCAGCGCGATCTGCGGAACGGTCTTGCCGGTCTCGGCCGCGAGTTCATCCAGCAAATCGACCACCCGATACAGACGTTCCTCATCGACCGGCGGCGCGAAGCCGGCGGTGTCGTGCAGGCGGCTGCCCTGCGGCAATGGCTGTCCGCAGCGGATCTTGCCGGTCAACCTACCCCAACCCAGCGGACTCCACACCACGGCGCCGACGCCCTCCTCGCGATCCAGCGGCATCAACTCCCATTCGTAGTCGCGTCCGATCAGCGAGTAATAGACCTGGTTCGCGACATAACGCGAATAGCCATGACGATCGGCCACAGCCAACGATTTCATCAGCTGCCAGCCGGAGAAATTCGAGACGCCGAGATAGCGGATCTTGCCCGCCTTCACCAAGCCATCGAGCGTCGACAACGTTTCCTCGATCGGCGTGTGCGCATCGAAGGCATGCAGTTGCAGCAGGTCGATGTAGTCGGTGCCGAGCCGGCGCAACGAGGCGTCCACCGCCTTCAACAGCCGTGCGCGTGATGCGCCGATATCGTTCGGGCCATCGCCGAGCCGCAGTCCGACCTTGGTCGAAACGATCGCGCTGTCGCGACGGCCCTTCAATGCCGCGCCAAGGATCTCTTCGGACGCGCCATCGGAATAGACATCGGCGGTATCGAAGAAGTTGACGCCGGCGTCCAGGCAGATATCGACGAGGCGACGCGCTTCGTCGACATCGGTATTGCCCCAAGCGGAGAACAGCGGACCCTTGCCGCCGAAGGTGCCGACGCCGAAGCCGAGTGCCGGAACCTTGAGGCCGGACGCGCCGAGATAACGTATTTCCATGATGTTGTCCTCGATGAAATGATCAGGCCGGCTCGCCGCAGGCGAGCGACAGGTTTGCGATGCGTTCGCGGCGAATCGCGTACAGCGCGACCACGAACGCCGACGCGGGCACCAGCGCGCCGATCCAGGTCAATGCGGGCAAGCCGGTTCCGGATGCGATCACCGCACCACCCAGCCACGCGCCGAAGGCGTTGCCGAGATTGAACGCACCGATGTTCAGGCTGGACGCGAGGCTCTGCGCGCCATCGGCCTTGCGTAGCACCCACAGTTGCAGTGGCGCGACCGTGGCGAACGCCGCCGCGCCGAGCAGCGCGGTGAACAGCACCATCGCGACCTTGCTGTGGAGTGCGAAGGCCATCAGCGCCATCACCACCGCCAGCGCCGCCAGCGTGCCGAGCAGCGCCTTGGCCAGGCCGCGATCGGCGAAACGCCCGCCAAGCAGGTTGCCAATGATCATGCCGACGCCGAACACCAGCAGGATCGGCGACACTGCTGTGTCGGCGAAACCGGTGACCTGGGTCAGCAACGGCTGGATGAAGGTGTAGACGGTGAACATGCCACCGAAGCCGAGCACGGTCATCAGCAATCCCAGCAATACCGGCGGTCGTGCCACCGCGCGCAGTTCGTCGCCGAGTCGCGAAGCGTCGTGCGCGCCATGATCGCGCGGCACCAGCGTCGCGATCACCACGGTCGCGACCACGCCGATCACCGCGACCGCCCAGAACGTCGCGCGCCATCCGTAATGCAAGCCCAGCCAGGCGCCGGCCGGGACGCCAAGCAGCGTCGCCACGGTGAGGCCGGTGAACATGATCGAGATCGCCGAAGCCTTGCGGTCCTCGTCGACCAGCGAAGTGGCGACCACCGCGCCGACCCCGAAGAAGGTGCCGTGCGCCAGCGAGGTCAGCACGCGCGCCGCCATCAGCAATCCGTAATTCGGCGCCAGCGCACAGGCCAGGTTGCCGAGGGTGAACACCACCATCAGCGCGACCAGCACCGCCTTGCGCGGCAGGCGCCCGGTCGCGGCGGTCAGGATCGGCGCGCCGGCGAACACGCCCAGCGCATAGCCCGAGATCAACAGGCCGGCAGTGGCGATCGACACCTTCAAGTCGCTGGCGACCTGCATCAGCAGGCCCATGATCACGAACTCGGTGGTGCCGATGCCGAAGGCGCCGGCGGTCAGGGCATAGACGCCCATGGGCATGCGGCGGTTGCCGGCGGAAGGAGAAGTCATTGCCACGATTCCGGATGGGAAGGCGCACAGGGTGAGGCTTTCCATTAATATGAAAAACAGCGAATATCCGGATTGACTATCAATGAATTATTGATAATGAACCGGATTGGCGACCTCGACCTGTTCCTGCACGTCCTCGACCAGGGCTCGATCACCGCCGCCGCGCGCAGCCTGGACCTGTCGGTGGCGGTCGCCAGCCAGAGGCTGAAACGGCTGGAGAACGAGCTGGGCGTTCGCCTGTTCCATCGCACCACCCGCCGCCTGCATCCCACGCCGGAAGGGTTGGCGCTGGCCCAGCAAGGCCGCCCCCTGGTCGAGGAGCTGGAATCGCTCGGCGCCAGCCTGCGCGAAAGCGCCAGCGAAGTCTCCGGCATGTTGCGGGTCACGCTATCGGCGACGTTCGGGCGGATGTACGTCTCGCCGCTGCTGCCGGAATTCATGGCGCGGCATCCGAAGCTGCGCTTGCGCACGCATCTGACCGATCAATCGGTCGATCTCGTCAGCGAGGGCTACGACCTGGCGATCCGCATCGGGGCACTGGAAGATTCCAGCCTGGCCGCGCGCCG
This sequence comes from Lysobacter sp., assembly GCA_030151365.1. Taxonomy (GTDB): domain Bacteria; phylum Pseudomonadota; class Gammaproteobacteria; order Xanthomonadales; family Xanthomonadaceae; genus Solilutibacter. Next base: position 23,246 of record JASLDW010000020.1, on the reverse strand, counting down.
CATCGCATCGAACCGGCGGGTGGTCTGCGCTTCACCCGACTATCTCGCGCGGCATGGCGAACCGCGCACCCTGCAGGAGCTGGCCGGGCACGACTGCCTGGTATTGTTCGGCCGCGATGGTTCGCACGATCTGTGGCGCTTCACCGACTCCGCTGGCATCGACCTCGCCGTCCGCGTGCATGGCCGCTTCGAGAGCGACCTCGGCGAATTCATCCGCGACGCGGCACTGGCCGGACAGGGCATCGCCACGTTTTCGCTATGGCACGTCATCGACGATCTGCGCGCCGGCCGACTCAAGGTGATCTTGCCGGATTACCACTTGCCCGCCACGGCGATCAGCGCCGTGACGCCGCACCGGCGCACCACGCCGCCGCGGGTGCGCGCCTTTGTCGATTTTCTTGGCGAGAAATTCGGCGACGTGCCGCCGTGGGAATGCTGATCGTCAATTCGCCGCCGGTCCGCCCGCTGAAGCAATTGCAGCCTCGATGTCGGTCGCCTTCACCGGGCGCATGAAGCGCTTCACCACCTTGCCCTGCGGGTCGATCAGCCAGCTGATCGGCAAGGTCGGCGCCATGCCGAAATCGGCGGGCGGTGCGGCGGGATCGACTTGCACGATCGGGTACACCACCGGGTGCTTCTGCAGGAAGGCCTGCAGTTCCGCCGGCTTCACGTCGTCATTGGCGATACCCACCACCTTGATGTATTCGCGCAGCGCCGCCAGCGCCGAGAGATCCGGCATCTCCTCCAGGCAGGGGCCGCACCACGTCGCCCAGTAGTTCACCACCACCCAATGGCCGCGCTGTTCGGCGAGATCGAAGGTCTTGCCGTCGACGGTGGGGAGATGGAGTTTCGGCTGGGCGCCGACATCTGCGAGTCCTGCAGATGGCGATGGCGTCATCGCTGCAGGCGGCTGCGATGACGCGGGCTTGTCCACTTTCGGTTGCGGCAATTCATGGTTCGGCTTGCACGCAGCCAGCGCCAGCACGACGGCAAGCACGGACAAACGGAGTGGACGGTTCATCATGTTCATGGCTGCTCGGTTCCGGGTTCGGAATAGATGGTGGCGACCTTGCGCTTCATCGCTTCGCGCAGCGGCAGCCGCAATTCGTCGATCACGCCCATGACATCGCGACCCAACGTGTCATCGCGCATCGGAAGCATCGTCTCTTCGATCGGAATGCGCAGTTGCGCGACGATATAGAGTTCGCCCAGGCTGACATCGGCGAGATCGCGCGACAGCAGCCATTCGCCGGTTTCGGCGCGCTTGACGATGCCGGCCTCGCACAGCTTCGACAGCATTTCCTGCACCAGCGTATCGGTGAGGATCGGATCGAGTTCGCGCAATTCATCGGCATGCAAGCCGTTGCCCTGGCCGCGCGCCGCCTGGAAGCGCCCGAGCATGCGCAGGAGCCCATACATCTCGCAGCCTTCCGGCAGGCGCAGCGCCGCCGGCTGGTAGCGGAACGCCGACAGGCTCGACGCGAACGACGCGCCGAGGAGCACGGCCACCCAGCTCAGGTAGATCCACAGCAGGAAGATCGGGATGAAGGCGACCGTGCCGTACAGCTTTTCATAGCTGCGGAACGTGCCGAGATAGACGCCCATGCCCCATTTGACGAATTCGAACACCACCGTCGCCAGCAACGCGCCGGCCAGCGCATGCCGCCATTGCACCGTGCGATGCGGCACCACGCGATAGAGCAACAGGAATGCGAGCAGTTCGATCGACGGCGGCGCCATCCGCAGCATGAAGGTTTCGAGCACGCGCCCGGGCTCGGACGAAAACACGCTCATCGCGAACAATTTGGCGGAGAGCGACATGCTCGCCACCGCGATCAGCGTGCCGAGCGTCAGCACCGTCCAGTAGACGAGGAAGCGCGCGAACTGGGGACGCGCCACCGGCACCCGCCAGATGCGGTTGAAGATCGATTCGACGCTGGTCAGGGTGATCAGCAGCGACAGCACCAGCGCGATGATGCCGGCGGTGGTGAGCTGGCTGGCGTTGAGCGAGTACTCGCTGATGTAGTGCTGAACCTGGCTCGCCGCGCTCGGCACGAAATTCGCGAAGATGTAATTGGTGAGCTGGCCGCGCAATTCCGCATACACCGGGAACGCCGCCAGCATCCCGAACACCACCGTCGCCAGCGGCACCAGCGCGAACACGGTGGTATAGGCCAGCGAGCCCGCCGACTGGAACAGGTTGTCGTCCCAGAAGCGACGACCGAGGAAACGCATGAAGACCGCGCGCCGCGCCGGATCGCGGAGCTGCAGCAGGCGGGACACGATCTGGTCGGGGATCCGTGGCATGGCGCACAAGATAGCCGGTCGGTGGTGATGCCGGCCACGTACACTGTCGGGATGAAGGAAATCCTCGTGCTTTATTACAGCCGCGGCGGTTCGGTCGCGGCACTGGCCCGCCAAGTCGCGCGCGGCATCGGCGAAGTCCCGGGCATGGCCGCACGCCTGCGCACGGTGCCGCCAGTGGCGCCACAGACCCAGCAGATTCTCCCGCCCATCCCGGAGGAAGGCGCGCCCTACCTCGAGACCCGCGACCTCGACGAATGCGTCGGTTATGCCATCGGCAGCCCGACCCGCTTCGGCAGCATGGCCGCGCCGATGAAATATTTCTTCGACGGCCTCGGCGCGCAATGGGCCAGCGGCACCCTGGTCGGCAAGCCGGCCTGCGTGTTCACCTCGACCGCGACCATGCACGGCGGCCAGGAATCGACCCTGCTCGGCATGCAAGTGCCGCTGCTGCATCACGGCTGCGTGATCGTCGGCATCCCCTTCACCGAAACGCGCCTCAGCACCACCCGCACCGGCGGCACGCCCTACGGCGCCAGCCATGTGTCGGGCACCCAGGACGATCCCGAACTCAGCGACGACGAGATCCAGCTCGCCCGCGCGCTCGGCAAGCGCATCGCCACCATCGCCGCAAAGCTCGCGTCATGACGCCTGCACGCCGGATCCTGTTCGCGGCATTGCTGCTGCTGGCCCTGCTCGATCTCGCCTGGTTCTGGCATGAACCGCTGGCGCGCATCGTCTTCACGCTGCCGCCCGCGCTGTGCGCGCTGGGCGTATGGATGCGCCGGCGCACGGCCGGGTTCTGGTCCGGCGTGCTGGCGCTGATGTGGTTCTCGCACGGCGTGATGGTGGCATGGACACGTCCGCCGGAACGCCTGCAGGCATTCGCGGAACTCGCCTTGGCGGTAGTGGTGGTCCTCGCCGCCAGCCTGCCCGGCATGCGCGCACGCTTTGCGCAGCGACGGACCGGGTCAAGGGTTTAAACTGATCGCCACGCCGCCGGAATCTTCTGAATGCGCAATTTCATCCTCGCCGCCGCGATCGTCTCGTTCCCGCTTGCCTCGCATGCACAAGACGACCTGCTGAACCAGAGCCGCGCGGCAATGACGTCCAACTGCGTCAAGAGCGCCCAGGAGAAGAGTCCACAACTCCCGGTCGCCAAGGTCCAGACATATTGCAACTGCATCTCGAACCGGATGATCACCGACCAGGCCAGCCTCATCCGCGTGAGCGAGGTCGGGTTGAAGATGATGCGCAAGGAACCGGGGTCTCAGGAAGAAATGGCGAAACTCGCGGGGCCGGCCGTGCTGATGTGCGCCAGCGAAATGCAGGGCAAATGAACATGGACGACCTGCTGATCGTCACCACGGGTGGCACCATCGACAAGATCTATTTCGATGCCAAGTCGGACTACCAGGTCGGCGACCCCCAGATCGGCCGCATCCTCACCGCGCTCGGCGTCGCCTTCCGCTTCCACGTGATCCCGTTGCTGCGCAAGGATTCGCTGTTCATCGACAACAGCGACCGCGAACTGATGCGCGCCACCATCGCCGCCCAGGCCGAACGCTGCGTCCTCGTCACCCACGGCACCGACAGCATGGTCGAGACCGCCAAGGTGCTGCGCACCATTCCCGACAAGACCATCGTCCTGACCGGCGCCTTGAATCCGGCGCGCTTCGAAGGCTCCGACGCGGAGTTCAACATCGGTTGCGCGGTGGGCGCGGTGCAATCGCTGGCGCCAGGCGTCTACATCGCCATGAACGGCCGCATCTGGGATCCGGCGAAGGTGCGCAAGAACGTCGAGGCCAATCGCTTCGAGGCGGCGGACTGAGCCATGCCCGTCCCGCGGCTCAAGCGGGTGTACGACGCGCCGGCCGGCGACGACGGCAAACGGATCCTGGTGGATCGGTTGTGGCCACGCGGACTGACGAAGGAAAAGGCGGCGATCGACCTGTGGGCGAAAAGCGTTGCACCCAGCGATGCCCTGCGCCACGAATTCCACGGCCATCCGGATCGCTGGGAGGAATTCGTGTCCGCCTACAGGAGCGAATTGAAAGGCAATCCGGTGCTGGCGGAGCTGAAGGCGATCGTGCGCAAGGAACGCACGACGCTGCTCTACGCCTCGCGCGACGAAGCGCACAACAATGCGGTGGTGTTGGCCGCGCTGTTGAAGGACTAAAACATCCCGGTTTCGAGCCGCGCCGCGTCGCTCATCATGTTGCGGTTCCACGGCGGATCGAACACCAGCTCGACGTCGGCTTCGGCGACAGTGGGAATGAGTTCGAGCTTGCTGCGCACGTCATCGACCAGGATCTCGCCCATGCCGCAACCCGGCGCGGTCAGCGTCAGTTCGACATCGACGCGGCGCTGGCCCGGATGTTCGGGATCCGCTTTCACGTCCGCCGTATAGACCAGGCCGAGCTCGACGATGTTGATCGGGATCTCGGGATCGAAGCAGGTGCGCAGCTGCTGCCACACCAGCTTCTCGACGTCCTCGTCGCTGGCGCCTTCGGCCAGTTCGATCGGCGGGGGCGGCTCCTTGCCGATGGCATCGCCATCCTTGCCGGCGACACGGAACAGATTGCCCTCGACGAACACGGTCCAGCTGCCGCCCAGCGACTGGGTGATATAGCCGATGCTGCCGGCAGGCAGGCTCACGGCTTCGCCCGAAGGCACCATCACCACCGGGCAATCGCGCTCGAAGCGCACGGGTTCGCTGTTGCGGGAGTACATCACGGCTGGGGCACGGATCCTTGAATCCGTACCATTTTAGTCCATTTTGAGTGCCGGCTCAGTGACCGCCGCCGTCCAGCGCCTTGAGCTCCGAGACCAGCTGGTTGGCCATCTCCGCGCCATCGCCATAGAGCATCCGCGCGTTGTCGGCGTAGAACAGCGCATTCTCGATGCCGGCGAACCCGGTGCCCTTGCCGCGCTTGATCACCACCACGTTCTTGGCGTTGACCACGTCGAGGATCGGCATGCCGTAGATCGGCGACGCCGGATCGGTCTTGGCGACCGGGTTCACCACGTCGTTGGCGCCGATCACCAGCGCGACATCGGTATTGGGGAATTCCGGATTGATGTCGTCCATGTCGGCGATCAGGTCGTAGGGCACGCCCGCTTCCGCCAGCAACACGTTCATGTGGCCGGGCATGCGTCCGGCGACGGGATGGATGGCGAACTTCACCTTCACTCCGCGCGCGATCAGCCGCTGCGTCAGTTCCCAGATCTTGTGCTGGGCCTGCGCCACCGCCATGCCGTAGCCGGGCACGATGACCACGCGTTCGGCATAAGCCATCAGCGCGGCGACGTCGGCGGCCTCGATCGGCTTCTGCGATCCGCTGATCTCCTGCGCGCTGGCGCCGCCACCGCCGAAGTTGGAGAACAGCACGTTCTTGATGCTGCGGTTCATCGCCTTGGCCATCAGGCGCGTCAGCAACATGCCAGCCGCACCGACCATGGTGCCGGCGATGATCAGCGCCGGATTGCCGAGGACGTAGCCTTCGAACGCCACCGCCAGGCCGGTGAACGCGTTGTAGAGCGAGATCACCACCGGCATGTCGGCGCCGCCGATCGGCAACGTCATCAACTTGCCGAGGCCGAGCGCGAGCAGGAAGAAGGCGACGATCCACGGCAGCGCCAGCGTGTGCACCGCCATCGCCCCGCACACGATTGCGGCGACCGCGATCGCGGCGTTGAACCACTGCTGGCCCGGGAAGGTATAGCGCTTGTCCATGCGGCCGTCGAGCTTGGCCCAGGCGATGATCGAGCCGGTCAGCGAGACCGCGCCGATCAGCGAGCCGATGCCGGCTAGCGCCAATGCGAATTCGGAAGGATGTTCGCCACCCGATGACGCCTTCCACAATTCCACTGCGCCGATCGCCGCGGCCGAACCGCCGCCCATGCCGTTGAACAGTGCGACCATCTGCGGCATGTCGGTGATCGCCACCTTCTTGCCCCACAGCCAGGTCGGCAGCACGCCGACGATGACCGCGACGAGGATCAGTCCGATGTTGTGCAGGTTCGGCAAGGCGAAGGTCGCAATGGTCGCCAGCACCATGCCGACGCCCGCCCACTGGATGCCGCTGCGTGCGGTTTTGGGGCTGGCCATGCGTTGCAGGCCGAGCAGGAACAGCGTCGCCGCGACGAAATAGCTCAGCGCGACCAGCGTCTGCATGCTGAAGCCGCTCATGCGCCGCCCCCGGGCTTCTTGGAACTCTTGAACATCTCGAGCATGCGTTCGGTGACGACGTAACCACCGGCGGCATTCCCCGCGCCCAGCACCACGGCGACGAAGCCCAGCACCTTTTCGGTCGGCGTTTCCGCCATGCCCAGCACCACCATCGCACCGATCAGGACGATGCCGTGGATGAAGTTGGAACCCGACATCAGCGGCGTGTGCAGGATCACCGGCACGCGCGAGATGATCACGTGGCCGGCGATCGCCGCCAGCATGAAGATGTACAGCGCGGTGAAGCCGTCGCTCATGGCGTGTCTCCATTCGATTGCGGGCGCGGCGGCCACACGGTTTTCGCAAGCAGTTCGTCGTTCCAGTCGAAGGCGAGCGCGCCGTCCTTCAGCATCAGGCTAACGAAGTTGAAGACGTTGCGCGCGAACATCTCGCTGGCGTGGGTCGCGCCCATCGAGGCGAGGTCGAGCGGCCCGGCGATGGTGGCGCCGGCATGTTCGATCACGCGCCCCGGCTGCGTCAGTTCGCAGTTGCCGCCGGTCTCGGCGGCGAGATCGACGATCGTGCTGCCCGGCTTCATCCCTTCGACCATCGCCGCGGTGACGATCTTCGGCGCGGGACGCCCGGGCACCGCCGCGGTGCAGACGATCACGTCGACGCTGCGCAGGTGATCGGCAAGACGGCGCTGCTGCTCCGCGCGTTCCTCGTCGGTGAGCTGGCGCGCATAGCCGCCCTCGCCCGCGGCGCTGACGCCGAGATCGAGGAAGCGTCCGCCCAGCGATTCGATCTGCTCGCGCGTTTCCGGACGCACGTCGAAACCTTCGACCTGCGCGCCGAGCCGCTTGGCGGTGGCGATCGCCTGCAGGCCGGCGACACCGGCGCCGATGATCAGCACCTTCGACGGACGGATGGTGCCGGCCGCGGTGGTCAGCATCGGGAAGAAACGCGGCGTCAGCTCGGCGGCGATCAGCACCGCCTTGTAGCCGGCCATCGACGCCTGCGAGCTGAGGATGTCCATCGCCTGCGCGCGCGTGGTGCGCGGCAGGCGTTCCAGCGGGAAGGCGACGATGCCGCGATCGCGCAAGGCGCTTTCGCGCGATGGGTCGGCTTCGGGTTGCAAGGAACCGACGAGCACCGCGCCCTGCTTCATCGTCGCGATGGCCTCCGGCGACGGCGCCTGCACGCAGACCACCACGTCGGCATCGGCGAAAGGAGCGTCGGCCAGCGTGCCACCGGCATCGGCATACATCTGGTCGGTGAACCCGGCCGCGGATCCCGCCCCCGGCGCCACCGAAACCTGTGCCCCGGCCTTCGCCAGCTTGCCGCAGGTCTCCGGCGTCATCGCCACCCGGCGTTCGCCCGTCGCCGCTTCACGCCCCACTCCGATCCGCACCGCCATTCCGCGCACCCCGATCTGGTCGTTCCCCGAATCCTAAGCGATCGCATGCAACCGCACCTCTTTCCGGCGCAGACCCGCACACCGGCTACCATCTGCAGGTCGTTTCCGCGTCCCCCGCCATGCCCGCACCGCAGGTCTCCGTCATTCGCTGGTTCCTTTTCGTGATCATGGCCGTCGCTTTCGCGGCTGCGTGGACAGTGGCGTTTTCGTTCACCCGCCGCACCCTGCCGTGGCTGGCGCTGCTTGCCGCGGTCGATGCCGTGGTCGCCTTGCGCGTGCTGGGCCTGCCGCGCGGTGGCCGCGGCGCCATCGCCGCAGCGGTCTTCGTGGCGATCGCGGTCGCGCTCTCCAGCCTGGCGATCGCGGCGATCAGCATCGGCGGCCCGGCCGGATTCGACCTGGCGGAATCGCTGTCCCGGCTCAGCCCGGGCCTGGCCTGGGAACTGGTCCGCCTCGCCAACGGCCTGCCCCAGTTGCTGGTCTACGTGGTGGCGATGGAGCTGGCCGCCTGGTGGGGCCACGGAAAATGAACGCCCCGTCGCCGTCGTCAACCTGCCGTTGCGGCAAGCGTTTTCCGGTTGTCGCCCCCTTTGGGCAGACGGCACCCGGGACCCCATGTCGATACATGCAATTGCAGCCAACGCGAAGGGATTGTCATTGAACGCGCCGATCGCGACCACGCGCGCGCTGACGATCGAGCAATTCCTCGGTAGCATCCAGTCGCGCGCCTTCCGTTTCGCCGAACTGGGATTGCGCAACCGCGATGACGCCCTCGATGCCGTGCAGGACGCGATGCTGCGCATGCTCCGCTACGGCGACAAGCCGTCCGAAGACTGGCAGGCCCTGTTCTGGAAGATCCTGCGCACCCGCATCATCGACATCAGCCGGCGCCGTGCCTTCCGCTTCAGCTGGTTGCGCAACACCGGCGACCAGGACGAAGACGTCGCGGTCGCCTGGACGGACCCGACCGGCGACCCTTCCGACCACAATGATGGCCGCGAAGCTTATGCTCTGATGGCGCAGGCGGTCCGCAAGCTGCCGGCACGCCAGCGCGAAGCCTTCACTCTTCGCGTACTGGAGGACCTCGACGTCGCCACCACGGCGACGGTGATGGGATGCAGCGAGGGCTCGGTGAAGACGCATCTTTCCCGTGCGCGCGAGGCACTGCGCGCGCACCTGCAGGACTGGACATGACCATGAACGACCAAGACGATTTCGATCGCAAGGCGCGCCAGCTGTACGTGGATGCCGCGCGCGAGACCCCCCAGGCCATCCAGCAACGGTTGCGTGCCGCGCTCGCCACGCCGCGCCCGAGCCGCCAGGCGTGGCAACCCGCAGTCGCGTTCGCTTCGGTCGCCGCCCTCGCGATCGGCGGCCTCTGGCTGCAGCGCCCGATGACGCCGGCAACGGGCGGCCCTGCCCCCGTCGCCATCGCCGCCACCCAGGCGAGCTTGGCGTCAACCGTGGACATCGCCACGATTCCCGCGAAAAAAACCACCGCCAGCGCCACTGCGGCCTACGATAACGATCCGGAGTTCTATGCCTGGCTGGGCAACGACGCTCCGCCCGTTCCGGGAGAATGAACAGGATGCGTGCCATCGCGATATTGATGATTGGCCTGGGCCTGGCGGCGCCGGTGTTGGCGCAGCAGCCCGCCGCACCCGCGCCTGCCACCAGCTACCCGGAATGGAACAAGTTGACGCAGGAACAGCGCCAGGCCCTGATCGACCCGGTGCGCGCGCGCTGGAACGACAATCCCGACCTGCGCGAGGAGATGCTCAAGCGCGCGCAACGCTGGCAGCGGATGACGCCGGAACAGCGTGAAGCCGCCCATCGTGGCATGCAGCGCTGGGAAAACCTGACACCCGAACAGCGCAAGGCCATGCACGAGCAGTGGAAGGCGATGTCGCCGGAGCAGCGCAAGGCCTGGCTGGAAGCCAATGGTCCCAAATTGCCGCCGCCGCGCTCCGGACCCGGCGGCCCGATGAAGATGCCGCCGCCACCGCGGCCGCAGGATCATCGTCACTGAACCCGGCGAAAGGCGGGGTCATCCCGCCTGCGCGAACCGCCGCTCCCCGAGCGAGTCGGCGACCTGCGCCATCACCTGATCGACCGGCGGCTCGACCGATCGCACCAGCACGCGACCATCGGCGATCAGGACGGCCATCGTTTCCGGCCGCACCACCATGCGCCGTTCGCCACGGCGATTGACCACCAGGATGCGCCCGGTGATCGCACTCACCCACGCGATCTTGGCCATGGTCTCCTGGCCACCGTCCTCGACGATGCGCAGGCCCTGGCCGGCGCGCAGCCGGCGCACGCGCGCCACCAGCACGCTGTCCACCCCACGCGAACGCCGCTCGAGATCGGGAACGTGCAGCGGCAGTTCGTCGAGCAACGGTTCCGGGGGATTGGACAGCATCGCTTCGTTCGGCGCCGCATCTGCGCGCAACAGGCCGCCGGCGAGTCGCGCCAGCGCCTCGATCGCGGCTTCGCCCTGCAGGCCGACGAAACGCAGGTCATCGAGAATCGCCGCGCGATTGTGCTCGAAGCCGGCGGCCAGCGCGCGACTGCGCAGTGCCACCGCGTCGGCGTCCATCTGCAGCAGCGCATCGCCGACGGCGCGCATCGCCTGGTAACGCGGCGAACGGTCGCCGAAGCGCAACCAGCCCTGCACCAGGACGTTGCGCCAGTATTCGGAGAGGAACTGGAAGGTATCCGGCAACACCTTGCGCCCTTCCAGCGAAGCATTCACCGCTTCGTCGGCGGCGATGCGCGCCTGGCGCAGCCGCTCCTGGCCCTGCAGGGTTTCGGTGATCCGGCGCTCGGTCACTTCCGCCAGCGTGCGCTGGCGATCGAGCAATTCCTGCAGTTCGCGCGCGGCAAGATCGAAGATCGCCATGTTTTCCTGGAAACGCGCGACCACCTGATCGACCACCTGCGAGGCGCGTTCCAGCATCGAACGGCTGGCATGGGTATCGCCGGTATTGCCGTCGCAGGCCTCCACCAGGGCATCGAGCAGGCGCCGCGCCGGGTGGCCGCGGTTTTCGAACAGCGAATCGTCGATCACCGCGACCTTGACGTAGGGCACGACGAGCTTGCCCATCAACTCGGTCGCCGGTTCCTCGAAGGCATTGGCGCGCTGCAGCCCGTCGAACAGCATCGCCACGAGATCGACCGCATCCTCCTCGACTTCGGCGAACGAGGATTGCTGGGGGTCGAAACCGAACTGGCCCGCGGCCGCCATCAGTTCCTCGCGGATCACCATCGGCAAGGAACGGTCGTCCTCGCCGCGCAAGGCGCGCACGAACGGCGCCGGATCGTCGCCCTGGAGGACGGAAGCGATCGTCAGCACTTCGGAAGTGTTGATCACGCGCGCCATCGCGGTCGGCGCGATCCGCGGACTGCTTTCGCCATTGCTGATGCGCCGGCGCCAGGCGTCCAGCTGGGCATGGATGCGGTTGCGATACCGGGTTTCGGGGCGCACGCCGGCATAACTGCCCATTTCGACCGGCGCGCGCGGCGCGGCATGCGGGGGCGCGGGTTCGCTGCCGTAGTTGTCCTCCGCCCCGGCAGCGGCATGGCCACCACCGAGGTTCGCCGGCAATGCCTCGACCATGCCGCCATCCGGCTGCCAGCCGCCACTGCCACCCCCACCGCCTCCTCCGCTTCCGCTCCCGGCATGGTTCGAAACCGGGCTGTCATAGGCCTCGACGGCGGATTCGCCATCGCCGATGACGCGCAGCAACTCCGGGATCAGCACGCGCAGCACGGCCGACATCTGCGTTTCGTAGTGGCGCATCAGCAGCGGGATCAGCGTCGACGACATCGCCTCGCGGTCCAGCGTCGAAATGAAGCTGCGGGTCATCCCCTCGACGCTCCACGCGCATTCGTGCGCGAGCAGGTCCGCGCCGCGCGCGTAGGCGTCGATCGCGCGATCCAGGCGTTGCGCCAGCGGCCCGAGTCGCGCACGGATGACATCGTTGCATTGCTGGCCCTCGATCTCGAGCAGCAATTCGCTTTCGCCCATCAGGGTCAAGGCGGTGCCGTGACGCACCGATTGCCGGTGCCACCAGCCCATGGCATCCGCCTCCAGCGTCGCGCGCAGGCGCGCATGCCAGTCCTGGGTGCCGTCCAGCATTCCGTGCACGATGAACTGGTCGCGCGGGAGACTGGAGAAATTGTTGGGTCCGACCGGAATCCGGTCGAGCGCGCTCTTCAGCTCGCTCCAGAACGGCGCAAGCTTTGCCGACACGAACTCGGCGACCAGGCGTGCTGCCTTCCTTTGCTGCTCTTCAACCTGGCTTGTCGCGGGAATTGTGGAATCATTCCGAGTCAAGCCATACCTCTGAGATGCCGACCGTCGCCCGGAGGCGGCGGGAAGAATCCCCCCTGTTCACCATCCTAAGCAGGAAACCTTCACACGTCCATGACATTCGAATGCCTTGATCGCCGCCGATCGGTTCCATCCCGCCAACTGTCGGCGCCGGGCCCGAGCGAAGCCCAATTCGCCCGCATCCTCCAGTCCGCAATCCGTGTCCCCGATCACGGAAAACGCGTTCCGTTCCGCTTCCTGCGCATCCGCGGCGATGCCCGCCTCGCCCTCGGCGGATTGCTCGAAGCGCGCACCCGCGAGCGCGACCCCCACGCCGGCGAAGCGATCCTGCAAAAAGAACGCGAACGCTTCAGCTTCGCGCCGCTGATCGTCGCCGTGGTGGCCGAGCAGGGCCCGGACGAGAAGATCCCGGCCAGCGAACGCTATGCCACGGCATCCTGCGTCTGCTTCGCCCTGTTGATGGCGGCGCAGGCCGCCGGTTTCGGCGCGCAATGGCTGACCGGCTGGGCCGCCACCGATCCGGTGATCCGCACCCATCTCGGGATCGCCGAAGACGAGGCGATCGTCGGCTTCATCCACATCGGCACGCCGCTGATGGACGCGCCCGAACGCGACCGTCCCGATCCTTCCGCCCTGCTCGCCGACTGGACGCCGCGATGAGTCGGGTGCTGCATCCGCGCCCGACCCTGTACCTGGTCGACGCCAGCATGTACGTGTTCCGCGCCTGGCATTCGATGCCGGACGAATGGCACGACGACGACGGCTGGCCGCTCAATGCCGTCCACGGCTTCGCGCGCTTCCTGGTGGAATTGATCGAACGCGAGAAGCCGCTGCATGTCGTGGTCGCCTTCGACGAAGCGCTGGATTCGTGTTTCCGCAACCGGCTCTACCCCGAATACAAGGCCAACCGCGAACCGGCGCCGGAAGAGCTGCGCCGGCAATTCGCGCATTGCAAGGCACTGAGCGCCGCGCTCGGCCTGGCGGTGCTGGCGCATGGCGACTACGAAGCCGACGACCTCATCGGCAGCGCGCTGGCACGGGCGCGTGCGCACAATGCGCGCGGCGTCATCGTCTCGGCCGACAAGGACCTGTCGCAACTGCTGCAGGGCGACGACGAACAGTTCGATTTCGCCCGCGGCCTGCGCTGGAGCCACGCCGGCGTCAAGGCGAAACACGGCGTGCAGGCGCACCAGATCGCCGACTACCTCGCGTTGTGCGGCGATGCCGTCGACAACATTCCCGGCGTGCCCGGCATCGGCCAGAAAACCGCGGCGGTGCTGATCTCGCATTTCGGGTCGCTCGACGCCCTGCTCGACCGCGTCGACGAAGTGCCGTTCCTGCGCCAGCGCGGGTCGGCGCGCGCGGCGGCTTCGTTGCGCGAGCATCGCGAGCAGGTGCTGATATATCGCCAGCTCACCACGATTGCCATCGACGCCCCCCTGCATCCGCATGAGGCGCCTTTTGCGCGCAACAACGCCGACGCCGCGATGCTGTCATCCCTGTGCGATAGCCTGCGCTTCGGCCCGCTGACCCGTCGCCGCCTGCAGGCGGCGGCCGGCCTCGACCCCATTCCTGCCTGAGAATCGCATGGCCCACCAAATCGACGCGCCGACTGAACTCCTGTACGAAGGCAAGTGGTTGCGGCTGGTCAGGCGCGGCACCTGGGAGTCCTGCGAGCGCGTGCATCGCGAAGGCATGGCGGTGCTGATCATCGCGGTGACGCCGGATGACGAGGTGCTGTTCGTCGAGCAATACCGGGTGCCGCTGCAGGCGCGCACCATCGAGATGCCGGCGGGCCTGGTCGGCGACGAACACGACGACGACACCCTGGAAGAGGCGGCACGACGCGAATTGATCGAGGAAACCGGCTGGGACGCGCGCGACGTCCGCGTGCTGCTGATCGGACCGACCAGTTCCGGCATGAGCAACGAGCGCATCGCCTTCGTGCGCGCACGCGACCTGGTGAAAGTCGGTGAAGGTGGTGGCACGCCCGACGAAGGCATCACCGTGCACGCGGTTCCACGCAGCGAAGCTCCCGCATGGCTGATGCGGAAGCACGCCGAAGGCTACGAACTCGACCTCAAGCTGTGGGCCGGATTGTGGATGATCGACCACGAGCCGGACGGCAGCCCGGCCCGCTGAGACTCACATCGCGATCGGCGCGAAATGATCGGTCGCGCGCACCAGTGCATCGATGTTCTCGGCCTCGAACGCCGAATGACCCGATAGCGGCGAGACGTGCAGCTCCGACTTGGGCCACGCCTTGTGCAGGTCGAAGGCGTTCTGCACCGGGCACACCACGTCGTAACGCCCGTGCACGATCACGCCGGGGATGTCGGCGATCTTGTGGGCGTCGCGCAGCAACTGGTCGTCGGCGTCGAAGAAGCCCTTGTTGACGAAGTAGTGGTTCTCGATGCGTGCGAACGGCAGCGCGAATTTCGGATCACCGTGGCTGGTGACGTAATCGCCGGGGATGCGCAGATAGCTGGTGCCGCCCTCCCAGATCGCCCACGCCTGCGCAGCAGCAAGACGCACGGATTCGTCATCGCTGGTCAGGCGCTTGTGGTAGGCCGCCATCATGTCGCCGCGTTCGCTTTCCGGAATCACGTCGAGATAGTGCTGCCAGGCATCCGGGAACAGGCGCGACGCGCCCTCCTGGTAGAACCATTCGAGCTCCCAGCGCCGCAGCATGAAGATGCCGCGCAACACCAGCTCGGTCACGCGCTCGGGATGCGTTTCGGCGTATGCCAGCGCCAATGTCGAGCCCCACGATCCGCCGAAGACCTGCCAGTGCTCGATGCCGAGCATGTCGCGGATGCGTTCGATGTCGGCGACGAGGTCCCAGGTGGTGTTGTCGACGAGGTCGGCGAACGGCGTGCTGCGCCCGGAGCCGCGCTGGTCGAACAGGATGATCCGGTACTTCTTCGGATCGTGGAAACGCCGCATGTTGGCGCCGCAGCCGGCGCCGGGGCCGCCGTGCAGCATCACCACCGGCTTGCCGTCGGGATTGCCACACTGCTCCCAGTAGATGGAATGGCGATCGCTGACGGCCAGCATGCCGCTCTGGAAGGGCTCGATCTCGGGGTAGAGGCTGCGCATGGGGATCCTGCTGTTGCGGTCAATGCGTGGAGTTTAATCGCCCCAGCGTGACGCGATCACGCTCTTCCAGGTCGCGCATCGTCGCCACGTCGATGAACCCCGCGTGTTCGAGCAGCGCACGCACGGCACTCCCCTGATCGTAACCATGCTCCAGCAACAACCAGCCACCGTCGTTGAGATGGACCGGCGCATTCGCCACGATGTCGCGGATGTCGTCCAAACCATCGCTGCCCGATGACAGCGCGGTTGCCGGCTCGAAGCGCAGGTCCCCCTCGTCGAGATGGGGATCGCCGACGGCGACATAGGGCGGATTGCTGGCGATGAGATCGAAGCGTTCGCCCTGCAGCGGCGCAAACCATTCGCCATGGCGGAATTCGACATTGGCGATGGCGAGCCGTTGGGCATTGCGTTGCGCTACATGCAAGGCGTCGCTGCTCGCGTCGGTGGCGATCACCCGCGATTGCGGGCGTTCGTGCGCGATGGCCAGGGCGATCGCGCCGCTGCCGGTGCCGAGATCGGCGATGCGTGATGTCCGCTCAACGGGCAATCGTTCCAGCGCCAACTCCACCAGCAATTCGGTTTCCGGACGCGGGATCAGCGTCGCCGGCGTGACTTCGAGATCCAGCGACCAGAAGCCGCGACGGCCAGTGAGATAGGCCACCGGCTCACCCTGTTCGCGCCGCTGCACCAGCGATTCGAAGTTGCGCGCCTGCTCGTGGCCAAGTACGTCATCGTTATGCGTAAACAGCCAGCTGTGCGAACGATCGATCACGTGCAGCAGCAGCCATTCGGCATCGACCGGATCGATGCGCCGGCCGGCGTCGGCGAGGAGTTCGCGAATGGGCGGGAAATTCATGTCGCAATGCTACCCGTCTCAGCCGTTGAGACGCCGTCGCCCCACCCTCACCGGATGCACGGCCAGATCCGTTTCGACTTCCATTCCGGCATTCAGGGCGGGTCGGCGACCGCGGCGGATAATGCGGACATGGCTTCGCACCCTGCCCTGGCGCAGTTCCATCCGGCCGTCGCCGACTGGTTCGCGCGCAGCTTCCCCGGCCCCACCGATGCCCAGATCGCGGCATGGCCGGCGATCGCCGCCGGCCGGCACACGCTGGTGGCGGCGCCAACCGGATCGGGCAAGACGCTGACGGCCTTCCTTGCCGCCATCGACGCCTTGGTGCGCGACGGGCTGGTGCAGGGCGAGCTGCCGGAAGGCGTGCAGGTGTTGTACGTCTCGCCGCTCAAGGCGCTGTCGAACGACATCCACCTCAACCTCGAGGCGCCGCTGGCCGGCATCCGCGAGGAGCTGGCGCGCCTCGGCCTGCCTGACGTGGCGATCCGTACCGCGGTCCGCACCGGCGACACCCCGCAGGGCGAACGCGCCGCGCTGCGCAAGCATCCGCCGCACATCCTCGTCACCACGCCGGAATCGCTGTACATCCTGCTCGGCTCGCAATCCGGGCGCGACATGCTCGAGGGCGTGCGCACGGTGATCGTCGACGAAATCCACGCCGTGGTGCAGAGCAAGCGCGGCAGCCATCTGGCGCTGTCGCTGGAACGGCTCGATGCTCTGGCGGGACGCCGCATCGCCCGCGTCGGGCTGTCGGCGACGCAGAAGCCGATCGAGGAAGTCGCGCGCTACCTGGTCGGCTCGGCAAACGTGGATGCCGACGGCACACCCGACTGCACGTTGATCGACATCGGTCACTCCAAGCCGCGCGACCTCGCGCTGGAACTGACGCCGGTGCCGTTGCAGGCGGTGATGTCGAACGAGCAATGGGAACTGGTCTACGACCGCATCGCCGAACTCGTCAATCAGCACCGCACCACGCTGGTCTTCGTCAACACGCGACGGATGGCCGAACGTGCCGCGCGCCATCTCGGCGAGCGCCTCGGCAAGGAGCACATCGCCGCCCACCATGGATCGCTGGCCAAGGAACTGCGCCTCGACGCCGAGCAGAAACTCAAGCATGGCCAGCTGAAGGTGCTGGTGGCGACGGCGTCGCTGGAACTCGGCATCGATATCGGCGACGTCGACCTCGTCGTGCAGATCGGTTCGCCACGCAGCATCGCCGCCTTCCTGCAACGCGTCGGCCGCGCCAGCCACCACGTCGGCGGCATGCCGAAAGGCCGCATCGTCCCCACCACCCGCGACGAGCTGGTGGAATGCGTGGCCCTGCTCGATTCGGTGCGTCGCCACGAACTCGACGCGCTGATCATGCCGCCGGCGCCGGTCGACGTGCTGGCGCAGCAGATCGTTGCGGAAGTCGCCTGCCAGGAATGGAACGAGGACGCGCTGTTCGACACGCTGCGCCGCGCCTGGCCGTATTCGAAACTGGAACGCACGCAGTTCGACGCCATCGTGAAGATGCTGGCGGAAGGCTTCACCACGCGACGCGGCACCCGCAGCGCCTGGATCCATCGCGACGCCGTGCATGGCCAGCTGCGTGCACGCAAGGGCGCGCGCACCACCGCGACGATGTCGGGCGGGACCATCCCCGATACCGCCGATTACGCCGTGGTGCTGGAACCGCAGTCGGTGATGATCGGCACCGTCAACGAGGATTTCGCGATCGAGAGCCTCGCCGGCGACATCTTCCAGCTCGGCAACGCGAGCTATCGCATCCTGCGCGTCGAAGCCGGCCGCTTGCGGGTGGAAGACGCCGAAGGCCAGCCGCCCAACATTCCGTTCTGGCTGGGCGAGGCGCCCGGCCGCACCGACGAGCTCTCGCATAGCGTGTCGCGGCTGCGCGGCGACCTGGAAACACGGTTGCGCAGCGACGATGGTGCGATCGATATCCCCACCGCGATCGCATGGCTGCGGGAAGAGCTCGGGCTGGACGAAAACGCCGCGCGCCAGATCGCCGAGTACTGCGCCGAACAGCTCGCCGGCTTCGGCGTGCTGCCGACGCTGGAACGGATGACGATGGAACGCTTCTTCGATGAGTCCGGCGGCACCCAACTCGTCATCCACACGCCTTATGGCAGCCGCGTCAATCGCGCCTGGGGGCTGGCGCTGCGCAAGCGCTTCTGCCGCAGCTTCAATTTCGAACTGCAGGCCGCCGCGACCGAGAACGCCATCGTGCTGTCGCTGTCGACCAGCCACAGCTTCCCGCTCGACGACGTCGCCCACTTCCTGCACTCGAATTCCGCGAAGGACGTGCTGGTGCAGGCGCTGCTCGATGCGCCGCTGTTCCCCGCACGCTGGCGCTGGAACGCCACGACCGCGCTCGCGCTGCCGCGCTTTATCGGCGGCAAGAAGGTCGCGCCGCAATTGCAGCGGATGAAGTCGGAAGACCTGCTCGCCACCGTGTTCCCGGACCAGGTGGCCTGCCTGGAGAACATCGTCGGCGAGCGCGCGATCCCCGATCATCCATTGGTCGCGCAGACGCTGTACGACTGCCTCGAAGAGGCGATGGACACCGAAGGCTGGCTGGCGATGCTGCGCAAGCTCGAGTCCGGCGACGTCAGCATCGTCGCCCGCGACCTCACTGCGCCGACGCCGTTCGCCGCCGAAGCCCTGAACGCGCAGCCCTATGCCTTCCTCGACGACGCGCCGCTGGAAGAGCGGCGCACCCAGGCCGTGCAGACGCGTCGCTACAGCGATCCGCAGCAGGCTTCCGACCTCGGTCGCCTGGACATCGCGGCGATCGAGCAGGTGCGCGAAGACGCTTGGCCGCAGGCGCGCAGCGACGACGAAGTGCACGATGCGCTGATGAGTCTCGGCACGGTCACCGCATCGGAAGCCGAGGCCAGCGACTGGTCGGAGACGTTGCGGAAGCTGGCGAAGCGGCATCGCGCGACGTTGATGGTCGACACTGACCTCTGGTGCGCCGCCGAACGCCTGCCGATGTTGCAGGCGATCCATCCCGAAGCTGCGTTGCAGCCGCGCATCGACGCCGCGCCCGGTTACGTCGATCTCGCGTGGACGCGCGAGGACGCCGTGCGCGAACTGCTGCGGATGCGCCTGACCGGAAGCGGTCCGGTCACCGTCGCCACGCTCGCGTCGACACTCTCCATCGAGCCCGGCGACATCGACATCGGCCTGGCGATGCTGGAACGCGACGGCTACGCGATGCGCGGTCGCTTCGATCCCGACATCGACGGCGAACAGTGGTGCGAACGCAACCTGCTCGCCCGCATCCATCGCCTGACATTGGGCAAATTGCGCCGCGAAATCGAACCGGTGCCGCCGCGCGATTTCCTGCGCTTCCTCTGCGAATGGCAGCACGTCGCGCCATCGTCGCGGTTGCGCGGCCCGGAAGCGCTGGCCGGCGTACTGGCGCAACTGGAAGGCTATGAAGCCGCGGCCGCGAGCTGGGAAGGCGAGCTGCTGCCTGCACGCGTCGCCGACTATTCCATCCATTGGCTGGACGAACTCTGCCAGGCCGGCCGCATCGCCTGGGCACGCTTGCGCGCGCCGAGCGCGGAAGGTGGAACCAAGGCGAATTCGCCGGTGCGGGCGACGCCGATCGTGCTGGTGCCACGCCGCACGTTGCCGCTGTGGTCGCGCCAGATCGATGCGACCCGCGACGACGCACCGCTGTCCTCGCGCGCGCAGAAGGTCGCCGATACCTTGCGCGCGCATGGCGCCTCGTTCTTCGACGAACTGCTCGACGAAACACGATTGCTGCAGACCGAACTGGAAGATGCGCTGGCCGAACTGGTCGCGCGCGGCATGGTCAGCTGCGACAGCTTCTCCGGACTGCGCGCCCTGTTGTTGCCGCAGGGCAAGCGCCCGAAGGCGAGCACGCGCCGGGTGCGCCGCGGACTGGTGAGCGGCATTCGCGACGCCGGGCGCTGGACGCTAGCGCGCGCACCGCGCAAGCGCGATGGCGAAGATGCGACTTCCGAATCGGAAGACATCGAGCAGATCGCGCGCGTGCTGCTGCGCCGCTATGGCGTGGTGTGCTGGCGCATCCTCGAACGCGAGGCCGCATGGCTGCCACCGTGGCGTGAACTGGTGCGCGTCTACCGTCGGCTGGAAGCCCGCGGCGAACTGCGCGGCGGCCGCTTCGTCTCCGGGCTGGTCGGCGAGCAGTTCGCCCTGCCGGAAGCGGTGGCCGCCCTGCGCGCGATCCGCAAGAAAGCGCCCGACGGCGTGATGCTGCCGATCTCCGCCTTCGACCCGCTCAACCTGGTCGGCACCCTGCTACCGGGCCCGCGCCTGCCGCGCATCGCCGGCGCCCGCCTACTGGTCCGGGATGGCCTGCCGCTGGCCAGCCATGTCGCCGGCGAATTCGCCGCCCTCATGCCGCTTTCGCCGGAGGACGAGGCCGAAGCCCGCCGCTTGCTGAGGCTGGACCCGGCCCATGCCCGTCGCATCGATAGGAAAAATCTATCAATCGAATCACAATAATCGATTTGATTTAACTATCGACGGCGCCTATCTTGAACGTCACCGGATCGACGCAATCGTCGGTTCTCCTCTTTTACCAGTAGACCCACCACCCCCAAGGAGCACGCAATGTCCCTCATCAACACCCAGGTCCAGCCGTTCAAGGCCCAGGCCTTCAAGGATGGCAAGTTCATCACCGTCAGCGACGCCGACCTCAAGGGCAAGTGGTCCGTGATCATCTTCATGCCGGCCGCCTTCACCTTCAATTGCCCGACCGAGATCGAAGACGCCGCCGAGCATTACGCCGAATTCCAGAAGGCCGGCGCCGAAGTCTATGTCGTCACCACCGACACGCACTTCTCGCACAAGGTGTGGCACGAAACCTCGCAGGCCGTGGGCAAGGCCAAGTTCGCCCTGGTCGGCGACCCGACCCACGCGCTGTCGAAGGCGTTCGACGTGCTGATCCCGGAAGAAGGCCTGGCCCTGCGCGGCACCTTCATCATCAACCCGGAAGGCACGATCAAGACGATGGAAGTGCACGACAACGCCATCGCCCGCGACGTCGCCGAGACCGTGCGCAAGCTGCAGGCGGCGCAGTACGTCGCCAGCCACGATGGCGAAGTGTGCCCGGCCAAGTGGAAGGAAGGCGCCAACACAATCAAGCCGTCGATCGAACTGGTCGGCAAGATCTGATCCTCGCGATCGCCAACTCTCTCCGCAAGGAGAGGGTTGGGCCGAGCGGATGCATGCGTCCGCTCCGTCCAGCTCTCTCGCCCAATCCCGAAGCAGTTTCGTCGCGACGCGCCGGAACGCCGAATCGTGTCCGCAAGGAGAACCTCATGCTCGACAACGACCTGAAAACCCAACTCGCCGGCCTGCTGCAGAACCTGCGCACGCCGATCGAACTGGTCGCCCACCTCGACGGCGGCGACGCCTCGAAGGAAACCCGCGCCCTGCTGACCGACATCATCGATGCCGGCGCCGGCAAGGTCACCCTGCGCGACGCCACGTCCAACGAAGGCGAACGCGTCCCGAGTTTCCAGATCACCCGCCCGGGCGAGGACACCGGCGTGCGTTTCGCCGGCCTGCCGCTCGGCCATGAATTCACCTCGCTGGTGCTGGCGCTGCTGCATGTCGGCAAGCACCCGCCACGCCTCGAGGACGACGTCATCGCGCAGATCGAAGCACTCGATGGCGAGTATGTGTTCGAGACCTATTTCTCGCAGTCCTGCCAGAACTGCCCGGACGTAGTGCAGTCGTTGAACACCATGGCCGCGCTGAACCCGCGCATCCGCCACGTCGCCATCGATGGCGCCTCGTTCCAGAAGGAAGTGGAGGAACGCCAGATCCTCACCGTGCCGCAGGTTTTCCTCAATGGCCAGCCGTTCGTGCAGGGACGGATGACGGTACCGGAATTCCTCGCCAAGCTCGACAGCGGCGCGGCGGCGCGCGCAGCCGAAGCACTCAAGAACATCGAACCGTTCGACGTGCTCGTCGTCGGCGGTGGACCCGCAGGTGCGGCAGCGGCGATTTACGCCGCGCGCAAGGGCATCCGCACCGGCATCGTCGCCGAGCGTTTCGGCGGCCAGGTGCAGGACACCATGGCGATCGAGAACTTCATCTCGGTCGAATACACCGAAGGCCCGAAGCTGGCTTCGGCGCTGGAAGCGCACGTGCGCAGTTATGGCGTCGAAGTGATCACGCTGCAGCGCGCGGAAGAACTGATCCCGGCGACGGAAGCCGGCGGCATGGTCGGCGTGCGCCTGGCCAGCGGTCCGGTGCTGCAGGCGAAGTCCGTCGTGCTCGCGCCCGGTGCGCGCTGGCGCCAGACCGGCGTGCCCGGCGAAAGCGAACACCGCAACAAGGGCGTGACGTATTGCCCGCACTGCGACGGCCCGTTGTTCAAGGGCAAGAAGGTCGCGGTGATCGGCGGCGGCAACTCCGGCGTCGAGGCGGCGATCGACCTCGCCGGACTGGTGGATCACGTCACCGTGCTGGAATTCGACGGCAAGTTGCGCGCGGACGAAGTGCTGCAACGCAAGCTGCGCAGCCTGCCCAATTGCACCGTGCACGTGAACGCGCAGACCACGGAGATGCATGGCGACGGCAGCAAGTTGAACGCGCTCAGCTATACCGACCGCAGCAGCGGCGAAACCCGCCAGCTCAATCTCTCCGGCGTATTCGTGCAGATCGGCCTGCTGCCGAACACGGAATGGCTGAAGGGCGCGATCGACCTGACGAACCGCGGCGAAATCGTCATCAACGATCGCGGCGAGACTTCGGTACCGGGCGTGTTTGCCGCCGGAGACGCCACCACGGTGCCGTACAAGCAGATCGTGATCGCGGTGGGTGAAGGTGCGAAGGCGTCGCTGTCGGCCTTCGATCACCTGATCCGCAGTTCCGCGCCGGCCTGATAGGCTCGCGCTGGAGAAAGAAACGCCCGGTTCACGCAAGTGAGCCGGGCGTTTTCTATTGGGTGGGCGTAGGGCGTACAACCGTTCGCGGTTGTACGCCGTTACACCTGACGCATCATTGGCGGCATGGTTGAGTTCGGAGCGCCTTGCCGTTGCGGCTTCGTGCC
>JASLDW010000128.1 GCA_030151365.1 Lysobacter sp. | reverse complement strand
CGACCGGGGGCAAGGGCGCTGCCGATTACGCGGGGCGATGAGAGAACGAGCGCCGGCGAGCAAAACCCCGAAGAATTTGGCTTTAGCTAGAAGCCAGCGCCTTAGCGCTAAAGCGAAATGCAGATTGTGAGCGCTAACACCTGAGTTAAGCCGCGCAGCGGAGTGGCGCGGTTTTGGGCTAGCGTAGCGGAAAGCCCAAAACCGTGCCACGAAGCGGCGTCGGCTTGAACGAGTAGTTAGGCCTGGCCCGATTCAATTTCAAATCCATGTGTACATAGGAAGAACTAATCTGAGCTCTTCACAGCGGTTATCTATTGCGTTCGTAAGTTTATCTATGATTCGCTTGATCAGTTTAAGTTCTTCCCGAGTAAATGCTTCTCGCGAAGCTCTAAGGATTGCGGAGTCGCCGTTTGAAATTAGCCTGATGTGAAGATCAAGAATATCCGCGTCAGTATGGGCCATTTCTTTATTGCGTAAATCAATTAGAAAATCATGGATGCTTCTTTGTTTTGCAGTTAGGCTGCGTAACAATATCGCCGGAACTGTTTTCTCAGCCACAGATTGGCCTCGCGAGTACACCCAAGGGCGTGCATATGCGACGACTAGAGCCGTTGTAAGGGCTAGCAAAAGTGGAGGGGGCCTTCTGCGGCGCGAAATTGGTATGCGAGCTTTGAGGAGTTCGTCAATGACCGCCATAGCTTCTTCTAAATCGACTCGGGCCAGCCAAAGGCGTCTATAAAGGCGGAGATGCGGTTCTAGAGCGGGCTTAACCGCAACCCGGATGTCTTCGGCTTCATCAACGTGCGGGGACATATTTTTGCCGGGCCTAACACCCGAGTTAAGCCGCACCGATTTGCGGCGGCGGATTGGGGCAACATACCACGCACCGATCCGACGCCGCGAAGCGGTGTCGGCTTGAACGAGCAGTTATGCCGCAGCGGGTGGGGCAGTCGAGCCAACTGGAGCACGACGGTTCCCGAAGCCAGGACGGTGAGAGCGCGCAGCCCAGCCGGAGTTTAGAGCCGAGGTGAGGAGAGTTGTGGCCAACAAGGCTGCAGCGCGGGCTAGGGCGATGATTTGGCTGGACCCGTTACCGCGCCCTTGTTGGCCGTGAGGAAACTCAAGGACCGAGTGACCGAAGGACGGAACGGCGGCGACAGCGCCGTGCTGCGCGTATTGGAAGAAGCCGAAGCGATCTATCGGCTGCGAGCTTTTGGTACGGAAACTTTGAATTTCCCGTTTACGCCGAGAACAAACACAAATTTTGCGAAGCTGCGGGCATAACACCTGAGTTAAGCCGCGCCGTGAGTGGCGCGGTTTTGGGCTAGCGTAGCGTAGAGCCCAAAACCGTGCCACGAAGCGGCGTCGGCTTGAACGATTAGTTAGGGGGCGGACTCAAGGCGATTAAGTTCTTGATATGAAACAAAACGTATCTTTTCTACCTTGTGGCCATTTAGAAAATCTAAAGACGGGCCATAGTCAAATCCACGCTTGTCAATTTGTTCTGGAATGCTCTTGACACGCATAAGCTTATATGACCCGCAGTCATACATCATGCTCCCGCCGTCAGAAAGGCCAAACTCAGGAGGACAATCAGGGATTTTCCCAGCAAGAACTTTTTGATAGTTGTTCCACGAAGATACAACTACTTCCGCTTCTTGCGAAGAGAGCTTAGAAACTACAATCCCAAAATATGGAAGAGAATCAGATTTTGGAACTACGGTAACGGGGAGAATGAATTTATTGGGCGTTGATCCACTTGATGAGGTTTCGATTCCGGAATGTTCTTTCTGAATTTCGTCATGGGCGATATGCTTTTGGCAAGCCGCTAATACTACAAAAGTTAAAGCTACGACAACCTTGTAGTTCATCAAGCCCCCTAACACCTGAGTTAAGCCGCACGGCTTTGCGGCGGCGGGTTGATGCAACATATCACGGCACCAGACCGACGCCGCGAAGCGGTGTCGGCTTGAACGATTAGTTAGGCATTTCCAGCTTAGCCACACCCCACGGCTGGCCGTTCGTCTAACCACAGTAGGCATGTCTTTTCGCCATTCCTCTCGAATGTGTATATCGTTGGACATACAAGCTCTTCTCTTTGCAAGGTAAATTTCTCCTTGGGAGTTAAAACCTTGTCAAATGAACGGGAGAGAGAATAGGAATCGCTGCAGCGAATAACGGCAGCACCGGAGAACCAAAGCCCAAGAATTCCGATTATTGGCGCGCCGCAGTAAATCAATACGCTAGGAAATTTCAGAAATTTTCCAATCAATATTGTTGCCCCTGCGAAGAGCGCCACAACAATAAGTGCAAGAAAAATGAGCGCCGCAAGTGTATCCATGAAAATGCCTAACACCTGAGTTAAGCTGCGCCGAGTAGTGGCGCGGTTTTGGGCTAGCGTAGCGGAAAGCCCAAAACCGTGCCACGAAGCGGCGTCGGCTTGAACGATTAGTTATATGGCAGAATCTTACAATGGGATCATCAGTCCGCCTGGGCTATCCCCGGGGGTTTTACTTATGATTTCGTCGCAGAGCTGCTTAATTCTTAGAGCTTCATCGTGTAGCTTCTGGAGGCTTATGGACCATTTCAAATTGTGGAAGGTTCTTTCTGAAGAGACATATAGCCGTATTGGATGGAGGCGCGGTGTTGTTGCCTCCCAGCTAGATATAGTCATGTTGTAGGCGGCCATAGGGGCTGGAGCTGTTTTTGTATCGAGTTCAATATTCGCTTCATCGAGATATTCATCAAAGTGCTCCAAGGTATTTCGAACTTTCGAATTTAGGATTTCATCCAGCTCAAGCCCTGATGTTAGAGATTTAAGGATGGCGCCCCTATTTTTACGAAATTTGTATCGCAGGGAAGATTCTCCATTAAGCTTTGCGCTTGGAGTAATGATCAGCTTCTTGATGTTCGCAGCATCGGTCAAAGATTGGGAAATCAAGGAATGTATTTCGGGGTCGACCTGGATGTAATGGCCGGTCTCCGGGATTTTCGTCTTCTCAAAGATTGAATCTGTTTTCGACACGATTCCGCTTGATAGCCACCAAAGCTCATATATGTATAGTGAAAATAGCTTTGATCTTTCTGGATTTCGGTCAAGAGAAGGCTGATCCTCTGCCATATAACACCTGAGTTAAGCCGCCCAGCGAGTGGCGGCGGATGCGTGCTAGCGTAGCGCAGGCACGCAGACGGTGCCACGAAGCGGGGTCGGCTTGAACGAATAGTTAGACCACATGACGCATTATTTCGAGCGCCCGTTCTTTGGTAAATACGCCATTTACTTCAGAGTCCGTCATTTCGTCGATATAAGAGCCCACGTCATCGTCCGAAAAGTCCACTCTTTCGGATAGTTGTAACGCATCTGCCAAGTAAGAAATTTCGATGCTAGAAAGCATGCCTGAAACATACAGAACGCACAAAACACTGACGTCCTTAGACCTTACGATAATGTCTTGGTCTTCTTCGACATTGATCGGGACCGAGCCTCCTGGCTTTTTGAGCGCAGATGAGTATCGGCCGATCTCTTCGAAGATCTCGAACTTGAACTCGGCCGACGACATTTGGCCTTTAAGAAGGGCGCCAATTGAACTCAACTTCATGTGGTCTAACACCTGAGTTAAGCCGCCCCGTGAGTGGCGGCGAATGCGTGCTAGCGTAGCGCAGGCACGCAGGCGGCGCCACGAAGCGGGGTCGGCTTGAACGAACAGTTAGGCGTTCCTCAAGGCCAAGATGCCAACGAGGAGTCGCTTTTCCCTCTGCTGGGCTACGAAAATGCCACTCGAGGCCAGCCTTTGCTGTTGCTCCTAACCTACGGCTCTTGCTCTTACTAAGTCTTACTTTAATTTCCACCGCAGCTGCCTGAAGCCAGCTTGCGCGCCAAGAGCGGAGGAGGGTTCAGAAGCCGGGAGTTGCGCGCAAGCGTTCTTTAGCGAGCTTTGGCTTTAGAGCCGTAGGTGAGAAGGGCCAAGATCCGAGGATTTCTGGCATTTAAGGGGGTCTCTTTGCAAAACGCCAATGGAACGCCTAACACCCGAATTAAGCCGCCCAGCGAGAGGCGACGGATGCGTGCTAGCGTAGCGCAGGCACGCAGACGGCGCCACGAAGCTGGGTCGGCTTGAATGAGCAGTTAGCACGCAGGGGCGGTGACCGAAGGAATGGCTCACGGGGTTGCGGCGAAGGATGTGGCCGGAGGCGGGCTTAATTAGAGGGCTTGGACAGGCAGCACCGAGGTTTTGCGGCCGAAGGCGAGGGCGCTGCTGGATACGCGGGGCGAACGGAGAACGAGCGCCGGCGAACATTTGCCGAAGGAATAGGCTTTAGCGAAAACGCAGCGATTGAGCCTTAAAGCGAAATGGCAAATGTGAGTGCTAACACCTGAGTTAAGCCGCCCCGATTTGCGGCGGCGGACAGCGGCAGGCTACCAGACGCCGCAGGCCGACGCCGCGAAGCGGGGTCGGCTTGAACGAATAGTTAGGCATCAGAGTCCGATTCCCTGTCAAAGTAGATGTCAAACCAAACTTCAATGCCAAGCGACCCAAGCTGAATCATTTGATCCGGGTCCATGTTCGGGCCTCCATGGCCCGATGCTGAATCCCAACGGCAACAAATGTCTACGGTGTAACCACGCGAGGCAAGTAATCTAAGCTGCTCGCCTTTGTTAGATATTCGGTCTAGCAGCCAAGCAAAGTGATCGCGTGAATCACGGCTTTCAATAAAATCGGCTGATTCCAGGAACCACCCGGAATACTTGCGCCGGCGTCCAGTCTTTGCTGAGGCGAGATCGCCGGCACGTTGTGTCTTGGTGGGCTCTATATCAAGAACGGCAGATATCTCTGCTGGGTCTAGATTTTCGTCGAGAACACGCAGCCAGACGTGCGTGTATGAGCAGGTTGGGTAGTTTGGGTTAAATGCGGTCAAGTTTCACCTGATGCCTAACACCTGAGTTAAGCCGCCCCGAGAGTGGCGGCGGATGAGTGCTAGCGTAGCGCAGGCACGCAGACGGTGCCACGAAGCGGGGTCGGCTTGAACGAGTAGTTAGACGCCAGCAACCATGAAGGCAATGGGAGAAGGCCAACGAGCTAATTTATGGCTTGCTGCGTAAACCCCAGAGTGCCATTCCTGCAGCTACAAGAAAGCCAATTCCAGAAGCCCAGATTGGGATGAAAATATTGCCGATTAGAAGAGGGAGTCCGAGGATCATCCGAGCGAGCTGCGCAGCAGCTACTAAGCCGAAGATGGCCGTGGCGACCTTATTGAAGGACAGAGCTGACATGCGTGACCTCCTGTTTGCTGACGGCTAACACCTGAGTTAAGCCGCGCCGAGAGTGGTGTGGTTTTGGGCTAGCGTAGCGGAAAGCCCAAAACCGTGCCACGAAGCGGCGTCGGCTTGAACGAGCTGTTAGGTGCCATGCGATATAGCTTTTTAGCACTTCACAAAGTATCCATTGACCCGCACAAGCGGTGGTTCATCGAGATTTACCCAGTCACCTGATTTGAGACTCGCGCACCGAGTACCATTGACATAGAGATTCCGCCCGTCGGTTCTAGCGCTTACGTGAGGTCCGCTGTAGTAGATTCCCCAGGGACCATATGTGTAAGTTGCGCGCTCGAATGGAACATAGAACGTGATGTTCGCTCCAATCAGCTTTGTTTCAATTCCACCATTGAGCTTGCACCCTACAAGGAACATTGTGAGGAGGAGAATTGAGATGCGAGATAGGACGATCATGGGACCTAACACCTGAGTTAAGCCGCCACGCGCAGTGGCGGCGGACGCGTGCTAGCGTAGCGCAGGCACGCGGACGGTGCCACGAAGCGGGGTCGGCTTGAACGATTAGTTAGGCATTTCGGCGGGCCAACATAATTGTTACGAATGCGATTAGTCCAGCTATTGCAGGGAGTAGAAAGGCCGCACCCTTAAACGCAGAGACCATGATATGGCCCCACATAAGTTGTTGGCGAGCCAATTCAGCAATGGCCATGCCGAATATGTAGGCAATGAATGAGGTTGTGGAGATCGTGCGACAGAAAATGAACACAGCTAGGGGAAGGAATGCGCCAATCAAAAACCAGAGAGTTGGCAGTAGTGAAGTTGAGCTTGTTGGAATGAAAATTGATGCTACGACAAATAGATGCGAAATTGCTCCGGCTAAGAAATAGCTTGGATACGTAATGGCTTTTGGGCGTGAACCGATATCAGAATTGACACGCTTTGTCGGATTGCTATAAGGGCTCATGAAATGCCTAACACCTGAGTTAAGCCGCGCCGAGAGTGGTGTGGTTTTGGGCTAGCGTAGCGCAGATCCCAAAACCGTGCCACGAAGCGGCGTCGGCTTGAACGATTAGTTAGGCCTCACGCCGGGAGATCAAGTTTCGGCGGCACGTGTGCGAGACCTGTTTGAAGAGTGGAACGACAAGGTGATGATTGTCGGGAATATGAAGCCCTTTAGGTAGGAGAGGGGGTGCCTGCCTTTAGTGAAATCGACGGGCAAATTGCCGAAATGCGCCCAATACTGAGTTGCGATTAGTCCGCCGATACTGAACCACATCCCCCACAATGCCCAGCGCACCCCTAAGACAACGAGCAGTAAATTAATGGTGATAAGCACACGGAAGACTGATTGCACATGGTCGAAGAGAGTGTGTGCACCGTTACCATTTCCTAGATACATTTCGTAGAGCGTGAGGCTGTGATAGAAGATCAAAAGCCCGGCTAGAACAATGATGATTACGCGCCGGAACAATAAGAAACCCTTCGTCTGAGCTGCAGAGGGCATAGTCATCTTGGCTCCCTTCGCATGATTGCGATGATGCTCTTTATGAGGCCTAACACCTGAGTTAAGCCGCGCCGATTTGCGGCGGCGGGTTGCGGAAGACTACCAAAAGCCGCAGGCCGACGCCGCGAAGCGGGGTCGGCTTGAACGATTAGTTAGCCTTCACTTTGAAGTTGGGCAAGGGTTTTCTGAAATGCGCTCGTAATAAGCGTTATTTCTAGTGCGCGGCGAAGTAAATATGAGTTGCCCATCGGAATTGGGATGGAAAATAATCGCTATGGGCCCTTTGCCTGGTACCTCGATTGTTCCGTACAGGTTCCCTTTGTATATGTGGTACGGAACTTCAACATGGATGGAGCATTGAAATCCATGCATGACATAAGTTCCATCCGACGTGAATTCCATAGTGTCTGTAGTAGAAGTTCCGTCTTCGTCTCTCACCATTCGCCAGAATCCAACAAATTTGCTTTTATCGGTGGCAATAGAGTTGATAGGGTTGGTCTGGCTTGCGGATGTCGTAGAGAGAGCTACGGCAACAATGACTCCAAATAACGGCATCAATAATCTCCCCTTAGTGAAGGCTAACACCTGAGTTAAGCCGCTCCGATTTGCGGCGGCGGTTGGGTGCAAAATACCACGGCACCGAACCGGCGCCGCGAAGCGGGGTCGGCTTGAACGACTAGTTAGGCAGCATGCTCCGGCTCCCAGCGGAGATACGCAATATGGTTTAGTCCCGTTAGCTTTTGTGGAAAAGCTACAGCAATATGTTGTTCATCCAATTCCCATGGCGCCGGAAAGTCAGCTAACACCTCTGTAGCAACGCATGAGCAGCTTTCGCGGACCAAGTCGCTGGGTTCGCCGTCATACTCGAATCGAAGTTTAACGACTCTATTTTTAGGATCTGCTTCGATTGATGCTTGTCTTAGTTGCGGATGCACTTCGCCCAATAGAGCGCGCTGGAGCAGCCATAAAAGATTTTGAGGATCAAAAATGTCGCTCATGCTGCCTAACACCTGAGTTAAGCCGCGCCGAGAGTGGTGCGGTTTTGGGCTAGCGTAGCGGAAAGCCCAAAACCGTGCCACGAAGCGGCGTCGGCTTGAACGATTAGTTAGGTGATTTGGGGTAGGGCGCGCGCCCATTAGTTGATAATTTCACCTGAGCCAGACTCAACGAATTTTCTTAGATTTTCTATGAACTCTGGATCGTAAGGTTCCCAGCTCTCTAGCTCATCAACGATCTTTAGCGGGTGTCGGCTACGATAAGATCGTGTTGGGTTGCCAGGAAACTTCTTATTGGTAACGTTCGGATCGTCTTCAAATGGACCTGTTGGAACGACAATATAGACACGTGGCCTTCCTGCGCCTTTGGCGATTTCTGCGGCAAGGCCTTCACCCTTTGGAATCGTTGTGAAATAGATATGGTTCATCACAACGTCATCGCGATA
Source organism: Lysobacter sp. (assembly GCA_030151365.1). Lineage (GTDB taxonomy): Bacteria > Pseudomonadota > Gammaproteobacteria > Xanthomonadales > Xanthomonadaceae > Solilutibacter. Next base: position 1,513 of record JASLDW010000128.1, on the reverse strand, counting down.
GTTGGATACGAACCCCGCGGTGAGTAAGTCACCAACCGATAGATTCGCCTTCGTCCCGTGGTAAAACGGACCAGCTACCGAATCGCAGTTTTCAAGAGTAACCGGTGTCCACTCATCATGAATCATCGCCTAGCCACCTCTTAATTTCTGACGAGGCGCGATTTTAAGTTTCGCTTTGGGTCTTGCTGCAAGCCCCTATGGGTGATATAAATTCATAGTGGGAGGCGCAGGGCGTCTCCCATTTTGTTTTTCTCGCGGGAAAATTCGGCCCGAATCACCTAACACCTGAGTTAAGCCGCCCCGGTTCGCGGCGGCGGACAGCGGCAGACTACCAAAAGGCGCAGGCCGACGCCGCGAAGCGGGGTCGGCTTGAACGATTAGTTAGGCCTCAGCTCTGGCTGCCTTTAGCCTTGCGTACTCGCGCGCCGCTTTTTCCCAAAGTGAATCAGCCTTTTCTCTACTAATGCGAGCTGCAGGGTGAGGAAGAGCAAAATGATGAACAGACAGTCTGCTTAGAACTTGCGAAGCCAGGGTGCCTAAAGCAATGGTAATAATCGGTTGAGCAAGACGTAACTCGTTTATCGTGAACTGCTCCGCAGCGGAATATGCTTGTTTGACTGGTATGGGCGCTGACATTCCTCCGGGCTTGACCCATGGAAAGATGTTAGTGGCGTAGGTTTGAGGAATCTCTAGATTAAAGTGCTTTTTGAGAAATTTGCTTAGATTGCGATTTGTTCGTAATTCTGGATTTCGGCCAAATTCTTGAATATTATCGCTAGGGTTCTTTAAAGCATCGCTACTTGCCCAGTCCTGAAGAACAATTGCGACGCTGTTGTAGGCGTGCGCACCTTTTGTATAAGGACTTACCCAGTCCTGAAATTGATAGTGAAAGTCTTCCGGCTGTTTATAAGGATTCGGACAGGAACTTGCCCGTTTATTGGCAAGTTCTTGATACGCAATTGGCAAGGGATGCTCAAACATGAGGCCTAACACCTGAGTTAAGCCGCGCCGAGAGTGGTGCGGTTTTGGGCTAGCGTAGCGGAAAGCCCAAAATCGTGCCACGAAGCGGCGTCGGCTTGAACGATTAGTTAGGTGCCAACTTTTATTTGGAAGAAATGACCGCCGCCAGTATGAAAATGACTGGAATAAGAAGTACGAGGCACATTTTGAATGTCGCTGGGGATAAGAACCCAAAGTAGCGCATTCCCTCAGACTCAAACTCGAAGTGGCATTTTGGACAGGAGACTAGCGGAGGAATTGCTGGGGTGTTGGAAAATATGTGTTTCTGTCCAAAACCGACAATTGCAGAGCGAGTATCAAATTCTGATTTGCATTGAGGGCACGTCTCTTGGCCGAAGACTTTCATGGCACCTAACACCTGAGTTAAGCCGCCCAGCGAGTGGCGGCGAATGCGTGCTAGCGTAGCGCAGGCACGCAGGCGGCGCCACGAAGCGGGGTCGGCTTGAACGATTAGTTAGCGCGCAGAGGCTGGAACCGAAGGATTGGTTCACTA
>JASLDW010000058.1 GCA_030151365.1 Lysobacter sp. | reverse complement strand
TCCACCGTGAATTTGCTGCGCAATTGACCGTTGAGCTACATCAGAAAGAAAAAACCAACGAATGAACTCACTATCAACCTCCGACGTAAAGCGGAACCGAATTAGATAGGCCGCATAAGCGACTGCTTGCTCTTTTTCTTCAACAACTCCAAACGCCCCCGCGCCTCCGGTGCGCGCAAAAAGAAAATCTTTGGGCTGTATGAGAAAGGGTCTCACTGCGGCTTCGTCAGCAACCTGTGGGCATTCCTCGTACGAAATTTCAGCATTGGGGCGCAGATCTGTGATTCGAACCAACCTTATCCCTTGATCAACGTATGGAGCCTCGCTGTAGTATCCCTGCCGATGTTCTGCAACGACTCGTCGAACCGGACACACTTTCCAATGGGCCGGCACTTCTCCTAACCACTCTACCCCCGAATCCTTCATCGTCACATTCGGATTCAAACCACGCGTGACCGCATTGGAGATAGTGGCCTGACGCTTTTCGGCCAGCAGCGCCAACAGCTTTTCCTGCTCGGTGATAAGCGCATCGATTTTGGCTGTTTCGCAGTCGAGGAATGATGCAATCTTGGCCTGCTCGTCGCTAGGCGGAGCAGGCAATTCTATTCGCGCCAACTCCGACGCATTGATAGCAGGGTAACTAACGCCTGTTGACCGCGCGATTACTTGCTGGACGAATCCTTCGTTCTTCAAGGCATAGTTAACAAACCCGGAGATCTGATCGGCCTTAGGTCGGAATACTGCGAACCCGGTCGAAGCAACCATGTTCGATGGTGGATTACTTACTAATGCAATAGCTTTCAGGTAAGTTCGGACAGTCGAAACAATCACGTCTCCGTCACGAACTACGCGCCTTGCCCGAGATGGAGCGTTACGAAAAGCAAGCTGCTCGGTACATTCGATTCCTGATTCAAGGCTAACACTTCCAATATCAACATACTCAATTTCGTAGTCAGGATCAGTGTTCTCAGGCAACACCTCATCGTTCACCGTAGCGAGGCGGTTCGCGCGTAACACATTCCAATGCTCTGGCACATCGCCCAACCACTCCAGGCCTGAGGGCTTGTACGCCGGATACGGCCGCAAGCTCACGCGCCCAACTCCGTCAGCATCCGCATGATGTTGCCCGCTACCTCGCGCAACTCCGCGTCGATGGTCTCCAGCGCGCGCGGCGGCTGGAACACGTAGAAGTGCCGGTTGAACGGAATCTCGTATCCAACCTTATTCTTGGCCTCGTCAATCCACGCACCGCGCGCATGCGGCAACACCTCGCGCTCGAAATACGCGCGGATATCCTGCCCCAGTGGCACGTTCTCGGTATCGCGCAGGCTAGAATCCGGCTGCGGCTTTCCTTTCTGCTTGCCCTTCTCGAACACCACGACCTTGCCGGCCTCATCGCGTAGCGGGCGCTCCACGGTGATGGTGGTGTAGCCAAAGTCCTCGTTCTTGAAAATGCGGCTGATGGGCTTGCCGTCTTCTTCGGCTTCGACGAAATCACCGAACAGCTTTGTAATCCGAGCAATGTGCGCGTCGCTGAGTTCCTTGCGCTTGCTGCCCAGACTCTTGCGCATCTTCTGCCAGAAGCCGGAAGCATCGATCAGCTGCAGCTTGCCCTTGCGCGCCTTCGGTTTCTTGTTACTGACAATCCACACATAGGTGGCAATGCCGGTGTTGTAGAACATGTCGATGGGCAAGCCAATAATGGCCTCGACCAGATCGTTCTCCAGCAGGTAGCGGCGAATCTCGCTTTCGCCGCTCCCCGCCCCGCCGGTGAAAAGGGGACTTCCGTTGAGCACGATACCGAAGCGGCTGCCGCCTTCCCCGTTGACGACCGGGGCCATCTTGCTGACCAGGTGCAGCAGAAACAGCATCGAGCCATCGCTGACGCGTGGCAGGCCGGGGCCGAAGCGCCCAGCAAAGCCCTTGCCCTCGTGTTCCGTGCGGACCTGCTTCTCGACCTTCTTCCACTCCACTCCGAACGGTGGGTTGGAGAGCATGTAGTCGAAGTGGCGACCCGCGTGGCCGTCGTCGCTCAGTGTGTTGCCCGGCACGATGTTCTGCACGTCCTGGCCGCGGATCAGCATGTCAGCCTTGCAGATCGCGTAAGACTCGTCGTTGAGCTCCTGCCCGAACAGTGTCAGACGCGCAGCCGGGTTATGTTCGGCCAGGTATTCCGCACCGACACTCAACATGCCGCCGGTGCCGGCGGTGGGATCGTACAGAGTGCGCACCACGGCCTTGCCCGGCGTCAGAACCTCGTCGTCTTCGATGAAGATCAGGCTGACCATCAACTTGATGACTTCGCGCGGGGTGAAGTGCTCACCAGCGGTTTCGTTGGACAGTTCGGCGAACTTGCGGATCAACTCCTCGAACATGTGCCCCATGGTCGCGTTGTCCACGCGCTGCGGGTGCAGGTCGACGCTGGCAAACTTCTCCGTGACCAGGTACAGCAGATCGGCCTTGTCCAGCTTGTCGATCTGGGTGGCGAATTCGAAGCGGTCGAAGATGTCCTTGGCGGACGGACTGAAGGCGTTGAGGTAGGCATAGAGGTTCTGGCGCAGGTGGGCTGGATCGCCCAGCGCGGCCTTCAGGTCCAGCGGGGAGGTGTTGTAGAAGCGCGCCTCGCCGACGATGCGCTGCAGGAACGGATCCGGGTTCACTCCGGCCTTGGTCTTGGCTTCGTACTCGGCCAGCACCTTGGCCTTGGTTGGCGCGAGCACGCAGTCCAGGCGGCGTAGCACTGTGAACGGCAGGATCACCTTGCCGTATTCGGATTGCTTGAAATTGCCCCTGAGCAGGTCGGCGACCGACCAGATGAAGGCGGAAAGCGAAGCTTGGTTCATTGCGGCCCTTCGGATTACCCCGACCCGATTTTAGCGGCAGCCGGCGCAGCAACTGAGATTCCACAAGACGGCGATCAGGAATCCGACCGGCAACGACAGGTCGAACGGACCGGCTATCCGACCTGGGCCCTGCCCCTGCCCAATGAAATGGGCAGCCTCGCCATGGCTGCCCATCCCAATCCCCGGCACTAAGCCGTATTCGCTCCGACCTGGTTCGCCGTCGATGCCGGTGCCTGCTGGTTTTCCTCCCGGCGCATGTGGTTCTTCGCCGCCAGGTCGCCCAAGAGGATGCTGCGCGCGAGCGACACGTCGTTTCCGGCCTTCCTGGGTGCCCCTCGCTTGGCCTTGCCTGGCCCAAGGCGGGGCGGCTGGCTCTTGCGCAGGTTGCGGCCCATCCCCTTCTTCACATACAGGTGCGGCATCTTCCCGCGCTTGCACATGTACGCCAGCAAGTCCCGGACACCCCGCAACATGGCTTCGTCATTCGGGGCGACGAGGCCGAGGCCATTGTTTTCGTATTCCGCACGACGTTCCCAGCAGTTCTTGGTGTCGCCGAGCACGGGGGATCCGATGCACTTGTCCATCCAGTACTCCCCGAGCTTCTGGGTCAGGTGGTAGCCATCGCGATGCTTGTGACCATCCGTCACGATCCACACGTGAAAATGGATACAGCGGTCTAGACCATCCTCGCGAACCACGATGTAGGCGAGCACGTCATCGATGATCCTGCCTTTCCCGAGGCTGTCGACGAACTTGTCAATGGCTTTCCGGGCAGCCTCGGATTCGCTGATCAGCTTCGCGTCTCCCTCGAAGTACAGGTCGATACGCATGCTCAGAACACGCGAATGCACCTTCATGACATCCAGCGCCAATCCTGCACAGCTGACGTACATGTCGCGGGCAACGCGCGTCAGGGCCTTGAGCTCGTCCTGGAACTTCTTCCCGGTCACTACCTTCCTGACCAGGCGGAACAGGCGCGCCATGAGCGTGCGCAGCTCGGGGAGCTGAAGCGCTCCAGGGTCATCGTATCCACGCAGGCGAGACCCCCACTTTCGTGCCAAATGGACAGCCAGGCGCAACCAGGGGTTCAGGCGCCGTCCCTCGCACATGTCCACAAGGTCGGGATCGGCATGGACGACCGAACGCCAGAACGCCTGACCAACGGGAGTGAGTCGATAGACGACCTTTCCGCGAACGATATGCTCCGTCCACGGCACCTCTTCGCCTTTCGCGACGTTCTGGATGGCCTCCTCCATGAAATTGAAGAAGGTATGCATTCGACGGTTCAGCCCCAGTTCGTAGCGCATTTTGGTAGTCCCGTCGGCATTGCGAAGCAGGATTCGCGTCAGGGTATCGTTCTCCGCAAGCGTCAAGCGCCTGCCATTGCTTCCTTTCGATTTCATCAGCTATTCTCATGTCTGATGACGACATCGACTGCGTCAATCCGAATGCCTCCAAAGCTCCTCATAAAAGCTTATAGGCACATACCGGAATTCATCCCTGCGTACAAGACCGGCGACAAAGAAAAAAACACCAGTTTGATGGGGAAAATTGCCAATTTGCGACATTCAGATCGAGTGTCGAGTTACCGTCATATTGATTGAAGTAATTAGTGCAGCAATCAGCGTTGCTGGCACATTCGGTTGACACTGCTGCTTCAAGTCTGTGGTTCCTCATCGCCCTCCGTCATTGCGCTGCCTTATGGAAAAGGTGCCCCGGAAACACGCGATTGTCGATCTAGAAATTCACCGTTTTTGAAGAAAAAAAGCAACAGTTGTTCTCTTCCCACTGAATTCAGTGGCTTGGGCCAACTCGGCAGCCGATAAAAAATTTCGATGCCCTCGCAAGCAGGCGTGTCAGATTGCGTTCGGACAAAAGTAGGCAGAAATTGTCCTGATAGTGGCGCTTTTTTGCGCACACGAGATTCGCGTCGCGCGCGACACTGGCATCGCGACCGCATTGCACCGCGTCGCCCTGTCGACTTATACAGAAGCGAGGAATCATGTTGTACCAGACTGCTCCACCTTTCAACGCCCTGCCTGCAGCGATTGGCAACGCGCTGCACGAAACCTGCACAGTCACGGGCGCACCGCCCGAGATCGTGATGCTGTTGGCACTGTCCTCCATGACCATTTCGGTGCGCGACTTCGCAGTGATGGCACCCACCGACAACACGGTGATGTCTACCCAGATCTTTTGCATGGGCATCGCTGACAAACAATCCGGAAAGGGACGCGCCTATAACTTGCTGTTCAAGGCAATTTCCGACTTCGACACGTACCTGGCCAACCTTTCATCTGGCGATGCAAGCGGCCCTGCCAATGGCCTGTCCGATATCGTGATCAACGAAGCATCCCTTCCGGCCGTCTACGAGGCCCTCGAAGGTGAGTCGAACCAAATCGCCCTGATCGATCTTGATGCCGAAGCCTTCCTCAAGGGAGACGTCATGCGCGATGGCAGCCGCCTGAATCAGTTCTTTGATTCACCCGGCAAGATGAGCAAGCGCCTTGCGTCCAGGCGACGCCTGCTGGCGTTGAACCCCACTTTGGCGATTTGCCTGATGGCCCAGCGTGACGTCTATCTGGATCACCTGCGCCGTCGCGGCGCATCGGAATACACGATCGGCCTCCATGATCGGATGGTGTTTGCGGTGGCTGAGGCCTCCTCCTTCCGCCGTGCCATGGAAATTCCGACACCGGCCCTGACGCTCCTGCAGGAAGCCGAACTGGCGCTGCTCATGCGCGGCCAGCGTCGCAGGCATGCCGGGAACTACTCGCGGGAGATCCTGCCGTTCGACGCTGCGGGGCCGACGCTGTGGGACCAGATTCAGTCGCGTGCGGATGCCCGCTTCCGCAATGAACCGGCGCCACGCGTTGCAGAGAAGGCGTGGCGATTCGCGTCGGCTATTCATGCCCTCATGACGGCCATTGATCGTCTGCTTACTGGCGGCGACATGGACGACCCGTTTCCACCGATCCCGGCGCAGACCCTTGAATTGGCATGGCAAGTCGTCGAATGGACCCTCTGCGAGTCTTACAAGGTCCGGAAAATGCTCGAGTTTGCAACTCGACCGAAATCCAAGGTCGTTGACCGTCGTATCGAAGAAGCACGCGCCGCGCACCAGTTTCTCCTGTCCTATCTTGGCCAGATGCGTTGCGCGCAACTCCCGATGCGGAAGGCTCGGCAGGTGTCAGGCCTGACGCGGCACAAGTTCGAGTTTCTAATCGAACACTTTGCGGCCTCCGGCCTGCTCTATGTCATGGAGGACCGGAACATCGTGTTTCTGCCGCCGTTCTTCCACGGCACTGGCAGCCCCGGCGTCTCGACACCCCCGCAGATTGGACCTTCGATGCCTTACGGGTACATCGGACAGTGCATCTAGCCAAAAAAAAGAGAGGCCGGGGCGACCAACGTCGCCTCGGCCAAGCCTACCCTATACGCACCCGCGCTCTGCCATCGAGAGCGTCTGGTGTCCGCCGACCACCACGTGGTCCAGAAGCCTGACTTCAACCAAGGCGAGCGCCTGCTTCAAGCGCACTGTCAATGCCCGGTCGGCAGCCGATGGCTCCACGACACCTGAAGGGTGGTTATGGGCCACGATCGTCGCAGCCGCGTTGTGCAGCATCGCTTGGCGCACGACCACGCGCGGATGGACTTCCGCACCATCGATGGAACCGAAGAAGAGTTCTTCGTACGCAATGAGTCGATGTCTGGTGTCGAGAAAGGCGACGGCGAATACCTCTCGTTCGAGGGCCGCCATCTTGTCCAGGAAGAAGTCCCGGGCGACGGTTGGATTCCCAAAGGCTGTCCCTCTCTTAGTTCGATCGCCGGCAATAGAACGTGCGGCTTCGATGACCTGGTCAGGCGTGGCCATCCTGTAGCGCCTACCTGGATCCCGGACGTAGAGCGCAGTGTCTTTCGATGTGATCATTTGTCTGCCCTGTCTGTGTTGTGTTGAAACACGAAGAGGGGCGCTTCCGCGCCCCCTGCGTCAGGTAAGTACAGCTGGTGTGCACCGCCGGTCGTGTCACGCTTCTAGGCAGGCAGAACCTCACTGTCGTGATCTCCTCCCTTCGAGCCGGCCAATCGCCGGATCGCCAGCTCGCACTCGTTGTCAATCGCGTCGAGGCAATCGAGCAGCCGCAGGTATGCCTGCTCCAGGCTCTGGGCCTGGCTGTCACCGCTCGCGCTCCGACTCAGCGAACAGTGCGACAATCCAAAATCTCCGCCCGCCATGACGCGCTTCAACCCGAGTTGCGTCAGATAAGTGTTCGCTTCGGAAAGCCTTGGCTTCAGATCCGAGACGTATTCGCTTACGTACGTCTTGAGCTCCCTGAATTGACCTTCGGCCGATAGCCCCTGCCGCCACATCAACGCCCTTTCAAACCATCGGGCGCTGCCCGTGCCTTGTCGATCCCACTTGGCAGCCATCGATGCGTTGTTGATCTCAACGCGCAACATCAAGCTCCTGATAAGCGCGATTGACAGCTGACTCCGCAGTTCATCCAACGTACCTGACATTGGTCTCGGCATGTCATTGGCCCTCCAATTCAACCGGGCGTTGTTTTTTTATCCTGCAGCGCCTTGTAAAGCTGAATTTGCTTATCCACGAGCTTGACCAGCCCATACAACGCAAGCCCGCAAACCACTCCTCCACCGATTACCCGAAACATTGTTGTTCCCCTCTCTGTTTTCGTGTTTAGCCCTGCTGGGCGACCTTTTCCTGCAGGCGTCCACTCAAGGCCTTGACGCCCGCCGTGTCGGCTTTCGCCGATAGATCCGCCTCTTTGTCCGGGAAGAACTCCTCGACCACCGCCGGAACGTCTTCTTCCAGTTCTTCGAATGCCCCGTTGGCGAACCCTTGGCGCGCCGCCTCATCCAGAGCCGCCTGGTCGAACCCACTGGCCTTTCTCTGCTCATCCAGTTCTCGGGCGTGGGTGACTGCTTGCTCCACCGTCATGCCGGGACGCACGACCAGGTCGACGTAGTAGATTGCCGCCCGATAGCTCATGGTCGTGGACTTGCCGCGCAGCTTGAGCTCCAATGGCATGCAGGCCAACCGATCCCCGGACACCGCCTTGAAGTACTGCAGCCGTGCCGATAGCGTTCGGATGGTGTTGAACGACGTCGTCCGCAGCACGAAGGTGCCGAGGGCATCTTCGTCCCCATCGCCGATTACCACGTTGAAGCGGCCATAGGCCTTGCATTGGCCTTCGGCAAACTGGCAGGCATCCGCTCCGACGCATGGAAGAGTTTCGACGCCGGCATTGACCGAACGCCTGCAGGTCTCGCCATTGCCGACACAGGCCGGTCGGCCCGTTGTGCGGTCGAACAGGGTGTAGCTAGCCCGCAGGTTGAGATCCGGATCGTTGAACAGCAACCGCACCGGGATCGATCGCAGTTTGCCACCCGCCTCCCGGCGGAGATCCCCATCCATGGGGTGCAGTACCCATCCCTCCCGATTTTGAACCTGGGTGGTCAGGGAAAACTGGTCATCCTTTTCCGGGAGCCGCTTGCCGTTGCGTTCAACGACGCGGCCAATCGAGATCCGCCCGATCACGGGCGGGGTAATTGCCAAACCTTTCAACATGGGAGTCTCCGAGAGTCAGGCGGCTTCGCCAACGATCACGAACCGACGCGATCCAGGGCGAGCCACGGTGTAACGCGCGACCAGCGCGGGGTGTTCCTGGGTCAGGCGCTTCGCATCGAGCTGGATGCCATCCTTCGATCGCTTGAACGTCACCTCACCCGTCGCGAAGACAGCGCGCGAGGCATCGCCCATGGCCTGCTGAAGCGACTGTTTGAGGCGTTCGGCCTCACGGCGCTTCGATTCCACTTCATCCTTGAGCGCCACGAGATCGGCAAAAGCCTGGGAGAGCTGACGGTTCTCGGAGAAGTCCAGGGTCGTGCCACCACCTGGGAACAACAACCTCAATGCGCGATCTGCCGATTCCGAGCCATCGGCAGGCGGGGCCACATCACGTTCTACGTAGTCCCAGAACCGCGCTTCCAGCACCGCAAGCTTGGCGATCACTTCTTCGTCGCGATGGATCCGAAAGATTTCCAGCTTTTGACCACACAGGAGCACCGCGACATCAGCGGCCTCTTGCCCAGTCACTGCCAATTGGTGCTGGACCTGGATCTCGACGTATTCCGGGACGCCGTTGCGCCAGAGGCGTGAACCGAACTCGCCGGCCGTCTTGCACTCCAGAACCTGGACGTCGCGATTGCCGACAACTTCACGGTCAATGTTGGCCAGCATGTACGGGAACGTCGGATGCTGGAGGACGGCATTGACACGCCGCACCCGGTTTCCTGTCTTCTGGGCATAGGCCGATGCGACAAAGGGTTCCAGTAAAGTGCCCCAGTACATCGGCGAATCCATATCAGGATCATTCGACGCCGGCTCCGCGCGCCCCGTTTTCTCCATCCACAGTTCGGGCTGGCTTTGGTAGGGGTTGAGGCCAACTGCAGCCGCAGCATCCGAGCTGCCTATCCCGCCCCTGCGTACCTCCGACCATTGCGCGCGGTCAAGCGACTTCGTGCTGACCAGCCGCAGTGCTGCTTGCTTCTTCATCCTTCCCTCCAAAAGAAAAGCCCGGCCTTTCGGCCGGGCTTTGTGTTCCTTCACAGTGTGTGTCGATCCTTCGCGTTGGGTGGTGTATCCGACAGTTCTTTTTTGCGAGCTATTGGTGACACACCGTCCGATCGCTATGCTTCTTGTAGTTCGTGTCGTGATACGCGCCCCAATCCGAGATTCCATATTTTTCCGGATTGAGGTAGATCGGATCGGCGCCGACGATGTGCTTGCATTCGTTCTTGGCCATGCAGACACCATTTTCACACCAACGCTCCTTGACCTGTTCCGGACTAAGCATTGGGACTAGCGCGACCACTTTTGAGCATTCGATTGGAGCACCACTGTTGATATTTGAACAATTGTGCGGCGCGCTCACCGAGTAGGCATACTGCGTCAGCTCCAGGTCGTCGCTTGTCGTTACCTGGTGCTGCGCTTTCCAAGCGTTTTCGGCATTGATGTCATAGGGGTTATAAGGTGGCTGAGCAGTGGAAGTACCTTCCCGAGACTCAGGTGCAGGCTGGCCTTGAACCAGTTCCCGATATCCACGTTTCCCGGCCTCCATTTCAGCCTGCTGTGCAGGTGTCAATTGCGGATTCTGAGAAGCGTCACCCGCAGCCTGACTTGCCTGAGCGCTGGCGGGCTTCGAGGCCCCCAACACTTCCTCTGCCGACAGATGGCCGATTGAGATCGCGCAGGATCGTTTGCTTTCAATCGCAGCCTGGAGAAAGTCCGGGGGCACAATTCCCGTGTCATTCATGCCCACGAGTCGGTCGATTCCGTAGCGGTCTTTGAGCTGGTCCCAGGTGCACTTGCACATCACTTCCGACGTTCCATCGCTCATGCAGCCTTGCATGAATTCGCTTCTGGGCTTGCCCTCCTTGATCCCACATGAGGACAATGCCAGAGGCACAAGGATTGAGAAAAGACCCCAAATCAATCTTGGTTTCATCAGCTTTTCCTCGATGACGACAGCCAGACCATGATGGCGATCAGGATGACCCCCATAACGATTCCCTTGAGCGACGAGAACATGAGCACCGGCCAAAACAAGGCACGGCCAAGGTTGTAGGCAAACCCGCGATAGGCAAACATCCCCCAGATATCCAGATAGATGCCGACGACGACAGCGATGACCAAATAGATTCCGATGAACTTCTTCACTGCTACCCCGATATTGGTTTGAATTGATGCTTTGCTATTGCGTCGATCACCTTGACGAGAAGGCCTGAACGACTGCTCTCCCGAGCCAGATATTTGTCTGTCGCTCGAACTCCGCGATGACTTCGCGCCCGGTTACCTCGTTGATGCCGGACGTCTCAAGCATTGAGAGCACGTCCTGTTCGCCCGGAGTCTTCAAGCCCATGTCTGCGACTTCGTCACTTCCCATGAACATCCCCGTCACCGCCATTAGCGACTCTTCGTCGAGCTCCGGTTTTCTACCCAGCACATCTCGGAAGCTTTCCCTGAATTTGTCCTGATAAAGAAAACAGAACCCGAAGAGACTGCTGTAATCGCTCCCAAACGATGCTCTGCTCGCCTTCGTCTGTTTGGACAAGACGTAGCAATGCACAATTGCAAACATGGTGGAGATGACCTCGACCGTATTGGCTGGGGTCGCATTTGCCCCCACTCGTCCCGGCGCTTTCAACGTCACATCCAGCAATGGCGGCAGCCTGAACATGTAGCGCACTTGGCGGTCGATCAGGTCAACGAGACCGATCCTGTCATCGCCCTCCAGTTCATGGCGTAGGCCAGCCAATGCTTGCGCATGGATCCGGGAAAGCGCATCCGACGACGTCATCCGTCCGCCACTTGGTGGCGGTACGTCTGCACGAGTTTCGCTGTCGTGTCGGCGCGACGCCAGAAAGTCGTTCACCTGCTCGATGACGAATGCCGTGGGACCCTCTTCCGGGATCTGAAGATGGGCAACTTCTCGCCCGTCCGCGTACAGGCGCTGTCGCTCCCATTGGAGTTTCCCGATTTTCTCCAGTTTGAGTGTTGTGGTCGGTGCCAGCGCGTTTTCGCGAATGCGAATCTCACGAGAGGTGATGATGACCCCATCCTTCGCGCTCCCGAATACGGTGTTGTCTAGCAACACCAGAATCTCCGAGGGAGCCACACCGCTGGCATAGGTACTCAACGCCCCGCTGATTTTCTTCAGCGGAATCCGTGGGGCGACAAACACTTTGCTCCAAGCCAGGCCGCCATCCACCTTGCGAAAAAGGTATTCGGCGAGGCCGTCTGTGGACGGAGTTGCAGGCCGTTGCGTAGCTTGTGGTGGCAGTGGCGGCGGACCACCTCGTGGTGTCTCGTCGTTCGTGGCCTGTGCAGCTGGCCCCGCCCGGCGATTGTGTGTAGTACGCGCACTTGCATCTGTCAGGTTGGCATAGGCCTCATTGAGCTCCTGCATTTTCGCCGTAGCCCAAGCCTGTGTTTCCGCATCTGCATTGACGTAGCGATCCGGGTGGTACTGCGAGCGACGTCCCTTGTACGCGAGCTCGATTTCTTCCGACCCGGCATTGGGCCGAATCCCCAAAATGTCGTGGTAATTCATGTGCATCCATTGCTTGCGACTTGCGCCGTCTAAACCCCTAGCCCCTTGGCACCCCTCTATCTCAGGGATAGAGTCTATTCGAATGCTAGAGGCTCCCCGATGATTCGGTCAACAGGTCGACCCATGGTTTTTGGTGCCGGACTCCCACGCCCGCGCGTTATTTGCTGCACGTCTCATTCAGGCCCGCACGATGCGGGGTCTGAGCCAGCGCGCGCTGGGTGACCGTATGGGCCTGGGCAAGGAGAAGGGCTCGTCTCGGATCAATCGGTATGAGAACAAGGTCACGGCCATTGGCTTCGACAATCTGAATGTCATCGCCGAGAAGTTGGAAGTCCCCGTGGCCTACCTCTTGGCAGACAACGCGGCAATGGCCGACGCCATCCTCGCGTTATCAAAAGCCAGTGACGACGGGCAAGCGCGGCTGGCACAGCTAATCGACCAGCTCGCCGGCGCCCCGCAATTATTGGACTCGTTGGCACAGGCTCTTCAAGCACCTGATGGTGCGAACGCCGTGAAGACAGCCCTGCAAGCGATCAAGCCCATCAAAAGCAAGAAAGCCCCTTGAAGCGTTGGGCTTCAAGGGGCGCGCCCCGGGCAATCTCGTTCTACCAATCGCCTCGGTAATAGATGTCCCATCCTTGGGACTGGAGCTTCCTTGCCTGGACCATCACCCGAAGCGTGAAATCCAGTTCCATCGGGTCAATCTTCACTTCTTCGACTTCGACATCCTGGAAGTAGTTGCCTGCGACATCCGGATCGTCGTCGACCTCGTCCAGAATATCTTCCAACGCCTCCAGCACTTCGGGAGAAACAAGTGTCGGGCGGCCATCGTCATGTCCCTCCTGGATCTGATTGATAAACCAGTTGTGCAATGGCCAGAACGCATACCAGTGCCCGATGGCGACCACCACGCCCGTCACTTCCATCAGAGACGGGCTACCCCCGGGCTTGTCCTTGGGCGGTGTAAAGCCAATGGCCGCACCAATGGCACGACGCTTCGGCTCGTCCCGGAGATCAATCGACGATATGGGACGCCTAGCCTCGAGAAACATCTCAAGTCCCATGTTCCCACCTCACGCGACCAGCTTCATCGCTTCGTCCCAAGCCCGCTGCTTGATGCGGGCGCCCTCGCCGAACCAAGCCGCATCGCGACGGTTGTCGTCGCTCCTCGCCCGGCGATGGTGATCGACATACTCGGTCACGCTGTTGAGGAGACCCCAAGCTGTTCCGCGGCTCGAAGCCATCATTGCGCCTCGGCCACCGCCTTCGTACAAGGACCGTACGTTGGCTAATGCCTGCTCGTTGATCACGGTCGGCTTGCCTTCAGCGCCCGAGTACGTGAGCACTCGACGCAGCAATCCGTCTACCGTGTCCGGATTAACCGGGCGCTCGCACAGTGCCTTCATGCGGGCCACAAATGCATCCCAAGAAGACACCGTGATCCCCAATTGGCGCTTGACGACATCCGGGTCGAACTGGCTTCGATGGGGCACCTTCACAGCGTGGCTGGAGCTGCCAAGGGCAATTGCCAACGTGTTGTTGCACACCACGCGAACAGAAGTGAACTGGGCCGTCGTCGCCAGGGTGCCATCACAGGCAGTTGCCAGTAACAGATACCCATCCACCTTGTCCCTTCCCTTCAGCGTGGTGCTTTGGCCAGTGCGCGCCAGCGCCCAAAACTTGCGCCCCTCGCGTAACACACCAGCCGTCTCCAGCTCGAAGCCGCTGTTCTCAGTCAGGTCGCGGTAAAACTCGAGGATTTCGCCTGGCTGGACGACTTGGAAGCGTTTGGAGACCACCGACAGCGGCGCTTTGGTATCGGACCGATACAGGACCTTCTGCTGCGGAAAGGCGTTGATCACTCCAAGGTTGCCGCCGCCCGTAATGTAGCGGACCTCGGATTCCTCGATCTGCCAGTCCATTCCGGCTTGTTGCTTCCAGACATCGATCGGTTGTTGGGGAGCGAGCCTGTTACCCAAGCCGTGCCATGGGCGTTCACCGGCGTATGCCATCGTTTCGACGAGATGCATGATGTTTCCTCTTGTAGATGGCATAACGACACAAGGCCCGGGCGCAATGCCGGGCCTTGTGTCGTTATGCCTGTGGAAATTAATTTCAGGGGATATTGGAGCGGTCGCAGGTGGCACATCGAACGATGCCAATGACCACCGCTGCTGCCACGACAAGAACGCAATAAACAGCCTCGAGTTTGCCTCTACTCACTTCCACCCATCCTGTCAGGCATTTCAATGCGGAATGCCAGGACGCAAAAACGGAATCCACCGTCTTCACTTGGGTGTTATAGGTTTGAATTGATTTTGCTTGGGTATTTCTACCGTATTTGGTCGTGTTTCCTGAGTCAGGGCATCTGAATTAACGAGCAGAATTAGCGAGGAGCGTCATTGAGAAGCTTCGCTTTTGCTGCTTGGAATTCTGCCTCGGTTAGAGCCCCGGAATTTTTCAGGTCGACCAATTTCTTGATTTCGTCTGCCAGCGACTCGACGCCACCTTTGCTCGAACTTGATGGCGTCGCCAGCAGTTCGGCGGGAGCTGGCGGCAGCATTTTCGCGGACTTGTTACAGCTTGCAGTTAGAATATCGAAATCCTTTCCGTTTCCAATTTCTGAATACTTGACGTATCCACTGGGATCCAAAACGACAACGAATGCCGTGGCTCCTGTATAGCCCCCCATGCGATTCCTGGCATTGATTAGGCCGCAGGTCCAATATCCCTCGATTGCCTTCGCCAAAAATGGCTTCCATGTGCCCATGGTAAATCCATAAGGCCATTGAATATGGGCCGAATCCGGATCTATCAGACGACCGCGAAGTTCGCTTTCCGCATTTCGGCGAAAGAGTGCCCAATCTGGAGCTGCGCTTGCATAAAGCGTTTCGCCACCCGGCCATCTCTTAGTTGCATCAACCATCGACTGGTATTTTGCAGCGCCAAGGCCCCTCGTGATCTGTCCCTCGGAGGCGTGAAGTTGTTGAACCAATTGCGTGCGAAATCCTGGCACATATGTCGCGTCTTCAATCGCCATTTCCAAGACGCCGGCACCCAATTCATCCATGTTGTATCTGCCTGAGTTGCGGGACAACGTGGCGCATTGCACCTTCATTGCAGCAGTGGCAGTGTCGACATATTGCATTTTTGAAATGGTCTCAACGCACTCATCAAACTTTCCGCGCGCTGCGAAGTCCAATGCGTTTAGCATCGGCTCCGTTACCTGCCGCGCGTTACTGCACGCCACCGATAACTCCACTGGATGGCCATTTCGCTCAACTGTCGTTGGCATCACCGTGGCGGGCGCTATTTGACGCAAAATCCCGATGACTTCCTCGGGTGTTTTTCCGGCAACAGGTTTTCCATTCAACACGAGCAGCTTGTCGCCGGGTTTTAGCGCAGACGTCCCAGTAGCCCGAATCACCGTGGGCCCTACAGCCACCGTCCCTCCCAGTGAGCAGCGATCCATTGGCTCACCTGCGGCACGTAGCTTGGCCGCACTTTCTTCCCACTGCTTTTGCAATTGCCTCTTGTCTTGTGCAGAACCAGACATCGGCGCGGCAAAAACTGTGACAGCCATAGCTGCCAACGCAATTCGACTCATTCCCATTCCCCCCATACATGTTTTCGAATTCTTACAGGCGTTCTTTACGTCAATCAAGTGGTCTCACCCCTGCCTCTGCCGTAGCATTCTGGCAAATCTCGATAGAAGCGCGCGCTGAGCTAGTATTCGTGGTGATCCTAGGAGGCCCTATGTGCTACTCCGCAATGGCTTGGCAGGAATACCAGGACTACAGCCGTAGACTGGGAGCTGAGATTGGTATCAAGGAGTTCATCCGCCTGTTCTGGGACTGGGAGAAGAATGGGACTCCCTACCGCGTGCCCAAGGCGATGGAAGCTGCCTTCATGCATCCAAAGACTGACGCCGAGCGCGAGATAAAGGGGTACATTGAGGCGATTCAGGCGAAGCGCAGATCTGCACTC
Source organism: Lysobacter sp. (assembly GCA_030151365.1). GTDB lineage: Bacteria > Pseudomonadota > Gammaproteobacteria > Xanthomonadales > Xanthomonadaceae > Solilutibacter. Next base: position 45,505 of record JASLDW010000058.1, on the reverse strand, counting down.
GAAACTGAGCTCTTCAGCCAGAAGACGCGCCTGAATAAGGCGGTCGCTTCACTCAAGCTCAAGGAAACCAAAAAGGCGCTGGACGATCAACGTATCGCTGCAAACAAGATCAAGGCTGCATCGCGCAATCTGGAGGACCTCAAACGCAAGACATTGGAACCCAAGGATTCCCGATTCTTCCCAGGGTGGTACAGCACGGTCATGACCTCGGAGAATGGAAAGCGTGTCGTCACGCCAATGCGATACGGTTGCCGCCCAGCTGGCAAGCCCGCTTTTTTCGACAAGAAGTACCCGGGCACCTACAACGCTCGTCGAAACAGTCTCGAGGGATTCTGGAAGGATCTCTTTGGATACACCCACGCCTTGATGGTCGTCACGACCTTTTTCGAGAATGTCGAAGCAGAAGACGGCACCAACAAGGTTCTTGAATTTACGCCACGCGATGGCGAACCCATGTACGTCGCATGTCTGTGGTCACGCTGGACGGACCCGAAAGGCATCGAGCCTGATTTACTGTCGTTCGCAGCCATCACGGATGAGCCTGAGCCTGAAGTTGCCGCCGTTGGCCATGACCGAACGATCATCAATATCAAGCCAGAGCACATTGATGCTTGGTTGAATCCGGACCCGAACAATCTGCAGGCTCTGTACGACATCTTCGATGACAAGCAGCACCCGTATTACCTCCATCGCTTGGCTGCTTGACTTACACGCCAACGATTAGTTTCTCTCCTTGGCGGCCAAGTCTGGAAAGAAGGTCAAAAATTCAGTGCGAGGAATCGGGCCCAAGACCAAGACTTCGGATTTTTCGGGCGAGATATTGACGTCATAGATGAAGCAAAAATCACCGCCCATTCCCTCATCGGTAAACCACGAGTGGATGACCTGACGGCCATTTTCTAGATTCAGCGTATTGGCAATTGCCTCAATCCCATTGCCCACTGTTGACACGAGGATGTCAATGTTTCCGGGTTCCCCTTTGCTTGCGGCCTGCCAGTGGCGCGCAGCCGTAAAGGGGATATTGACGTTGAGGTTGCCGCCGTATCGGTCCAGCAGCTGTTCCAGCCCCGCAGCGTGCTTCGGATTGGTTGGGTCGGGCGTTGGGAAAGTATCCATGGGCCGAGTGTATCTCCTGGGGTCTGCGCCCTCAGAATTCGATCAATCCGGCTCTCGTTTCCTGCCTTCCTTTGTTCATCGGTTAGCCGAGAGACATCGACTGAGCCTGGGCCTGTTGTTGCTGTTGCTGGAACGCCATGTTCTGTTGTACCTGCTGCTGATTCACTTGATTGATTTGATCAATGGACTGCGTCGGATCCTGGGCTGGCCCACTCACATCGGTCTTGCTATGTGCGTATCCAGCAGTATGGTCCGTGGTGACGAAGATGGCTCCGTTATGCATAACCATTTTGTCGATACTCGAGGCGTTCGTGAGTCCTGCGGTACGCAAGTCTGCCGTCGCTTGTAATACCTGTTGGTCGGTGACCTGTTCCGGAACACCACTGCGGATCCGGTCGAAGATGGGTCGATCGTTCTCGTTCAACATCAGGCGTGGCGGCGTATCCGGTTTCGCACCATTCCTGATGTCTTCGATGGCGCCTTTGATCTTTTCAACGGGATTGCCGTCGAGCCCAAGGTGCAAGGCGCTGCGCGCCGTATAGACATCGTCTCGATAGTGTCGAATCGCAATCGAATTCTGCTGCGCAAGTTCTCGACATTCTGGGTTTAGCACCGTAGCGTGGTGCTGCCCCTTGTCATCGATATTTGAGAAATTGCTGATGCTGTGCGCCCCCATGGACTTTGCGGCAAGGCCAAGCACACCACCATGGGTCATGATGCCGCCTTCGCGATTTTCGTATCCGAAGTTCCGAAGGCGCTGGATATCGTCAGGCTTTGCGTAGACCGTGACATCTCCAAAGTGTCGCGCTCCTGAACTGACGGCATCTGTTGCCATCACATAGTTGTGGAAGTCGTGCCCGCCAGCGGGAATGCCTAGACCAAGATTTGCTGCACCATACGGATTGAAGGCCTCGCCCTTGAGGCCGTACTTGTAAGCTGTTGCTTGGGCAAGCGTCCCGCCGAGGGAATGTCCAACCGTCGTAACCTCGACCTTTTGATGAGTCCTGAGCTCTGTCCCGTGCGCGTAAATCAAAGCCTTTTCCGTTAAAGCGTAGGCATCCTTCAGCTGATCATTCACGCGGTTGGTGACCATTCCCGCGTCTGTCAACCCATCGCGGGCTCCTTCCGTACCCCGGTGCGCGACGATGATTTGACCGGTATCTACGCGCTGATAAATTGTTCCTTGATAACCGCTTTTGCGATCGAAGTGCTCCAAAACCCGGTATTTCACGCCATCCAGATTGACGTCGGGATCAAGCGGATTGGGGCGCCGATCGGCGTATGCGTCCTGAGCCAGATTTGCATTGTCCTGCGTCGACTGCGGCCTGCTCACGGCGACACCTTATCCAGGGTGACATCGGCCTCAAAGACTTCATCGTCTTTCAGCTTGTATTGGGCGCGATCCTGGGTTCCATGATCGTTGTAGGCGTCCATCTCCGCGTTGCGCGGGTATCCCATCCGCGCGTAATAGATCGTCGTGCGAAGTCCATCGCGTACTTCGTCCTTAGAAAAGGTCACGACAAAATTTGTTTCTTCAGGCTTTCCACTTGCCTTGAAAGACAACACGGGAGATTCAATTCGCCAATGGCAGATGCCCTTGCCGTAGTAATCCTTGTCTTCAATCCCATCGGCGTAGAAGACACCCTCGTACGTGTTCTCTGCAGTTTTCTTGACCGTCATCGGGATATCAGCCACTGGCTGATTCGCGTGGGTAGGATGTTCCTCGACGGCGGCGCAGGGCAAATTCTCGATTCGATAAACGGCCGTGGCTTCGTCCGGGATCAAAGGTCCCGGTGGGTTCTTGAAGACCACGCGCAGCCTGTAGGCGTTTGTCGGATGAGGGTTGCGTTCGAAGTGTGGCTGCATGGTCTGGGCACTACAGGCGGAAAGGAAGATGAGCAGCAGAGAAGCTGCCGGGAGACGAAACGCGGTCATTGCGGGCTCCGAGGTTCATTTCAACAAAATATGACGGCTGACACATTTTTGGCAATCGGAGATTTCTGACATTGGCTCATGCCGACCAGGTCATTAGTAACCGTGCCGCTCGAACTTGAGGTTCCGCTCCCAAGTTCTGGCCCTGTCTCGATTTTTAGTATTGCTACTAAATCAGCGTAAGCTGGGTCGTCTCAGGCTGTGCGCCTGCTGCCTTCGAGACTGCCCGCCATGTCACACCTGTCATCTCTTACAGTCGCTTCACCGCCCTTGTCGGGAGGCCCGTGATGGGCGCTGCATTGGCCCTCGACAGCCTTCTGGATGCCCGCCGGGTCTGGCGCGGTGCGGTCGCACCCGCACCCCGAGGTGCCGCCCATCCGACCGGGCATGCGGGACTGGATGCCCAGCTCCCCTTCGGGGGGTGGTCAGCACATGCGTTGAGTGAGGTACTGATGCCAGCTGACGGCGTCGGTGAACTCGGCTTAGTCTTTCCGACGCTGGCTCGCCTCACACAGGCAGGCGAGCGCGTCCTACTGATTGCGCCGCCTTACCGAGTACATGCACCGGGATGGGCAAGCGCTGGAGTCGTGCTGTCCCAACTGCAGGTCGTTCATGCCAGTCCGCGTGATGCCTTGTGGGCGACCGAGCAATGCCTGCGATCGGCCGCGTGCGCTGGGGTGCTCTGCTGGCCCACCAAGGCAGATGATCGCGCTCTGCGTCGCCTGCAAGTCGCTGCTGAAACCGGACAGTGCCTCGGCTTCGCCTTCCGCGATGCCAAGCATGCCCGCAACCCGTCTCCGGCTGCCCTGCGCGTGCAGGTGGAAGCATCGGGCCAGGTTCGCGTGTTGAAGTGCCGCGGTGGCTTGGCGCCTCCGCACCCCATCCGACTCGCATCGTGAATCGACATGCGCTGGGCCTGCGTTCTTCTGCCGCACTTGGCAATCGATGCCGTCCTCAGGCAACAGACGGACCCTGAAGCTGCGCATGTCCTCGTCTCCGGGCCCATGCAACGACGCGTTTTGCATGCGATCAATCAAGCTGCACGCGCGGAAGGGCTGCAACCGGGCATGCCGCTAACGGCGGCGCAACTGCTCACGCGTGACTTCCATATCCACGCCTATGAACCGCTGTGTGAGTCGTCGGCGCGCACGATGCTGGCGACTTGGGCTTACAGCTTCAGTTCGCAGGTCAGCCTGGCGTTGCCGCATGCGATCGTGCTGGAGATCGCCGGCAGCCGTGCCTTGTTCGGTGAGTGGCCCGACCTGAGTCGCCGGCTGTCATCGGAACTCGACGCCATGGGCTTTCGGCACAGGCTCGTGGCAGCGCCCAATCCGCATGCCGCATGGGTGCTGGCACGAATCCATGCCGAACTGGGTGTCGATGAAGGATTGCTGGTTCAGGCGCTGGGACATGTCCCGATCGAGAAAAGCGGTCTGCCTTCGGAAGCCGTGACGACCTTGAGCCGTTCGGGTCTGCGCAAGCTGCGTCAGGTGTTCGCGTTGCCGCGAGAGAGCATCACGCGCCGATTCCCACCAACGGTGCTGGCTCACCTCGATGCATTGCGCGCGAGTGAGGTCGCACCATTGCCGCTGTTCCAGCCACCGGATCGTTTCGAGTCGCGGATCGAGTTCGAATACGAAGTCGAATCGAGCCAGGCATTGCTGTTTCCGCTACGGCGGCTGACTGCCGATCTCGCAACATTCCTTGGGTGTCGCGATGGCGGCGTGCAGCGGTTCACCCTGGTCTTCGAGCATGAGCGGCATGCCGACAGCACCTTGGACGTGGGGCTGCTCAGCCCGGAACGCGATGGCTCGGTCCTGTTCGACCTTGCTCGCAGTCGTCTCGATCACCTGGCATTGCCGGCAGGTGTGCGTGGCATGCAGCTACATGCGGAGCAATTGCCGCCCTTCGTTCCGGCGTCACGCGATCTGTTCGATACACGCCCCCAGCAAGCGGTGCCATGGACGCAGCTGCGCGAGCGTCTCCGCGCTCGATTGGGCGACAGTGCGGTGCAGGACGTGGTGTTGCATGCCGATCATCGTCCGGAGCGGGCGACACGCCATATCGGTTCACCACCCAAAGCGCCGCCACCGCTTCCGAAGCGTCCCGCGTGGTTGTTGCCAAAACCGATTCCCCTGCACGGCACCATCGAGACCATCGGGTTGCCCGAACGTATTGAAGCAGGATGGTGGGATGGCAGTGACGTACTGCGCGATTACGCCGTGGTACGAACAGGCGACGGCCAGCTTGCATGGGCATTTCAGACACCAAGGATGCCGGGCCAGTGGTGGCTGCAGGGGTGGTTCGCGTGATCACGCCTGCGTATGCCGAACTGCATTGCCTATCGGCCTTCAGTTTCCAGCGTGGGGCATCGACAGCGGACGAGTTGTTCGCCCGAGCTGCGGAGCTCGGCTATAGCGCGCTTGCCATCACCGATGAGTGTTCCCTGGCCGGAATTGTTCGGGCTCATGAAGCGGCCAAGAAATATGGCGTTCCGCTGATAGTTGGTGCCGAGTTCCAGATTCTCGATGGACCGAAAGTGGTACTCCTCTGCGCCGATCAGCCGGCCTATGAAGCCTTGTGCCTGCTGATCACGGTCAGCCGTCGCCGCGCCGACAAGGGCGACTATCTGACACTCCCGTCGGATTTCGCTGACGTGCCCTCCGGATTGTTCTGTCTGTGGCCTGCACGAACACCCGACGATGAACGGCATCTTCCCTGGTTGCAAAAGACCTTCGGAGATCGTTTGTGGCTGGCGATTGAACGCCACCGCGAATCAGGTGAGGCCGAGCGCGTCGCTTGGCTGGAAGACTTGGCCGATCGCCAGGGACTTGCTGTCGTTGCTGCGGGCGATGTTCACATGCATGTGCGTGCGCGTCGACCATTGCAGGACGTACTGACGGCGGTGCGCCACCACTGCACGGTCGCCGAAGCGGGTTGGCGTCTTTTCCAGAATGCCGAGCGACACCTGCGCTCGCGTATCGCGCTCACCAAGCTCTATCGTCCGCAGTGGATGGCTGAGGCCGTGCGGATTGCCCAGCGTTGCACCTTCTCGCTTGAGCAACTGCGCTACACCTATCCCCACGAACTGGTGCCGGACGGTCACACGCCGACCACTTGGTTGCGTCATCTCACCGAGGAAGGCATGCCGTGGCGCTGGCCGGGCGGGATCCCCGCCAAGGCGCGGGAACAGATCGAGCATGAGCTCGCGTTGATTGCGGATCTCAAGTACGAATCCTATTTCCTGACTGTCCATGACATCGTGCGCTTCGCCCGCAGTCGCGGAATCCTGTGCCAGGGACGTGGATCTGCCGCCAATTCGGCGGTGTGTTTTACGCTGGGCGTGACCGAAGTCGATCCGGCGCGCATGAACCTGCTGTTCGAGCGTTTCCTGTCGCGCGAGCGCAACGAACCGCCGGATATTGACATCGACTTCGAGCACGAGCGGCGCGAGGAAGTCATCCAGTACATCTTCGAACGCTATGGCCGTGAACGGGCGGCCTTGACCGCCGTCGCCATCCAGTATCGGGGCCGCAGCGCGATCCGCGATGTGGCGCGTGTCCTCGGTTTGCCGCCCGATCAGATCAGCAGCCTGTCCGGGACGATGAATCATTGGGAAGGCGAGCCCGATGACACCCATCTGCGGGAGGCCGGGTTTGATCCTGCGCAGCCGCTGCTGCATCGAGTCATTATTTTGACACGCGAATTGATGCAACTGCCTCGCCATCTCTCCCAGCATCCTGGCGGCTTCGTGATTTCCGAGCACCCGCTGCACACCTTGGTGCCGGTCGAGAACGCGGCGATGGAAGGGCGCACTGTCATCCAGTGGGATAAGGATGATCTCGACAGCCTCGGGCTGATGAAAGTCGATGTGCTGGCGCTTGGCATGCTGACCGCCGTGCGGAAGACGCTCGATCTGCTTCGAGCTACTGGCCGTCGCGACCTTTCTCTTGCAACCATTCCGGCAGAGGATCCGGCGACCTACGCAATGATTGGGCGTGCTGACACGCTGGGTGCCTTCCAGATCGAATCGCGCGCTCAAATGGCAATGTTGCCGCGCACCCAGCCCAAGAACTTTTATGAACTGGTGATCGAAGTCGCGATCGTCCGCCCAGGTCCAATCCAGGGCGACATGGTGCATCCCTATTTGCGCCGCAAGCGTGGCGAGGAGCCGATCGACTATCCACCACAGTTGAAACACATCTTCGAACGCACGTTGGGGGTTCCGCTGTTCCAGGAACAGGTGATGCAAATCGCCATGCACGCCGCTGGCTTCACGGCTGGTGAGGCTGACGAATTGCGCCGATCAATGGCGGCCTGGAAACGCCGTGGCGGACTAGAACCGCATCGAGACAGGCTGAAAGCAGGCATGCTTGCCCGGGGCTACACCTCCGAATACGCGGAACACCTGTTCGAGCAGATCAAGGGCTTCGGACACTACGGGTTTCCGGAGAGCCATGCGGCGAGCTTCGCTCTGATCACCTATGCCAGTTGCTGGCTGAAATGCCACGAACCTGCTGCTTTTGCGGCAAGCCTGATTAACAGCCAGCCCATGGGCTTTTACTCACCGGATCAGATCCTCCAGCATGCGCGCCGTAGCGGGATTCGCGTGCTGCCCGTCGACATCCGTTACAGCGACTGGGATTGCACACTGGAATTTCCCCGCAACGACATGTCCGGAAAACCCGAGATCCGCATGGGACTTCGGATGATTCGTGGCTTTTCGGAAGCAGTTGCTATTGCGATCACTCAAGCGCGTCGATTGCGCCCGTTCCTCGACGTCAGTGATCTCACACGACGAACCGGAATCGATCGGAAGAGCCAAGGTCTGCTTGCAGACTCGGGCGCCCTCAAGGGCCTGGCTGGACATCGCCACCGGGCGCGCTGGGAACTCTCTGGCGTCGAGCGCTCTTTGCCGCTCTTCGACACCATCGCGGAAACGCCTGAGGACCGCCAGCCGATTCCGATGCCGACTGCAGGAGAGGACTTGCTCGCCGACTACGCACTCGTAGGCACGACTCTCGGTAAGCACCCGCTGAGCCAGATCCGGTCGCAACTGCGAGCCCGACGATGCCGTCGCTCCTCTGAATTGGCCGAACTGCCACATGGACGAAATGTCCGATTTGCTGGGATCGTCACCATGCGTCAGCGCCCTGAGACCGCAAAGGGCGTCACCTTCATCACGCTGGAGGACGAGGATGGGATGGTCAATGCGCTGGCCTGGCAGGCAGTGGCCGAACGGCAACGACGAGTGCTGCTTGGCTCACGATTGCTTGCGATCGACGCACGGTTGGAACGGGTCGATGGTGTCCAACACCTGATCATCCAGAGGATGGAGGATTACACTGACTTATTGGCGGGGATGAGTCCGCAGAGTCGGGATTTTCATTGACCGACACGCTGCTTTCGGCGAGGAGCTGACCTGCGCATTGTTGTAGCAATTAAGAGCACGGGATAAAGGACCACCGGGTGTGCCACGGCCCCTGTAGACACATATTGAAAGGCAGCTGCATTCGACGGAAGATGCTGGATGATGACGCTAGGGGAGACGCCATGAACGATCACATTACCCGCTATCTCAAGCATTACCTTAGGACGCCTGAGCCTGGATATGCCGTGATGATCGACGGCCCATGGGGATCTGGGAAAACTTTCTTCATAAAAGAATTTTGCCGCGAGCACTTTGATGACGAAAACCAGTACCTCTACGTCAGCCTTTATGGTGCGAAGACAACTTCGGATATTGAGAGCGAGATTTTTCGCCAACTCCACCCGATCTTGAACTCAAAGGCGGCGCGCTTGACCGGACGAGTGCTTCAGCATGCCCTTAAAGCCACCCTACGCGTTGAGTTGAACGACGCCCTAAATGCCGACGTCAAGGGCGAGCTGCCGAGCCTGAAGCTATTCGGGAGTTCGCCCAACAATGATCGCGTTCTGTTCTTCGATGATCTGGAACGGATCGAGATGGAGCCGGCGCAGGCGCTGGCCTATATCAACAACCTTGTCGAGCATGGGGGATTCCGGGTCGTCATAGTTGCCAACGAAGCAGAGCTTCCATGCAAAGACCCAGATTACGCTCGGAAGCGGGAGAAGACGATAGGCCAGACGTTTCTACTGCGCCCCAACTCCAGACAGGCGTTAGAAGGATTCATCGCAGCGGTCACCGCTCCTGTAGCGAATCAGGCCTTGCAAGATTCGATCGACAATCTCTTGCAGGTCCTGGAGGACTCGGGGCGACCCAATTTGCGATTGATGAAGTACGGCGTGCTGGACCTCGCCAGGCTCTTGGTGAACCTAGATCCAGAGCTTATGAAAAGCGATGCGTTCGTACGTCAGTTTATTCAGGACTACATGATCGGTCACCTTGAGTACAAAAGCGGCGATATCGAAGCCGATGGAATCGAAAAGATACTTAGTGAAGCCTATTTTGATCGCGCTGAAAAATATGCCGCCATTAGAAAGAAGTACCCCGCCTTGGCTGGCAACGCACCTCTTTTTGACGGAGCAATCTGGCGAAAGATATTAGTCGATGTTTCCGCCTCTCCCGAGGAGATCAACGATGCCGCGCTAAAATCTGTGTACTTTCTTGACCGCGCTCAGCCGAACTGGGTCAAGCTCTGGCACTTCCGCCAACTTGAAGACTCAGAATTCAAATCGATCTTGGCTGAAGAGCTCAAGCAATGGGATAAACCCGACGGATACACAGAACTGGGTGTCGTGTTGCAGCTTGCCGCAATGTTTCTCAATTTTTATCGATACAACCTTATAGATAAAGAACCAAAAGAAATTGTACGTCAAGCAAAAAACGCGATCGCTTCACTGAAGCAACGGAACCTATTGCCGGCAGCATCTAGACGACCATTGGACCTATCCTACGGCGGCTTAGGATTTCACGTTCCTGATAGTGCTGAAGTGGCGGAACTAGTTGCGTTCGCGCAATCGCAAATCGAAGCGCAACGAGCTGAACAGCTTCCCCTCATGGCTCAAGCACTCTTAGATTGCTTGATCAATGATCCTGAGTCCTTCTATGATCAAATCACAATTGGTGGAAAGGGAGCGGGAATTTATTATTGCGTCCCGATTTTCCCTCACATTGCGGTCAAAGATTTCGTACACGCGCTCGAAGAAGTCCCGAACAGCAAGAAAAGTATAGTGAGCGAAGCACTTTCCAGGCGATACAAAAGCACTGCAAGTCTTCCGCAATTACAGGCAGAACTGCAGTGGCTCGAACAGCTTTCCGGAGAGCTCGAGGCCATTGTAAGAGAATCTGAACCTTCAATCGGCGTCACAAACCTGAAGAACCTGCTTGACTGGAGTATCCGGCCGGCGGTCGGGGCATTGAAGGACTCCGCGAATCCGAGCACCGAGAATCACACGGAACCCCAATGATGCAGATTGGTTGGCTCGCACGCCCTAGACAAGAGCAGCGTGATACACCAGAGAGACGATGAAAAGGCGCTCAAGGTGGAGCGATTTTCCTGTCGTAACTACCTAGAGGAAACGATTTATTGCTTTCCGATGAGCCGAGCATCCAGGAGGCCACGCTTAAATGCCACTAGCCGCAAAACGCTCCAACGTGTGTCCACCCACTCCGCTGCCAGTAGTCGTCAGCGGACGTTCAAGAGGACGAATAATGTTTCTCCGCGCACCGCCGAGAGAGACGGCAATGCGCGGATAGACCTCTTCCAGATCGGCATAGTCCCTCTCAAGCCAGGCTGGAAACGGCTTGGCGGCAGCAACTGGAATAGTCATGCCGTGTGCCGTCACAGTACCCTCAGCCAGCCTCCTTGCCATCGGCAGAGTCGCACCACCGCCGGTCAACACGATGGTCAGGTAGCGGCTCGGATTGGTGCGAACCCATTCGATCCATGCGGGATCGGCGTCCTCCATGATTTCCACCAATGTGGCGCGAAGCGATTGCTCGAAGGCCCTCACTTCGTCCAAAGCCATGAACTCTTCGCGTGAAATCTCAACGGTTTCCCCGCTAGCAACATCAAGTACAACAAGAACAGAATGTGAATTGAAGAGAGTTTCCTTGTTCTCTCGAATATTGCTTTCCAAGCGATAAGAAATGTTATTGAACTTGGGGTGGCTCGACGAAATACCGGCCTTCCTCAGGATGTAACCCTTCAAAAGCTTGTCCAAGTGATTTCCGGCCTCAGTAATGCCTCGGGCAGTACCGTTCACTTCTCCGGCGACAGACCTGAAAGAGCCGTCTTCGTTCTCCGTCACATGAAGGCGGTACAAGCTGAAGTCGCTGGTGCCCGCGCCAATGTCTACAACCAGGGCGAGCGAATCGTGTTCACTACGCCAGCTAAGGAGAGAACCGGCGACCCCGAGCGGCTCAGTCACGGTTCCCTCAATAAATGGGTAAATGCGCTTCTCAGCGCGGAGCTGTCGAAGTGCAGCCATAAAGTGATCGATAGGAAGTCCCTCGTGGATGCTATCCCCGAACGTATCTGAGAGTAATTGCGCTTCGCCAAGCAAGACCTTCAATTTTGCCTCGACGATGCGGGCATTCGCTCGCGGGAAACAAGGCATGGCGAAGCGGCGGCGAAAGTTGCGCGTCACATTGGCGACTTCCTTATCGTTTAACAGCGCGTAGTTAATTGTCCATGTAAAGAAGGCCAGATACGCCAGCACAATATCTTCATAGGTCAAACGTAGCTCGGTAGGATTGAACTTGGCATCAAGTGCCTCGGCCAGATTGCCCTCGGACAGCGCCCGTTTGATGTTGTCCATGCGGGCATGATCGCCCTCTGCAGCCGTCTGCGAGTGTTCAACCGCCTTCTGCCCAAACCAAAGCAACCCATCAGTGTCAATGAACACTGAGGACACCAGCATGTTCTCGTCAATTTGCTCCTGATCGCCAGGAACACCGAGCTTCAAGACCTGGATATCCTCCATCTCGACATCGTTCAGGACGTAAGTGGCTTTGGACATTGCAGTTCCGAAGTCCAGGCATACCCGGTAGCCTGCATCTGCTTCAGGAAGCGCCAGCGTAGAGATGTCTAGCGTGATCTCAGGTTCTACGGAAGTCGGTTGCGCTGCTACGAAAGCAATGGGCTCGGGCACTGGCGAAGAAATCACAGTATCGGGGACTTCGACGCCTACTGAAATGAAATGGTCGAGAGCGTCGAGCTCTCTCTGAGTAACGAGTCCGGGAAGGCGATACTTTCCGTCGCCACCTATCTCAATGCGTTCCCGGAGGTTGGCGAGAATGACCCTTGCTTCGGTGATTTCCATAATTATTCCTCGGGCTCGACTCTGGGCTTGACCAGAGTTTTCTTTTTGCCGCCGTACTCTTTCAGGATTCCGTCACGCACGACGCTAACCTTGCGCACGCCCGACCGATGTCCGCCTTCCATATCGTGCTCGATAGGGTTGTAGTCCACGGTCTTGCCGAGAAGATCGGTCTTACTCAACTTACGCATCCGTGCCAGCCGTTCGGCAACCTGAGCAATGCTCTCGTATCCAATGGCAGCGCGCTGCACGGTGGCCGCCTGATAAGCATCGAACGTCCTCAACACTGGGACAACGGCGCTATTCAATTTCCCCATACTGTCTCGATTGGCATCAAGTTGGATAAGTAGCTCCCCGATCTGCTGATCTTCGGTATTGCCGAGCTTGTGTTCGGCAGATCGCTCGCTCTGTGAGACACGACCAAGCTTGAGCCAGTAGTCCGCCACTTCCGGATCGATATCTACTGCGTCTTTGAAATGCCTTTTTATGGCTCGCGTGATGTCGGCGGGCGAAGGCCAACTAGCTTCCATTGCTTTAAGAATCTCCTTATCGGTGCGATTTTGCCTGGCCAATACCAATGCCGCCTCCAGCAGGTTGACCTGAATTTTGTGGATCAGGGGCGATGCTTCGATAAAGCGTGCCCATGGGCCCGCAGAGAGAATCTTCTTACCGTCCTGCAAGAGCTGGTATGTCTCTGAGTGCAGAGCATGAGAAAAGCGCAGTTCGATCACTCGCACAAGCATGCCCAGAGCCGCATTTAGAGTTGCCTGCAAGGTCTCGACATCAGCGCCATTTGCGCCACGCACAAAAGCCTCTGCACAGGCCGACAAAGCCGATCCCGGATCTCGACCAACGTCACCATCATAACTGCGAGCCACTTCTGCAAGAGCTTCAAAGATTCGGCGAACCCTCTTGCTGCGTGTGTCGACAGGCTCCACTGCCTTGATAATGGCTTGCGCCTCAAGCAGCTGGCGGATGCCATCGGCCAAGCTCCCGGCTCGATCCAGCAGAATGCGCAGCAGTTCCTTACGCGCATTATTGGCCGTATCAATGGCCAATGCCTCGCGAGCGCAATAACTCGTTAGCCAGTCACCGTCCAAATGAGCCAGAACTCTGGCTGCGTATTCCTTCTCATCACCATCAGCTAGCACCTCGATAGATGGCGGCTCACCGGAGAACGCCTCTCCTGCACGTGAATAGACATCTGCTTCGCGCCCTCGCGCAACGGCCGCTAGTCGGCCCAACACCGCTGCGGCGTAAAGCTCGTCCGTCCTAGATACGCCCTGTGCCAACTCCACCACGGCGTCGACAACCTGGCCCAATTGCTCGTTGCGCAGCAGCGCCTGGTGCTGCTGGAGCTTCATGGCTTGGGTAAGTAAGTCGTTGAGAGCCTTCAGGTCGTTTGCTTCGATGACCTTTTCGAACGTGACGTCGGATTGATTGTTCACTTGCGGAAGCTCGCCCCTCTTTTAATGCGCTATGTAGCTCGCGATCGCCCAGCCGATCCAGTCGACATTGCGATCGTGCGCCCCAGCTTTGTGCCCAACCTTGCGATCGAACTTCATTTAGTTCTCATGGGCTGAGACTGGTCTACCGGGATCTCGATTCAAACAGCAAGCGAGTGTTTTGCATTGAAACTTGAGTCGAATCCCACGGGCCCAGAATGTCCCACCCCAATTGCAGCTTAGCTCAGGAGGCGGGGCCGGTGGGAGGACGTTCCCGTTTTCCTTTGCCGCGACCGTGGTGCGAGCGACGACAATTGTTACCACCATTCTCAATGGATGCCGCAGGGGTGGATCTGCCAGTCAAGCCTGGAGCAAGTCATCCCGGCTTCTCGCCGGAGATGGGGCTCCGCATCGGATGTAAATTCGGTGTTGATTGCCAGACCAGCGGTCACTGGGCTGCCGCTCCATAGACCATCAAATCGGCATTCGCCGCCCAAACGAGCTACTCTGCTTCTAAGTTCGCCTCACAGTCCAAAGACGTCCGACAACGTCCGGTTCGTGCATTGGGGGCATTTCTGGGGGCATGATGGCCGAGCAAGGTGAAACAAATCCATTTAACTCAATTGGTTGGACTGCTTGTTAGAGAGCACCCATACCACCATCCGGGCGTTGCCCACGGAACCGCGCCTCCCATGGATATCTTCAAGGTCTTCACCCTCGAGGCCGCGCACCGCCTGCCCAACGTGCCGGAAGGCCACAAGTGCGCGCGCCTGCACGGCCACAGTTTCCGCATCGAATTGCGCGTCCGCGGCGAACCCGGCGCGGACACCGGCTGGGTCATGGACTTCGCCGACATCAAGGCCGCCTTCAAGCCGCTGTACGACCAGCTCGACCACCACTATCTCAACGACATCCCCGGCCTCGACAACCCGACCAGCGAACGCCTGGCGATGTGGATCTGGGACCGCCTGAAGCCGCAGCTCCCCCTGCTGGCCGAGGTCGTGGTCCACGAGACCTGCACCTCGGGCTGCCGCTATACCGGCTGAAACTGAACGGTTCAGCAATATTTTCGGTTCTTGTTGCATTGCACAAAAATCCGGGCTATGCTGCGACGCACAAATCGGCATTCCGCCGATTTCATACGGAGCATCACCATGTACCAGCAGTTCAACGACCAGTTCGCCGCGAACACGCGCCAGTACGCTGAGACTGCCGCGCACATCAACCGCCTCGCCCTGCAGAACGTCGAGCACGTGTTCGGCCTGCAACTGGCTGCCCTCGAAGAGAGCACCGGCGCCGCTTTCGCCTACTTCAACCAGCTGCTCGACGTCCGTGACCTCAACGGCCTGCGCGAAGTCGTCCCGGCCGGCGTCCAGATCGCCCGCGAGAACATCGAGCGCGCGGTTGTCGCCGGCCAGGAAGCCTACGAGTCCACCGTCAAGACCAACGAGACCATCGGCCAGATCGCCAAGGGTCAGTTCGAGCAGGCCACCAAGAAGGCCACCGAACAGGTCGAGAAGGTCGCCAAGACCGCCGGTCGTCGCAAGTAATCCGTTTCAGCTTTACCTCGTGGTTGTGGAAAGCCCGGCTTCGGCCGGGCTTTTTTTTGCGGGGAGATCAGGCTTCGCTTGGTGCGGCGAGTTCGGCGCAGACGGCCGCGGTATGGTCGTCGGCGGGAAAGGCGCAATCAATGCGCATCTCGTCCAGCGTCACGTTGCGCGGTGTCGAGAAGGTGGTGATGGTTTCGAAGAAGCCGAGGTCGCCGCGACTGCTGCGGAAGGTCATCGTCAGGATCGGCGACGGCGCGCCGAGTGCGTCGCGATGCCGCCAGTCCCTGGGCACGCCGGGATAGCGCAGGATATCTTCCAGCAACGCCTGTCCGCGGCCATCGCCCGGCGACGCCGCGATTTCCTGGTGGAGATGGCGGATGAATTTTTCCGCGACCTCTTCCCAGTTGACGATGAAGGCGCGGATGTCGTCGGGATCGAACACCTGATGGAGGATGTTGCCGTGCCGGCTCTGGCGTCCCGACATCACCAGCTGGTTGATGCGGATGGCGCCGTCGTTGACCTGCAGGACGTTCCAGTAGCGATCGAGCACGAAGGCCGGATACGGCTCCTGGTGGGCGATGATCATGCCGACCGCGCGCCGCATCATGTCGAGTGCCGGCGCGTCGAACGCGGTTTCGGCATAATGCGGCGCGTAACCGGCGGCGACCATCAGCGCATTGCGTTCGCGCAACGGCATCGCCAGCACGTCGGCGATCCGCGCCAGCACGCCGCGACCCGCCTGCGCCTTGCCGGTTTCGATGTAGCTGAGATGGCGGGTGGAGATGCCCGATTCCAGTGCGAGATCGAGCTGGCTGAGGCGACGCAGGCCGCGCCATTCGCGCAGAAGGTGCCCGAGCGGCGGATGCGCCATCGCATTGCTCACCCCTCCCACTCCAGCACGGCCAGCCGCGGCACCGGCAGCACGCGATCGAGGATGGCGATGTTGTCGTCGCGATGCGACATCTGCGGATCGATGCTGTTGCCGATCCAGCCAACCAGGTCGCAACCGTCGGCGAGGATCGCGCGCGCGGTGGCGCGCGCCTGGTGCACGCAGCCGAGGCGCAGGCCGACCACCATCACCACCGGCAGGTTGAGCGAACGCACCAGTTCCGATTGCTCGAACGACGGCATCAATGGCGCCAGCCAGCCGCCGACGCCTTCGACGATCACGCCATCGGCGAGTTGGGCAAGACGAAAGTGCGCCGTGAGTATGTTGATCGGATCGATGACGACGCCGGCATCGCGCGCGGCCAGTTCCGGCGCCAGCGGCAATTCCAGCGCATACGGATTGACGTCGGCATACGGCGCTTCGGTATTGCCGGCCGCGATCAGCGCCTCGGCGTCCTCGCTGCGCCATTCGCCATCGCGCCACGCGCAGCCGCTGGCGACCGGCTTCATGCCGACGACGCGCCGGCCCTCCAGCGCGAGCTGGTGCAGCAGCCACGCCGAGGCATGCGTCTTGCCGATCCCGGTATCGGTGCCGGTCACATAACAATTTCGGGGCAGCGCGTTCATTCTTTCATTATCGCCAGAAGTCGGGCGCGATAAACTGTGCCGATGTTCACTGCCTCCACCCTCGCCGGCAGCAAGCCGGAACAGTACGCGCAGCTGCTGGAACAGGCCGAAGCCCTGCTCCACGACGAACGCGACCGCATCGCCAATGCCGCGAACCTGTCGGCGCTGGTCTACAACGCGCTGCCTGCGCTCAACTGGGTCGGCTTCTATCTCTACGACGGCACCGAGCTGGTGGTCGGCCCCTTCCAGGGCCTGCCGGCCTGCGTGCGCATCCCGCTCGACAAGGGCGTGTGCGGCGCCGCCGCGCGCACCCGCACGACGCAACGCGTGGAAGACGTGCACGCCTTCCCCGGCCACATCGCCTGCGATTCGGCGTCGCGTTCGGAGCTGGTGGTGCCGCTGGTCGCGGACGACGGTTCGCTGATCGGCGTGTTCGACCTCGACAGCCCGGAACCGGCGCGTTTCGACGCGGAAGACCAGCGCGGACTGGAAGCGATCGCCGCGGTCTTCGTGAAGTCGCTGGACTGATCGGCGGCGCGCTCAGGCGTCGACCACGATCACTTCGATTCCCAGCCGCTGCAGGCCTTCGCGGTATTCGCTGCTGATCCCGGCGTCGGTGATCACGATGTGCACCTGGTCGAGCAATGCGATGCGATGCAGGCTGACGCGCCCGAACTTCGAGGCATCGGTCAGCACCACGACCTTGCGCGCGCGCTCGACCATGCGATGGTTGAGGTTGGCCTCGGCTTCGTCGTGGGTGGTCAGGCCGAATTGCAGGTCGAAGCCGTCGACACCGAGGAACAGGGTGTCGAAGCCGTAGGAATTGAGGCTGGCCTCGGCCTGCGCGCCCTGCAACGACAGCGCCTGCTTGCGCAGCAGCCCGCCGGTCAGTCGCAATTCCACGCCGGGCGCATTCGCGAGTTCCCAGGCGATGTTGAGGCCATTGGTCATCACGATCAGGTCGCGATGATCGCGCAGGTGGCGCGCCAGCATCATCGTGGTCGAACCGGAATCGATGATGATGTTGTCGCCGGGCTTGACCAGTCGCGCCGCGTGCGCGCCGATGGCGTCTTTCACCGGATGGTTCAGCACGTCCTTCTCGTGGATGTCCTGTTCCTGCGGCGGCGTGCGCACCAGGGTCGCGCCGCCGTGGGTGCGTGTCGCCAGTCCCTGCGATTCGATGTGGGTGAGGTCGCTGCGGATCGTCACCGACGACACCTCGAAGCGCTCGACCAGGTCGGCGACGTGGACGCTGCCGTGCTCGACCAGCGACTGGAGGATCTGTTCGCGGCGACGGCGGGTATTGCGCATGGCGGGCGGCGGTGACGACATGACCGGAGATTATCCTGCCACGCGCGCGGCGGCACGGTTGCGTGCGCAGGCACGGGCGTACTCGCCCAGGCGCGCGGCGATCTTGTGGCGCGCCAGCGCCAGCGGATCGTCCTGCAAGCGGCCCTCGAACAGCGCGCGCGCCTGCTCCGGCAGGACCTGGCTGACCAGCATCTTCGGCGGCGCGTGGCGACGCAGGTTGGCGACGAGCGCAGCGACCGCCGCCTGCACCGCGGGATCGCCCCAGTAATAGCGGCAGCGATCGCTCAGTGCATATTTGCGCAACAGTTGCAGTTGGCGGGCATCGCCGTGGTAGTGCTGGCGCCAGTGTTTCGGATCGCGCACCATCGCGTCGTCGAGCACGGCAACGAGATTCGAGCGTTCGGCTTCCGGCACCAACTCATCCTCCATCGCCGCCAGCGCGAACAAGGCTTCGCGCCAGGCGAAGGTCGCGGCCGGGCCGACCTTGAGGATGGCGAAGTGATCGCGCACCAGTGCGTGCAGCGCGTCTTCCGTCTGGTAGTCGGTGGAATGCGCCTCGAAGACGATGCGCGGTTGCGCCTCGAGGAAGCGCGACAATTCTTGCGCCGCCTCCGGATCATAGTGATGGACGTCGCTGTGGTCGAAGTCGACGCCCGGCTGCACCACCATCGCGATCACGCGCTGCCATGCGGCCGCGAGATCGGGCGCCGAGAACGCCTGGCGGTGGATCTCCAGCGTCTTCGCCGCGGCCTGCGGCGTCGTGACCTGCAAGCCGGCGTCCAGCGACGCCTCGCCACCCGGCGTCGGCACTTCGGTCCCGATCACGTAGACCGGCGGCGGCAATCCGTGTTCGGCCGCCGTCGTTTCGGCGATGCGCGCGAGCAGAGCCGAACGTTCGGCGACGATCTCGTCGGGCAGCGGCAGCGGATCGTCTGCACAGGCCATGCTGCAATCGAGATGGATCTTCTCGAAACCGGCAGCGACATAGGCGCGGATCAATTCCCGTGCATGCGCCATCGCTTCCGCGGCCGGCAATTTCTGCCAGGCATTGGGGCCGAGATGGTCGCCACCGAGGATCAGGCGTTCGCGCGGAAAACCATGTTCGCGCGCGAGGCCGAGCAGATAGTCGCGAAACTGCGGCGGCGTCATGCCGGTATAGCCGCCGAACTGGTCGACCTGGTTCGACGTCGCTTCGACCAGCAGAGGCGTGCCGTATGCGTTGGCGACATCCATCGCGGCAAGCAACACCTGGTCATTGCTGCAGCAGACGCTGCAGATGCCAACCGCTTCGCCGGCGCGATGCGCATCGATGATGGCTTGCAGAAGGGACACGTCGGGCTCCGATCGATTCAATGGATGGATTCAATGCGTCGCGTCATGCTGGCGCGCCAGCAACGCGGCGCCGCGGGCGCCACCGGCGTCGCCGAACATCGGCGGCAAGATCGGGGGCACCGTCGTGTTGCGGAAAAGGTGCGAAGCAATCGCCGCGGGCAGATCGCGATACAGCGATTCCAGTTTCGACAGGCCGCCGCCGAGCACGATGGCATGCGGGTCGAAGGCCTTGATCACGTCGGCCAGTGCATGGCCGAGTAGGTCGAGGTGGATCGCCAACGCGCGCACTGCCGCCTCGTCACCCGATTGCGCAGCCGCGATCACTGCGCCGGCATCGCCGGCGTCGCCACCGAGATGGCGATGCAGGCGCGCCACTCCGGTCCCGGAGACATAGCATTCGACGCAACCGGACAGGCCGCAGGCGCAGACGTGGATCGGCAATCCGTATTTGGCGACCAGCGTCGCCGGCACGCTCCAGTGCCCCCATTCGACGCCGAGGCCGTTATGGCCGGACACCAGTCGTCCGTCGATGCAATAACCGCCACCGGCACCAGTGCCGAGGATGGCGCCGATCATCGTCGGATAGCCGGCAGCGGCACCGCCATTCGCTTCCGAGATGGCGAAGCACTGCAGGTCGTTGCCGATGCGCAGCGGGCGCTGCAGGCGCGCCTGCAAATCGGCAACGACGGGTTTGCCGGTGATCGCCGGGATGTTGACGCTGAAACCGAGTCCGGTGTCGCGATCGACCACGCCGGGCAGGCCGATGCCGATGGCCTCGCACTGGCGCCCGAGCTCGCGATCGGCATTCGCCACCAGCGTCGCGATGGCATCGAGGAAGACCGAATAGTCCTGCGCGGGCGTCGTTACACGCTGGCGATGCACGACCTCCAACGCATCATTGCAGGCGACGAGCTCGATCTTGGTCCCGCCGACGTCGACGCCGTACCAGACGTGCATGCCGCTCTCGCCGACGGACTCAGCCATGGCCGTGGATGGTCACGCCCTGGACGACGCGATTGACGGTGCCGTCGGGGAAGGGATTGTCCGGGGTGAAGCCGAGCGCCGCCGAACGCCACAGGGCATAGCGCTGCGCGAACGTCAGCCACAGCGGCGCCAACCACGCGTCCGGCAAGTCCGGCACGGACAGCGTCACTTCGTCGTTTTCGCCGTCGACCCGCGGGCCGATCGACAGCACTTGGCCGGCAATGCCGTCACGACGCAATTCGTCGAGCAGATCCTGTTCGTAGCGACGGGCCAGCGCTTGCCCGCTGCGCACGACGACGACCAGCGTGTCGCCATCGAGCAGCGACTTCGGGCCGTGACGGAATCCCAGCGGCGTATTTCCGAATGCCGGCACGCGCCCGGCGGTGAGTTCCAGCAACTTCAGCGCGGCTTCGCGCGACCAACCCTCGAGCGGACCGCTGCCGAGGTAGATCACGCGGGCATGCGGCTTTTCCGCGAGTTTCGCCACGGCGTATTCCCACTGCGCCAACGCCTCCTGCCCCAGCGCGGCGACACTGCGCAGTTGCGCGAGGCGTTGCGGCCATGGCGCAGCATCGAAGGTGGCCAGCGCGGCCAGCAACATGCAGGTGAGACTGCTGGTCATCGCGAAGGCACGATCGCAACTCGCGTCCGGCATCAGCAGGGTGAACGTGTCGTCGCGGTCGCGACCACGCCGCGCGAGTTCGCCCTCGGCATTGCAGGTGATGTCGAGGAAACGCGAAGTCGCGACCGTGTCGCGCACCAGGTCGACGGCGGCGACGCTTTCCGGGCTGGAACCACTACGCCCGAACGACACCAACAGCGTCGGGCGATCGCGCATCAGGTAATCGTCGGGATGGGTCAGCAGCGAGGTGGTGTGGATCGCCCGCACGTCGGCCGGCCATTGCGCATTGATGCGATCGGCGACCATCTCGGCCACGAAACCGGAACTGCCGGCGCCAGTGAAGATCACGCGATTCGACGGATCGCGCAGCCAATCGCCCAGGAAGGCCGAGAGCGCCGCCTGTTCGCGCTCGAGGATGTCGGCGAGCTCGGCCCACAGCGCCGGTTGCTGGGCGATTTCGGCGTGGGTGTGGCCACCGCCAAGTTGCTGCCAGTTCGTGGCGTCTGAAGACGGGGTCGCGTGCATGGTTCGAGCCTGTGGGGATCGGACAACGATGGCCATTTTCTTTCGAAATGTCAAATATCGAAAACAAATGGAAAGTTTTCGATATACCCCAGCACGACCCACCAGCAAATGCTGGACGTTGCCGAATGGAGCTTCGGAAATTCCTGAATGCGCGAATATGAAATTACCGCACCGCAATATCTTTCGATTTATGCATTAATCTTGCAATTTATTTTCATTTTTGTTGACTTTTCGAAAAATCCTGCCCTAGAGTCGGCCCATCGCTTTCACATACCGCATACAACACGGCGCTTCGGGGGTTGGTTTGTCGAGTCACGCACGACGCAGGAACGGACTGGTCACCGCCATGGCGGCGGCGTTGCTGGCGATCGCCCACCCGGCGCTCGCCGACGGCATCGGCGACCTCCGCACGATTGCCCCGGTTGCCGCAGACGGCGGCGCGACGGCATGGGAGGTCGCCACCGCGACCGGCAGCCGCTTGCGCATCGATGTCCTGCGCGCCGACCTGATCCGCGTCCAGGCCGGGCGCAACGGCGTGCTGTCGCCATCAGGCGACAAGGCAACACCGATCGTCGTGCCGCAACCCGCGGGCAAGGCGACGGCAACCCTCGAGCAGGACGGCAACGAGATCCGCATCCGCACCGACGCCCTGGTGCTGCACGTGCAACGCCATCCGCTGAAGCTGTCGCTCGATCGCATCGACGGCGGCAAGGCGATTCCGTTGTGGCACGAACTGCAACCGCTCGATCTCGCGAAGGAACAGAGCGTGCAGGTGTTGTCGAGCGATGCCGGCGAACGCTTCTTCGGCGGTGGCCAGCAGAACGGCCGCTTCGAATTCAAGGGTCGCGAAGTGCCGATCTCCTATTCCGGCGGCTGGGAGGAAGGCGATCGCCCGAGTCCGGCGCCGATGCTGCTGAGTTCGCGCGGCTGGGGCATGCTGCGCAACACCTGGAGCGATGGCGATTACGACCTGCGCCAGGCCGATGCGGCGACGCTGCTGCACAAGGAAGATCGTTTCGACGCCTACTACTTCGTCGGCGCCGATCTGCATGCACTCCTTGATCGTTATACATCGCTGACCGGTCGCGCGAAGATGCTGCCGCGCTGGGCGCTGTCCTACGGCGATGCCGATTGCTACAACGACGGCGACAACAAGAAGAAGCCGGGCACCGTTCCGCAAGATTGGAGCGATGGCCCGACCGGCACCACGCCCGACGTGATCGACAGCGTGGCGAAGAAGTATCGCGAGAACGACATGCCGGGCGGCTGGATCCTGCCCAACGACGGCTACGGCTGCGGCTATACCGACCTGCCGAAGACGGTGCAGGGCCTGAAGAAATACGGATTCCGCACCGGGCTGTGGACGGAGAACGGTGTCGCCAAGATCGCGTGGGAAGTCGGCACCGCCGGCACCCGCGTGCAGAAACTCGACGTCGCCTGGACCGGCAAGGGCTACCAGTTCGCGATGGACGCGAACCATTCCGCCTACGACGGCATCCTCGACAATTCCGATTCACGCCCCTTCTTGTGGACGGTGATGGGTTGGGCCGGGATCCAGCGCTACGCGGTGGCGTGGACCGGCGACCAGAGCGGCAGCTGGGATTACATCCGCTGGCATATCCCGACATTGATCGGTTCCGGCCTGTCCGGCTATGCGTATGCGACCGGCGATGTCGACGGCATCTTCGGCGGCAGTCCGGAAACCTTTACCCGCGACCTGCAGTGGAAGAGCTTCACGCCGGTGCTGATGGGCATGTCGGGCTGGTCGGCGAACGAACGCAAGCATCCGTGGGCGTTCGACGAACCCTATCGCAGCATCAATCGCGATTACCTGAAGTTGAAGATGCGCTTGACGCCGTACATGGTCGGACTGACGCGCGAAGCGGAAACCACCGGCGCGCCGATCGTGCGCGGACTGATGTGGGACAACCCGCAGGATCCGCACGCGCTGACCGAAGCGCACAAATACGAGTTCCTGCTCGGTCGCGAATTGCTGGTGGCGCCGGTGTATCGCAGCCAGGCGGCGACGCGTGGCTGGCGTCGCGACATCCACCTGCCGCAGGGTCGCTGGATCGATTACTGGGATGGCCGCCAGGTGACCGCACCTGCAGCAGGCATGCAGATCGATCGCCAGGTCGACCTGAAGACGCTGCCGATCTTCGTGCGCGCCGGCGCCATCCTGCCGATGTATCCGGACATGCTGTTCGACGGCGAGAAGCCGCTCGACGAAGTGACCTTCGATCTCTATCCGCAGGGCGAATCGCACTACACGCTGTACGAGGACGACGGCAACACGCGTCGTTACCAGCAGGGCGAATCGAGCGAACAGGCGGTCACCATGCAGGCGCCGGCGCAAGGCAGCGGCGAAGTGCGCGTGCACCTCGATGGCGTGAAGGGCCAGTACGCCGGCCAGCTGCCGCAGCGTCGCTACGCGTTGCGCGTGTTGAGCCGCCAGCGTCCGAATGCGGTGCAACTCGATGGTCGCGCCCTGCCCTTCGTTGCCGATCGCAAGGCCCTGGCGAGCGCGAACGAAGGCTGGACCTTCGACGGCGGTGATCGCCACGGCAGTGTGTACGTGCGGACTGCCAGCGTCGACATCCGCGGCGCGCACGACATCCGCCTCGACATTGCGGCCGCCGCAGCCATCGCCGACGACGTGTTCCCGAATGCGCCGGTACTGGGCCGCGCATTGCCCGCCGACAGCATGGTGGTGGTGAATCGTCCGACGGAAGAGCCCGGCCATCCGCTGGAAAACGCCTTCGACGACGATGCCGGCACCTGGTTCCGCACCGTGCGCAACCAAGCGATCCAAACCGGCGCGCCGGAATGGACGGTCGGGTTCGGCGAGCGCAAGTTGATCGACGGCATCGAACTGGCGCCGCGCAACGACAAGAACTGGAAGTACGGCCAGATCCGCGATTACGAGGTCTACATGGCCGACAGCAACGGCGAATGGGGCGAACCGATCGTACGCGGCCGACTGAAGTTGCAGGAAGGCATGCAGAAGATCGACTTCATGCCGCATGCCGGACGCTTGCTGCGCTTCCGCGTGTTGAGCGTGCAGAACCCCGAAGGCGACAACGCCGGTTCGACCGATCCGATGGTGCTGGCCGCGAACGGCGGCAATGCCCGCGCATTCGACGCCTTGCAACCGCGCGACGTCGGGCCGATCACGCTGTCGACCTTCCACGTGCTTGAGCACCAGGCAGGCGACAAGCCGGAACAGCAGCGCTACCTGTCCGAACTCGCACTGCCCGCGAAGCTGGCGAACAGTGTCGCACGCGACCACGCACATGGCGGCAAGTCGCCGCTGCAGATGAACGGCCTGCGCTTCCAGCACGGGCTCGGCGTCGGCGCGAGCAGCCGCATCGACCTGGAACTCGATGGCGGCTGGCGCCTGTTGCGCGCCGACCTCGGTGTCGACGACAGCTGCCGCGACGCCGGCAGCCTGCGCTTCCAGGTGTGGAGCGACAACCGCCTGCTCTACGACAGCGGCGTGGTCAAGGCGCCCGGCGTGGTCAAGCCCGAACTCGACATCCGCGGCGTCCACACCCTGAGCCTGCGCACGCTTGGTGCGCAATCTCCCAAGGTCTGCGGCAACTGGGCCAATGCCTTGTTGATCGGGCAACAGGGCGATCGCGTCGAGATTGCCTCCCCCTGACCTTTGCTTCGAACGTCTCACCCCACTGCATCACCACCGTCGCAGCTCGCCCCTGCCAACAAGGAAACAGAGATGTCTTCCACTTCCCGCAAGCAACGCATCGCCCTGACCAGCCTGTCCATTGCCCTGTCCGCCGCACTGTTTGCCGGCCCGCTCGCCGCCCAGGAAGCGCCGCAGGACCAAAGCACGCAGGATCAACAGGACCAGAAGAAGAAAGACGACAAGAAGAACGAGAAGAAAGCCGAACTCGGCCGCATCGAGGTCACCGGTTCCAACATCCGCCGTACCGATACCGAAACCGCGTCGCCGGTGCAGGTCATCAGCAAGAAGGAAATCGAGAACATGGGCGCCCGCACCCTGCTGCAGGTTCTGGACAACCTGCCAGCCGCGCGCCCGGCGCAACAGGACTTCAAGTCGTTGTTCACCGGTTCCGACGGCGCATCGCAGGCCAACCTGCGCGGCCTTGGTGCACAGGGCACGCTGGTGCTGCTGAACGGTCGTCGCCTGTCGTATTACGGCGCACCGGCGGGCTTCCAGACCCAGTTCGTCAACATCGATGCGATTCCCGCCGCGGCGATCGAACGCATGGAGGTACTGACCGACGGCGCCTCGGCGGTGTACGGCACCGACGCGGTTGCCGGCGTGATCAACGTGATCACCAAGCGCGAATACCGCGGCCTCGAAGTCAACGTGACCACCGACAAATCGTCGCGCATCGACAGCTACGGCGAACACCAGGCCAGCATCACCGGCGGCTTCGGCGACCTCGACAAGGATCGCTACAACGTCTACGCCTCTCTGAACCTGTATCGCCGCGACGCGATTCCGCTCAGCGACTGGTACGACAAGAAACCGAAACAGTACTACGTCAACAATCCGAACTACATCAAGAATTTCCGCCTCGATACCGGCAGCGCGCCGGGCGCGTTCAATCCCGGCAGCTATTTCGCCTTCGATCCCGTGACCGGCAAGCGCGTGCAGGAAGCGGCGCCGGGCTGCAACAACGCGGTTACCGAAGCGGCGGGAACGCGCTGCGTCTGGCAGACCTGGCTGAACAACCAGATCGATGCCGGCGCCAAGTCGGAGCGCGCCACTGCCTATGTCAGCGCGCACTTCCTGATCGGCGACAACACCGAGGCCTTCGCCGAAGCTACGTATACCGACATCGACCTGCGCGCCAACGGCGGCACTCCGCGTACCTACGGCACCACCACCGGCAATCCGACCAGCTGGTTCTCGCGCAACACCGGCAACACCGTCAACCAGTTCTTCTATCCCTACCTCGGTCCCAACAACGAGTACAACAAGGCCAGCCCGCAACTGAAGGCGCTGATGGGCGGCGTGGTCGGACTGCAATACCTGCTGCAGGACGTCGGCGACCACTACTTCGGCCAACGCAATACCGACAAGAGCTATCGCGCCCTTGCCGGCCTGCGCGGCAACATCGGCGACTGGAATTGGGAAACCGCCTTCGCCACCGCCGGCACGCACTCGGTCACCTACCAGACCGTCAACGTCAACATCGACGGCTTCCAGAAGGCGTTCGGTCCGTTCACCGTCGATCCGGGCACCGGCCGGGTGATCATCTCCGACCACCCGGCGTACAAGTTCGGCGAAATCAGCGCGGCGAATGCGGCATTGCTGCGCGCGGCCTACCCGACCTTCGACATCCAGTCGTGGACGCGCCTGCATACCCTCGACGGCAAGATCGAGGGCCCGCTGTTCAAGCTGCCTGCAGGCGACGTGCGCGCGGCGTTCGGCTTCAACGTGAGCCGCGAAACCTTCTTTACCCCGGGCAACGAGGACGCTGCCAACGGCAAGATCACCCAGCAGGGCGGTTCGTGGTTCGACGGCAAGCGCACCACCTATGCCCTGTTCGCCGAAACCGTGGTGCCGCTCACAGGCAAGCTGGAAGTCGACGCCGCGGTGCGCATGGACAAGTACCCGAACTTCAGCACCAACCTCGCGCCCAAGATCGGCGTGAAATACCAGGTGATTCCGCAGCTGCTGTTGCGCGGCACGTACTCACAGGGATTCCGCGCGCCCAACCTCGCCGAATCCGGCACCGGCGGCGTGTACGCGCAGATCGGCGGCTATCGCGACGAAACGCGCTGCAACGAAACCAATGCGATCGCCAACCTGTTGCTGCAATCGAACCGCAGCGGCGACGTCGATCTCGGCAATACCCTGCTGAATTCCGATTGCGGACGCACGGTGGCGCGCATGACCCAACCCAACCAGCAACTGAAGCCGGAAAAGGCCGACATCGGCACATTGGGCTTCGTGGTCGAACCCGCCAAGTGGCTGTCGATTTCCGCCGACTACTGGTTCGTCTATCGCCGCAATGAAATCGTCGCACCGGATTACAGCAAGCCTGAAGACATCATCGCGCAGACGCGCTTCCCGATCACCGATGCCGACCGCGCCAATCTGGCCCAGCTCGCCGACATGTGCGCCAACGCCGCGGCCAGCGGCGTGACCTGCCCGGCCACGTTGCCGACCTATAGCGTGGGCAATGTCGCCAGCGTCATCGGCCAGTACAAGAATCGCGGGCGCACCCTGGTCGACGGCTTCGACATCGACGCACGCAGTCGCTTCTCGCTGGGCACATATGGCAAGTTGAACATCGGCCTTGCCGCGACCATCGCCCGCCGCAACCAGGGCTGGTATGGCGAAGACACCGGCTGGGACTATGGCAACTATGTCGGCTATTACGGCAACCCGAAGTTGCGCGCGACCTTGAACGCCGACTGGACCTACGGCCAGGTGACCACCAGCTTCTTCGTCAACTACACCGGCAGAACCAAGTGGGCATGGGATCACTTCGATGCGGTCGACAACAATCCTGAGACCTGCACCGCCAGCTATATCGCGGTCTCTCCCGGACAATGCGATGGCGTGCCTGCGTGGTGGACGGCCAACCTGAGCGTGAACTGGAAACCGAACCAGCATGTGCACGTCGGTTTCACGGTGAAGAACCTGTTCAACCGCCTGCCGTTCTACGATCCGAACAGCTTCCTCGGCGACGCCAGCGATTACACCAGCAATTACGGCCGGGTCTTCAGCATCAACGTGGGCTACAAGTTCTGACCGACGACATCGCTCGACGCAAAAAAACCGCCGCACACGCGGCGGTTTTTTAATTGCGGATTATTCCACCGTTACCGACTTCGCCAGATTGCGCGGCTTGTCCACATCCGTCCCGCGCGCCAGCGCCGTGTGGTATGCCAGCAACTGCATCGGGATCGCGTGCACCACCGGCGTCAGCATGCCGCCATGGCGCGGGGTGCGGATCACGTGGACGCCTTCCGATTCCTCGAAGTGGGTATCGGCATCGGCGAACACGAACATCTCGCCCCCGCGCGCGCGCACTTCCTGGATGTTCGACTTCACCTTTTCCAGCAAGGCATCGTTGGATGCGGTGACCACCACAGGCATGTCCTTGTCGACCAGCGCCAGCGGGCCGTGCTTGAGTTCGCCGGCCGGATACGCCTCGGCATGGATATAGGTGATTTCCTTGAGCTTGAGCGCACCCTCCAGTGCGATCGGATAGAACACGCCGCGACCGAGGAACAGCGCGTTCTGTTTCGGCGCGAAGCGCTCGGCCCAGGCGGCGATCTGCGGTTCGAGATTGAGCGCGAACTGGACGTTGCCCGGCAGATGGCGCAATTCTTCGATCAGCTGCTGCTCGCGCGTGGCGTCGAGGCGGCCGTTGTGCTTGGCGAGCGCGGCGGCGAGGATGAACAGCGCCGCGAGCTGGGTGGTGAAGGCCTTGGTCGAAGCGACGCCGATCTCAGCGCCGGCACGGGTGTAGAACACCAGCTTGCTGGCGCGCGGGATCGCGCTTTCCGGCACGTTGCAGATCGACAACGTGCGCAACATTCCGCGTTGCTTGGCGTATTTCAGTGCCTCCATGGTGTCGAGGGTTTCGCCCGACTGCGAAATCGTCACTACCAATTGCTTCGGGTTGGCGACGATGTCGCGATAGCGGTATTCGCTGGCGATGTCGACCGCGCAGGGAATACCGGCCAATGATTCGATCCAGTAACGCGCGACCATGCCGGCGTAGTAGCTGGTACCGCAGGCGAGGATCTGGACCGAATCGACGCCGGCGAACGTTTCGGCAGCGTTGTCGCCGAACAGCGACAGATCGAAACCGCCGGCGTCGATCACGCCTTCCAGCGTGTCGGCCAGCGCGCGCGGCTGCTCGTGGATTTCCTTCTGCATGAAATGGCGATACGGGCCGAGCTCGAGCGAGGCGAGCGACACATCGGACATGTGGACGTCGCGCTGCACTTCCTGGTCGTGGCTGTCGAACACGCGCACGCCATCGCGATGCAGTTCCGCGGTATCGCCTTCCTCGAGGAAGATCACCCGGCGCGTCGCCTGGATGATCGCCGAGACGTCGGAAGCGATGAAGTTCTCGCCGTCGCCCAGGCCCACCAGCAGCGGGCAGCCCATGCGCGCGGCGACCATGGTGTCGGGGCTGCGGCGATCGATCACCGCGATCGCATAGGCGCCTTCCAGTTCCTTCACCGCCTTCTGCACCGCGAGCAGCAGCGACAGTCCGGTCGACTGGTAATGGTGGACGAGATGCGCGATCACCTCGGTGTCGGTCTGCGAAGTGAATTCGTAGCCGAGTCCGCGCAGGCGTTCGCGCTGCGCCTCGTGGTTCTCGATGATGCCGTTGTGTACCAGCGCGAGGTCGCCGTGGCTGACCATCGGGTGTGCATTGAGTTCGGTCACGCCGCCGTGGGTCGCCCAGCGGGTGTGGCCGATGCCGATCGGTGCATTGAACGATTCGGCGACCGCCGCCTGTTCCATTTCCATGACGCGACCGGTGCGACGCACGCGGCGCACGCTGTCGCGTTCGACCACGGCGATGCCGGAAGAATCGTAACCGCGGTATTCCAACCGCTTCAGGCCTTCGACCAGCACCGGGACCACGTCACGGCTGGCGATCGCACCGACGATTCCACACATGGATTGCGCACCTCTCCTGGAAAGCGCCCATTCTACCGGGCCGCCGTGAGTGTCCGCGGACGTCCGGATACCGGCATGGACACGGAAAAAAAGCATTCAGCCAAGCGGATCAATGGCTTGGCGTTGGCACGCGCCTTGCGTAAGGAGGATGACGATTTCTTCATTTTCATCATCCACACCACCATGGCCATCCGCGACACTTCCGCCCAGGACACCCGGCTCAACACCGACCGCCCTTCGCCCGCACGCCGCAAACGCGTCTTGGCGGTGGCCGCAGTCGCCATCGCCCTGCTTGGCGCGATTGGCTGGGTAGCGATGAACTGGCTTTCCGGCGGACGTTCGGTCGATGCCTCGCGCGTGCGCATCGCCACCGTCAAGCGCGGCGATCTGGTGCGCGACATCGCCGCCGATGGCCGGGTGATCGCCTCCAACAGCCCGAGACTCTACGCGATCGCCGGTGGCACGGTGAACCTGCACGTGGTCGCCGGTGATGCGGTGAAGGAAGGTGATGTGCTCGCCGACATCGACAGCCCGGAGCTGCGCTCGAAACTGGCGCAGGAGGAGTCGACACTGGCGAGCATGGAAGCGGATGCCAGTCGCGCCACCCTCGATGCGCAGCTGGCGCGTTCGAATGCGCAGAAGGCGCTCGACCAGGCCCAGATCGACAACACCACCGCCACCCGCGACCTGCAGCGCTACCAGCGCGGCTACGAGGGCGGCGCGATTCCGCAGATCACCCTGCAGACCGCCCAGGACACCATGAAGAAGGCCGAGGTCGGTCTGTCGAGCGCCCAGCGCAACTTCAGGTTGCAGGGCGCCAGCTCGGTGCTCGACGCCCGCAACAAGCATCTGCTCGCCGACCGCCAGCGCGCGGTGGTGACCGAGCTGCGCCGCCAGGTCGACGCGCTGAAGATCCGCGCGCCCTTTGACGGCCAGGTCGGCCAGGTCTTCGTGCAGCCGCGTTCCAACCTGGTGGCGAACGCGCCGGTGCTGAGCGTGGTCGACCTGTCGCGTTTCGACGTCGAGATCAAGGTCCCGGAGAGTTTCGCCCGCGATCTCGCCATCGGCATGCCGGCGCAGCTCAGCGGCAACAACAAAACCTACCCCGCCAACGTCGTCGCGGTGTCGCCGGAAGTGGTGAACGGCGAAGTCAGCGCGCGCCTGCGCTTCGCCGAAGGCCAGCAGCCGCCCGGGCTGCGCCAGAGCCAGCGCCTGTCCGCGCGCATCCTGCTCGATACCCGCCGCAACGTGCTGATGGCCGAGCGCGGCCCGGCGCTCGACCAGTCGAGCACGCAGGCCTGGCGCATGGACGGCTCGGTGGCATCACGCCATCCGGTCAAGGTCGGCGCCGCCAGCATCGACGCCATCGAAATCGTCTCCGGCTTGCAGGAGGGCGACAAGGTCGTCGTCTCCGGCGCCGAGGACTTTGGCAACAACGAACGCATCCGCATCCACTGAACCCAGACACACGCACGAGGAGCATCGCCATGTTGGAAATGAAGCAGATCACCAAGGTCTATCGCACCGAAGTCGTCGAAACCCACGCCTTGCGCGCTTTCGACCTCCACGTCGGCGATGGCGAGTTCGTCGCGGTGACCGGCCCGTCGGGTTCGGGCAAGACCACCTTCCTCAACATCGCCGGCCTGCTGGAGAACTTCACCGGCGGCGACTACTTCCTGGACGGCGAGAACGTCAAGGGATTGTCGGACGACGCCCGCAGCAAGCTGCGCAATCGCAAGATCGGCTTCATTTTCCAGAGCTTCAACCTGATTCCCGACCTCAACCTGTTCGACAACGTCGACGTGCCGCTGCGCTATCGCGGAATGGCCGCGTCCGAACGCCGCGAGCGCATCGAGAAGGCCCTGGCCGACGTCGGCCTGGCCTCGCGCATGAAGCACTACCCGGCCGAACTCTCCGGCGGCCAGCAACAGCGTGTCGCGATTGCCCGCGCCCTCGCGGGCGGTCCCAAGCTGCTGCTGGCGGACGAACCGACCGGCAACCTCGACTCGCAGATGGCCCGCGGCGTGATGGAACTGCTGGAAGAGATCAATGCGTCCGGCACCACCATCGTGATGGTGACGCACGATCCGGAACTGGCCGCGCGCGCGCAGCGCAACGTCCACATCGTCGACGGCATCGCCACCGATCTCCGCCACGAATCGCCGCTGCACAGGACCGCCACCGCGGCGCACGCAACCGGAGCCTGACATGCTCGGCTACTACTTCAGCCTCGCCTGGCGCAGCCTGCGCCAGAACCGGGCGCTCACCGTGCTGATGGTGCTGACGCTCGCGGTCGGCATCGGCGCGACCATGACCACGCTCACCGTGTTCAAGACGCTGTCGCGCGATCCGATCCCGCAGAAGAGCGATCGGCTGTTCCGCGTCCAACTGGATTTCTATCCGGCCGATGTCCGCAACAGCGACAACGAGCCGCCGGACGATGTCTCGCGCTTCGACGCCGAAACGCTGCTGGCGCAGCACCATGCCAAGGCGCAGACGATCACCGCCGGCGGCAATGCGCCGCTGGAGGTGGAGAAGCAAACGCCTTATGCCGCGCGATTGCGCTACGCCACCGCCGACTTCTTCCCGATGTTCATGGTGCCGATCCGCTATGGCCGTGGCTGGAGTGCCAATGACGATGCTTCGCGGGCCCGCGTCGCGGTGTTGTCGGAAGA
Organism: Lysobacter sp.; assembly: GCA_030151365.1. Lineage (GTDB taxonomy): Bacteria > Pseudomonadota > Gammaproteobacteria > Xanthomonadales > Xanthomonadaceae > Solilutibacter. The sequence continues at coordinate 12,611 of JASLDW010000058.1, read as the reverse complement.
ACTCAACGAAAAACTGTTCGGTGGCGCCGACAGCGTCGGCAAGGTCGTCCGCGTCCAGGGCGAACCGTTCACCGTGGTCGGCGTCGTCGGGCACTGGCGGCCCGACCCGCGCTATTACGACGTCAACTCCCAGCGCTACGGGGGGCGCGGCGAAGAGGTCTATCTGCCCTTCAGCACGTCGCGCGACCTTTCGCTGGGCATGAGCGGCAACATGAACTGCTTCAAGTCCAGCACCGACGACAACACGTCGCTCAATGCGCCCTGCGTCTGGCTGCAGTATTGGGTCGAACTGGAATCGCCGGCCCAGGCGAACGACTTCAAGGCCTATCTGAGCCGCTATTCCGAACAGCAGCGCGCGGCAGGCCGCTACAGCCGCGCGCCGAACGTGCGCCTGCGCAACGTCACGGAGTGGCTGGACTACCGCAAGATCGTGCCGTCCGACGCGCATCTGCAACTGTGGCTGGCGCTGGGCTTCCTGGTGGTGTGCCTGGTCAACGTGGTTGGTCTGCTGATGGCGAAGTTCCTGCGCAAGCAAGGCGAGATCGGCGTGCGCCGCGCATTGGGCGCGACCCGCCGCGACATCTTCATCCAGTTCCTGATGGAAGCCGGCGTGATCGGCCTGGTGGGCAGCATCGGCGGCCTGCTGCTGTCGCTGTTCGGGCTGTGGGCCGTTCGCCACCAGCCGACGGACTACGCGCAGATCGTCCATCTCGATCCGACGATGCTCGCACTTACCATCGTGCTCGGCATCGTTGCCACGCTGGCGGCAGGGCTGCTGCCGTCGTTCCGCGCGATGCGAATCACTCCCGCCATCCAGCTCAAGACGCAATAAGGCGAGGCGACCATGAACCAGATCCGACCCATTCTTTCGACGCTGACCCGCCACAAGTCGGCCGTCTTCATCCTGGTGCTGGAAGTCGCGCTGACCTGCGCCATCCTCTGCAATGCGATCAACCTGGTGCGGCTGCGCATGGACGCCATTGCCTCGCCACTCGGCATCGACGAATCCGCCCTGTCCTTCCTGCAGATCGCCGGCATCGGCGCCGACGCCAACCCGCTGGCCCTCACCCGCACCGACAAGGAGGCGATCCGCGCGATTCCCGGGGTCGAATCGGTGTCGGTGATCAACCAGACACCGCTGCAGAACGGCTCGTGGAACAGCAGTTTCTCGAAAGTTCCGAACGGCAACGCCACCGGCGACAACGCCACCCTGTACATGGGCGACGAGGACATGGTGCGCACCTACGGCTTGCACATCGTCCGTGGACGCGGTTTCAATCCCGAGGAATACCTCGATATCGTCGACCGCGCCGGCGACTCCGCCGCCATGCCCCGGGCAATTGTCATTACCGAGGCCTACGCGCGCAAATTGTTCCCGGATTCCGACGCACTCGGGAAAACCCTGTATCTCGACAGCACCCCGATCCCGATCGTCGGCATCGTCGATCGCCTGCAGCGGCCGGGTCGCGACCCCAGCCTGGAGAGCGCCCAGTATTCGGTGCTGATTCCCTTCCGCAGGCCGTTCACGCTGGCGCCGTACATCATCCGCACCAAGCCCGGCGTGGACCGTGGCGAAGTGCTGAAGGCAGCCGTGGCGGCAGTGCAGAAGAACGACGCGCACCGCCTCATTCTCGATCACAGGACCTTTGCGGAACTGCGCGAGGACTACTACGCGCAGCCGAAGGCGATGATCTGGCTGCTGTCGGCGGTGACCCTGGTACTGCTGATGGTGACCGCCTTCGGCATCGTCGGCCTGGCGAGCTTCTGGGTGCAGCAACGCACCAAGCAGATCGGCGTGCGCCGCGCGCTCGGCGCCACCCGCGGCGACATCCTGCGCTACTTCCAGACCGAGAACTTCCTGATTGTCACCGGCGGCGTGATCCTCGGGATGACCCTGGCATTCGGCATCAACCAGTTGCTGATGGCGAAGTACGAATTGCCGCGATTGCCCTGGGTCTACCTGCCGATCGGCGCGCTGGTGCTGTGGCTGCTGGGGCAGCTGGCGGTGCTGTGGCCGGCGTTGCGCGCGGCGTCGATCGCGCCGGCCACGGCAACCCGCAGCGTGTAAACACAACAGGGAGACGACATCCGTGTTCGCCTACTACTTCAAGCTCGCGATCAGGAGTCTGAAGCGCAACAGGGCCCTGACCGTGCTGATGATTCTGACCATCGCGGTCGGCATCGGCACGGCCATGACCACACTGACGATCTTCCGGTTGCTGTCGGCCGATCCGTTGCCGCACAAGAGCGCGCGCATCTTCTATCCGCAGATCGACAGCCAGCCCGAGCCGCCGCGCAAGAAGGGGCGCCATCCGCTGGACATGCTGGACTACCGCAGCGCGATGGACCTGTGGCAGGCGAAGCGGGCCGCGCGGCAAACCATCGTCAACAGCAGCCCGGTCAAGGTGCAGGGCGAGGACGGGCATCCGTCGATGCTGTCGATGGTCGCGACCACCAGCGACTTTTTCCCGATGTTCGACGTGCCGCTGCGGTACGGCAAGGGCTGGAGCGCGAGCGAGGATGCCACCCGTGCGCGCGTGGCGGTGATCTCCGGCGACCTCAACCACAAGTTGTTCGGCGGCGCCGACAGCATCGGCAAGACATTCCGCGTTCGTGGACAAGCCATTCGCGTGGTCGGGGTTCTCGACGACTGGCGTCCCTCGCCACGCTTCTACAACCTCGCCGGCGGCAATTTCGCCGAAGGCAAGACCGCATCGCTCTACGACAAGCCCGAAGACGTGTTCATGCCACTGTCGGCGGCCATCGAGGTCAATGACGGGAACTTCCAGCAATTCACCTGCTCGGGCTTGCCGAAGACGCCCGGCCATCTCGTCGATTCCGATTGCGTGTGGCTGCAGGTGTGGATCGAGGTCGCCAACGCGGCCCAGGCAGCCGGCTATCGCGAATTCCTCGCCAATTACGCTGCCGAGCAAAAGGCCGCGGGCCGCATCGGAGAAGCCGACAACACCCGCATGTTCGACCTCAACGGCTGGCTCGACTACAACCATGCAGTGCCCAGCGACGTCGGCCTGCAGATGTGGCTGGCCCTCGCCTTCCTGCTGCTGTGCCTGTTCAACACCATCGGCTTGCTGCTGGCCAAGTTCATGCGTCGCAGCGGCGAATACGGCGTGCGCCGCGCGCTCGGCGCAACCCGCAGCGACATCGTCCGCCAATGCCTCGCCGAAGCGGGATTGATCGGTCTCATGGGCGGCGGCCTGGGTTTCGCATTCGTCCTGTTCGGATTGTGGCGCGTGCGCCAGCAACCGCTGGAATACGCCTCGATGATGCGGCTGGACACACCGATGTTCCTGCTGCTGTTCGCCATGGCCGTCGCGGTCAGCCTGCTGGCGGGGTGGATTCCCGCGATGCGCGCCAGCCGGGTCGCGCCGGCCATCCAGTTGAAGACGCAGTGAGTCCGCCATGAGCCAGATCGCCCCCATCCTCGCCACCCTGTGTCGCCACAAGCTGGCGGTCTTCCTGATTTCGATGCAGATCGCGCTGGCCTGCGCGGTGCTGATCAACGCGCTCGACCTGATCACGCAACGCTGGCAAGCCGTCAACGTGCGCAGCGGCGTGGAAGAAGCCGCGATCGGCAGCGTCAGCCTCGATGGCTTCACGCCCGAACAGGCCGACGAGTTCAATGCACGGGTGATGAGCGTGCTGCAGCAGCAACCGGGCATCCGTTCGGCGGCGGTCATCAACAGCCTGCCGTTCGGCCTGCGCTCCGGCACGGCCGGCATCACGCTGGACCAGGAAGGCAAACAGCAGGGAGGCGTCGTCGATTTCTACGTCGGCGGGCCGGGCAGCATCGAAACACTCGGACTGAAACTGGTCCGCGGCCGCCTGCCGGCATCCGACGAATACGCGCGCATCGACAACTTCATGCCGGCGCATCCCGTCGCACTCTTGACCCGTTCGCTGGCCGAACACCTGTGGCCGGGCCAGAGTCCGCTCGGCAAGGTTTTTTACGGGATCAGCCCGACCACCGTCATCGGCATCGTCGACGACTACGTGATTCCCACGCCGGGTGGGCGCGGCCCCAACAGCACCTTCTGGTCGGTGTTCATTCCCGCCCAGCCCGGACCGCAACTGGCCGGCAACTATGCATTCCGCGCCGACGACAAGGCGATGCCGGCGATCATGCACGCATTGCCGGATGCGCTGGCGCGCGCGGCGCCGGACGCCGTGCTCAACACCAAACTCACGCGCCCGCTGTCGCAGCTGCGCGAAGATTATTACGCCGACGATCGCCACATGCTGGCGTTGCTCCTCGGCGTGATCGTGGTGATGCTGGCGGTGACCGCGTTCGGCATCGTCGGCCTTGCGAGTTTCTGGGTGCAGCAACGCACGCGGCAGATCGGCGTGCGCCGTGCGCTCGGCGCGACGCGCAAGGACATCCTGCACTACTTCCAGACCGAGAACTTCCTGATCGTCAGCGGCGGCGTGGTGCTGGGAATGACATTGGCGTTCGCCATCAATCAGTTGCTGATGGCGAAATACGAACTGCCGCGCCTGCCGTTGCTCTATCTGCCGATCGGTGCTCTGGTGTTGTGGCTGCTCGGTCAACTCGCGGTATTGTGGCCGGCGCTGCGTGCGGCATCGATTCCGCCGGCGACCGCCACCCGCAGCGTGTGACTCAACCAAGGACGATCAAGTGCTCGCGTACTACCTCAAGCTCGCCATCCGCAGCTTCAAGCGCAACCGCATCCTCACCGCACTGATGATGCTGGCGATCGCGCTCGGCATCGGTGCGACCATGACCACGCTCACCGTCTATCACGTGTTGTCGGGCGATCCCATCCCGCAGAAGAGCGGCGTGCTGTTCTATCCGCAGATCGAGCCGCGCAGCCTGGGCAAGAACGCCAAGCCCGAGCCGGAGCCCTCGGACCAGATGACGCGCTTCGACGCCGAGGAACTGCTGCGGCAAAAACGCGGCGACCGCCAGGCGGTGATGACCGCCGGTTCAGTGACGGTATTGCCCGATGATCGCACCACCCAGCCCTACCGCACGCGGGCGCGCTATGCCAGCTCGGACTTCTTTCCGATGTTCGACGTCCCGGTGCTGGCCGGTCGCGGCTGGACCGCGGCGGACGACGAGGCGCACGCACGCATCGCGGTGATCAGCCGCAAACTCGCCGAAAAGATCTTCGGCGGCGTTGACCGGGCCGTCGGGCACTCCATCCGCACCCCGAAGGCCACGCTGCAAGTGGTGGGGGTGATCGACAAATGGGAATTGAACCCGCGGTTCTATGACCTCAGCAATCGCGAGTTCGGCGGCACCGAGGAAATGTTCCTGCCGTTCTCGACCGCGATGGAGCTGAAACTGTCCACCCAGGGCAACATGAACTGCTGGGGCGACTCGCGCAAGGATCCCCAGGGCGCCAAGGGCGTATCGGCCCCATGCGCCTGGTTGCAGTACTGGGTGGAGCTGGACACCCCGGCCAAGGTCGCCGACTACCGCAAGTACCTGGTCGACTATTCCGAACAGCAACGCCGGCTGGGACGCTTCGAGCGCCCGGCCAACACGCGGTTGCGCAGCGTGATGGAGTGGCTCGACTACAAGAAAATCGTGCCGAACGACGTGCGGTTGCAGATGTGGCTGGCCTTCGGTTTCCTGGCGGTGAGCCTGGTGAACACCATTGGTTTGCTACTGGCGAAATTCCTGCGGCGCAGCGGCGAGATCGGCGTACGGCGCGCACTCGGCGCCAGTCGCGGCGAAATCTTCCGGCAATTCCTGGTCGAGGCCGGTTGCATCGGCATCGCGGGCGCGATACTTGGACTCCTGCTGGCCATGCTGGGGCTATGGCTGGTGCGGCAGCAACCGGATGACTACGCCAGATTGGCGCACCTCGACGCACCGATGCTGGCGCTGACCTTCGCACTGGCACTCCTGACCAGCCTGCTGGCCGGTTTGCTGCCGGCCTGGCGCGCAATGAACGTGCCGACCGCGCTGCAACTCAAATCGCAATGACAGGGGAACCCTCATGAACATCCGCCCCATCTTCTCCGCGTTGTTGCGCCACAAGACCGCCGCCGCGCTGATCGCCCTCGAGATCGCGCTGAGCTGCGCCATCATCTGCAATGCCGTCTTCATCGTCGGTAGCCGCGTCAAGCAGATGAATCGCAGCAGCGGCATCGTCGAGAACGAACTGGTCGATATCCAGGTCTCCAGCCTGACACCCGATATCGATCGCGACGTGATGCGTCGTACCGACATCGCCGCGTTGTCGGCGATTCCCGGCGTGAAGTCGGTGACCAGCGTCAACCAGATTCCCTACGGCGGCAACGTCTGGAGTTCCGGCATCAACTTGAAGCCCGACCAGCCGGAACCAACGCTGAGCGCGTCGCAGTACATGGATGACGGCCGCCTGCTGCAGACACTGGGCGTACGCGTGGTCGAGGGGCGCGCCTTCACCGCCGACGAATACGAGGATGAAAGTATCCGCAACAAGGCCGACAACGACGGCGGCGTGCCCACCGTCATCATCACCCGGGCCCTGGCCACGCACCTGTTCCACGGCGAAAGCGCGGTCGGCAAGAACATCTACGTCTTCAACAATTCGCCAACCCGCATCGTCGGCGTGATCGACAACCTCGTCGCGCCCTTCGGCGGCCGCAATCCGACCGGTGGCGACGATTCGAGCGACTACGACGTGATGATCTTCCCGACCGCCGTCTCCAATGGCGAGTACGTATTGCGGACCGAACCCGCACGTCGCGCCGAAGTATTGAAGGCCGCGGCGGACGCCTTGAACCGGGTCGATCCCAACCGCATCATCGGCGACCGCAATCCCCTGACGGACATGCGCCATGACTTCTACAGCCGCGATCGCGCCGTGGTGTGGCTGCTGTTGATCGTCAGCCTGTTGCTGCTGCTGGTGACGGCACTCGGCATCGTGGGGCTGGCGAGCTTCTGGGTGCAGCAGCGCACCAAGCAGATCGGCGTGCGGCGCGCGCTCGGCGCCACCCGCGGCCAGATCCTGCGCTATTTCCAGACCGAGAATTTCCTGTTGTCCACCCTCGGCATCGTCATCGGCATGATCGGCGCCTTCGGCATCAACCAACTGCTGATGAGCCACTACGAATTGCCGCGCCTGCCGTTGCTCTACCTGCCGATGGGCGCGCTGATCCTGTGGCTGCTGGGGCAGCTCGCGGTATTGGGACCCGCATTGCGCGCGGCATCGATCCCCCCGGCGACCGCAACCCGCAGCGTGTGATGGCGAACGATTAGAATTCCGACAATGGCCACCGTCCTCGTCATCGATGACAACTCCGGCGTGATCACCGCGCTGGAGTTGCTGTTCGCCCTCCACGGAATCGACACCGTCGGCGCCACCACGCCCGATGCCGGCGTCGCGCGAATGATGCGCGGCGACATCGACCTGGTGATCCAGGACATGAATTTCGATGCCGACACCACGTCCGGCGACGAAGGCGCGGAACTGTTCCAGCGCCTGCACGCGCAATGGCCCGATGTCCCGATCGTCCTGCTGACGGCGTGGACCGAGCTCGAACGCGCCGTCGAACTGATCAAGGCCGGCGCAGCCGATTACGTCGGCAAGCCCTGGGACGACCACAAGCTGCTGGCGACGATCAACAACCTGCTCGAGCTGTCGGAAGCGCGCCGCGAACTCGCGCGTTCCGCGCGCGCCACCCGCGAACGCCGCGCCTCGCTGTCGCGCGAGCACGACCTGTGTGGCGTGGTCTATGCCGACGATGCCACCGAGCGCGTGCTGAGCCTTGCAGTCCAGGTCGCGCGCTCGCCGCTGCCCGTGCTCATCACCGGACCCAACGGCAGCGGCAAGGAAAAGATCGCCGAGATCCTCCACGCCAATTCCGGTCGCGGCGGCCCTTTCGTGGCGGTGAATTGCGGCGCGTTGCCGAGCGAACTGATCGAAGCCGAATTGTTCGGGGCCGAAGCCGGCGCCTACACCGGCGCCAACAAGGCGCGCGAAGGTCGTTTCGAAGCGGCCGATGGCGGCACCCTGTTCCTCGACGAAATCGGCACCCTGCCCGCCGCCGGGCAGACCCGCCTGTTGCGCGTGCTCGAGACCGGTCGCTTCACCCGCCTCGGCAGCACCCGCGAGCGCAGCGTGGACGTGCGCGTGCTGAGCGCGACCAATGCCGACCTGCCGGCGAAGATCCGCGACGGCAGTTTCCGCGAAGACCTGTACTACCGCCTCAACACGATCGAATTGCGGTTGCCGCCGCTTGCCGCGCGCCCTGCCGACATCCTGCCGCTGGCGCGTCATTTCCTCGGCGTCGGGCACATGCTCTCGGCGGATGCCGAACGCGCGTTGCTGCGCCATCGCTGGCCGGGCAATGTGCGCGAACTGCGCAACATCATGCAACGCGCCAGCCTGTTGTCGGCGGAACACGTGGTCGATGCCTCCGCACTCGACCTTCCCGAAGTCGACAATGCGGCGGATTCCCAGGAAATACCCGCCGATGAAATCGTGCGGGTACTGCGCGACCACCATGGCGTGATCGCGCAGGCCGCGGCGGAGCTCGGCCTGACCCGCCAGTCACTGTATCGCCGCATGGAGCGGCTCGGCATCCCGAGGCGCTGACGTGGCCAGGCGCAGCTTCCTGTGGCAACACCGCGTGGCCAGCCTCGTGTTCGCCTACGCCGTTGCCGCGATCGCCGCGGCACTCGCAGTGCAACTGGAAACGCATCGACCGTGGCTGGGCTTCGTCGCGGGGCTGATCGTCCTCGCCATCATGCTCTTCCACTTGCGCCGCCTCAATGCGCGACTGCAGTCGCTGTATCGCGCACTCGGCGGCAGCGTCGACAGTTTCCGCGACGGCGATTTCAGCTTCGGCTTGGCCTGGCCGCACAACGACGAGGTGAGCGAACTGGTCGCCGCCCACAACCTCCTTGGCCACACCGTGCGCGAGCAACGCCAGTCGCTGGTGCAGCGCGAACTGCTGCTCGACACCGTGGTCCAGAACACCCCGGTCGCGATCGTGCTGATCGATGCCACCAAGCGCATCGTCCTCGGCAATCTGTCCGCCCGCAAACTGCTCGGCGATGGCCGCAGGCTGGAAGGTCGCTCCTTCGACGACTTGGTCGCCGACACCCCGGTCGCATTGCGCAACGCGATCGCGCAGAACGGCGACGCGCTGTTCGCACTGGGCGACGAAGAGGACGACGACATCATCCACCTCTCGCGCCGGCGCTTCCGCCTCAACGGTCGCCCGCACGAACTGTTCCTGCTGCGCCAGCTCACCGCGGAGCTGCGCCGCCAGGAAGTGCAGACCTGGAAGAAGGTGATCCGCGTCATCAGCCACGAGCTCAACAACTCGCTGGCGCCGATCGCCTCGCTGGCGCATTCCGCCGGCGAAATGCTGCGGATCGGCCAGACCGCACGTCTGCCCGATGCCTTGCGCGTGATCGAGGAGCGCGCCCGCCATCTCGAGGAATTCATCCGCGGCTATGCGCGCTTCGCCAAGCTGCCGGCGCCGCGTCGCGAAGCGGTGTCCTGCGGCGACATGCTGCGCGGACTGCAGGAACAATTCGCTTTCCGCTGGGACGGCATGCATCGCGACGGCTTCCTGATGGCCGACCGGATCCAGTTGGAACAGGCGCTGCTCAACCTGCTGAAGAACGCGCATGAAGCAGGAGGACCCGACGACGAAGTCGCGCTCGACCTGCGACGCCTGCCAGCGGGCTGGCGGCTCGACGTACTCGATCGCGGCAAGGGCATGAGCGATACCGTGATTTCGCAGGCACTGCTGCCGTTCTATTCGACCAAGCGCAACGGCACCGGTCTGGGTCTGGCGCTGGCGCGCGAGATTGCCGAAGCGCACGGCGGCAGCCTCAGCCTCGCCAATCGCGAGGGCGGCGGCTTGATGGTGAGCCTGACCTTGTCGGATTGATCGCGCGTTACGGCGACTTCTTCACCGGCCGCTTCCAGCCCGCAATCGTCGCCTGGCGTCCACGCGCCACCGTCAGCTCGCCTTCAGGGGCGTCCGTGACGATCACCGATCCGGCACCGATGGTCGCGTTCTTGCCGATCGTGACCGGCGCCACCAGCGAACTGTTCGAGCCGATGAAGGCGCCATCGCCGATCGTCGTGGTGAACTTGTTCACGCCGTCGTAGTTGCAGGTGATGGTGCCGGCGCCCACATTCACGCCGGCGCCGATCCTGGCATCGCCGAGATAGGTCAGGTGATTGGCCTTGCTGCCGACGCCGAGCACCGCGTTCTTGGTCTCGACGAAGTTGCCGACATGCACGCCGTCGGCCAGCACCGTGCCCGGACGCAGGCGAGCGAACGGACCGATCTGCACCGCGCCTTCGGTCTTCGTGCCGTCGAGGTCGCAGTGTGCACGTACTTCAGTGCCATCGGCGAGCTCGACGTCCTTCAGGCGCACGAACGGTCCGATCTTCACCCGGTTGCCGAGCTTCACCGTGCCCTCGAACACCACGTCGACGTCGATCTCGACATCGCGACCGCATTCCACCGTGCCGCGCACGTCGATGCGGGCGACATCGGCAAAGCGCATGCCCTGTACGCACAGCGCGCGCACCGCACGACGCTGGTAGGCGCGCTCGAGCTGGCACAGCTGCCAGGGATCGTTGGCACCCTCGGTTTCCGCGGGATCGACGACATGCACCATCTCCGCCGCGCTGAAATCCGCCGCAGCCTTTGCGAACACGTCGGTGAGGTAGTACTCGTTCTGGGCATTGCTGTTGGAGAGCTGGCCGAGCCAGCCGCGCAAGGCGCTGGCATCCGCCACGATCACGCCGACGTTCACCGTCTGGATGCGCTTCTGCTCGGGATTGGCGTCCTTCTCCTCGACGATCGCGCCGATGCGGCCTTCGGCATCGCGGATGATGCGGCCATAACCGGTCGGATCCTCGAGGTCGGCGACCAGTCCCGCCAGGCGCCCACGCTGCGCCAGCAATTGCCGCAGCGTTTCGACGCGGAACAGCGGCGCATCGCCGTAGAGCACCAGCACGCGCGCATCATCGGGCACTTGCGGCATCGCCTGCATCACCGCATGGCCGGTACCAAGCTGCTGCGCCTGCTCCGCCCACTGCAGATCGGACTGGTCGGCGAAGGCCACGCGCACCTGGTCGCCGCCATGGCCGTACACCACATGGATGCCCGCCGGCTGCAGCGCGCGCGCCGTCGCGATCACGTGCGCCAGCATCGGCCGGCCCGCGATCTTCTGCAGCACCTTGGGCGTGTCGGACTTCATCCGCTTGCCCTCGCCCGCGGCCAGGATCACGACATGGAGCGGCGCTTCGTTCATTGCATCCTCCGGTCTTCGTCCGGACATTCTACCCAGCTGCTACCCTGCGCCAAATCGAATCACGCCCGCCCTGCCTTGACCCTGATCAAACACGCCAGCAAATACACCCTGGTCGGCATCCTCGAATGGGCCGTCGACTATTTCGTCACGCTCGCCCTGCGCGCGTGGCTGATGCCGATCGAGCCGGCCAACATCATCGGGCGCATGGCCGGTGCCGGTCTCGGCTTCTGGATCAATGGCACCCACACGTTCGCCTCGGAGAATAGCGGCATCGGCCGTCGCCAGTTCGCGCGATATGCGGTGATGTGGATCCTCACCACCATCCTCGATACCTGGCTGCTGCGCATCGTCGACCGGCAAAGCGATTTCCACGGCGTGGCGATCGGCAAGCCCTTTGTCGACTTCCTCTGCGGCACGATCGGTTTCTTCCTGTCGCGTCACTGGATTTACAAACACAAAACAAAAACGCCGACATAAGCCGGCGTTTTCGATCAAGCCCGACGATCGTGCGTCAGTGCTTGAGGTTCTTGCGCAGGCGCTCGATCGCCTGCAGCTGCGCCATGACTTCGGCCAGGTGCTTCTGCGCCTCCGCGATTTCCATCGCTTCGCCGCGGTTGGCGAGGATGCGTTCGGCTTCTTCCTTGGCCGCGCGGACCTTGGCTTCGTCGATGTCCTCGGCGCGAATCGCGGTGTCGGCGAGCACCGTCACCACGGTCGGCTGCACCTCGAGGATGCCGCCGCCGATGGCGAAGTCGAGCTGCTCGCCGTCGGCCGTGGTCACCACGACCTTGCCCGGCTTCAGGCGCGTGATCAGCGGCGCGTGGCGCGGCGCGATGCCGAGCTCGCCGACTTCACCGGTGGCGACGACCAGGGTCGCCTCACCGCTGTAGATCTCGGCTTCGGCACTGACGATGTCGCAACGGATGGTTGCCATGTCGTTTCCTTAGGCCGCCAGCTTCTTGGCCTTCTCGACGGCCTCGTCGATCGAGCCGACCATGTAGAACGCCTGCTCCGGCAGGTGGTCGTATTCGCCGTCGACGATGCCCTTGAAGCCGCGAATGGTGTCCTTCAGCGGCACGTACTTGCCCGGCGAGCCGGTGAACACTTCGGCGACGTGGAACGGCTGCGAGAAGAAGCGCTCGATCTTGCGTGCGCGGGCCACGGCCAGCTTGTCTTCTTCCGACAGTTCGTCCATGCCGAGGATCGCGATGATGTCCTTCAGTTCCTTGTACTTCTGCAAGGTGGTCTGGACGCGCTGCGCGGTCTCGTAGTGTTCGTTGCCGATGACCTGCGGGTCCATCTGGCGCGAGGTCGAGTCGAGCGGATCCACTGCCGGGTAGATGCCCAGCGA
>JASLDW010000016.1 GCA_030151365.1 Lysobacter sp. | reverse complement strand
ATCGGACACGACCGGCACGTGCACGCTATATGTTTCCAGCAGCCTGAACGTGGATCATCAGACCTATGATTCGGGAGAATCGCGCCAGGCGGTCTCCGTACCGGCCTATCGAATCGATGATCTCGTGCCTCCGGGCTCGCGCGTGGATTTCATCAAGATGGACATCCAGGGCGCGGAACCCATTGCAATGCGCGGTGCCGAACGGGTGCTGGCGGACAACCCGGGCATCGTCCTTCTTTTCGAATTCTGGCCGTACGGGATCCGCCGCAGCGGTCACGATCCCGAAGAATTTCTCGACCGCATGCGCGAGTCCGGCTTCAGGCTGCACGCCATCCCGGAAGGGCAGTCGATGGACTTCGCCGAAGGCGAGGACGATTACTACAACATCCTCGCCCGCCGTTGAGATGCTCCCGGCATCGCGCATCCATGCGCGATCCGACATGCCTATTGCGCGGGAACGAACCTCACCGCCGTCTTCGCGGCATTGCCCCAGCCCGGCCCCTTGTCGGGGCGCAGGCTTTCGATCCTGACGCGCACATCCTGGCTTGATCCCTGGCCAACGGGGATCGCCTGCCGCCACCATCCCGCCCACGCTTCCGCGCCGATGTCGTGCCGGCGCACTTCCTTGCCGTCCAGCTGCACGACCTGGAACATGCGGTCCTGGAAACCGCCTGGCGCATAGCTGTCCTCGACTTCCAGCGCGATGTTGCCGCCCTTGCCGATCGGCGAAAGCCTGCAACGCAGCTCGGCGGATTCGCCCGGGGCCGGATCCGGATGCTCGACCGCGAAGGTGAAACCTGCCGCATCGGAAGAAAGCACGCGCCCGCCCGAAAGATGGCAATCGGCAAGGACCGATGCCGCGCTCGCACGATATTCGCGCTGCAATTCCTGCGTCCTGGCCTGGTCTTGTTCGCTCACCCACTGCGCAAGCCGGCCAAGTCCCGCAATCGCCAGCAAGAGGGAGGCGATGCCGGCAACCGTGGCGATCGTTGCCCCTTTCAGCAATCCCCGGTTCTGATACAGCCGCACCGCCGCGATGCCGATCGCCAACGCCTCGAGGACCATCGCCACCAGGAAAAATCGCGCCTGCACCACCAGCAGGAACTGGATGCCGACCTTGAGAGCGACGGCGAGCCCGATGGCGATCAGCGCGCGATCGCGTGTCTTCCAGCCGACGAACATCGCGCCCAGGAACAAGGCGTGCAGCAATACCGTCGAAAAAATCACGGGACGCGCGAAGGCGGCGCCCAGGCGAACGGCAATCGCCGATTCGCTCGCGTTGCGCTCGGGGCCGTTCGCGCCGCCAGCGCCGAAAGCCCAATATTGCAATGTCCCGTCATGCCCGGTGGCCGTATCCACGACCGCGCCGATTCGGCGGACCAGGTGGAACCCGGGTCGCGCCGCGATCTCTTCCCGGGCAAGTTGCCCGGCGCGCGTCAGCTTGGCATCGGTGTCGCCCGCAACTTCCGGTGCACGACGCGCCTCGTAGTCGTCGTACGCGATCCAGCCGAAACCGGCACCGGGAATGTATGAACCCAGCATCGATGCGCCGCCGTGCTCCGACATCAACGAGAACTTCCCGGTCGCGGCCTGGCGCTGGCCGGCGATGCCAAGCATGAAGACGATCGAAAGCACCGCAAACATCGCCGTCGAACGCACGCGCGACGGCGATGGCGAAGCCGCACGCAACGGCCACGCCGCCAGCAGCGCCAGCGGCAGCAACGCAACCAGCATTTCCTGGCGGATATACAGCGCCAGGCACCAGAGGATTGCACTGGATACCGGGTAACCTTTCCCGCTGCCCCAGGCATTGCGTACCGCAAGGCAGGCCAGTGCCAACGCCGGAAGCTGGACCCAGTTGTCCTGGGCCACCACGCCCGAGAACACGATATCGGCAGGCATGAACACCAGGATCGCAGCCACCAGCAGGCGCGACCACAGCGGCAAAACGCTGCGAAGCATCAGCAAGGGCAAAAGGGGCAAGACCGAAATCAGCAAGGCGGTCGCCACTCTGGCGATGGGCGCCGGATCGCCGCCGATGAGCGCGATCGGAATCGACAGCAACGTCGGGGTGCCGGCGCTGAACAGCGCCCAATACCAGCCCGGTGTCGCCGGTCCGTGCTTGGCGATGTCGGAAGCGAACGCCACGACCGACAGGAAATCCGAATACAGCGGGGTCGGATGGAGAAGCGGCAGCCACAGGTGGACAACCAGCGATATCGCCAATGTCGCGACTATGGCGACGATTTCGCGCATTTTCCCGTTCATCTGCATGTCGGTCTCCTTCGGGCCGAGGGCGTTCATCATATGAATTTCAACTTGCGACTGGCGAAGACCAGCATCACCAGCAGGAGCGCCCCGTGGCGCCAGCGCGAGATGTTGGTCTCGCCGTAGGTGCGCTCACGGTAGGTGATCGGCACTTCGATGACTTTCAGGCCCATCCGCGACGCACCGAAGATCAGGTCGAAATCGCCGAAGGGATCGAAGTCGCCGAAGTACGAACGATTCGCGGCGAGCCTCTGGTAGTTCGTGCGCGTCAGCACCTTCGTCCCGCACAAGGTGTCCTTGAAGCGCTGACCCAGCACGAACGAGAACGCCGCGGCGAAGAACCTGTTGCCCAGCATGTTGAGGAAGCGCATGGCCTCCTTCTCCATCGGATAGACCAGGCGCGAACCGTTGATGAATTCGGCCTTGCCGCTGGCGAGCGCCTCGTAGAACTTCGGCAGGTCTTCCGGCGGCACCGTCAGGTCGGCGTCCAGGATCATCAGGATGTCCTTCGATGCCATGTCGAAACCCTTGCGGACGGCATCGCCCTTGCCCTTCCCGTCCTGCTTGCCGATCACGATGTTGCGATCGGGATTGGCCGCCTTGGCCTGCACGATGCGGTCCCAGGTGTCGTCCGAGGATCCGCCTTCGATGAAGATGAGTTCGTCGTCCGGCCCCATCGCCTTGACGCGAGCGACGATGTTGTCGATGTTGCCGGCCTCGTTCCTTGCGGCGACCACGACGGAAACAGACGGACGCTTCGACGCATCGGCAACAGGCAGCGGTCGCGCCACGTAGAGATTGACCAGGGTCAGGGCGCGGAAGACCGGCAGCGGCGCCAGGTAGCGGTTCAGCAACGTGGACAACAACGGGATGTAGAACGGGAACAGGACGCGATTGTCCTTGCGCACCAACTCGTAGCCGGTCAGGCGCAGGAAATTTTCGATGTCGGCATCGGCGAGCCAGTTCGATTCCATCGTCTTGCGGCGCAGGCCCAGCTTCGTCGCCAACTGGACGAACGGACGCCACAACGCACTGTAGGTCACGATCAGCAAACGGCCGCTGTCGCTGACGGCACTGCGGATGCCGGCCAGGTAATTCTGGATATCCGCTTCGTAGTGCAGATTGCCGTTGAAGATCAGGTAATCGGCAGTGCCGGCGGCCCCGAGGTCCCTGCTGTTCGCCTCTTCGGCGGAACCGAGGAACGCGCGCAGTTCGCCGGAAACGCCGTCGACTTCCACGACGCGATCGCCGGGGCGCGCATAGAGCCTGATGTAATTGGACAACAGGCGGTAGAAATACTTCCTCATTTGCATTGCTCCTGGAACTTCCGGTCAATCGGCCGCAGCCGCAATCCCGTGTGCACGGCGGGAATGCCAGACGAAAATGCCCGGCACGGTAATGAGTGCATTCGCGAATCCGAACAACAGGGATATCGCGAGCGCGGATTCCTTGGACACGCCGAGTGCTGCAAGGCCGGCGACCATCGCGCCTTCACGAACGCCCCAGCCATTCACCGAGATCGGCAGCAGCGAGACGAACATGGCCAGCGCCACGATGGCGAGCAAGGGGAAATACCCGGTTTCCACCCCGATCGCGCTGGCGATCAGGTGGACGCCCAGAATCATCAGGCAGTATATGCCGATGCTGATTGCAAAGGCTGCGGCCGATTGCCTTGAAAGGATGCTGCTGCGCACCGCCAACACCAGGTCGATGATCTTGCGGCGCCTGCCGGTACCCGGGTAGCGCACGATGAATCCGAGCCTGTTGACGAGCATGACGACGCAGACGCCGACGATCGTCGCCAGCACCAACGACAGCGAGAACAGTCGCAGAATGCCCGGCAACCTGTCCCAGATGATCGGCAAGCCGAGCGCAAGGACGCTGATCATGCTGGTCACGCCCGTCAACCGATCCAGCGCCAGCGACTGCAGCGCCTGCGAAAGGCGTGCGCGCCGATGCATGAAATAGGCAAGCCGTGCGGCGTCCACGCCGAGGCCCGCCGGCAGGAACTGACCGATGAACAACGCCGAATAGGTGGCCTTCATGTAGAAGCGGAGCGGCATGTCGATGCCCGACGCACGCGCCGCGTG
The DNA here is from genome assembly GCA_030151365.1 of Lysobacter sp. GTDB lineage: Bacteria > Pseudomonadota > Gammaproteobacteria > Xanthomonadales > Xanthomonadaceae > Solilutibacter. The sequence continues at coordinate 77,717 of JASLDW010000016.1, read as the reverse complement.
ACTCCATCGCCAGGCCGCCAGCGCCACGGTCGGCGCCATCGCGACCAGCGCCAACAGCAGCAGGCTCCTGTCCGCGGATGCCAGCGCGCGCAGTACGGAAGTCCAATCGACCCAGACCACCAGGGCCGCGATCATCCCGGCGGAGACCACCACTTTCACCAGCTCGCGCATGGCACGCGATTTCATGCGCCGAGATCCGCGCGAAGGATTTCCGCGATGCGCCGGGCCGCCTTGCCGTCGCCATAAGGCGAGATGCCGCGGGCCATTCCCGCATATGCATCGGGGTCGGTCAGCAACAGGTCCGCTTCGCGGACGATGGTTGCGCGATCGGTTCCAACCAGCCGCACCACGCCTTCGGCGACCGCTTCGGGCCGCTCGGTTTCCCTGCGCATCACCAGCACCGGCTTGCCCAACGCCGGCGCCTCCTCCTGCACGCCGCCGGAATCGCTGAGGATCAGGTGCGCACGCTTCATCGCGGCGACGAACGGGAGATATTCCAGTGGCTGGCACAAGGCAATCGCCGGATTCCCCCCGAGGATTTCGTTGACCGTCCCGGTGACGTTGGGATTCGGATGCACCGGGTACACGACATGGACATCATCGTGGCGATCGACGAGATCGCGCACGGCCAAACAGATTTCACGCAACGGCGCCCCGAAGTTCTCGCGGCGATGCGAAGTCACGAGGATCAGTTTCTTCCCTTGGGGAACGTCGACGTCCATCGCCAAGTCGCGCGACGCCACCATCATCAACGCATCGATCACGGTATTGCCGGTGACGTGGATGTCCTTCCCGGGATACCCCTCGCGCAGGAGATTTTCCCTGGCGCTCGCGGTCGGCGCGAAATGCCAGCGCGACAACCTTCCGGCGACGACGCGGTTCATTTCTTCCGGGAACGGATTGCGGATATCCCCGGTGCGCAGGCCGGCCTCGATGTGGCCAACCGGAATGCCCTGGTAGAAAGACGCCATGGCGACGGCCATCACGGTCGTGGTGTCGCCCTGCACGAGAACCGCATCGAACCGCCGTTGCGCGAACACCGGGGTCATGCCCTGCAGGATCCGCGCGGTCAATTCCGTCAGCGACTGGTTGGGCCGCATCAAGTCGAGGTCGATATCGACGGGAATCCCGAAGGCAGCCATCACCTGGTCGAGCATCTGGCGATGCTGCGCGGTGGCCAACACGGTGACGTGCGCCCACGGCTGCGCCTTCAGAGCGATGATCACCGGCGCCATCTTGATCGCCTCGGGCCGGGTGCCGACGACGACGAGGATTTGCTTTTTTTCCATCACGAAATGGGTTCCCCGGCGACCGCCGCCCTTGTTGCCAAACCGAGATCCGCCATCAAGTGCTCCCAGTCGGAAATGAACGCCTCGTCGCTGAATTTTCTCGCACACGCATGCATGCGCTGCGAAGACACGGGGTAATCCGCAAGCATGGCCTCGATTCTGTCGGCACCCGAAACGGCATCGCCGACATCGTAGAGATGACGCGCGTCGCCATCGACCAACTCCGAGTGCTCGGGCAACGCGGACAGCAGAACCGGCACGCCGGCGGCGATGCTCTCGGCGGCGGCGAGGCCGAACGACTCGCCGAACGAAGGCGAAACCATCACCCCGTTCAATCCACACCAGGCGGCAAGCAACGCCGACGTCCTGAGGAAGGGAATCGGCGGCATCTGCACCACGCGTCCGCGCAACTGCAGCCTGTCGATCCGCGCCGCCATGCCGTAATCCTGGGCTTCGGGGCCGACCACCAGGCCGAAGTAACGCCCGGGCGTGCGGCGCTCCAGCTCGGCGAAAAGATCGAGGAATCCCTGCGGGTTCTTCAGGTCGTCCAACCGGCCGAAATACAGCAGCGGCTGCTGCTTCCACGCAGGCAGGCGCAGGCCATCCTTCTTGCGCGACGGCATCACGCAATTGCTCAGCAGGCGGATGCGCGACGCGATCTCGGGCCGCTCCGCCCACAGGAGTTCGGCGAACGTGTGGCTCGGCACGACGACATGCGCGATGCCATCGGGCAATTCGCGCAGGTACGCGCGATTCTCCGCATAAGGCGTATGGCACTCCATCACCCAACGGGTATCGTCCGACAGCCGCTCCGGCAGGAGCGCTGGCGAATCGATGACGAATACCGCGTCGTAGCGCCCCGGATCGAAGCGTGGCGCGATCCGCATCGTGTCGGCAAGTCCCAGGTCCACGATCGACTTGCGGAATGCCGCAAGGCCGCCGCCGTCGGAACCGTAATGGATCTCGATCTCGACATCGCGGCCGTTGTCGCGAAACGCCTGCGCACGATTGAGGAAGACGCGTTCGACACCGCCGTAGGTCGCCCATTGGTAGACGAAGCAAACCCTAAGAGACATACGCCTCCCTGAGCCCTGCCGCTGCGGCGAGCTTCGTCAACGCGTCGAAGCGCGCCTCCCACGTGGTGTCCTGCAGGCAACGCTCCATCGCCTCGTAATCCGGCCGGGTGGCCGCCTTGTCGCGGCACGCCGCCACGAATGCTTCACTGCCCTCGACCACGGCGACCCCCGGCAATGCGGCGAGGTGCGGAATGCCCGTGCATATCGTCGGCAAGCCGAGATAGATGTATTCGTAGACCTTGATGGGATCGATCGCCACCGCCAGCGTTCCCGGCTTGAAGGGCGCCAGCCCGGCATGCCAGTGCTGCGCGTGTTTCCACAACTCTCCGGGTGCGACCTTGCCGACGAGTACCAGGTTCGGCAATTCCGCGGCGGCATCCCGCACCCATTGCGGTTCGCCATAACCGATCATTTCGAACCGGAATCCCGGCAGGCTCCGCGCGGCATCGAGGACGACATTCCAGTCGAACCAGGCATCGGTCAGGTGACCGAAATATCCGATGCGCACCTTGCCATCGCCCGCATCCGTCCGCGCTGCGCGGAATTTGTTGTCGACGCCGAGGGTCGCGGGCGTGTAGCCATTTCCGACGACGTGCAGGTCGCTTCTCAGGTGCCTGAACTTGGCCACCAAGGGCGGCGAGACCGCCGCCACGGCATCCGCGACCATGACGGCCTCGTGTTCGTGCGCGGACGAATACCACGGCGCCTGGCCGACGCCATGGAACGCCTCCCAATCGTCGAGGATGTCGTACACGACGACCAGGCCGGCCTTGCGCATTGCCTGGTGCAATCCGACCAGTTCGGGTGCCGGCAGCGTCAGGAAATAGGCCGAGTCCGAATCCTTCCTGCGCTCGAGATCGGCGACGCGATCGATCAAGTCGTAGAGATCGACCTGCCACACGCCGGGGTAGACCTCGCGATTGGATTTGGCCAACCGCTCGCCGCGCGACCATTGCCATGCAGCGAAGATGACGGTGCAACCTTTGCCCGCCAGATATTTCGCGAGGTTGATCGGCCGCTGATTGACCAGTTCGTCGAATTCGAAGGCGCAAGGGACAATCGCGACCTTCGCGGACGAATTCGCCAGCGCGACCCAATCGAGGCTGGCGTCGGAGCAATCGAGTCCGGGAGCGGCCTGTTGCGCGCGACCGCCTCCCAGGCGGCGCCTGACGGGACCGAGGGCGTGGCGCAACGGCTCCGGCATCGACCAGAACACCGAGCGTGAAATCCCGGACAGCACCCGCCTGCGTTCCTGCCCCGGAGCCACGGCCAATGTGCGTGCGATGCGCAGCGGCAAGGTGAGGCGCCACGACCGGCTTGTCGTCACCGCATCGAACTCCTTTTCAATTCCGCTCAATTGCGCGACAAGCTCGCCGTTCTTGCACGACAATCCGGCGTTCTCGGCGCGCAATCGCGAAACGTCCTGTGCAAGTGATTGCACCTCAGCCTTATATGCAGAGATCTCGGCCTGCATCGCATCGATGGCCCTCGCCCGGTCGTCCAGTTCAGCCTTCAATGCATCGACCACGCCTTCCTGCAGGGCGATCAACTCCGCCTGCCTGGAAATTGCTTCCGCCTGCTGGGCAACCATGCCTCTGGCATTGGTATGGAGTTCGGATTCCTGGCGCAGCGCCTCCTGCAGTTCGCCCTGGCGCAATTCCAGGTCACGCGTCTTGGCGCGTTCCGCCATGACTTCCGAATTGGCGGCGCTCCCCGCGGCATCGAACGTTTCCCGCAGCGAGGCCAGCCTGGCTTCGCTTCTCGCGGCCTGTGCCGCAAGGCTGTTTTCGCGCCGGGCAAATACCCGGTGCATCGCACCCGCGGCCCAAGTCTGCATCCAGTCGAACTCGGCACTGCGCCAATGCCTGGAGGTCCTGCCGCCGCGCACCGAATCGATCGCCGCATTCAAGACGCGCTTGTGCTCCAGCGCTGCCTGCCCGAGCTCACGCACCCTGCCCGGCGCCGCCGTCGGCGCTTCCGCGGAAACCAGCGCCGCCAATGCATGTCGCCATGCATCGACCGGAGACGATGGCGCCAGCCTCGCCGACGCGGGCGCTTCCGCCATCTCGGATGCACGGGCCATTTTCGGATCGTATTCGATGGCCAGCGTCGGCCGCCCAAGCTTCAGGCCCAGGATCTGCGCATGGAGCCTCATGCTTGCGATGCGATCGCAGCTTCGCAGCGCGTCCACCGCTTGCACCGGCATGCGCGGGGAAACGACTTCATGCTCGTACTCGCCCAGCCGTGCCATCAACGCGTCGACGAGGCGCTCATCCGAATTGGACCAATCCTCGTCGCCCAACTGGAACGGAATCCAGACCAGTCGCTGCCCTGCCGGCGAAATCGCATGCCTGATCGCATCAACGAGCGCATCTTGCCAGCCCGGCGCGAATTCCCAGTCGCGCACCACCAGTCCCAGGCGTTGCCTGCCATCGTCCGCTGGAAGCTTGCCCGATTCGACCGGCAGCGCCCAAACCGGATCGGGCGCGACGGGGATCTCCCGTTCCACCCCGATTTCCCTCAGCAGCGCGGCGGAATGTTGATCCCTCACGCTGGAATACGCCGCGCCCGCGAATACGTCCCTGACGATGTCGCGCGCTTCGCTGCTGTCGAGTGGTCCGACGCCCTGCGCCCACAGCAACGCAGGGACATCCATCTGGCGCGCCATCAGCACGGGTCGTGCGTATGACGTAATGTCGCCGTGCGCGTAGTCGTACAATCCGGAGGCCGCGAGCTCATGGTGGGTCTGGAACAGGCCGCCGCCGCCGAGGACGAAAAGATCCGCCTCGTCCATGCATTTCGCGACTGCGCGGAAATCGAAAGCATCCACCGCATCGACGCCGTGGACGCGCTGCGTATGGCTCGGGAACGTGCTGAGCACCGAAACCCGCGCGCCTGCCTCCTCGCAATAACGGATCAGCATCTGCAACAAAAGCTCGTCGCCGGCATTGCCGGCGCCGTACCATCCCGTCGCGAGTACGCGCAGCGGCTTGTCCATATGCGTGGCCGCCTTCATGCCGCAACCACCGCGGGCGCGCGGAACACGGGTGAAGGCGCCAACCAGCCCGCGCCCGAATGCGGCTGCGCGAGCACGTCGAAATGACCTGCATAACTCACGCGATGCGTCCGCCGGTATTCGCCATTGGCGATATGCCCGACCCCGATCGCGATGATGTACCGGTTTCCGGAGAACGGAGTCTGCAACTCCCATTCGTAGCAATACGTGCCCGGATCGAGTGGCGGCAACTGCACGCCCATGCCTTGGGTCGTCGCGCCCCACAGGGAAATGCCATCGACGCTCGACAGCTGGATCCCGAAGCAGGGTTCCGCGACATGCTCGTCGACACGGATCTTCACCCGCACCCGCAGAGTGCCGGAAAACGCCACCGTCGCGCAGGGTCGCCCTTGCGCATCGATCAAGGCGATCGACTCCACGGCCATCGACGCCCCTCTCTCGGCCTCCTCCTCTTCGGGCGGGAGGGCGATCTGCGTCCAGCCATCGGACACATCGCCATTGGCGGACGACTCCAATGCGACCCCGCCTTCGTCCAGGACCAAGTCGTCGGCGTATGCCTTGACCACTTCGCGGCAAGCGCCATCCATCATCACCTTGCCGTGCTTGAGGAAGATCGCGCGATCGCAGTATTCGATCAACGCATTGGTCGAATGCGTCACCAGCAGGATCGACACCCCGCTCCTCTGCAACTGGCGGATGCGGTCGAGGCACTTCTGCTGGAAGGCGACATCGCCCACGGCCAATGCCTCGTCGACCACCAGGATGTCCGGATCGACGTGGATCGCCGTCGCGAATGCCAGCCGCACCACCATGCCGCTGGAATAGATCTTGATCGGCTGGTCGATGAAGTCGCCGATGTCGGCGAACTGTTCGATCAGGTGGAAGCGCTCGTCGATCTGGCTCGCGGTCACGCCGAGGATCGCGGCATTGAGATAGACGTTCTCGCGCCCGGTGAATTCCGGATTGAATCCGGAGCCGAGCTCGAGCAACGCCGCGATCCGCCCATGGGCGCGCACTTCGCCCGAGCTCGGGAACAGCGTGCCGCAGATCAGTTGCAGCAACGTCGATTTCCCCGATCCGTTGCGCCCGACGATGCCGACCGTTTCGCCCTTGCGCACCACGAACGATACGTCGTCCAGCGCGCGGAAATCGCGGTAATACTTGCGCGGTTTCATGCCGACCAGTTGCCGGATTCGCCCGCCCATGAATTGCCGCAGGCGCGCCTGCGGCGTGTCGAATATCTGGTAATGCTTTTCGAGGTGTTCGACCTCGATCACGAAATCGTCAGAGGACATCGCCGAACCCCCTGCGCGTGACTTGGAACCATGCGAAGCCACCGACCAGCACCAGCAACGACGTGGCCAGATTGAAGGCATAGACGCCCGGATCCGGCAGATGCCCCCAGATCATCACGCCGCGCATCTGTTCGATGGTGATCGTGAGCGGATTGGCCATCATGATGCCGCGGTATTCCTGCGGGATCGATTCGACCGAATAGAACACCGGTGACAGGAACAACAACGCCGTGGTCACCAGCGTGATGAATTGCCCGATGTCGCGCAAGAAGGTTCCGAGCGACGCAAGCAACCAGCTTAGCCCGGCGATCAGCAATGCCAGCGGGACCAGCACGACCGGGAGCATCAGGATCGTCGCGTGCGGAATGCCGAAGAACAACAGGTAGAAGCCGAGCCATGCCATGAAACCCACCAGCAGGTGGAATCCCGCCGACTCCATCGCGACCAGCGGCAGGATCTCGATGGGGAACACGATCTTCTTGACATAGCTCGGGTGGGCGACGATCAGTCCTGGTGCGCGATTGATGCATTCGGAAAAAAAACCGAAGCCGAGCAGCCCGCTGAACAGGACGATGGCGAACTCCGTCTTCGATTCGCTGCCGCCGGGCCAGCGCGCCTTGAACACGACCGAGAACACGAATGTGTAGATCGCCAGCATGATCAGCGGGTTGATGAACGACCACGCAAGACCGCCGAACGAGCCGCGATAGCGCCCCAGCACGTCCCGTTTCGCCAGGACAAAGATCAGGTTGCGATTGCGGACGATGGACGACACCATCGCTGCGGGTGATGCGGAATACGGCTTCACGATTTCTCCGATGCCTCGCCGGTTGCCGTTTGCAACGTGCTCGCGGCGGCGCGGATGATGTTCGAAAATTTCATGCCGATGCTCGTCCAAGAATAAGCATCGACGCTTTTGCTGTTCATGTCGAGCCCGGCGCGCAATGTCCCGGCACGATGCTTTTCCACTGATTCGCGCAGGAACCCGCCGATCGCGGCCGGCTCGTTCGCGACCGCCCAGCCCCTACCGAGCCGGCCCAGCAATTCCGCCTGCTCATCGCCAGCATCGGAAAATAGATGCAGGATAGGCGCGGATTGCCCCAGGTATTCGTAGAACTTGCCGGGAACCTGCGGCAATCCCTTGTTGGCGATGTTCACCAGGATATCGGCGGTTTGCTGCATGCGGATGGCGTCCTGCAGCGATACTTCACCGGTCACGCGCACGTTCGACGGCAGGTCGCGCGGAAGCCAGTCGGATTCGCTGTCCGCCACGATGACGAACTCGATGCCGCGCATGTCAGCGATGGCCTCGATCAGTGCATCGGGTTTGCGGAACGGATAGAAGCGTCCGGTATAGACCAGTCGCAGCGGCGCATCCGGATTCGCGCTTCCGCCCTTTTCCGCGACATCGAACCCCTGGGTGAGCACGACGATCTTCCCCGGATCGAGGCCGTGGCGCGCGAGCAGCAATTGCCTGGTGGCTTCGCAGGTCACCACGATCCTGTCCGCGATCGTGCAGGCCTCGGATTCGAGGCGAAGCGCCTTTTCCCGCCATTTGCGCGGCGTGTACGGCGCGCATACCGGATCGCCCAGTTCGACGACCACGGGTATCCCGATCCCGGAGAGATGCTCCAGCAATTCGAGCGCCGCGGGAGGCTCATGAGAGAGCACGATGCATCCCGGCCGCCGCTTCTCCAGGTGTTCGCGAAACGATGGCACGGCCGAGGGCAACCAAGCCCGGCTCGCACCCGGGAAGCGCGCGCCCCACAGCATGCCGTCGATCGTGCCGGCGATGCGGCCTTTCCAGTTCAGGTGCGTTTTCGTGGACTGTCCTGCGGCAATCGATGGCGAACTTTTATCGATTCCGGGTTGTGCGGCATCGACCTTCGTCGCCCCGCGCGACAACGCATCGCGAATTCGCCGGATGTACTGGTGCGCGCTCAGGGGCGCGCGCCGAACGACATTCAATGCACCGGCCACCATCGACGCTTCCACCGCTTCGGCCGGCATCGATGTGATCACGTCGACGCTGCATCCGTCCGCGACCAACCCTGCGACCAGCTTGCCGACCCGCATCGATTGCGGCGATGGAATCGGCGGATAGTCATGCGACGCCACCAGGACGTGCAAAGGCCGCCGCGTCGATTCGTTCATGCTTTCGCTCACCCGCTGGACCCGCCAGGAGGTCAGGCGCGCGCCTGGACGCGCTGTTCCCCCAGCCAATCCAGCAGATCCACCCGCGTGATCAATCCCGTCAGCTTGCCGCCATCCGCGATCATCGCGACATGGCCCCGCTCGAAAATGGGTAACAACGTTTCCAGGGACGCATCCTCGGGCGTCAACTCCAACCGCGTCACCATCGCAATGGACACGGGATCGGCAAAGCGCTTCGGATCCCCATAGACGTGCAGCAGGATGTCGGATTCGTCGACGATGCCTGCGATGCGATCACCGTCGAGGACCGGCAGTTGCGAGACGTCGTGCTCGCGCATGAGGCGGTAGGCCTCGGACAACGGGTCGGTCGGGCGGGTGGTGATCGGGGCGCGCTTGATCAGCTCGCGGACGGAATTCGATCGGCTCATGGGCAACCGGGCACGTGGAATGTGACGATTTGCCATTATCGCCGATCAAGTGCCTGTTCCGTGAACACAAAAATGCCGGCGAAGACGCCTCTGCGTCCGCGCCGGCTTGCTGTTCGCGTGCCTCGCCGTCAGTGGCTGAGGTCGGCGTAGATCCGGTTGAGCTGCTGCTTGAGCTGGAGTTTTTCGCGCTTGATGCTGCCCAGGGTCGCGTCATCGAGGGGGAGGACGCCAAGTCCGGCCTCGGCGGTCTTGCGATCGAGTTCCTGGTGCCGGTAGTACAGCTGGCGGAACTCGGGATTGGCCTTCATCAACGTCTCGATCGATTCCTGGGGTTGCCCTTCGAACATTGCAGAACCTCCTGGGGGTTGCGGGCGCCGCCGGCGCCGTGGGGGATCGGTGGATTGACCACGATTCGACCCTACTCCCCTGTCTTCCCGGCCTGCAAGTCCCGGATCGCATTGAAGTTGAAGGGAACGGATAAACGCCAACCATACGGCCAAGAATGGTAGGGCCCTCCCTGTGCCCGCGCTTGCACAAATGACGCTGGCGTGATGCCATGTGAAGATCGAATTCAGGTTTCGGGTTCCGGGTCCCCCCGCCATGGAAATCACCAATTTCTTGCAGTTGATGACCCAGAAGAACGGGTCCGACATGTTCCTCACCACCGGCGCGCCCATCCACATCAAGGTGGAAGGCAAGATCCATCCGCTGGGCACCTCGCCGCTGCCGCCCGGACTGGTCAAGCGCATCGCCTATTCGCTGATGGACGAGGAGCAGCAGGCCACGTTCGAGCGCGAGATGGAGCTCAACATGGGCCTGATGCTGGCCGACGCCGGGCGCTATCGCGTCAACGTGTTCCGCCAGCGCGGCGAAGTCGGCATGGTGATCCGCGCCATCCGCACCCAGATCCCGAGCATCGACGAGCTGCAGCTGCCGCCGCTGTTCCGCGACATCATCAGCACCCCGCGCGGCCTCGTGCTGGTGGTGGGCTCGACCGGCTCCGGCAAGTCGACCACGCTGGCGTCGATGATCGACCATCGCAACAACACGATGACCGGCCACATCCTCACCATCGAGGATCCGATCGAGTTCCTGCACCGCCACAAGCGTTCGCTGGTGAACCAGCGCGAAGTCGGCATCGACACCAAGGGGTTCCACAGCGCGCTGCGCAACGCCATGCGCGAGGCGCCCGACGTGATCCTGATCGGCGAGATCCTCGACGCCGAGATCATGGAAGCGGCGATCGCCTTCGCCGAAACCGGCCACCTGTGCCTGGCCACGCTCCATTCCAACAACGCCGACCAGGCGCTGGAGCGCATCCTCAACTTCTTCCCGGAAGCCGCGCACAAGAACGTGCTGATGAACCTGTCGCTCAACCTGCACGCGGTGATTTCGCAGCGACTGGTCAAGGGCGTCGACGGCAAGCGCCTTCCGGCCACCGAACTGCTGATCAACACGCCGCACATCCGCGACCTGATGCGTCGCGGCCAGGTGCACGCGATCAAGCAGGCCATGGAGGAATCGCTGGAAGAAGGCATGCATACCTTCGACCAGTCGCTGTTCCAGCTGGCGAAGTCGGGGCGGATCACGCAGGAGGAGGCGCTCAACGCCGCCGACTCGCGCGATGGCCTCGCCGTGAAGTTCCGCCTGTCGGAAGGCGCCGACGCCGACCACGATCCCTACGCCGAGATCTTCAAGGCCCAGGAAGCCGCTGCTACGCCCGCGCCTTCCACCGCAACGGAACCATCAGCGGATACCCCGAAGACGCCGGGCAAAGACGAGGCAATCACGCCACCGACGATGCCCAATCTCAGCCAGGGCTTCGAGAACATGTATTGATGAAAACGGCACCTTCGGGTGCCGTTTCGTCGTCTGCGGTCAAACGGCCTTCGGCGCGTCCGGCTGGTTGTCCGGGTGTGCTGCGATGAAGGCCGGATGCGTTGCACAGGCGGCGTCGATCGCGGCGATGCGCGGGAACGCCGCAACATCCATCTCGAAACGGCGCGCGTTGTAGAGTTGCGGGATCAACACGCAATCGGCGAGCGTTGGCGTGTCGCCATGGCAGTAGCGCCGCCCCTGTGGCGAGTTCGCCAGCATTTCCTCGAAGGCCCGCAGGCCGAGCGTCATCCAGTGGCGTGACCACGCGGCACGCTGTTCCTCGCTGGCGCCGAAGTCGCGGCCCAGCGCCTTCAGCACGCGCAGGTTGCCGAGCGGCTGGACTTCGCAGGCGATCGCCTGGGCCAGCGCGCGGATGCGCTGGCGATCGGCGGCATCGCCGGGAACCAGGCGCATGCCGCGATCCGGCCAGACTTCATCGAGGTATTCGAGGATGGCCAGCGACTGCGTGAGCATGCGGCCTTCGTGCTCGAGCGCCGGCACCAGTTCCTGCGGGTTGCGCGCGTGGTGCTCGGCCGAATGCTGCTGCCCGCCATGGTTCACCAGGTGGACCGGCACCAGTTCGTACTGCAGTTCCTTCAGCGCCAGGCCGATCCGCGCGCGATACGACGCACTGGAACGCCAGTAGGCAAACAGCTTGAGCGATGCATCAGGCATGGAACCTTGCCTCCATGAAGCGCGGGATCAGCCCGCGCGCTCGATCTTCTGTTCGATCGCGCCGAAGATCGTCTTGCCTTCGGCGTCCAGCATTTCGATGCGCACGGTGTCGCCGAACTTCATGAACGGCGTCGACGGCTTGCCGTCGCGCAAGGTTTCGACCGTGCGTTGCTCGGCGAAGCAGGATGCCCCGAGCGAAGTGTCCTCGTTCGCCACCGTGCCGGATCCCACAATCGTGCCGGCGGTGAGCGGACGCGTCTTGGCGGCGTGCGCGACCAGCTGGGCGAAATCGAACTGCATGTCGATACCCGCTTCCGGCGCGCCGAACCACTTGCCATTGATGTGGGTGAGCATCGGGCGATGGACCTTGTTGTCCTTCCAGGCGTCACCCAGTTCGTCCGGCGTCACGAACACCGGCGACAACGCCGAACGCGGCTTGGACTGCAGGAAGCCGAAGCCCTTGGCGAGTTCCGGCGGAATCAGGCCGCGGAGGCTGACGTCGTTGACCAGTCCGACCAGCTGGATGTGCGACGCGGCATCGGCCGGCGTCACCGCCATCGGCACGTCGTCGGTTACGATCACCACTTCGGCCTCGAGATCGATGCCGTAGTCCTCGCTGGTCACCTTCACCGCATCGCGCGGACCGTAGAAACCGGCGCTCACCGCCTGGTACATCAGCGGATCGGTGTAGAACGATTCCGGCACTTCGGCGCCACGCGCGCGGCGCACGCGCTCGACATGCGGCAGGTAGGCGCTGCCATCGACGAATTCGTAGGCGCGCGGCATCGGCGCAGCAAGATCATTCATGTCGAGATCGAACGCGCCTTCGGCCTTGCCGGCGTTCAGGTCTTCGGACAACGCATTGAGGCGCGGCGCGACGTTCGACCAGTCTTCCAGCGCGCGCTGCAGCGTCGGCGCGATGGCGGTCGCACGCACGGCCTTGCCCAGGTCGCGCGAAACCACGATCAAGGTGCCGTCGCGTCCGCCTTCCTTCAGTGAACCCAGTTTCATCGCGTCCTCGGACTCAGAAATTTGATGGATGTGTCGTTGGTTTCAATTGTAACTGTTTCAATCGCTGCCGAGGAAACCGCTCGCGCGATAGGTCACGACCAGGGTGTCGCGATGGCCGGATGTCGCGCCCTGGCGCGGACGGATCGGCGTCGATTCGTGGATGACGCGCGCATCCTCCATGAACAACAGACTCCACGGCGCATCGAGGGTGAAACGCTGGCCATCGGGGCCGGCGACATCGAACACCCGGGTCTCGCCGCCGATTATGTCCTCGCGCCCGACCAGCAGCACCGCGACGAAATCGACGCCGTCGCGATGCGCACCTTCCGGCGTGGGCCGGCCGATGCCATCGGCGGTATCGATGCGGAACTGGTGCGCCTCGACGTGCCAGCGTGGCGTGTCGGCATGAAGTTCGCCACAGAGCGATGCCAGCACCAGCAACAACTTCGACCACGCCGGCTGCGCGAGCGTCGCTTCCTCCACCGGTTCGAACCAGCGCTCCATGCCGCCGTGCAACGCGTTGTATTCCACCGGTTGCCAGTGCGCACGGTGTGGTTGCAGCGCCAGCACGTCGTTTTCGACGATGAAGCTGGAATGGCGGCGGCGGCGGTAGCGTCCCCCGTCGCGCAGATAGCTGTCGGGTTCAAGGCGGTTCCACGATGGCAGCAAGGCATCGAACGCGCCTGCATCGACTTCGGCCAGCGTGGCGACATCCTCCGGCGACAACACCGCGAATCCGCGCGTGCGCACGGCATCGCGGAGCTGTGCGAGCGGCGTGTACGGCGGGGGAAAGCTGATGTCGCCCATGTTCATCCCACTATTAAACGCGAAAAGCCCGCCGAGGCGGGCTTTCGCGACCGGCGAACCGGCGTGTTGTGTGGCAGCCCGTGAAGGATTCGAACCTCCGAATGCCTGAGTCAGAGTCAGGTGCCTTACCGCTTGGCGAACGGGCTATGGAACGGATTGTAGAACGATTCGGATTAGCGCTTGCTGTACTGCGTGGCGCGACGCGCCTTGTGCAAGCCGACCTTCTTGCGCTCGACTTCGCGGGCGTCACGGGTCATGAAGCCGGCCTTGCGCAGTTCGGACTTCAGCGACTCGTCGTACTCGACCAGCGCGCGGGCGATGCCGAGGCGGATGGCGCCGGCCTGGCCGGTGGTGCCGCCGCCGGTCGCGGTGACGACGACGTCGAACTTGTCGGTCGACTGGGTGAGCTCGAGCGGTTGGCGCACGATCATGCGCGCGGTCTCGCGGCCGAAGAACTCATCGATCGAACGACCGTTGATGGTGATGTTGCCCTGCCCCTTGCGCAGGAACACGCGGGCGGTGGAGGACTTGCGACGGCCGGTGCCGTAATTCTGCTGGATAGCCATGTGAGTTCTCAGAAGGACAGCGGCTTGGGCTGCTGGGCAGCGTGCGGATGCTCGGAGCCTGCGTAGACCTTGAGCTTGCGGTACATCGCGCGGCCGAGCGGATTCTTCGGCAGCATGCCCTTGACGGCGATTTCGATGACGCGTTCCGGGTGGCGCTCCAGCGCCTGGCCCAGGGTTTCGGTCTTGAGGTTGCCGATGTAGCCGGTGAAGCGGTGGTACTTCTTGTCCAGCAGCTTGTTGCCGGTGACGGCAATCTTCTCGGCATTGATCACGACGAGGTAGTCGCCGGTATCCATGTGCGGGGTGTAGGTCGGCTTGTGCTTGCCGCGCAGGCGCGAGGCCAGTTCGACGGCGAGACGGCCGAGGGTCTGCCCTTCGGCATCCACCACGTACCAATCTTGCTGCACGTTGTCAGCTTTGGCAGAAAAGGTCTTCATGAGCATTGACTCTGTGTGATCGGTACATGGTCGGGCTGGTTCCGGGGACCGGAACTTCACCACGCGATGTGCGAATCGGGGACGAAAGAGGCGGAATCTTAGCCCGGATTGCGGGCGTGCGCAAGTCGGCCAAAGTGGGCGCGCCGCGGGGCTCCCACCGGCGGCGGCGTGCGGTTCGTCCGCAGTGGCCGATCATACGAGGCATGGATGCCGAGTCGAGCCCCCATGGACGGGTTCACGGCGTGTCGGCCACTGCGGATAACCGCTAAAGGCGCACAGCCGGGCGATGACCCAGCCCGCGCCTGCTTTGCGCGACAATGGCCGGATGTTCCGCAATCCCACCCGCCTCGACGCCCTGCTCGCCGATGCCCAGAACGCCGTCCAGACGGTCGGCGGGCACCCGCCGACCGAACGCGCCAATCCCGGCGACCGCGAGGCCGACCTGGTCCTGGACGAGCCCGAGCGCCGCCACGCCGCCGGGCTGATGCGCATCAACCACGTCGGCGAGGTCTGCGCCCAGGCGCTCTACCTCGGCCAGGCCGCGGTCGCCCGCGACCCGGCGACCCGCGCCCACCTGCTGCATGCCGCGCAGGAGGAAACCGACCACCTCGCCTGGTGCGCCGACCGCCTGCAGGAGCTCGACAGCCGCCCCAGCCTGTTCAACCCGCTGTGGTACGCCGGCAGCTACGCCATCGGCGCGCTGGCCGGCCTGCGCGGGGACGGCTGGAACCTCGGCTTCGTGGTCGAGACCGAACGCCAGGTCGAGGCCCACCTCGACGAACACCTGCAGGAGCTGCCGACCGCCGATGCGCGCAGCCGCGCCATCCTGCAGACGATGAAGGCCGACGAGGCGCGCCATGCCGATGCCGCGGAGGCCGCCGGCGCACGCACGCTGCCCTTCCCGATCCCGAAGGTGATGACCGCCGCCAGCTGGTTGATGAAGACGGTCGCATACCGAATCTGACGCCGCATACGAAGAAGCCGGCTTGCGCCGGCTTCTTGATTGATCATTCGACCAGGTTGCGGCCTTGGTAAAGCTCTTCGATTTCGCGCTTCAGGCGCGCCTCGATCTTCATCCGTTCCTTGAAGGAGAGGTTCTTCGCCTTCTCCTCGAACAGATAGGTATCGAGGTCGAATTCCTTGAGATGCATCTTGGTGTGGAACAGGTTTTCCTGGTAGACGTTCACGTCGAGCATTTCGTAGCGCGACTTGATGTTCTTGGCCAGGTAGTCCTGGATCGAATTGATCTTGTGGTCGATGAAGTGCTTCTTGCCCTTGATGTCGCGGGTGAAACCACGCACGCGGTAGTCGCAGACCACGATGTCGGACTCGAAGCTTTCGATCAGGTAATTCAGGGCCTTCAGCGGCGAAATCACGCCGCAGGTCGAGACGTCGATGTCGGCGCGGAAGGTCGCGATGCCGTTGTCCGGGTGGGTTTCCGGATAGGTGTGCACGGTGATGTGCGACTTGTCGAGGTGGGCGACCACCGCGTCGGAGATCACGCCCTTGGCATCGGCCTTGTCGATCACCGGCTCCTCGGAAATGAGGATGGTCACCGACGCGCCCTGCGGATCGTAGTCCTGGCGCGCGATGTTGAGGATGTTGGCGCCGATGATCTCCGCCACGTCCGTGAGGATCTGGGTCAGGCGGTCGGCGTCGTACTGTTCGTCGATGTATTCGATGTAACGCTTGCGCTCGTCTTCCGACGCCGCATAGCAGACGTCGTAGATGTTGAAGCTGAGCGATTTGGTGAGGTTGTTGAAGCCTTGCAGCTTCAAACGGGGGAGCGGCTTGATCACCAGCGGGCCTTCAGGATCCGGCAAGGCGGCGATTATGAGGCAAAGCTCCCCCCGCCGATACCGCGGCGTCATGACGGTCATCGCGAACCTGAACAGAACCCCGTCATGAATCCATGTGTGACCGCAGCTGGCGGTCACGAGTTGCCGTGGACAATTCTTCGCCATACTCTTGGTACAGGATTTCATGCCATACGGTTCAGAATGAACTACCACGCCCTGTCGCAAATCGGTGCCCAACGCCTTCCCGCGAGCCCGTTGTCCCTCGATGCCGCGACAGTCGACAGGTTCCTGTCCCGTTGCCAGCGCCACCGCTATCCCTCCCGCGTCGACGTGTTCCGCCCCGGAGACCCGGCCAGCACCCTCTATTACGTCCTCGATGGCTCGGTCAGCATCCTGACCGAAGAGGAAGACGGCCACGAACTGATCCTCGGCTACTACGGCAAGGGCGAATTCGTCGGTGAAATGGGCCTGTACATCCATTCCGAGCGCCGCGAAGTCACCCTGCGCACCCGCACCCAGACCGAGCTGGCGGAAATCAGCTACGAGCACCTGACCCAGCTGCTGACCGGCGAACTGGCCGCGGACGCCCCCAAGATCCTGTTCGCGATCGGCGCCCAGCTGACCCGCCGCCTGCGCGATACCGGCCGCAAGGCGGGCCGCCTGGCCTTCCTCGACGTCACCGACCGCATCGTCCGCACCCTGCACGACCTGGCGCAGGAACCGGAGGCGATGACCCATCCGCAGGGCACCCAGCTGCGCATTTCCCGCCAGGAAATCGCCCGCCTGGTCGGCTGCTCGCGCGAGATGGCCGGTCGCGTGCTGAAGAAGCTCCAGGCCGACGGCCTGCTCCACGCCCGCGGCAAGACCATCGTCCTCTACGGCAGCCGCTGAGGCGTGACCCGCGATCCCCACGGCGTCCTGCCCGAAGCCGACCTGCGGTTGGCCTCGGTGATGGACGCCGAGGACGTCGCCTCCCTGCTCACCACGCTCGGCTATCCCTGCGATCGCCAGGACGCGGCCAACCGCATCCTCACCATCATCGAGAACGATCGCCAGACGCTGGTGCTGGCGCGTGGCGCCGACGGCGCGGTCTCCGGACTGATCGCCCTCGACTTCATGTATTACCTGCCGCTGGATACCACGACCTGCCGCATCACCGCCCTGGTGGTGACGACCGAAGCGCAGGGTCGCGGCATCGGCCGCCAGTTGCTGCGCGAAGCCGAGCGCCGCGCACGCGCCGCCGGCGCCGCCCGCATCGAGCTGACCAGCGGATCGCAGCGCACCGACGCCCACAAGTTCTACCGCGACAACAACTACAGCGACGGCACCGTCCGTTTCGTCAAATACCTCGGCGCCGCCTGAGCATCCGCCTCAACCGCGCGCCATCGCCCCGGGATCGGGATCGCCGGCACGGCCGGGGCAGCCCCAGTTGAGGATCGGGGTATCCGGGCGCAGCAAGCGCCGGAATATCTCCACCGAACCCGGCTTCGGATTCACCACCACCGGGCGCCGCGCCGACAACAGCAGGGGCAGATCGGCGGTGCTGTCGCTGTAGGCGGCATCGATGGACGCGGTGTAGCCGGCATCGCGGATCATCGCCATCTTCATCGCGTGATGGCAGTGGCGCGTCGCCACCACGCCGCCGAAACGCGGCCCGATCTCGGTACCGATCACCGGAAGGTCGTCGTGGGCTACGAAATCGAGGATGGCGCGCGCGAGTTCCGGCGGCGCGCCGGTCGCGACGATCACGGTGTCGCCGCGGGCGCGATGCAAATGCAGCACCTTGAGCGCATCCGGCAGCAGGCGCCTGCGGATTTCATCGGCGTGGATGGCGACGTATTCGTCGATCAGCGCGTCGAGGTCGCGGCTGCGATGCATCCCCACCGTTCCGGCCCAGACGAATGCCGAGATGCCATGGCGGCGCGTCGGCAGCCACGCCACCATCGGTCCCGCCACCGGCGCGATCAGCAGCGCGAGCAGGCGTCGCCACCACGCGCGGCGGATCAGCCACGCGAACAGATGGCTGCCGGAATCGCCGTCGTAAAGTGTGTGGTCGAAATCGAAAACGATGAAATGTCCGGGATCGGGCATGGCGTGCAGGCGGGGGATCAGGCAGCGGCGCGTGGAAGGGTAACCCGGACCAGCAGGCCCCTGCTCGAATTCCGAGCGTCATGGTCGAGCAATTCGATGCGACCGCCATGGCGGGTGACGATCGCGCGCACGAGGCTGAGGCCCAGCCCGCTGCCCGGCGAACCGCGATGCGCCTCCAGGCGTTCGAAGCGGTCGAACACGCGCAGGCGATCTTCCTCCGGGATGCCGGCGCCCTGGTCGGCGACATCGATGACGACGACCGGGCCGTGCTGCCGCGCCGCGAGCCGCACCAGGCTGCCGTCGGGCGCGTACTTGATCGCGTTGTCGAGCAGGTTCAGCACCATCTGGAATAGCTGGTCGGCATCGCCCTGCGCATCCACCGCTTCGCCGGCCAGTTCGATGTCGATGCCGCGCTCGGCGGCGATCGGCGCGTACATGTCCTGCGCGTCTTCCAGCAACGGCCACAGCGCAACGCGCGGGGCGTCCGGCAACGGGGTCTGCTGCGCTTCGATGCGCGACAACCGCAGCAACCCGGCGAAGGTGCCGAGCAACTGGTCGGTGTCATTGACCGCGGTGTCCAGCGATGTCCGTTGCGGCGATCCCGGCTCCGCGCCCTCGCGCAAATCGTCGAGGCGGTTGCGCAGGCGCGTCAGCGGCGTGCGCAAGTCGTGGGCGATGTGGTCGGTGGCCGCACGCACGCCCTCCATCAGGCCGTTGATGCGGTCGAGCATGCTGTTGACGCGCTGGGCGATGAGATCGAAGGCATCGCCGCTGCCGTCGGCGCGGACGCGCTGGGTCATGTCGCCGGCGGTGATGCGTTGCACGGTGGCATCGAGCGCGCGCAGGCGTTCGTTCACCAGGCGCGTGACCAGCCAGCCCAGCAGCATGCCGAGCCCGATGGCCGCGACCAGCGCCGCGACCGACGTGCGCAGCATCAGTCGCCGGAAACCGTCCTGCGCGCGCGTGCGCAGGGCCACCACCAGCACGCTGCCATCGCCAAGCGGCGTGGCATGCGCCATCGTGCGGGCATCGTCGTCGGTGTCTTCGTCGGAAAACTCGTAGCTGTGGCTGGCGCCGATGGCCGCAGCGGTGCCGCCGGCGGGCAACGGCAGCGCGGTGCCCGCCAGCAGGCGACCATTGGCGTCCCACAACGCGAACGCGCTGTCGGGATCGTCAGGCTGTTCGGTGCGCGACTGCACTTCCTGGCGCAGGGCCGGCATGCCGCCCGAACGCGCGACGTCGAGGAGCCCGGCGGTCTGCAGGCGCAGCACGTCCTGGCTGTCCTTCTCGAGCAATACCGACACGCCGAAATACACGCCGGCGCCGATCAGCATGAAGGCCAGCAGGAAGGCCGCCGACACCATCAATGCGAGGCGCCGGCTGGTGGAACGCCACGGCCATGCAGTCATCGGGGCCTAGCCGTCCAATCGATAACCGGCGCCACGCACCGTTTGCAGCAGCGGGCGATCGAAGCCGTTGTCGATCTTCTGGCGCAGGCGGCTGATGTGGACGTCGATGACGTTGGTCTGCGGATCGAAGTGGTAGTCCCACACCGATTCCAGCAGCATGGTGCGGGTGACGACGCGGCCGGCGTGGCGCATCAGGTATTCGAGCAGGCGGAATTCGCGCGGCTGGAGTTCGATGCGCTTGCCGGCGCGAATGGCTTCGCGCTTGAGCAGGTCGAGTTCGAGATCGGCGACCTTGAGCCGTACCGGTTCGGAACCGCCGGAATTGCCGCGGCGCGCGATGCTGTCGAGGCGCGCGCTCAGTTCGGCATAGGCGAAGGGCTTGGCGAGGTAATCGTCGGCGCCGGCGCGCAGGCCCTCGACGCGATGCTCGACATCGCCGAGCGCGGTGAGCAGCAGGACCGGCGTGCGGTTGCCGGCACCGCGCAGGGTGCGCAGCACGGTCAGGCCATCGAGCGCCGGCAGCATCCTGTCCATGACGATGGCGTCGTATTGCTCGGTCGTGGCGAGGAACAGGCCTTCGCGGCCGTCACTGGCGCCGTCGACGGTGTGGCCATCCTCGCGCAATCCCTTGAGGACGAAATCCGCCGTCTGCGTATCGTCCTCGATGATCAGGATGCGCATGCATCAACTCCGCTTCGGATGGAACCGCGAGCTTAATGCTTCGCCGGTGCGTTTCGTGCATCGGGCGCCGGATCGGGCTTCGCGACCGGCAACGCCGACTTCGGCATGTTCCAGCGCTCGCAGATGCCGAGGCGGCTGCGGCGCGCGCAACGGCGCAACACTTTCTTGCGGGCATGGGCGCCACCATTGCCGGGATCGACGGGATCGATCGCGGCGGCGGCAGGCTCGGTCGCCGTGGTCTGCACGGCGACGGGGACGGCGTGCGCGGACGCGCCCACCAGCACCAATGCCATCGCGATGAATACCGCCCGCCACATCATCCCGACCTCCACTCCCTCAAGACAAAACCGCCCGCGCAGGGCGGGCGGTTCGTTGTTCCCGCGATGCGGGCGCCCTGCGGCCCCGCATCGGGTGCGCGTCCCTTACTTGGCCGGGGTCGCGTCCTTGGGTGCATCCATGCCGGCATCGGTCTTGGCGGCGGCAGCCTTGTGGTGCTTGTGATGCTTCTTGTGATGCATCTTCTTGTGATGATGCTTCGCCATTGGCTTGGCATCGGAAGCCGGGGCGGCGGCAGGCGCCGGGGTGGCGTCCTGGGCGAAGGCGACATTGGCGCCGAAGGCGAGCAGGCCGGCGAACAGCAGGGCGGAGAGCTTCATTTGAACTTCCTCATGACTGTGTGGGGGTGCAGCATGCGGTGGACATCCACCGTGGAATCACTCTGCTCCGGGAGGGGTGCCCGCAGGTTTGCCCCAACATGAACATTTGGTCATGTCAGGGCGCGGTGTCATTCGCGCGTCATGACGCACCTGCAGCATGGAAGGCCATCGCAGGGAAGAAACGCGGGGGATGGAGCCTCCACCTTTTTCAGCGCACCGAGGCGACCGCGGCCTTCATCCCGGCGATGATCTGGCGGTAGTCGGACTGCCCGAAGATGGCCGAACCGGCGACGAACGTGTCAGCGCCGGCAGCCGCGATTTCACCGATGTTGTCGGTCTTCACCCCGCCATCGACCTCGAGGCGGATCGGCTTGCCGAGGGCGTCGATGCGCGCGCGCACTTCGCGCAACTTGCGCAACGTGGAAGGGATGAAGGCCTGGCCGCCGAAACCGGGATTGACCGACATCAGCAGCACGTAGTCGAGGTCTTCCAGCAGGTAGTCGAGCACGTCCAGCGGCGTCGCCGGGTTCAGCACCACGCCGGGCTGGCAGCCGCTGGCGCGGATCAGCTGCACGGTGCGATGCGGATGGAGCGAGGCTTCGGGATGGAAGCTGATGTGGGTCGCGCCGGCCTTGGCGAACATCGGCACCAGGGCATCGACCGGCTCGACCATCAGGTGGACGTCGATCGGCGCGGTCACGCCGTGCTTGCGCAGCGCCTCGCACACCATCGGTCCGATGGTGAGGTTGGGCACGTAGTGGTTGTCCATCACGTCGAAATGCACCCAGTCGGCGCCGGCGGCGAGCACCTTGTCGACCTCTTCGCCAAGGCGGGCGAAATCGGCGGACAGGATCGAGGGAGCGATGACGGTGGATTGCATGGAATCTGTTTCCTGGATCAACGGTTGCGGCGCAGGGCCTGGATGCGGCGACGCGCCGCGTTGAGCTGGTGCATGCGTCGTTCGGCATCCGCGCGGGTACGGGCGTCGGCACCGACGTGGCGATCGGGATGGGCGGCGGCGACCGCGCGCCGCCACGCCAGATCGATTTCGGCATCGCTAGCCTGTGGACTCACGTCGAGGACGACCCAAGGATCGTCGCCGGCGTCGTCAGCAGGTGTCCGAAGTGCGGAAACCCGGCGCTCGAGCGCGAAGATCCACAACAGCACGCCGATCAGGGCGCCGACCAGCGGATTGCCGCGCATCAGCAGGGCGCCCGCCGCGGCAGCGATCGCCCGTCCCGTCCAGTTCCCAGCCATACGCGACATGATACCCGCCCGTCGCCAGCAGCCCGATACAATGGTTTTTTGCCGGAGTCCCGCGTGGCCACCACCCTCTCGCAATCCGACCTGCCCGGTCTCGACCTGATCCATCGCGGCAAGGTCCGCGATGTCTACGACCTGCACGATGGCCGCCTGCTGATGGTCGCCAGCGATCGCCTCTCCGCATTCGACGTGGTGCTGCCCGATCCCATCCCCGGCAAGGGCGAGATGCTGACCCAGATCAGCAATTTCTGGTTCGCCAGGACCACGCACCTCCTCCCCAACCACCTGACCGGCGACGACGTCGCCGGCGTGCTGCCGGCCGGCGTCGATCCGGCGCTGTACGCCAGGCGCAGCGTGGTGACGAAAAAGCTCAAGCCCGTTCCGGTGGAATGCATCGCGCGCGGCTACCTGATCGGCAGCGGCTGGAAGGATTACCAGGCGACCGGCAAGGTCAGCGGCATCGAATTGCCGGCGGGATTGCAGCAGGCGCAGCAGTTGCCGGAAGCGATCTTCACCCCG
The DNA here is from genome assembly GCA_030151365.1 of Lysobacter sp. GTDB lineage: Bacteria > Pseudomonadota > Gammaproteobacteria > Xanthomonadales > Xanthomonadaceae > Solilutibacter. The sequence continues at coordinate 54,667 of JASLDW010000016.1, read as the reverse complement.
TCGACCAAGGCGGCGGTCGGCGACCATGATGAGAACATCGATTTCGCCACCGCGGTGTCGCTGGTCGGCGAATCGCTGGCAACGCAGGTGCGCGATGCCACGCTGAAGCTGTATTCATGGGCGCGCGATTACGCCGCCGAACGCGGCATCATCCTCGCCGACACCAAGTTCGAATTCGGCACCGATGAAAACGGCACGTTGTACGTGATGGACGAACTGCTGACGCCGGATTCGTCGCGCTACTGGCCGGCCGACAGCTACCAGGTCGGCACCAGCCCGCCAAGCTACGACAAGCAGTTCATCCGCGACTATCTGGAAACGCTGGACTGGAACAAGCGCGCGCCGGGCCCGCACGTGCCCGCCGACGTCATCGCGAAAACGCGCGCCAAGTACGCGGAAGCACTGCAACGCCTTGCAGGAATCGAAGCATGAATACCAATGTGGAACGCCCGGTCGATCGCTGGTTCTCGAGCTATTCCGGCGATCACGTCAACGCAACCAACCAGTTGATCCACGTGGTCTGCGTGCCGGCGATCTTCTGGTCGGTGATCGCGCTGCTGTGGTGCATCCCGGTGCCGGGATCGCTGTTTCGCCAGGGACTGTGGGCGGCGCTGGCGATGTTCGTCGCGTGGTCGTACTACTTCCGCCTGTCGCGCCCGCTTGGCCTCGGCATGCTGCTGGCCTTCATCGTCATTTCCTGGAGCATGCGCTGGCTGCATGGCGTGATCGGTGGCATGCAGCTGACCTGGCTCGCGCTGGCGGTGTTCGTGGTCGCGTGGATCGGCCAGTTCGTCGGCCACAAGATCGAAGGGCGCAAGCCGAGCTTCTTCACCGATCTCACCTATCTGCTGATCGGTCCGCTGTGGGTACTGGCCAAGCTCTACCGCAAGCTCGGCATCAAGTACTGAAATGGCGGCAGGCGGCGAGCTGCGCGGGCGCGACATCGTCCTGCTGATGCTGGTCTGCCTGACTTGGGCCTGCAATTTCCTGACCTCGGCGATCGCGCTGCGCGAGGTACCGCCGATCCTGTTCACCGCGTTGCGCTTCATCCTGTTGCTGGTCGTGTTGTTGCCGCTGATGCGGCGACCGCCGCGTGAACAATGGCCGCGATTGATGGCCAGTTCGTTGCTGATCGGCGTGCTGCATTTCACCCTCGGCTTCGTCGCGGTGAAACTGGCCGGACAGCTGGCGTCGCCCGCCATCCTGATGCAGAGCTATGTGCCGATGACGACGCTGCTGGCGTGGTGGCTGCTCGGCGAACGCTTCGGCTGGCGCACCGGCGCGGCGATCGCCGTGAGCTTCATCGGCGTGCTGGTGCTTGGCCTCGATCCCGACGTATTGGCGAAACCGATGGCGTCGGTGGCGATGTTGGTGGCGGCATTGATGCTCGCAATCGCCACCATCGTGATGAAGGGACAGTCCGGCATCAGCGTATGGTCTCAGCAGGGCTGGATGGCCGCGCTCAGCATCCTTCCGTTATTGGCGTTGAGCGCGTGGCTGGAACCGGGCGCGATCGCGCACCTGCCGCAGGCGTCGTGGAAGGCATGGTTCGGCGCGGCATTCGCGGCCTATGTGTCCTCGCTGCTCGGCCACGGCCTGTACTATCACCTCGTGCAGCACCGCCCGGTCGCACAACTGATGCCGTGGCTGCTGCTGGTGCCGGTGTTCGCGATGGCGCTGGGCATCGCCTTCTACGGCGACCGGCCGGGACCGCGGGTATGGATCGGGGGCGCACTGGTGCTGGGCGGCGTGTTCGTCATCGCCATTCGCCAATTGCAGCGTGGCCGTCAGGCGATCTCGTCGCCGGCGCCGGAAACCTGATCGACGCGGCGCGGGACGAACCGCAGCCACGCCAGCCCGAGCAATGCCGAGACCAACGATCCGCACAGCACGCCGAGCACCGCGCCGTCGAAACGCGGACCATCTCCGGCGAACGCCAGCGAGGCGATGAACAGGCTCATGGTGAAGCCGATGCCGCAGAGCATTCCGAGTCCGGGCAATGCACGCAACGGGATGTCCGATGGCAACCTCGAGACGCGCGTGCCATGGCAGAGCACGGCGCCGGCGCAGATGCCGAGCGGCTTGCCGACGGCGAGTCCGACGATCACCGCGAGGGGTACGCCCTGCGCGAGATCGTTCAACCGCAGGCCATGCAACGACAAGCCCGCGTTGGCGAAGGCGAACAGCGGCAGGACCGCATAGGCCACCCATGGGTGCAGCGCGTGTTCGAGCGATTCGAGCGGCGTGCCGGTGTCGTCATCGTTGCCCGCGCGATGCGGAATCATCATCCCCGTGGCCACGCCCGCCAGCGTCGCATGCACGCCCGAGTGCAGGAGGCAGATCCACATCGCCACGCCGACCAACAGGTATGGCCACGCGCTGCGGATGCCCCGCCGGTTCAGCGCGACCATGAACAGCCAAGCCAACAGCGCGCCCGCCAACGCCAGCCACGACAACTGCCCGGCGTAGAACAGCACAATGATCAGGATCGCGCCGAGATCGTCGGCGACGGCGATCGTCGACAGCAGCAGGCGCAACGCAGTCGGCGCACGACGACCAAGCAGCGCCAGCACGCCGAGCGAGAACGCGATGTCGGTGGCGGTCGGAATCGCCCAGCCACGTTGCGCGCCAGGATCGGCATTCGACAGCGCGACATAGAGGATGCCCGGAACGACCATGCCGCCGAAGGCGCAGGCCACCGGCAGCCATAGCCGGCCGCGACCGGATAATTGTCCCGACACGGTTTCGCGCTTGATTTCCAGCGCCACCAGCAGGAAGAACACCGCCATCAGGCCGTCGTTGATCCAGTGCAAGGCGTGGGCGCGCCATTCCATGTACAGGCTTTGCCACGGCGAATTGGCGACCGCCAGCGCCATGGCCGCCGCCACGATCAACAACAGCCCGCCCGCCGCTTCCAGGCGGAAGAATTCCCGCAGCGCATACAGCGCTCGCAAGCGCATGTCGAGGCGTGCTGGTTTCGTGACGTGATCCGGCATTTCCGCAGTGTCGCCGATTCGCGCGGGTCATTGCCACACCAGCGTCATCGAACGTACATCGGCGACGAATAGCTTGCAGGTCCTCCCGACCCACATGTTGCCCCCGACATGCTGTTGCACAAGACCGAACTCGCGCGCGCCACGCTCGCACGCACCGGAACCGAACTGGGCCGGCGCGAACGCCAGGTGCTGATCCTTTGCGACGGACAGCGCAACCTCAACGACATCGTCTCGATGCTCGGCGTCGATTCGCTGGGGATGATCCAGTCGCTGATCGCCTCGGGTTATCTCGCGCAAGGCGTAGCTGCGACGCCGGCACAGGGCTCTTCGTCAGGGAAAGGATTGTTCGGCCGACTCGCCGATGGCGTGCGCCAGGCGACCGCACCGGCGCCCGGAACACCAGCGGCGCCTGCGCCACCGCCTGTCGCCTCTGCTCCGGCCATCGTTGCGGCGCCCACCCCGATCGCGCCGACGCCGCCGCGGACGACGCCATCGCGCCGTTCGATGGCTGCCTGCAAGATGTACATGATCGACATGTTGCAATTGCAACGCACGCCGGAAGCGGCATCGCTGGCGGTCGCGCTGCAGACCGCGCAGGACGACGACGAACGCGCACTGGCATTGGTCGATGCACTGACCTGGCTGCGCACGGCGACCAAGGCCTCGGTGTGCGAACGCGTGGCCGAACGCCTCAAGGAAATCGTGCCCGAGGCCTATCTCGCCGGCATCGAAGCGGCGTGGCAGCAGCTGATCGTCAACGACTTATCGGCCGCCGACGCCGGCAGCAACGTGGTCCGTTTCGGGATACGCGCCTGACTCAGGCTTTCGCCGGATCGAAATGCTTCCGCAGCCCGGCCCAGCAATGCTGGTAGTCGCGCTGGCGATGCGCGGCGTCGATCGCCTGTTGCGTCGGACGGATCACGTTGCGCGATTCGAACATGAAGGCCATGGTGTCCGTGATCGCATGGGGCCTGGAGGTATCTGCGGCGCTGGCTTTCTCGAACGTTTCGGCATCCGGACCGTGGCCGGTCATGCAGTTGTGCAGCGAACCGCCGCCGGGCACGAAGCCATCGGCCTTGGCGTCATAGGCGCCATGGATCAGGCCCATGAATTCGCTGGCGATGTTGCGGTGGAACCACGGCGGGCGGAAGGTGTCCTGCGCGACCAGCATGCGCGGCCCGAAGATCACGAAATCCATGTTGCCGACACCGGGACTGTCCGAGGGCGAGGTCAGCACCAGGAAGATCGACGGATCGGGATGGTCGAAGCTGATCGAGCCGATGGTGTTGAACTTGCGCAGATCGTATTTGTACGGCACGTGGTTGCCGTGCCAGGCGACCACATCGAGCGGCGAGTGGCCGATGTCGGCGCGCCACAGGTGGCCCTGGAATTTCGCGACCAGTTCGAAATCGCCTTCGACATCCTCGTAGGCCGCGTTGGGCGTCAGGAAGTCGCGGGGATTGGCCAGGCCGTTGCTGCCGATCGGACCGAGGTCGGGGATGCGCAGGAAGGCGCCGAAGTTCTCGCAGACATAGCCACGCGAATCGCCATCGGGCAGCACAACGCGAAAACGCAGGCCGCGCGGGATCACCGCAATCTCCTGCGGTTCGACATCCAACACGCCGAGTTCGCTTTCGATGTGCAGGCGACCTTGCTGCGGCACGATCAGCAGTTCGCCGTCGGCATCGTAGAAGAAACGCCCCTGCATGTCGCGGTTGGCCGCGTACAGGTGGATGCCGATGCCATGCTGCGCAGCAGCCGAACCGTTGCCGCCCATGGTGAACAGGCCATCGACGAAATCCGTCGGTGCCGACGGAATCGGCAGCGGATTCCAGCGCAGTTGATCCGGCGTGACCGGACCGTCGCCGAAATCGTTGTGGAAATGCAGATGGCCGAACAAGGTGAACTGGCCGTGCATCGCCGCGGGACGAATGCGGTACAGCCAGCTGCGCCGATTGGCATGACGCGGCGCGGTGAAGGCGGTGCCGCTCAGCTGTTCGGCATAGAGACCATGTGCGACGCGCTGCGGCGAATTGCGCCCGACCGGCAACGCGCCGGCGATCGCCTCCGTGGCGAACTCGTTGCCGAAGCCGGACATGTAGCCGTTGTTCGCAATCGTCATGGCCGTCCTTCGCTGGTTGCCGTGTGGGCGATTACAGCACGCCGCGCTGCATCTGGTCGCGCTCGATCGATTCGAACAGCGCCTGGAAGTTGCCTTCGCCGAAACCTTCGTTGCCCTTCCGCTGGATGATCTCGAAGAAGATCGGGCCGAACGCGTTCTTGGTGAAGATCTGCAGCAGCTTGCGCTGGTGGGTTTCCGGATCGGCGTCGATCAGGATCTTGTTCCTGGCCAGGCGCGGCACGTCCTCGCCGTGGTTGGGCACGCGCACGTCGATCACGTCGAAATAGGTGTCCGGCGTGTCGAGGAAATCGACGCCCTTGGCGCGCATCGCTTCCACCGAGTCGTAGATGTTGTCGGTGAACAGCGCGATGTGCTGGATGCCCTCGCCGTTGTATTCGCGCAGGTATTCGTTGATCTGCGACTTCTCGTCGCTCGATTCGTTGAGCGGGATGCGCACGATGCCGTCCGGCGCGGTCATCGCCTTCGACAGCAGGCCGGTCTTGGCGCCCTTGATGTCGAAGTAGCGGATCTCGCGGAAGTTGAACAGCTTCTCGTAATAGTCCGACCACTTCTGCATGTTGCCGAGGAAGAGGTTGTGGGTCAGGTGGTCGATGAAGGTCAGACCGAAGCCCTGCGGATTCTGGTCGACGCCCGCCAGCGGCACGAAGTCGGTGTAGAGATCGTCGCGGCCGTCATCGATCAGATAAAGCATGCAGCCACCGATGCCCTCGATCTTGGGCGCGGCGACTGCACCATCGACCGCGATCTCCTGCCCCCCGTTGGCCAGCACGTGCTTGAGCACCTCGGCACTCGGCGTACGGAAACGGATCGCGAAACCGCAGGCGGACGGACCGTGCTTCTGCGCGAAGTCCGATGCAAACGAATCGGCGGTTGCGTTGAGCAGGAAGTTGATGCGCCCCTGGCGGAACAGGGTGATGTCGCGCGACTTGTGCTTCGCCACCGCGGTGAAGCCGAGGTTCTCGAGGTAGGTGCGCATGGCCTGGCCGTGGCCGGCCGGCGCCGCGAACTCGACGAACTCGAATCCGTTGATCCCCATCGGGTTCTCGAAGGTGGTGACCGTCATGCCGACGTTGGGTTGCGCATTCATGGCAAGCTTCCTCTCGTTGAACCCCCATTCTATAGTTTCAATTGCAACCATCTCAAGGGACCCCCCGCAGATGTCCAGGCCCCGCCCCGCCCGCCACGCCGAACTCGCCCTGGAGCGCTTCCTGCCCTACCGGCTGAGCGTGTTGTCCAACCGCATCAGCGGCGCGATCGCCCGCGAATACCAGCAGCGTTTCGCCCTCAGCATCACCGAATGGCGAGTCATGGCGGTTCTCGGCCGTTATTCAGGTTTGTCGGCGACCCAAGTCGCCCAGCGCACGGCCATGGACAAGGTGGCAGTGAGCCGCGCGGTGGCGCGCCTGCTCGATTCCGGGCGGATCGCCCGCGACTTCGACGACGACGACCGCCGCCGCTCGGTGCTGCGGCTGTCCGAGGCCGGCTATGCCATCTACGACCAGATCGCACCGCTGGCGCTGGGCTTCGAGCGCCAGATGCTGGAAGGCATGGCCGAAGAGGAACGCGCCCTGCTGTTCCGCCTGCTCGATCGCCTCGACGAAATGGAATTGCGCGCGGAACACGCCGGCAAGGACGGCGACGTGCCGCAGGGTTGAAACAGGCGCTGACGCTGGCGTGCTCTAACCGGCGCAGCGCCGGTATTCGAACGGAATCTTCCTTTCCTTGCCGTCGCGGCCCGGCCCGGCAATCGAGGCATGCAGGCGTTCGCCCTCGCGCCGGTATTCGATTTGCCTGGGAAAGTCGTGCGCGGGATTCTCGAAGCGCACCCACTCCTTCCCCTGCGCGGCGATCGCGAACATCGTCGACGGCACGCCATTGGGTTGGACATGGAATCCCGCGTCCTTGCCCTCGGGCACCACGCGCATGAATTCGAACGATTCCATCCGTTCGCCACGCACCGTGCGCGACATGCCAAGCAACGCGCTGCCCGCTTCGGGCAACCACACTTCCTCGATCTGGCGTCCCGCCTGGCCGCCACACCAGTGGCCTGCAAGCCAGTCCAGCCTGGCTTCCCCGCTCGCCGCCTGCCCGCTGCATGACGCCAGGCCAATGACCACGAGCATTTTTGCGTATCGCATGTCCGATCCTCCCCGTTGGCGAAACCCCAGACTAGTCCGCCCGAACGGCGTTCTCTTGTAAAAACACGCAAGCCGCGATTGGATGCCTGCATGGAGTACACCGAACATCCCGCTCCGGACGACCTGCGCCGATACGTGCAATGCCTGTGGGAATTGCGCGATCCCGCGCCCGGGAACGAGATCCAGACCATCTATCCCGACGGGCGCTGCGAATTGCTGGCCGAACTCGGCGTGCCGTTGCGCTTCCATGGCGCCGACGGCGGCATCCGCGCCGACCAGCCGTTCTGCTTCGCCGGACAACAACTCGGTCCGATCCGCCTGCAGGCCGCGGGCGTGGTGCACTGCATCGGCTTGCGCCTGACCCCGGCCTGCAGCGCGCTGATCGCCGGCGCGCGACTGCCGGAGCTGCGCGACGCAGCCCCGGACCTGCATACGCTGGATGCTGCGTTCGCCGAGGATTTCAGTCGTGCCGCGCGGGCCAGCGCGGAGAGCGGATCCCCCGAACCGTTGTGGCACTTGTTGCGCGCGCGTTGCTGCGGTTTCGACCCGGACCCGCTGGCGGAACGTGCCATCGAAGCGCTGGACGCGCACGACGGCGACCTGCGCATCGGCGCGCTGGCGAAACGGCTCGACACCAGCATTCGCACTTTGCAAACACGCTTCCTCGATGCGGTGGGCCTGACCCCCAAGGAATATGCCCGCATCCGCCGACTGCAGGCGCTGTTGCGCACCCTCGACGCCGAGCGCGCCAGCATCGTGGATGCAGCGGCGCGCCATGGCTACAGCGACCAGGCACACGCCACCCGCGACCTGGCGCACTGGACCGGGATCACGCCCGCGCGTCTGGTGCGGGCCCTGCGCGGCGATCCCGACGGCGAAGACACGTTGAGGCTGGCGGCGGCGTTCGTGCGCGGACACGCCTGAAGCAGGCGACCACAAACAAGAACGGCGACCCGGAGGTCGCCGTTTTCGCATTGGCGCGATTACTTGACGCCGTGCATCAGTTTCTGGATCAGCGGGGCGATCAGGAACAGCGCAACGCCGCCGATCAGCAGGATCCAGAAGCCGCTCGTGTAACTGGACAGCGCGGAATCGACCGTCATGCCCGTCTTGCCGCTCGCCTCGCTGGCGAAGATGCCGGACAGGTTGTTGCCGATGCCGGTCGACAGGAACCAGCCGCCCATGCCGAAGCCGACCAGCTTCACCGGGGCCAGCTTGGTCGTCATCGACAGGCCAATCGGCGACAGGCACAGCTCGCCCACCGACTGGATCACGTAGACCATGAACAGCGTCCAGAACGGGATCTTCAGGGTCGCCGGATCCACCAGCTTCGACAACGCGAACATCAGCAGCAGGAAGGCGAGTCCGTTGAAGATGATGCCGAGGCCGAACTTGCGCGGAATCGACGGATTGAAGCGCCCCATCTTCACCCAGATCCACGCGATGATCGGCGCGAGGGTGATGATCGCCAGCGAATTCACCGACTGGAACCAGCCAACCGGGAAGATCCAGCCGCCGAAATCGCGGTTGACGATTTTCTCGGCGAGGAAATTGAACGAACTGCCCGCCTGCTCGAAGAAGCACCAGAACAGGATGTTGAAGGTGAAGATGATGAGCATCGCGATGGCGCGGTCGCGCGCGGTCTTGCCCTCGCGGATGCCTTCGACCAGCAGCATGGCGCACAGCACGAGGAACAGCGCGGTCAACACGACTTGCAACTTGGCGGCATCGATGGCGAGCAGGAAGTAGTAGACCGGCACCGCCACCAGGCAGAACAGGAGCACGTACAGCAGGTTCTTCGTGCCTCCACTGCTCTCTTGCGGGGCCAGGCCGATGCCCGCCAGCTGGCGACGCCCGAACCAGAACCACACCAGGCTGATCAGCATGCCAATGCCGGACACGATGAAGACGATCTTGTAGGTCGGCATCTCCGGGGTGCCGCCGAACGTGCGTTCGGCCATCCAGCCGGTGAGCAGCGGCGCGATCATCGCACCAAGGTTGATGCCCATGTAGAACAGGGTGAAACCGGAGTCGCGGCGATCGTCGGCCTGCGTGTAGAGCTTGCCGACCAATGTGGAAATGATCGGCTTGAAGAGGCCGTTGCCGACGATGACGGTGGCGAGGCCGATCTTGAATACCGTCGCATCGGGCCAGGCGATCATGAACAACCCGGCCGACATCACCGCCGCGCCCAGCAGGATCGAGCGCTGGTAACCGATGATGCGGTCGGCGATGTAGCCACCGAAGATCGCCGCTGCATACACCAAAGCCAGATAGGCGCCATAGATGCGGCTTGCCGGGGCCTGCCCTTCGCCGCTGCCGGCAAAGAACTGCTGCACGATGTAAAGCGTCAACGCCCAGCGAATCCCGTAGAACGCGAAGCGCTCCCAGAACTCGGTCATGAACAGCATCCACAGCGGCCGCGGATGGCCCATCACGGTGGCGAAATTCGGCGGGTTGCCGTTGGTCGGCGCATCCATCGCCGGGCCGGCGGGCTCGACGCGATCGGGCATGGCTGTGGTCATGCGGTTTTTCCTTGGTGTACAGGCGCCCCAGGGGCAATCCTGCGAGATTTACCGGACTTTGGCGGTCGCCGTCAAACCGGGACCCCATTCATTCCCGCGATTTCCGGGCCACGGTCACGCCTCGGCGGGCAGGTCGCCGTCGACGCCAAGATGCGTTCGGACCTCGAACAGTTCCGGGAAAAAGGTCAGGTCGAGCGCGCGCTTGAGGAAGTCGACGCCCGAGGAGCCACCGGTGCCGCGACGGAAACCGATCACCCGCATCACCGTGCGCATGTGGCGGAAGCGCCACAGCTGGAACTGGGTTTCGAGGTCGACCAGGTCCTCGCACAATTGGTACTCGCGCCAGTACTGGTCGGTGTGTTCGTAGATGTTGCGGAACACCGGCAGCAGTTCGGGATCGCTGGCGTGGGCGATGGACCAGTCGCGCTGCAGGTGGCGTTCCGGGATCGCGTGGCCCCAGCGCGCGAGGTAGCGCAGGAATTCGTCGTAGAGGCTCGGCGCGAGCAATGCCGCCTCGAGGATCGCCTGTTCGGCCGGATCGTGCTTGAACACCTTGACCATGCCCGCGTTCTTGTTGCCGAGCAGGAATTCGACGGTGCGGTACTGGCGCGACTGGAAACCGCTCGACGGCCCGAGGATGTCGCGGAACTCCAGGTACTCCGAAGGCGTCAGCGTCTCCAGCACCGACCACTGCGCGGTGAGCTGGTCGAGGATGCGCTTGCAGCGCGCGACGATCTTGCCGAAGCGCCAGACGCGATCTTCCCGCAACTGCTCGACCGCTGCGGTCAGTTCGTGCACCAGCAGCTTCAGCCACAGCTCCGACGTCTGGTGCTGGATGATGAACAGCATCTCATCGTGGTGCGGCGGCTGCGACAGCGGTTGCTGCGCCGATAGCAGCGTCGGCAGCTGCAGGTAGCCGGCATAGGTCATGCGTCCGGACAGGTCCGTATGGATGCCGCTTTCCAGCGCGCGGGTGTTGTCTTCGATGCTCATCCGCCGATTCTCGCATGCGCCATTGAAGTGGGTCGGCTGTCACATCATTGGCATCGATTTGGGGCATCATCGAGTGATGGCGCCCCGCGTGCGCCACCTCGAGGGGAACAACCAGATGACCAACGCTTCCATGCGCCGCTGGGCGCTTGCTTTCCTGTTGACCTTCGCCGCGGGCGCCGCGAATGCGCAGGTGGTGATCAGCCAGATCTACGGCGGCGGCGGCAATTCCGGCGCGACGCTGAAGAGCGACTTCATCGAATTGCGCAACAACGGCACTGCCACGGTGTCGGTGGACGGCTGGAGCGTGCAATACACATCCGCGGCCGGCACCAGCTGGCAACGCACCAACCTCTCCGGCAGCATCGCGCCGGGCGGCTATTACCTGGTCAAGGAAGCCGACGGCAGCGGCGGCACGACCAGCCTGCCCGCGCCCGATGCCACCGGCACGATCCCCATGTCGGCGACCGCGGGCAAGGTCGCGCTGGTGGGCGCCCAGACCACGCTCAGCGGCGCTTGTCCGCTCGGCGGCGCGGTCCTGGACCTGGTCGGCTTCGGCGGCGCCAACTGCTTCGAAGGCAGCGCGGCCGCCCCCGCGCCCAGCAACTCCAGCGCGGTGCTGCGCAAGGGCGACGGTTCCATCGACAGCAACAACAACGCGGCCGATTTCGCGACCGGCGCGCCCGACCCGCGCAACAGCGGCTCCGCCCCTCCTGCGCCGCCGATCGCGCTGACCATCCCCGAAATCCAGGGGTCGGACCTGGTGTCCCCGCACGCGGGCGAGAACGTGGTCACCGAAGGCGTGGTCACCGCGCGCAAGTACAACAGCGGCTTCTTCCTGCAGGATCCGGCCGGCGACGGCAATCCGGCCACCTCCGACGGCGTGTTCGTCTACACCGGCAGCGCGCCGCCCGCCACGGCCGCGGTGGGCAATCGCGTGCGCGTGACCGGCAAGGTCAGCGAATTCACGCCCGCCTCCAATCCGAGCCAGCTCAGCATCACCGAAATCGTGTCGCCCACGGTCGAGGTCGTCAGCACCGGCAACCCGCTGCCCGCGCCGGTGGAACTCGGCGCCGCCGAACTGTCGCCGACCGCCACGCCGCTCACGCTGGAACGCTATGAAGGCATGCGCGTGAGCGTCGCCCACTCGATCGTGGTCGGCGCCTCCGACGGCAGCATCGACGAAGTCAATGCCACGTCCACCAGCGACGGCGTGTTCTACGTCACCCTGCCCGCCACGGCCACGCCGTTCCGCGAAGCCGGGCTCGACGTGCTCGACGCGGTCCCGGTGCCTGCGGACAAGCATCCGCCGCGCTTCGACCACAATCCGGAACGGCTGATGGTGCGCAGCTTCCAGCAGATCGGCGCGCAGCCGATCTCGGTCGACAAGGGCGCGCAGGTCGATGGCCTGGTCGGCGTGCTCGACTACTACGACGCCGACTGGGCGCTGCTCCCCGACGGCGCGACGCCGCCGACGGTCTCCGGCGGAATGGCGCCGCAGCCGGTTCCCGACGCCGCTTACGAAGACGTGACCATCGGCGGCTTCAACCTCGAGCGCTTCTTCGACGACGTCGCCGACGGCAACAGCGCGCCGACGCTGACGGCCGCCGCGCTGGACAAGCGCCTCGGCAAGACCGGCGGCGCGATCTGCAACTACCTGAAGGCACCGAACATCCTCGGCGTGGTCGAGGTCGAGAACCTGCACGTGCTGCAGCTCCTCGCCGACCGCATCAACAGCAGCTGCCCGCGCGCACCGCAGTACGCTCCGTACCTGGTCGAGGGCAACGACGTCGGCGGCATCGATGTCGGCTTCCTGGTCAGCACGCGCGTGGTTGGCACCGGCAGCGACGGCGCCGGCGTGCCACGCGTGGAAGTGCTCGAAGTGACCCAGTACGGCAAGAACGCGACCTTCGCCAATCCGGACGGCAGCACCAGCCTGCTCAACGATCGCCCGCCGCTGCTGCTGCGCGCCGTCGTCCACCAGGACAACGGCGCGGGATATCCGGTCACGGTGATCATCAACCACCTGCGTTCGCTGAACGGTGTCGACGACGTGGCTGCCGGCGGCAACGGCTGGTCCACCGGCGGTGCGCGCGTGCGCGCCAAGCGCGCCGCGCAGGCCGCCTACCTGGCCAACCTGGTGCAGCAGCTTCAGCAGGCCGACCCGTCGCAGCACATCGCCCTCCTCGGCGACTTCAACGCCTTCGAGTTCAACGACGGCTATGTCGACGTGCTCGGCATCATCCGCGGCAACGAGGTGCCGGAAGACCAGGTGCTGACCTGGGTGCCGAGCCCGGTCACCACGCCGCTGGTCGACGGCTCGTCGCTGGTCACCGATCCGGCGCAGCGCTACTCCTACGTGTTCCAGGGCAATGCGCAATCGCTCGACCACGCCCTGTTGAACCGGGCGTTGCTGGATTCCGCGGTCGGCGTGCGGGTGGATCACGCGCGCATCAACGCCGAGTTCGGCGTCGACAACTTCGGCAACGCCGGCGTACCGGTGCGCGTATCCGACCACGACCCGGTGCGGATCGCGATCGCCGTGCCGGCGTTCCGCAGCGCCGACCTCGCGGCGACGCTTGCCACGCGCACGGACTCGGTGCACGTGGGCGACACCGCGCAGTTCGACGCCGACGTATCCAACGCCGGCCCCAACGCGGCGGAAGCGGCCAGCGTCGCCTTCGCCTTCGACGCGGAGGTGTCGCCCCGGGTCTCCGCACCGACCGGCTGGACCTGCGAGCCGCCGGTCGTGTCCCCCGCGACCACCAGCGTCGCCTGCGCCACGCCGTCGCTGGGCGCGGGCGAACACGCCGCCTTCTCGATCAGCGTGGTCGCGCCGCCCGCGAATGGTGGCGGCAAGCTGCATGTGGCGATGGCGACGACCTCGCAGACCAACGATCCCGCCGCCGGCAACAACCGCGCCGATGCCACGGTCACGGTCAACGCCAGCGCCGATCTTGCGGTTTCGGTGTCCGGACCGGCGAAGAAGCTGCACTACGGTCGTGTCGAGTCCTTCCCGGTGGTACTGCGCAACGCCGGACCGGACACGGCGTGGCAACCGGCGCTGGTCCTGCACGGCGATGCCCCGGCCGCGAACGTGTCGCTGGTCGCGCCCACGGGCTGGAATTGCACGACCACCGGCAGCAGCGATTTCACCACGCGCTGCCAGTCCACGATGGAGTTCACCTCCGGCGAGGCCCAGCAGTTCGACTTCGCGATCACCATCCCCGCGCGCCCCAACAGCACGCAAAGCCTGAACCTGGGCGCCAGTGCGTCCGCAAGCACGCCCGACCCGGCGGCCGGCAACAATTCGGCGACCTACAGCAACCGCATCGTCGGCGTGCCCTGATCGCCATCCCGTGCAGCACCAGGAAAACCCGGCTCCGGCCGGGTTTTTCGTTTGCTGCCCCGGCATTTGCGCAGCGCGCAACGGGAGTTTTCCACGCCCCCGGTATCATCGGCGGTCTTGGTCCGCCCACGGAGCCCAGATGACCGTCGCTGCATCGTTCGAGATCGAATACCTGCAATACCTCAAGCCCGATGGCACGCTGGCGGCACCGCTGCCGGCGGCGTTCAACGATCCCGCCAAGCTGGTGCCCTTGTTCAAGCGCATGCTGTTCGTGCGCACCTTCGACTCCAAGGCGATCGCCCTGCAGCGCACCGGCAAGCTCGGCACCTACGCCGCCAGCCTCGGCCACGAAGCGACGCACGTCGGCATCGGCGCGTCGATGGAGCCCGACGACGTGTTCGCCCCGAGCTACCGCGAATACGGCGCGCAATTCATGCGCGGCGTGCGTCCGCGCGAAGTGCTGATGTACTGGGGCGGCGACGAGCGCGGCAACGATTTCGAAGGCCCGCGCAACGACTATCCCTGGTGCGTGCCGATCTCCACCCAATGCCTGATGGCCGCCGGCGCGGCGCTGGCATTCAAGCTGCGCAAGCAGCCACAGATCGCGGTTGCCTGCTGCGGCGACGGCGGTTCCTCGAAGACCGATTTCTACGCCGCGGTGAACTCCGCCGGCGCGTATTCGCTGCCGCTGGTGTTGTGCGTGATCAACAACGGCTGGGCGATCTCGGTGCCGCGCAAGTCGCAGACCGGCGCGCAGACGCTGGCACAGAAGGGCCTGGCCGGCGGCCTGAACTGCCTGCAGGTCGACGGCAACGACCTGATCGCCGTGCTCGAAGCGATGCGCCGCGCCAATGAACGCGCGCGCAAGGGCGAAGGTGGCAGCGTGATCGAATTCATGACCTATCGCCTGCACGACCACACCACTGCCGACGACGCCCGCCGCTATCGCGGCGAGGACGAAGTGAAGGACGCGTGGACGCGCGAACCCTTCATTCGCCTGCGCAAGTTCCTGATCGACAAGAAGGTCTGGAGCGAGCAGGAAGAAGCCGCCTGGATCGAGGAATGCGGCAAGGTCGTCGACGTCGAAATCAATGCCTACCTGGAGACGCCGGTGCAGCCGGTGGAAGC
This sequence comes from Lysobacter sp., assembly GCA_030151365.1. Lineage (GTDB taxonomy): Bacteria > Pseudomonadota > Gammaproteobacteria > Xanthomonadales > Xanthomonadaceae > Solilutibacter. The sequence continues at coordinate 39,398 of JASLDW010000016.1, read as the reverse complement.
GATGTTCGATTACCTGTACGCCGACATGCCCGCCGATATCCGCGCGCAACGCGATGCCGCGATTGCCCTGGAGAAGCGCGCATGAGCGGCCAGGAAGCACAACCGATCACCCTGATCGAAGCGATCACGCAAGCACTGGCCTACGAAATCGCCCACGACGATTCCGTCGTCGTGCTCGGCGAGGACGTCGGCGTCAACGGCGGCGTGTTCCGCGCCACCGCGGGATTGCAGCAGCGCTTCGGCGACCAGCGCATCCTCGACACCCCGCTCGACGAAACCACGATCGCCGGCCTCACCGTCGGCATGGCCTCGCAGGGCATGAAGCCGGTCGCGGAAGCGCAGTTCGACGGCTTCATGTATCCGATGGTCGATTTCATCGTCAGCCACGCCGCGCGCATGCGCTATCGCACGCGCGGACGCCTGCACTGCCCGATGGTGCTGCGCGTGCCGTGGGGTGGCGGCATCCGCGCGCCGGAACATCATTCCGAAGCCAACGAGGCGATCTTCACCAACGTGCCCGGCTTGCGCGTGGTGATGCCGTCGTCGCCGCAACGCGCCTACGGCCTGTTGCTGGCCGCGATCCGCGATCCCGATCCGGTGATCTACATGGAGCCGAAGCGCATCTATCGCCAGTACAAGGAACTGGTGCCGGATGACGGCGAAGCCTTGCCGCTCGACGTCTGCTTCGTGCTGCGCGACGGCAGCGACATCACCCTGGTGACGTGGGGCGCGCAGGTCAAGGAAACGCTGGAAGCCGCCGACGCCCTGGCGAAGGAAGGCATCAGCGCCGAGGTGATCGACGTCGCCACGCTCAAGCCGCTCGACTTCGCCACCATCGCCGAATCGGTGGCCAAGACCGGACGTTGCGTAATCGTGCACGAAGCGGCGAAGACCGCCGGCTTCGGCGCCGAGATCGCCGCGCGCGTCGCCGAGGAATGCCTGTTCGACCTGCTGGCGCCGGTCGAGCGCGTCACCGGCTACGACACCCACATCCCGCTGTTCCGCCTCGAGATGAAGTTCCTGCCGAGCGTGGACAAGATCGTCGCCGCCGCGCACCGCGCGATGGCGCACAAGTAAGGAACACACATGGCGAACAAGACTTTCAATCTCCCCGATCTCGGCGAAGGCCTGCCCGACGCCACCATCGTCAAGTGGTACGTCAAGGAAGGCGACACCATCCGCCTCGACGACAACCTGGTGTCGATGGAAACCGCGAAGGCCGTGGTCGACGTGCCCTCGCCGGTCAGCGGCAAGGTGCTGAAGCTCTCCGGCGGCGAAGGCGACGTGATCGTCACCGGCCACATGCTGGCCGAGTTCGAGATCGATCCCAGCATGCCGCAGCGCGCCGAAGGCCAGGACACCGGCCATCATCACGGCGGCGCCCCGGCGCCCGCACCCGCCGCAGCACCGGCTTCCGCGCCGGCACCCGCCGCAGCCAAGAGCGAAGACGCAGGCACCGTGGTCGGCGCGATGCAGGTCGGCGATTCCGTGCACGCCGAAGCCGCGACCAGCATCGGCGGCGTCAAGGCGGTGCCTGCGGTGCGCGCGATGGCGCGCAAGCTCGGCGTCGACATCGCCCGCGTGCGCGCCAGCGGCCCCGACGGCGTGGTGACGATGCAGGACGTGAAGCAGGCCGCGGCCGATGGCTCAGCCAAGCTCGGCGCGGCACCCGCGCAGCGCGCGGTCGATGCACCGGTCGCGGCTATTGCAGCAACCCAACAGCGCAGCACGCTGTCGCAGTCGGGCAAACCGATGCGCACCCAGCCGCCGGGCGTCGCCGTCACCGGCCAGCCGGAGCAGCTCAAGGGCGTGCGTCGCAACATGGCGCGGGTGATGGCCGATGCCCACGCGCAAGTCGTCCCGACCACCCTGGTCGACGATGCCGACCTGCACGCCTGGATCGGCAAGCAGGACATCACCTCGCGTTTGGTGCGTGCGATCGTCGTCGCCTGCAAGACGGTGCCGGCGCTCAATGCCTGGTTCGACGGCGCCAACTTGACCCGCACCCTGCATCCGCAGGTCGACATCGGCATCGCGGTGGACACCGACGACGGCCTGTTCGTCCCGGCGCTGCGCAACGCCGACATGCTCGACGGCAACGGCGTGCGTTCGGCGATCAAGCGCCTGCGCGCGCAGGTCGAGGATCGCTCGATCCCGTCGAGCGAGCTCAGCGGCTACACCATCTCGCTGTCCAACTTCGGCATGTTCGCCGGCCGCTACGCGACGCCGGTGGTGGTGCCGCCGTGCGTGGCGATCGTCGGCGCCGGCAAGCTCTCGCACGACGTGGTCGCGGTGATGGGCGGCATCGAGGTGCACCGCCGCATCCCGATCTCGCTGACCTTCGACCATCGCGCCGCGACCGGTGGCGAAGCCGCGCGCTTCCTCAAGGCGCTGCTCGACGACATGGCCGCGCCGAACTGATATTGATCAGCGCTTTGCTGGCGTCACCCACATGCGGTCGCCAGCAAGGTCGAAGGTGATCCGCCAATTCACCAGCACCGGCATGCCCACGACGCCATCGTGGATCATGTCGCGGACGATCGCGCGCGTGTCCAATGACACATCCCCTGCCTTGCCCGACAGCACCAGCTTGTAGGGTTGGGCCTGTGTCGCAGCCGGATCCGCAGCACCGGCTTCGACAGCGATCCTGTTGCGCAACAGGACAGGCGCATTGCCGCCGCTGTCGATCTCCAGCCACAAATCACCCTTCGCCGTCTTCGTGCGCGCGTATACGCCAAGGCCATGCCCGCTGTTGCCATGGCGACTGACACGGATCGGAATCTCGACTGCACCCGCAACATGTTTCGCGAGGCTCTTGGCCGTCTCGAACTCGAGCGTTCCGGCGCGCAAATCCAGGGTGAACATTCGTCCGTCGAATGCATCCAGCGCCAGCGAGCCATCCACCACGGGCGCTCCCGGCGGCATCAGCGACATGAGGTCGAACATGCCGACGGTTGCGGCCGGCAGTGTCTTTCCATTCTGCAAGCCGACCGCGACGCCGTCGCAACGGGCCATATCCAGGCGTTCGCCCGTCAGGCGGAATCCGGAAATCTGCCCCCAGGGGACGCAGCCGATCTTCTTCGCGAAATCGGGGGTCACGAACGTCACGCCACCACCCGTGTCAAGCAGGAACGTTCCCCGTTGGTTGCCCACCGTCACTTCGATCGAACGCAAGCGCCCCATGAAGTCACCAAGCCGGATCGTCGGATCGGTCGCAGCGGGCACCGGTGTCGCTGCGCGAGTAGCGGGCGACAAGGCCATTGCGGCCGCCAATGCAGTGGCCATCGTCAGTGTGCGGAACACCGTGTGCATGGGATTCTCCTTTCGATCATGCGAGGTGATTTATTTAAATACAACACTACATATGTAGTTATGTATATTTCAAAGTGCACCCAACGTCAAGCCAACTCATGACCTACCGCCATGAGTCATGGCCACACAGGGCATCGAACCGACGCTGCCCTTCGGCGTTGAAGACCACGATCCGGCTGCCGCGCTGGCGCTTCGCCCAGCCGGCATCGAAGAAGTGATCGAGCAAGGCGGCGCCGAGTCCGCCCGCAAGGTGCGGCTTGCGCATGCTCCAGTCGAGGCAGGTGCGGCACAGCGGACGTCGCTGGGCGCGCAAGCCCTCGACATCGATTCCCAACTCCGAGAAGGCCGACTCCCCCCTTGCACTCATCTCGACGGCATCGCCGACGCGCCGCAACCAGCGTTTGTGCACCAGCGCATCGAACATCCGCACCCCGCTTTCGCCGGCGAGATGGTCGAAGCACACGCGTGCATGGCGCAATTGCGCGTCCCTGGGCCCGAGTTGCAGGTCGGTCGGCACCTGATCGCCGGCGAGATCGTGCAGATGCTCGAGCAAGGCGGCGACGCGCGGGTTCGCCAACGTGTAATAACGGTGCCTTCCCTGCGCGACCATCTTCAGCAATCCGCTTTCGCGCAGGCGGGCGAGATGGCTGCTGCAGGTCTGCGGCGTGATGTCGGCGATCCGCGCCAGCTCACCGGCAGTCAGCGCCTGTCCGCCCAGCAACGCCACCAGCATGCGCGCCCGCGCCGGATCGGCGATCAGCGCCGCCAGTCGCGCGATGTCGGGTTGCCAGGGATCGCCTGCGCCCATGCTTCGATCATGGTCGAAACATCTGCGTCATTCAAGGTCCAGAATGGCGATCTCCCCGCTGGAGGCATCGATGAACACCCATCTCGCCCATGTCGAATGGCAGCGCGGATCCGCGCGCTTCACCGACAATCGCTACAGCCGCATGCACGCCTGGGTCTTCGATGGCGGCGCGCGCATCGCGGCATCGTCTTCACCCCACGTGGTGCGAGTCCCGTTGTCGGATCCGACGCTGGTCGATCCCGAGGAAGCCTTCGTCGCCAGTCTCGCCAGCTGCCACATGCTGTGGTTCCTCTCGATCGCCGCCGCGCGTGGATGGACGGTCGACGACTACAGCGATGACGCCTTCGGCCACATGGGCATCGACGCAAACGGCCGCGAAATGGTCGCCGAAGTGGTGCTGCATCCGCATGTGCGCTTCTCCGGAACCGCACCGGATCCCGACGATTTCCACGCCGCCCACGCCGAAGCGCATGACAGCTGCTTTCTCGCCAACTCGGTCAGGACGCGCGTCATCCACGCCCCCGTGATCGCGGAAGAAAAGGTGAGCCATGCATGACGTCGCCATCCTGCTCGACGATGTTCCCGGTGCATTGGCGGAGATGGGAAGTGCCGTCGCCGATGCCGGACTGAGCGTCGAAGGCGGCGGCGCCTGGGTCGTGGATGGACGCGGCATCGCCCATTTCCTGTTCGCCGATGGCCACGCCGCGCGCGCGGCGTTGGAAAGTCGCGGCTTGGATGTCGCACGCGTCAGCGAAGTGGTGATGCTGCGATTGCACCAGTCGCGGCCGGGACAGCTCGGGCTGCTGACGCGGCGCATGGCCGACGCCGGCGTGAACATCGAGGTGCTCTACAGCGACCACGACCACAACCTCGTGCTGGTCACCAGCGATCCGGCGCGCGCCGGCGAAGTCGCCGACGCGTGGATGCGCGAGACCTGGTAAGGGTCAGTCTTGCGTGAGCTGCGCGGCGACGAAACGCGCCAATGCGGCGTTCACTTCATCGCTGCTGACGCCATCGGCGAGCCGGAAGTCTTCGTTGCCTTCCAGCGCGCCTTCCTTCATCGCGGCGACGCGCCGGCCGGCATCGCGCGGCGAATCGAAACCGATGCTGGTCAGCAGCAGGCGATCGCCCTGCATCAGCTTGAAGTAGAACTTGCCGTCGGCTTCGCGGTACTGCTTGAAGGTCGGCACCGGCGCTTCGGCAGGCGCGTCATCTCCTGAATCGACGACCGCGCTCGTGGTCGACAGGTCGCGCAAGCCGACCGCTGCACGCAACTCGGCGATGAACGGCATCGCGTAGCGCTCGCGCAAACGCTTCGCGCCATCGCGCAGGATCACTTCGATATCCTGCGGACGCGCAATCAACGCCTCGTAGCGTTCGCGCAGCGGCGCGATCTCGCGATCCACTACTTCGAACACCTGCTGCTTGGCATCACCCCAGCCGATGCCGTCGGCGTAGGCGCGCGCGAAGGCCGCGGTTTCCTCGGCGCTCGCGAATACCTTGTACAACTGGAACAGCGGCGAACCCTCGGCCTCCTTCGGCTCGCCCGGTGCGCGCGAATCGGTGAGCACCGAGAACACCAGTTTCTTCAACTGCTCGCGCGGCGCGAACAACGGGATGGTGTTGTTGTAGCTCTTGCTCATCTTGCGACCGTCGAGGCCGGAGAGCGTGGCGACTTCCTCGTCCACCAATGCTTCCGGCAAGGTGAAGTATTCGCGGCCGTAGATGTGGTTGAAGCGCTGGCCGAAATCGCGCGCCATCTCGATGTGCTGGATCTGGTCGCGACCGACCGGCACCTGGTCTGCGTTGAAGATCAGGATGTCGGCGCCCATCAGCACCGGATACATGAAGAGGCCCGCGGTCACGCCGGCATCGTCGTCCTCGCCTTCGGCGCGATTCTTGTCGACCGCCGCCTTGTAGGCGTGGGCGCGATTGAGGATGCCCTTGCCGGCGACGCAGGTCAGGTACCAGGTGAGTTCGCTGATCTCGGGGATGTCGCTCTGGCGATAGAACCACACGCGTTCGGGATCGAGTCCGCAGGCCAGCCAGCTCGCGGCGATCTCCAGCGTCGAACGCTGGGTGCGCGCCGGATCCTGGGCCTTGATCAGGCTGTGCAGGTCGGCGAGGAAATAGAAGCTCTCGGCATCGTCGGCGCGACTGGCGGCGATCGCCGGGCGGATCGCGCCGACGTAGTTGCCGAGATGGGGCGTGCCGGACGTGGTAATGCCGGTGAGGATGCGGGTCTTGCGGTTGTCCATGAACGGATGGCGAATCGAATGGCAAATCGTGTGCCGCCAGTGTAACGGCCAACCCCGTTCCCCGCCCCGGTGCGTTGCAGGTCAAAGGATCCCCACGGAGACCAGCCATGCCCCGCCCCATCCCGCTATCCTGCGCCTGCCTGCTCGCGCTTGCCCCGCTGGCCGTCACCCCGGGCATCGCCCGCGCCGGCGACTGGCTCGATCTCTCGATCGTCGATCGCGACACCGGCGCGACCCTGCCGGAATACCGTCATCGCGGCGATACGTGGGTGCCCGGCGCACCCGGCCACCGCTATTCGGTGCGCCTGACCAATACCTCGAGAGAACGCCTGCTGGTGGTGCTGTCGGTCGACGGCGTCAACGCGATCAGCGGACAGACCGCGGCGACCGAACAATCCGGCTATGTGCTCGAACCCGGCCAGAGCGCCGAGATCGATGGCTGGCGCAAGTCGATGCAGCGCGTCGCGCAATTCGTGTTCACCGATGTCGACGACAGCTATGCCGCGCGCACCGGGCGCCCCGACAACATCGGCGTGATCGGCGCGGCCGTGTTCCGCGAACGCCGCATGCGGCCGGTATTCGTGCAACCGATGCCACCGCCAATCAGTCAATCACGCTCGCACGAAGGTGCCGCGAAGGCGCGCGGCGAAGCCTCGTCCACTGCGGATGCCGCAGCCCCGATGGCGGAGTCGCGCAATGCGCCACAACGCATCGGTACCGGTCATGGCGACTCGCAATGGTCTCCGGTGGACTCGACGACCTTCCGTCGCGCGAGCAATCGCCCCGCCGAAGTGGTCAGCGTGCGCTACGACGATGTCGCGACCCTGCGCCGGATTGGCGTGATTCCCAACTGGCATCCACCGATCCGCCGCCGTCCGCAGCCGTTCCCCGGCGGCTTCGTCCCCGACCCGCCGCGCGGCGATTGATCGCCTGCAAGATGGGCCGCTCCACACGGCCCATCGCTGCGTTCCGAGGACACGGAACCTGTTGCGTCATTGCAACGTTTTCTGGAATTCGTCGACTTCGCGCTGCGCCTGGTCCTGTTGCCAGCCATAACGCTCCTGCAGGCGGCCGGCGAGGTACTTGGCATCGCCCTGTGCGACGTCGAGGTCATCGTTGGTGAGCTTGCCCCACTTGGCCTGGGCGCTGCCCTTCACCTGTTCCCACTTGCCGGAAATGATGTCTTTGTTCATTGCTTGCTCCTCGTTGGCGTCGGCGCGATCACCGCGTCGATCACGAAACGATTTTGTTGGAGCAACAATTCCGGATTGGTGAACTTGCCGTTGGAAAAAAGTATGCGCGCCGCATTGCATTAGATGAACGCGCAAGGCCGTTCAGCCGCGGGTTTGTCACATGGATGGGGCATTCCGCATCGCGCGCGTTCAATCGCGCATCAGGGTCGACTTCCCGAACAGGCTTTCCACCAGGTCGACCGCGAGCTTCGCCGTGGCATTGCGCTTGTCGAGCGCGGGATTCACTTCGACCAGGTCCAGCGAACCCATCAGGCCGGTGTCCGCGATCATTTCCATCATCAACTGCGCTTCGCGATAGTTGACGCCACCCGGCACGCGGGTGCCGGTGCCCGGCGCGATGTGCGGATCGAGCATGTCGACGTCGAAACTGACGTGCAGGTGGGTGTCAGCGTCGGTGCCTTCCAGCACTTCCTCCATCACCCGGCGCATGCCGATCTCGTCGATGTAGCGCATGTCGTAGATGTCGAGGTCGTGTTCGCGCACCAGTCTCTTCTCGCCGGCATCGACCGAGCGGATGCCGATCTGGCGGATCTGGTCGGGCTGCAACGCCGGCGCGTGCCTGCCCAGCTCCACCAGTTCCTTCGGCCCGAGTCCGCACAGGCAGGCCACCGGCATGCCGTGGAGATTGCCGCTGGGCGTGATGTCACGGGTATTGAAATCGGCGTGCGCATCCAGCCATAGCACGCGCAGCTTCCTGCCGTTGGCGCGGCAATGGTCGGCGACCGCGGTGATCGATCCCATCGCCAAGCAATGGTCGCCGCCGAGCATGATCGGCATCCGGCCTTCGCCGAGGATGCGCGTCGACATCGCCATGATCGAGCGATTCCACGCCACCACTTCCTCGAGGTGGCGATAGCCGTCGACCGGCTTGGTCAGCGGATTGCGCGGGCCGCCGAGGTTGCCCTCGTCGCGGATGTCGATGCCGCGCGCCGCGATCGATTCGACCAAGCGCGCGACGCGCAACGCCTCGGGCCCCATCGATGCCCCGCGATGGGCAGCACCGATATCGGTGGGAACGCCGAAAACGGAAACGGGGCGATGGGTGACCATGGTTCCTCCTGCGAAGGGAACCATTTTAACCGCCCCGATGCCGTTACCTGCAGGTCCTGCGCTGGGAAACGCCCGGCAACAGGCTGCGGTCGAACACCTCGGACAGCGCTGGCTGGCGCGGCAGGTGGCGCGTCTTCACCGTCAGGTCGAGGCCGGCCTGCATGCGCACGGGATCGATGTCGCCGACGCCATCGCGCAGGATGCGATCACGCCCGCCCATGTCGTCCAGCGTGTCCATCAGGCGCCCGAGTTCGGCGGCGGCTTTCTCCTTGGGATCGTGCGCGACCAGCAGGGCGATCGCCTCGTCGGGCTTGCACACCGCGTCCATGACGCCACGATTGATCGCGCGCACCAGCCCGCGCGCGACGTCCGGCTGCTCGCGCAACAATCGCGGCGAGACCATCAACGCGCTACCGTAAAGTTCCGGCACCGCGTCGCGGAACTTGAGGAAACGCAGGCGATCGCCGACCTGCTGGCCAGCGGCATGGATGGCCGCGGTGCTGGTGGAGAGATAGCCGAACAATGCATCGGAGGCGTGCGAATCCAGCAAGCCGATCAACACCGGCCAGGTGCCGTTGTTGGGAACGACCTTGACCGATGCCGGATCGAGTCCCGTCTTCGAGGCGAATTGCTCGAAGGTGTTGAGCGCGACGTCGGTGCCGTGACCGGTGATGGTCAGGCCCGCCAACTGCTTCGCATCCGACACCTTCGATGCCGCCGGCAGGATGATCACCGAGGGCGACACGTCCATCACCATGTAGACGCCGATCGGCGCCTGTCCCGGCCGCTTGGCGGCCTGCTCGTAGGTGGCCTGGATATCGCCATAACCGGCGTCGAAGCCTTCATCGATCATGCGTCCCGCTGCGGTGAATGCGCCGCGGCCATCGGTGAACTCGACGTCGATGCCTTCGTCGCGGAAATAGCCGCGCTGCTGCGCGATCAGGAACCAGGTGTTGGCGCCCGAATAGCCCGAATTCATCAGGAAGCGCAGCTTGTGCGGCGCCGGCTTCGCCGAAGGCGTCGCGGCAGTCGCTTGCGCGGCCGTCCCGGCGTGGACGCATCCTGCGAGCAGCACCAATCCCGCCAGCGCGGCAACGATGTTCGACGTCTTCATGCCTTGCCCTCCGAGTGCGTCGACGACGACTTGAGCGGACGCGCGCGTTCGACCAGTGGCGGCAGACAGGCACGGGTGAAGATTTCCTCCGGCTTGGGCATGCGCGGCAGGCGGCAGGATTCCGCCAGCATCCGGATCGAACGCTGCAGGCGACCGTCGTCGATGTCGCCGATGCCGATCCTCTGCGCTTCCGGGTGCGCCATCTCGACGTTGAGCGTGCCCATCAGGCGCGGGCCGTCGACATGGTCGGCGAACTTCGGCGCCATCTTGCGGGTGGCTTCCAGCGCCGCCTTGGGATCGGCCAGGGTCTCGACGATGCCACGGTTCACCGCCGCCACCAGCGCGCGCGCCGCGTCCGGATGCGCCTTGAGGAACTTCGGCGTGAGCATCAGCGCGTTGCCGTAGAGGTCGGGCACGAAATCGCGGTATTCGAGGAAGCGCAAGCCGGCCCAGCCATCGATGTTCTTCGCCGCCAGCGCCGCGATGATGGTGTGGACGAAGCCGAAGACGCCGTCGGTATGGCCGTTGAGCACGTCCTCGCCAAGCGTGGTCATGCTGGTGGTCGAGCGCAGGATCGATACCTTCGATGCATCGACGCCGGCCGCCATCGCATACGGCGGGAAGGCCTCGATCGCGGCGTCGATCGGATGCCCGCCGATCACCTTGCCTTCGAGATCCTTCGGGCCGCGGATCGGGCCATCCTTGCGCACGCCGATCGTCAGCGGCGTCTGGTTGAACGCGACGTGCACCGCGACCGGGCAGTTGTCGGGTCGCAGTCCGGCCAGCTTGATCAACGCGCAGAGATCGCCGTAGCCGCCGTCGAATCCTTCCTGGGCAATGCGCGGCACCACCGATGCCGCGCCGTCGCCGCCGACGAATTCCACGTCGAGCCCGGCCTGGGCGAAATAGCCGCGTTCATGCGCGAGGCAGAAGAACGCATGCGGCCCGGACAGCGGCGAGTTCATCAGCAAGCGGATTTTCACTCGTTGGCCCGCGGCCTTTGGTTGCATCGCGTCCGCCGCACTGGCCGCGACCGGCGCAAGCGCGCCCGCCATCGCCGTCGCGGTCGACAGCACCGCCGCCGAGCCCAATACCGCGCAGAAACCGCGTCTGGATTTGTCCATCGAAATGCCCTCCGTCAGAACTTCTGCTGGTATTGCGCGTAGACCATGCGGCCGAGGTCGAAACCGCCGTAGTACGAGAAGTCGCTGTTGGGGCGGGAGTACAGCGTCGGCCCGACCTTGTCGAGGACGTTGTTGGCGCCAACCATCAGCATCCCGTTCCACGGCAGCTTCACCCGCATCTGCATGTCGTTGAACACCGTCGGCCCGACCCGGCGCAACGGCTGGCGGCCGGTGTAGGTCGAAATGAAGTTCGGCTGGTTGCATTCGGGACCACCGGCCAGGTCGAACGCGCACGGTTCCTTGATCGCCGAGAAGTAGCGCACGCGCCACATCACGCCGAACACGCCCTTGGACCAGTCGGTGGTGAAATTGGAACGGAGGCGGAAGTTCGGGCCGAAACTGGTGGTGTGGTTGATGGGCGTGGCCGCCAGGTCGTTGGCCTTGATGTTGCGGTACTTGGTGTAGCTACTGTTCCACTCGAACTTGATGTCGCCGATCGCCATCGTCGGCAGACGGTAGTTGACGCCGAGGTCGTAACCGGCGGTCTTCAGCCAACCGGCATTGGTGAAGGCGTAATTCAACGTGGTGATTTCGCCGGTGGCCGCATCGCGGGTGAATGCCTTGCACGCCGTACCGATGTTGCGCACATAGCAGTCGTTGAGGATGTCGGTCGGCGTGTTCTGCACGATCGCGTGTTCGATGTTGATCTTCCACCAGTCGAGGGTGACGCCCAAGCCCCTGACCCACTTCGGGCTGTAGACGATGCCCAGCGTCGTCGTCGTGGAGGTTTCCGGCTGCGTATCGGGATTGGAACCGGAAATGAAGGCGAGGTTGGACTGCACGTTGGGACTGGATGCGGGAACGCCGCCGGAAGCGACCTGGCGGTAACCGGCCGGTACCGCCGCGAGGCAGGCGGGCGACGACCTGGCGACGCCGAAGCGGCTATCGCAAGGGTCGGTATAGACCGGGAAGAAGTCCTGTGCGCCGCCGAACAGGTCATTGATCGTCGGCGCACGGAAGCCCTCGCCCCAGTTCGCGCGCACCATCACTTCGCTGCTCGGGCGCCATTCGATGCCGATCTTGGAATTGGTGGTGCTGCCGAACACATCGTATTTGGAATAGCGCGTCGCCACATCCATGCTCAGCACGCGCGCGAACGGCTTGTCCTTGAGCAACGGGATCTTCAGTTCGAGATAGGCTTCGTTGGCGCGATAACCACCCTCGGTGGGCAACTTGCGCGTATTGGTGGTCTCGCCACGCTGCTTCTGCAGGCTCGGCGTGAACGTGCCATGTTCGCGCCGGGACTCGAAGCCTGCGGCGAAGGCGAGATCGCCGGTATCGAACGTGAACAAGGTGCCGGTCAAGTTGGCGGTCAGGCTACGCGTTTCGGTGACGCCGGTATCGAGGTTGTCCGGCACCAGGAAAGCGCGCAGCACCGGGTCGGCCAGCGTTCCCGGATAACCGCCGCCATACGGCGCGAGCGGATTCCACGGCACGCACTGTCCGGCGCCGCTGCCGTAGGCGATCGGCGCGGCCGCGGTTCCGCACTCCGCCCGCTTGGTCGCCGGGTTGTAGTACGACGGACCGGAGGCCAGTTGCACGTTGCGCAGGTTGAGGTCGCCGGTGCCGGTCTTGTCGGTGCGCAGGCGGTTGTAGAGATAACCCGCGTCCCAGAACAGGGTGCGCCCGCGCCAGTCGAAGTTGCCTTCCAGCAACACGTTGGCACGCATCGTCGTCACCTTGTTGTTGCCCGAACGCGGGACCTCCCAGGTGCGGCGCTGGTAGTTCAGCGCGCGCGGACTGGCGACGCCGCTCTGGTTGCCGACCGGGTTGTAATAGCTGTCGATCGACAGCGGCGCGTTCAGCGCGCCCCAGACGTTGGAACGATACGGATAGCCCGGGATGTTGCGAAAGGTGTCGCGCACGCTGTACAGCGCGCTGCCGCGCAGGGTCAGGCGATCGCTGACCTCGAAACCGCCGTCGATGAACGCCGACTTGCGCTTCATGCCGGTCTTCAGCGTCTGCTGTTCGGTCACGTTGCTGTAATCGGAAACGACGGTGCGGTGGAAGTTGGCGATGTTGCGCGGATCGGCGCCGGGATTGACCGTCATCTGCCCGAGGGCGGGATCGATCAGCGTGCCGCGCTGGTTGATCGCGGAGAGACCGGTGGTCGGATGCAACGAACCACTGGGATAGGCGCTGTACGGACGATCCGACGCCCACACCGGATCTTCATCGGTGTATTGCAGGGTGCCGCTCAACCAGCCACGCGCACGCTTCAGGCCGTAGGACAGGTCGACCGAGCGCGTGCGGCCATCGCCCTCGCTGTAACGGCCCCAGTAGACATTGGCCGAACCGCCATTGAAACCGCGGCGGGTGATGATATTGACCACGCCCGCGATCGCGTCGGAACCATAGACCGCGGATGCGCCGTCCTTCAGGATTTCGACGCGCTGCACCGTCGCCGACGGAATCAGCGAGACATCGGCGTAACCGCCGGTCGTCGTACCGAGGCGCTGGCCATTGACCAGGATCAGCGTGCGCTGCGCGCCGACATTGCGCAGGTCGACATAGGTGCCGCCCGCCTCCTCGCTGTCGGATTGCACGCGGGTGCGGCTCGCGGCCGGTGCGCCGGCCGCCGGCGAGGCCTGCAGCAAATCGCCGACGGAGCGCAGGCCGGAACGATCGATGTCCTCGCGCGAGATGGTCTCGATCGGCTGCGCCGTTTCGGTGTCGACCTTGCTCATGATGCGCGAACCGGTCACCTGCACCGAACCCAGCGTGCTGTTCTTTTCCGCTTCGGGCGCCGCGGTGGCGACTGGCGTGCCCTGCCCCGACGCCTCGCCTACGGTGGCCGGGGCCGGGCCGCCGCCTTTGCTGCTGTTGTCGTCGCGAACGAGCGTGATGACGGCACCGTCATCACGAATCACTTTCAGGCCGGTTCCACGCAACAAGGTCTGCAGTGCGGCGCGCGCATCCTGCATGCCCGAAATCGCCGGAGTGCGGATGTCTTTCAGTTCCTTCGCCGGCGCCACGATCTGCACGCCAGCCTGGCGCGCGTATTCGGGTAGCGTTTTGGCCGCGCTGTCGGCCGGAATGTGGAATTCCTTCTGCTGCGCGGCGGCATCGAACGACACTAGCAGCGCGCCTGCGATCAGGACGGAGGAAATTGCATTGGAGAGCGGGCGTTTCCGGTAGTTCATGTCTCACCTTGCGACAGGGTCCATCAGATGAGATGCGGCGGAAACGGCGTTCCGCCATGCCTTCAACGATTTTTTTTGTTCGCGCCGTCACGCAACACGATTTCGTTGTTGCCCAGGGTCACGTCGAGATTCATGCTTTGCGCCGCGGCACGCGAGAAACCGATCGGATCGGTCGCGGAAAACAGCCCCACCACTTCCAGCCCAGCGATGTCGGGATCGGCAATGCGGATGCGCATGGTGTTGTAGCGCGCGAACTCTTGCGCGACCTGCTGCAGGGTCTCGCCGCTGAAAGCGATCATGCCGTCGCGCCAGGCCAGTTCGCGATGGACTTCCACTTCGTCCACCTTCGCGAGCACCGCGGGCCTGTGTTCGGGCAGCAAGGCCTTGTTTCCGGCAACCAGACGGAACGCCTGCCGTTCTTCCTGCACCTTCACGATGCCCTCGCGCACCAGCACGTCCACGCTCGAAGGCGCGCGGCGGACACTGAAGCTGGTCCCCACCGCGACCACCCGGGTATCGCCCGCCGCCACGGTGAACGGCCGGTTGCGATCCTTGGCGACATCGAACATCGCCTCGCCGCGCAGCAGCTGGATGTCGCGTCGCCCCGCGGAAAAACGCACGCGGATGCGCGAATCGGTGTTCAAGGTGACCTGCGAGCCATCCTCCAGCGCCACGCGCGAGATCTCGCCGATGCGCGTGGCATAGGTGCCGCGCTCCTGGTCGATGAAATGCATCGACACCACGGCGACCGCCGCGAGCGACGCCGCCAGCGCCACCATGCGCCATCCGCGCGACCGCGTGCGGCTGCGCGCTGCCGGCGCGCGGATGCCCGCCGGCATCTGGTTGCCGCGGCCGAGCCGGTCGCACTTCGCCATGATCGCCTGCATCCGGGCGTACGCACCGAGATGGCGACTGTCCGCTTCCAGCCAGGCCGCAAGCTGCTCGGCGTCGGACGGCGACAGCGGGCCCGCGTCTTCCCGCGCCACCCATTCGGCGGCGGCGATGTCGATTTCATTTCTCACGAATTGCCTCCATCTCCCTCGCGCCGCGTCTTTCCGACCGGCTGCCCGACGACCTGTCGACCGCCAATGCCTGCCCGAGGTATTTCAATGCCTTGACCATGTGTTTTTCGACGGTGTTCTCGCTGATGCCCAGGCTCGCGGCGATGTCGCGTTGCGCGAGCCCCTTCACCTTGCGCAGCATGAAAACTTCCCTGCAGCGTCCCGGAAGCTGCGCGATGCAGCGTTCCAGGTAGCGCAATTCCTGCACGCCCGACACATGTGATTCGGGCGACGGCAGTCCGCTGTCGACATCGAGCCTGCCGATCTCGCCGATGCTTTCGATATCGACGACCTTGGCGCGCCGTAACCCCTGCAGGATCACCGACTTGGCCGTCACGAATAGATAGCTGCGGGGATCGCGGATGTGCCCCACGTCCTCCATCGACATCAGCAGGGCGTAGCACTCCTGGATCACGTCGTCGACGTCGGCATGGTTGCGGACGTGGCGCGCCAGCCAGCCGCGCAGGACGGGCTCGTGGGGCAGGATGTGCCGGGACAACCAGACGGCGCGCAAGCGATCGCAGGCGGTCATCCCCGTCTCCCGCACGCGGCCCCGGCGGGGCCACCTCGTCCTTGTTCCATCATGCCCACTGCGCTCCCCGGGAAACCGGCTCTTCCAATGAGATGCATGACGCGCCCGTTTCCGCCACTCCCCCGGAAGGCGTGGTGCCGCTTCACAGACTCGAACTGTGGACCTACCGCTTACAAGGCGGTTGCTCTACCAACTGAGCTAAAGCGGCGCTGGGACGGCGATTTTAGCCCGATGCGGCGGGGCAGGACACGCGCTCGCCGTGCGGTGCATGCACGGCGGCAGCGGCAGGCGCAGGGTCGAAGCCGCCTGCGGCGACCACGTCCAGCCAGAACGCCGCCTGCCCGGCCGGGCGGATCCGCGGCTGGAAGCCCTTGCCCTGCAGTTCGGCGAGGCGCCGTTGCGCGCCTTCCTGCGAGCCGAAATGGCCCAGGGCGACGCCACCGGCATCGACGCCATCGCGGATCACGAACATGTCCTTGATCCCGGCGGCCTTGAGGCGCTCCAGCATGGCTGTCCCCGTGGCGGCATCGACGGCCGGCAGGATCACGTCATAGCCACGACCGGCCTGCGCGACCTGGCGGGCATCGACGCGGATCGCTCGCGGCCGCAGTTTCTGCCTTGCCTGCTCGGTGGTCGCGGCATCGGCGAATGGGCCGAAACTGGCGCAGACCGCGTCGACGGGAATGGAGGGAGATGCCGCTTCGGTCGCCATGGGCGACGCATGCTCGGCGTCGGCCAGCTTCAACGCCGGGATCGCGCTCGCCGTCGTTGCCGGAAGCGCTGCCGGATCGCGATGGAACAGCCACCACGCCGCGGCGCCGAGGTTGAGCATGACGAGGACGACGAGCAACAGGCGAACGATCATGGCGCCATTATGCAATGCGTCATGCGATGCCGGCCCAACGCGCCCATCGCGCGAGCCCCGCCAGCACCAGGTCCGCGCGCGCTTCGGCTTCGGGCAACAGCGGCAGCAACGCCTCCGCGCCGCCCCCATGCACCAGCAAACGCGGCGTGCTGCCGAGCTGCCCGCTGGCGGCCGCGAGACTGCGCTCGACCAGCGCCAAGGCCGCGCCGTCACAGCCGGATGCGAGCGCGTCGATGGTGTCGTCGGCGAATTCGACGTAATGCCCGCCTTCGACCGGCAGTGCCGACGAACGCGACGCCAGCATCTCGCGCATCAGCGTCGGCGACGGCGCGATGCGTCCGCCGAAATGCAGGCCATCGGCGCGCAGCAGGTCGATGGTGAGCGCAGTACCGACGCCGACCAGCAAGGTATCGCAATGCTCATCGACGATCGCCAGCAGCGCCAGGAAACGATCGACGCCGAGCCGCGACGGCACCGGATAGGCGATCTTCAATCCCGCGCATTCGGGCAGCGTGCGCGCGAGATGGATGCGCTTGAATCGTTCCGACAACCGTTGCAACAAGGCAACGCGCGCGGCCTCCGGCGCCACCGACGACACCAGCGCGACCTCGCCACGCACTTCATCCGGCAGCGCCAACGCTTCGGCTTCGTGCGGCAACGCCAACGCCTCTTCGCCACCTTCGACCGGCGCGCATTTCAACCGGGTATTGCCGAGATCGAACACCCACGCGTTCATGCCGTCGTCCTGCGCACGCTCACTTCCCCGGAATGCAATATCGATTCGCCGCCGTCGTCGCGACGCACGCGCAGGCCGCCATCGGCAGCCAGTCCCAGCGCCTGCATCGCGTGTACGCCGTCGGCGGCATGCACATCGATGGCCTGGCCGGCGAGCATGTCCAGTGCGCGATAGCGTTCGAGGAACGGCGACAGTCCATGCGCATCGAACCTGTCGAACGCGCGAATCACATGTTCCAGCACCGCCGCGGCAATCCGCGAGCGCTGCAGCGCGATGCCTGGACTCGCGGACGCGAGATCGATCCACGGCTGGCCGATGTCCTTCGCCATCGCCGCGGGCATGCGCACGTTGATGCCGATGCCGATCACCGCCTGCACCGGGCCGCCGTGTTCGCCGCCGCCTTCGACGAGGATGCCGCCGAGCTTGCGGCCATCGACCAGCAGGTCGTTCGGCCACTTCAATCCGACCGCGACGCCCAGGCGATCGCGCAGCGCTTCGGCGACCGCGACGCCGGCGACCAGGCTCAGTCCGCCGAGGCGCGCCAATCCGCCTTCGAAACGTCGCAGCACCGAGAGGTAGAGATGGGCCGCCAGCGGCGACACCCAGGCGCGACCGCGCCGCCCGCGACCGGCGGTCTGCTGTTCCGCCAGCAGGGCGACGACGCCGGCCTCGGGAGCGCGACGCGCCAGCAATGCGCTGTTGGTGGAATCGATCCGCCACGCCACGTCCAGCCCCTGCAGCTGCGAACGCAGCTCGGGCGCCAGTCCGGCCCGGATCGCATCGGCGTCCAGCAGGTCGAGTGGCGCTTCCAGCCAGTAACCGCGCCCCCGGTCGGCGCCGATGGCCAGCCCGGCCCGGCGCAAGGCCTGGATGCGCTTGCCGATCGCCGCCCGGGTCTGGCCGGCGCGAGCCGCCAGCTCCGCACCGGAGACCGGCTGCGGGCCGAGACAACGCATCAGGCTGCGGTCGTCGAGGGGGGCGTCGGGGCTCATGGGGACATTATCCCGGGAAACCGCCCGGCGCCGGGGCGCCCTGCAGCCATCCCCGAACCGCGCTATAGTCGCGGTTCTTCCGCCGTGCACCGGACGCTCCATGAAGAAGCGCCTCCTGCTCGCTTTCGTCCTCCTGTCCTGCAGCGCTTCCGCGTTTGCAGCGGCTGCGCGCACCAGCGGCGACAACGTCTGCGTTCCGCACCAGGACGACGACTGCGATGCCAGCAGCGGTAGCGCCACGCCCCCGGGCTCGCGGACCGCAACCGTACCGGCCACTGCCACCGCCCCGCAGCGGACGCCCGTGCCGCAGCGCCGCAATCGCACCGATAGCGTCCGCAACAGCACGATGCGCTTCCAGAGTTACCTGCCCGGAATGTTCCGCTGATTCGTTGAATCAGTTCGGCGGCGGCAGCAACGCCTCGAAGCGCGCACCACCCATTTCCGCGGAATCGCCCACTTCCAGCTCTCCGCCGTAATTGGCGAGGATGTCCTGCACGATCGACAGGCCGATGCCGTGGCCCTGCACGCGCTCGTCTCCGCGCACGCCACGTTGCAGCACTTCCATCACCTGCGCCTTCGGCACGCCCGGGCCATCGTCCTCGACGGCGATGCGCAGTCCGGCACGGCGCGAGCCCGGCGCCTGCCGTGGCGCAACCGTCAGCAACACGCGTGACTTCGCCCACTTGAAGGCGTTCTCCAGCAGGTTGCCGAGCAGCTCCTGGAGATCGCCGACCTCGCCGTGGAAGCGCGCTTCCGGCGCGATCTCGAATTCGCAGAGCACGCCCTTGGCGGCGTAGATCTTCTCCAGCCCGGTGACGATTTCCTCGGCGTAGGGCTCGATGGCGATCGGCGCGGCATAGAGCTTGTGGCCGGTCGAGCGCGCGCGCCCCAGCTGGTAGCCGACGATGTCGTTCATGCGCCGCAATTGCGCGTCGAGTTCGCCGCGCAACTCCGCGTCGGGCCCGTGGCTGTCCAGCTGCGTGCGCAGGACCGCCAGCGGCGTCTTCAGGCTGTGCGCGAGATCCGACATGACGTCGCGCTGGCGGTCGAGGTGGCGGCGTTCGCTGTCGATCAGCGCGTTGATGCTTTCGGTCAGCGGCGTGAGTTCGCGCGGATGCGCGCCGCTCATCTTGGTCGCCATGCCCTCCTTGACGCGATCGAGCTCGGTGATCACGCGCTTGAGCGGCGCCAGGCTCCACCACAGCGTCACCATCTGCAGCAGCACCAGCAGCAATCCCGCCAGCGCGAGGTTGTTCCACATCGCCACGCGAAATTGGTTCATCTGCGTCTTGAACGGACGCATGTCCTCCATGATGTAGATGGTGAACGGCACCGGCGGCTTGTTGCCCTCGGACCATGCGAAACCACGGCCATAGACGTAGACCGCGCTGCCGAAGCCCGAGGCGTCGCGGATCGCCATCGGCCCGCCGAAGGTTTCCGTGTTGGGTTCGAGCAAGGGCGGCAGCGGCAGCTGCGGGCCATAGACCGCCGATTGCGATTGCCAGCGCCCGTTGCGCTGGACGATCTGCGCGTACAGGCCGCTGGCCGGGCGATCGAGGCGCGGGTCGGGCGTGATCGCCGGCGGCATCAGCGCGTTGGTGACGTCGAAATCGGTGCGCGCGGCATAGGCCAGCGCGTAATTCGACAGGCGCATGCGCAGGCTTTCCTGCGCGGTCTGCTCGAAGGCGCGATCGAGGGCGATGCCGACCAGCGCGAGGAAGGCGGCGAGGCCGATCGTGCTGACCAACAGTTGCCGGCGCAGCAGCGATCGCGGTTTCCAGAATTGCGCGCTCATGCGCGAATGGCCACCGCGATCATCCGTGCCGGCGATCAGGTGTCGGCGTTGCGCGGAATCGCGAAGCGGTAGCCGCGACCGCGCACGGTCTCGATCGGCTTGAGCGTGCCGTCGGCGTCGAGCTTCTTGCGCAGGCGCCCGATGAACACTTCCAGCACGTTGGAATCGCGGTCGAAATCCTGCTGGTAGATGTGCTCGGTGAGATCGGCCTTCGAGACCAGTTCGCCGGCATGCATCATCAGGTATTCCAGCACCTTGTATTCGTAGCTGGTGAGGTCGATGTTCTGGCCGTTCACCGCCACCGTCTGCGCGGCGAGATCGAGCATCACCGGGCCGCATTCCAGCGACGGCTTGCTCCAGCCCGCGGCACGGCGCACCAACGCGTTGAGGCGCGCCAGCAGTTCTTCGACGTGGAACGGCTTGACCAGGTAATCGTCGGCGCCCTGCTTCAGGCCGTCGACCTTGTCCTGCCAGCTGGAGCGCGCGGTCAGGATCAGGATCGGGAACTGCTTGCCGTCATCGCGCAAGGCACGGATCAGTTCCATGCCCGACATCTTGGGCAGGCCGAGATCGATGATCGCGACATCCAACGGAACCTCGCGGCCCATGTACACGCCCTCTTCGCCATCCTGCGCGGCATCCACCGCGAATCCCTCGCGCTTCAGGCGCGCGGCAAGGGTCTCGCGCAGCGGCGCTTCGTCTTCGACCAGCAGAATTCGCATCGTTCACTCCCTGTAGGCGGATGGCGGGCATCCACACGCATTCACTTTCTCATTCAGGATGTCGTGACGGCGTAAACGCGCGCTCAGAATCCCGGCGAAACCATCATGACGCGAACCATGCCGTCCGCGCCCATGACCTTGATCCTGCACTGTACACGCCCGCCGAAGTCCATCGGCTGGACGGCGAGGATCTGGTCCCCGGGGGACAGGGCCATGCCGCGCCCGCAATCGCCGGCACTGGGGCGCGGGCGAATGCTGGCCTCCATCGACGGCCCGCCATTGCGCGGATCGCGTCCGCCCGGCGGACCGGATGGCTGCGGCAGCGCCGGATCGTTGCGGCCTCCATGCGGCGCCGGAGGCCAGCCGCCGCCATTTCCGCCACCACGGTGCTGCGCCCACGCCGGCGTGCTGCCGACGGCCACGACCGTCAGTGACGCAAACAGGGGGAACCAGCGGAGACGTGACATGACGCGGGGGCACCAACGCATTCAGGAGTCGTGCCAGCATGGGTCTTCGGCGGTGAATTCGTCCTTAATGATTTAACGCTATCTGAATGTTTCTGCGACCTTGATTGCAGAAGTTCAGATTCGGGCAGCCCTTGGGCGATCGCGCTCCATCGCGATCACCCCGACCCGACTTGGGCCTGGCTCAGGCCGCCTGTAGATTGCCCTGCTCGACAGCGGCAACCAGGGACGCCACGCCGGCGCGCAGCGCCTCGACGGTTTCCTCGGGCAGCGCCTTGCCGGCGCCGAAGACCTCGTGGCTGGAACCCAGGCCGATGGTGTCGTCGATCGGCTTGGCGCCGGCGACGCCCAGCGCGCGCACGGCGTCGGTGCGGGCCCACTTGGCGGCATACGGCGACATCGAGGCGCCGACGACCAGGACCGGCATGCCGACCAGGGAGCCGCGGCCATAGGGGCGCGAGGCCCAGTCGATGGCGTTCTTGAGCCCGCCCGGCAGCGAGCCGTTGTATTCCGGGGTGGCCAGGATCACGGCGTCGGCTGCGGCGATTTCCTGACGCAGTTTCTGCACCGGGGCCGGGACCTGGCCTTCGACGTCCAGTTCTTCGGAATAGAACGGCAGGCTGGAGAAGTCGACATGGGTGACATGACTGCCGGCCGGCAGCAGGGCCGCGGTCGCGGTGGCCAGCTGGCGATTGTGGGAATCGGCGCGGAGGCTGCCGATCAGGGTGACAACGTTCATGGGAGTTCCTCGCTCGATGAATGGTCAATTGCTTGATTGTCAAGCTATTGACCATATTATCCGGGAAAGAGAGAATGTCAAGCGCTTGACTTCAGTCCGGTCTAGAATTCGATTCCATGAGCGCCCCCACCCACCCCGCCAAAGCCGATTCGCTGCCCGTGGCCGCCTTGCTGGGTGCCGCCAAGGACGCGTTCGCCGCGGAATTCGATGCCCGCATCAAGGCCAGCAACATGAGCGCGCTGTCGCTGGCGCATGCCCACAACGTGTTGCGCCACCTCGGCAACGGGCCGCTGCGCGCCAGCGCGATCACCGACCGCTGCGGCGTGACCAAGCAGGCGGTGAGCCAGCAGATCGCCCACCTGCAGCGCAGCGGCTTCGTGCGCGTCCTGCCCGATCCCGACGACCAGCGCGCGCGCCTGATTGAACTCACCGAATGCGGGCTCGCCGCGCAGGTGATGGTGAAGCAGCTGTTCGCCGACATCGAACGCGACTGGACCCAACGCATCGGCAAGGAACAGATGGCGATCCTGCGCGAGGCGCTGGCGACCATCGGCGCCGATCACATGCCCGACAGCTGCGGCTGATTCCGCGTCAGGCCGCGAGCGGCCGTAATGTCACCGCCAGCGCTTCTTCCAGCAAGCCGATGCCGGCATTCGCGCGTACAACGCCTTCGCTCAATACCTGGCGGAACATGCGTCCGCCGGGCTGGCCGTGGAACAGGCCGAGCACGTGGCGGGTGATGTGCTTGAGCGCGACGCCGCGCGCGAGTTGGCGTTCGATGTAGGGAAAATACGTGCGCAGCAATTCCTCGCGACTGCGCAATTCGCCGCCGAACATCGCCACCTGCAAACGGTGCAGCGTGTAGGGGTCGTGGTAGGCGGCGCGCCCGAGCATCACGCCATCGACATGACCGAGGTGCGCCAACGCGGCATCGACCTCGGTGATGCCGCCGTTCAACAGCACCGTCATGCCCGGGCGTTCGCTTTTCAGGCGATAGGCCCAGTCGTAGCGCAGCGGCGGCACTTCGCGGTTTTCCTTCGGCGAGAGCCCCTTCAACCACGCGTTGCGTGCATGCACGACGATGAAGGCGGAACCGGCGGCGTCCATGCGGTCGACGAAATCGCGGAAGGCTGCGTAATCGTTGTCGTCATCGACGCCGAGCCGGCACTTCACCGTCACCGGAATCGCTCCATCCACGGCGTCGACCATCGCCCGCACGCAATCGGCCACCAGCGCCGGTTCGCGCATCAGGCAGGCGCCGAAGCGACCGGCCTGCACGCGATCGGAGGGACAGCCGCAATTGAGGTTCACCTCGTCGAATCCATGTTCGACGCAGATGCGGGCCGCCTGCGCCAACAGCGCGGGTTCGCTGCCGCCGAGCTGGATCGCCACCGGATGTTCCGTCGGATCCATCGCCAGCAGGTGCGTGCGATCGCCATGGATCACCGCGTTGGCGTGGACCATCTCGGTGTAGAGCAGCGCGTTCGGCGCCAGCACCCGATGGAAGGCCCGGCAGTGGGTGTCGGTCCAGTCCATCATCGGCGCGACCGAGAGGCGGATGGCGTTGGCGGGATGCGACGACATCCGCGTATTGTCGCAGAGGCGGCTCAGAACCTGTTGACGAGGTTGCGGACGCGCCATGCCAGGTGCTTGAACGCACTTCGTTTCGCCGAACCGGGATGCGGGATCCAGTCCGGTTCGAAATAACCGCGCACCCGCTTGCTGTGGCCGGGTCGCCAATACCTGCAGCCGGCGAAGTAGTAGTGCGTGACCTGCGATTTCCGGGTCAGCGCCTTGTCCCGTTGCGGCGATCCCCCGTGCAGCACGTTGGCCGCCCAGACCACCGCCTGCCCCTTGCGGATGGTCGCGTGCATCGGTTCGTAACGGCGTTCGGCGATGGTGGCCTCGATGAAATCCTCGTAGCGCGGATAGGACGCGTAACTCGCCACGGCGCCGATGTCCTCGAAATTGATTTCGGCAAGGTGCTGGCTGCCCGGGTAATACACCAGAGGCCCCTGGTCCGGCCCGATGTCCTCCAGCGCCAGCCAGACGCCGCACATCATGCCGAAGGGCTCGCTGTTGAAGTGGATGGAATCGGCGTGCGCGCGCTGCTCGGTGCCGCGCGGAAAGTTCAATGTCTGGAACGGTCGCGGCGCCGCGCCATAGAGTTGTTCCAGCGCGGCGAGGATCGGCGCATGCGTTGCGGCTGCATGCGCATGCGGCGAATGGCGCCAGGCATCCTGGAGCCGCCCGGCGAGATATTCGTCGCGCTGCGCTGTCGGCAGGTTGTCGAGATCGGCAAGGATGCCGTCCAGCACTTCCGTGGCGATGCCGCTGTCGATGACCAGGATGCCATCGCGGCGAAACGTTTCGATGTCACTGGATGCGATGTGCACGACTCAGTCCGGGCGCGGCCGCTTGTGCAGGTCGCGGAGGATTTCGCGCGCGGCGTTGCGACCGGGCAAGCCGGTGACGCCGCCGCCGGGGTGGCTGCCCGATCCGCACAGATAGAGGTTCTTCAACGCGCCGCGATAGTTGGCCTGGCCGAGGAAGGGGCGCGTGGTGAACATCTGGTCGGGACCGAGGGCGCCGTGGAAGATGTCGCCACCGATCAGGCCGAAGCGGCGTTCGAGGTCGAGCGGCGACAGCGCTTCGTAGCCGAGGACGCTGCCGCGGAAATTCGGTGCGTACGCATTCACGGTATCGATCATCAGTTTCGCGACGGTGTCGCGATGCTGGTCCCAGCCGCCATCGACGTCGGGATTCACCTGCTGGCAGAACAGGCTGGCGACATGCTGGCCCGCGGGTGCGAGGGTGTCATCGAGGGTGGATGAAATCACCACTTCGACGATGGGCTTGCGCGCCCAGCCGGCGTTGTGCTCCTTCGACTTGGCGTCGAAATAGGCCCGTTCGAAATACTGCAGCGACGGTCCGATCAGGATGCCGCTCTGGTGGTGCGGCTGCAGTTGGATGCCGGGCGCCGCGGTGAAATCCGGCAGTTCCGACAATGCGACGTTCATGCGGAAGGTGCCGGAACCGCAGCGATAGGTTTGCACGCGGTTGCGCAGGTCGGCGTCGAGATGCTGCTGCGGCACGATGTCGCGATACAGCAGCTTCGGATTGAGATTGGAAGCGACGAGGCGCGCGCGATGCTCGCGCCCGTCCGTGGTGACCGCACCGACGGCGCGACCGTTCTCCACCAGCACGTGGTCGACCCCGGCATCGGTGAGGATCTCGACGCCGCGCGCTTCACATTCCTTGCACATGGCCTGGGTGATCGCGCCCATGCCGCCGATCGCGTGGCCCCAGGTGCCGGGCTTGCCGTTCACTTCGCCGAACAGATGGTGCAGCAGCACGTAGGCGCTGCCCGGCGTGTACGGACTGGCGAAATTGCCGACCACCGAATCCCAGCCGAGCACCGCCTTGACCGGATCGGATTCGAACCAGTGGTCGAGCACTTCGCCCGCGGACTTGGTGAAGATGTCGAGCAGGTCGCGGCGCCCGCGCAGGTCCAGCGGCGCCAGCTTCTTCGCCACCGCGTACGACTGCAACCAGTCGGCGAAGGCGATGCGATCGCCAACGTTGGGCGGCGTGAGATGGATCAATTGCTTCAATACCGCGACCACGCGGTCGATCATCTCGAGATAGCCGTTCCAGCGCCCGGCATCGCGCTGCGACCACTTGGCGATCTCGCCTTCGCTCAAACCGCCACCGAGACGGAAGGCACGACCATCGGGCAACGGCAGGAAATTGGAATACGGACGTTCCACCACGCGCAAGCCGTGTTCGTGCAGGCGCAGGTCGGCGGCGACCCCGGGATTGAGCAGGCTGACGGTGTAGCTGGCGACGGAATTGCGGAATCCGGGGTGGAATTCTTCCGTCACCGCGGCGCCACCGACGATGGGGCGACGCTCAAGCACGCGCACCTTGAGGCCGGCGGCGGCGAGATAGGCGGCGCAGACCAGGCCGTTGTGGCCACCGCCGAGGATCAATGCATCAAGCGCGTCCGCCATTCCCGTCCCACGATTCCGATTGGAACCGCGAGCTTAGCGTGCCGGCACCGTGTCGTCCCAGCCGCCGCCGATCGCCTGGGTCAGCGTCACCGCCGCCTGCTGTTGCTGCACCACCGCCGCGATCGCCGAACGCCGCGCCGCCAGCGCAGTGTTCTGCGCGGTGACGACCGTGGTGTAGTCGGCCATGCCGGCGAGATACTGGTTCAGGGTCATCTGCTCGACCCTGTCCGCCGCTTCCGACGACGCCTTGAGGTTGGCTACCTCGTCCGCGTAGCTGCGCAGGTCGACCAGGGCGTCCTCGGTCTGCTGCAACGCCGACAACACCGTCTGCCGGTAGTTGGCGGCGCTCTGCTCGTACGCTGCCCGCGCCTGGTCAACGCGCGCCGAACGCGCGCCCCAGTCGAGCAGTGTCATCGCGCCGGTGAGTCCCAGCGACCAGACCGCGCTGCCGCCGCTGGCGAGATCGCCGAGCACCTGCGCGCTGCGGCCGGAACTGGCGGACAGGCTGAGCGACGGGAACAGTGCGGCGCGCTGCACGCCGATCGCCGCATTGGCCGCCATCACCGAACGCTCCGCCGCGGCGACATCGGGGCGACGTTGCAGCAGGTCAGACGGCAGCGCCGCCGGGACTGCCGGCACGCGATCATTCCATTGCTGCGCCGCCAGGGTGAGATCGGCCGGCGCGCGTCCGCTCAACACCGCGATCGCGTGTTCCAGCGTGGCGCGCTGGCGCTGCATGTCGGTGACCTGCGATTGTGCGTTGCGCAGCGTGGTTTCCGCTTGCAAGACGTCCATGTGTGCGGCGACGCCGACCTTGTAGCGATTTTGCGTGATCGTCAGCGTGCGCTGGTAGCCGACGATGGTGCGCTGGTAGGCCGCGAGCTGCGCGTCCATGCCGCGCAATTGCAGGTAGTCGCTGGCGAGTTGGGCGTGGATGGCGAGCAAGGCGTTGCCGATGCTGGCGCGCGACGCCAGCATCGATGCGTTGTTCTGCGCTACCGCGGCGCGCAGGCCACCGAAGAGATCGATCGTCCACGCGCCGCTGACGGTCGCGTTGGCGCGACGCCCACTATTGGTGGTGCTGGCGCTGCCGCCGCTCTTGCTGACGCCGACGCTGCCGGAAATGTCCGGCCACAGGCTGGCGCGCGATTCGCGCAACAACGCGCGCTCGCCGTCGTAGGCGGCGACCGCCGCCGCGACCGTCTGGTTGTGCGCGGTGGCATCGGCTTCGAGTCCGTCGAGCACCGGGTCGTTGAAGGCGCGCCACCATTCGCCGCGCGCTTGTTCGTCGGCGGGCGCGGCCGCATGCCAGCCCGCGGGCGCTTCCTTGAATTCGGCGGGGATGTGCAGCGCGGGACGCTGGTAGGTCGGCACCAGGCTGCAACCTGCGGCGGCCACCACCAGCGCGGCGGCGAGTGCGGGACGAAGTGGACGGAGGGACATCATGCCGGCACCGGATCGTTGGAAGGGGGCGTGGACGGCGCGTCCGACGCGCGCTTGCGGCGCGCGCGCTGGAAACGGTCGAGCGCGAGATAGACCACGGGCGTGGTCAACAGGGTGAGGAACTGGCTGGCGATGAGGCCGCCGATGATCGTGATGCCCAGCGGACGCCGCAGTTCGGAACCGTCGCCGAAGCCGATCGCCAGCGGCAAGGCGCCGAGGCCGGCCGCGAGCGTGGTCATCAGGATCGGGCGGAAGCGCAGCAACGCGGCTTCGCGGATCGCGGCCAGCGGTTCCAGTCCGCGGCGTTCGCGCTCGATGGCGAAGTCGATCATCATGATCGCGTTCTTCTTGACGATGCCGATCAGCAGGCTGACGCCGATCAGTCCGATCAGGTCGAACTGCGTCTTGGTCAGCACCAGCGCCGCGGCGGCGCCGACGCCGGCCGCGGGCAAGGTCGACAGCACCGTCAACGGATGGATCAGGTTTTCGTAGAGGATGCCCAGCACCAGGTAGATGGTGACGATGGCGGCCAGCACCAGCAGCGGAATGGTATTGGTGGTCTGCTGGAACACCTGCGCCGATCCCGCGAACTCGCCGCGCACGCCCAGCGGAAGGTTGAGGCTGGCCTGCACCTTGCGGATCTCGTCGCTGGCCTGCCCCAGCGTCACGCCGGTCGGCAGGTTGAAGCTGATCGTCGCCGCCGGTGCCGCGTCCTGGTGGTTCACTTCGGCCGCCGCCGATTGCACATGCCAGGTCGCGATCGCGGTCAGCGGCGTCATGCCCGGCGTGGCTATGCCGATGTTGCCGGCAGTCGACGTCGCCTTCGCCGCGCCCGTGCTCGCGGATGCATTGGCCGTCGTCGTCGGCAGCCAGATCAGATGGAAGGCTTCCGGCGAACCCTGTGCTTCCTGCGCGACGCCCATCACCACGTGATATTGGTTGACGTCGCTGTAGAGCGTCGCCACCTGGCGCTGGCCGAAGGCGTTGTAGAGGATCGAGTCGATCGAACTACTGGTCAGGCCGAGTCGCGACGCCGCGGCATGATCGATGTCGAGATAGGCGGCGAGCGCGCTGTTGTTGCGATCGACGTCGACGTCGGTGACGACCGGATCGCGCTTCAGCGCCGCGGTGAGTTTGTCCGCGGATTTCGCCAGCGCATCGGGATCGTCGCCCTTCAGCGTGTACTGGTAGGTCGAATTGGAACTGCGCCCGCCCACACGCATGTCCTGCACCGGATTGAGGAACAGGGTCGCGCCGGTGATGCGCGCGAGTTGCGGGCGCAGGCGCTGGATCACTTCCTGGCTCGACGGCCGCTGGCCGCGCGGTTTCTCGGTGGCGAAGAGGAAGCCGCCGCCGGCGCGCGAGCCGCCGGTGAAGGCAATGACATTCTCGATCGCCGGATCCTTGCGCAGGATATCGACCAGCTGGTGCAATTTCTCGCCACTCTGCACGAAGGACACCGACTGGTCCATGCGCAGGCCGCCGTTGAGCGAGCCGGTGTCCTGTTCGGGGAAGAAGCCCTTGGGCACGATCACCATCAGGTAGACGTTGAGCACCGCGGCGCCGAGCAGGAGGAACAGCACCGCGCCGCGATTGGCCAGCGCCCAGTCGAGGCTGCGCTCGTAGCGCGCGCGCATCCCCGCCACCGCACGCTCCGCCAGCGCCGCGAGGCGACCACCAATCGACGTCCGCGCCGCCGCATGCGAATGACGCTCGCGCAACAAGGTTGCCGCGATCATCGGGGTGGTCGTGAGCGACAGCAGCATCGAGATCATCACCGCGACCGTCATCGTCACCGCGAACTCGCGGAACAGGCGTCCGATCAATCCACCCATGAACAGCAGCGGGATGAACACCGCGACCAGGCTGATGCTGATCGCCATCACCGTGAATCCGACTTCGCGCGCACCCAGCAGCGCCGCCTGCATCCGCCCCATGCCCTGCTCGATGTGGCGGTTGATGTTCTCCAGCACCACGATGGCGTCGTCGACGACGAAGCCGGTGGCGATCGTCAACGCCATCAGCGACAGGTTGTCGAGCGAGAAGCCGAGCAGGTACATCACCCCGAGCGTGCCGAGGAGCGACACCACCACCGCGACCGCCGGCACCACCGTCGCCCGCCACGACTGCAGGAACGCGCTCACCACCAGCACCACGAGGATGGTGGCGATCAGCAGCGTCAGTTCGACGTCGCGCAACGAGGCGCGGATGGTGGTGGTGCGATCGGAGGCGATGTTGATCTTGATGTCGTCGGGAATGCGCTGGCCCAGCGTCGGCAGCACTTTCTTCACCGCATCGACGGTGGCGATGATGTTGGCGCCGGGCTGGCGGGTGAGAATCACCATCACCGCGCGCTGGCCGTTGAACAGGCCCATCGTGCGCTGGTTCTCCGGCCCGTCATAGACGTGGGCGACATCGCCGAGATGAACGTTCGTGCCGTTGCGCGACACCACCACGACCTTGGCGAAATCCGCCGCGGAACGGCTCGGCGCACTGGTGTAGAGCTGGTAGGCGTTGCCACCATCCTCGACCACGCCCTTCGGCCGGTTGGCATTGGTCGCCGTGACCGCGGTGCGCACCGTGTCGAGGCTGATCCCGGCATCGGCGAGCTTCTTGGGATCGAGGTCGATGCGCACGCCCGGCAGCGCGCCACCGCCGAGCTCGACCTGACCCACGCCCGGCACCTGCGACAAGGCCTGCTGCACCACCGTCGATACCGAATCGTAGATCGCGTCGGGCGCGCGCGTGTCCGAAGTCAGCGCCAGGATCATGATCGGCGCATCGGCGGGATTGACCTTGTTGTAGGTCGGATTGCTCCTGAGCGCCGCGGGCAGGTCGACGCGCGCGGCATTGATCGCGGCCTGGACGTCGCGCGCGGCGCCATCGACGTTGCGGCTGAGGTCGAACTGCAGGTTGATGCGGGTCGAACCGATGCCCGACGACGAGGTCATCTGGGTGACGCCGGCGATCGTCGCCAGGCGATGCTCCAATGGCGACGCCACGCTGCTCGCCATCGTGGTCGGGCTCGCGCCCGGCATGCTCGCCGACACGCTGATGGTCGGATAGTCGACCTGCGGCAACGGCGCCACCGGCAACACGAAGTAGGCGGCGACGCCCGACAACGCGATCCCGATCGTCAGCAGCAAGGTGCCGATCGGACGCCGGATGAACGGCGCCGAGAGATTCATGTCGCGGCCTCTTGTGCCGCGCGCGCCTCGATGCGTTCGCGGCGGCGCTTGGCCAGCGCTTCGAAGGCGAGATAGATCACCGGCGTGGTGAACAGCGTCAGCGCCTGGCTCATGATCAGGCCGCCGGCAACGGCGATACCGAGCGGACGCCGCAGCTCCGCGCCCATGCCGCCGCCGAAGATCAGCGGCAACGCGGCGAACAAGGCCGCGAACGTCGTCATCATGATCGGACGGAAGCGCAGGGCCGCGGCTTCACGGATGGCGTCGCCGGGCGACTTGCCCTCGTCGCGCTGCGCGGCGATCGCGAAGTCGATCATCATGATCGCATTCTTCTTGACGATGCCGATCAACAGGACGATGCCGATGATGCCGATCACGCCAAGGTCGCTGCCTGTGAGCAGCAATGCCAGCAACGCGCCGAGACCGGCCGATGGCAAGGTCGAGAGAATGGTGATGGGATGGATGTAGCTCTCGTAGAGCACGCCGAGCACGATGTAGACGCAGACGATGGCGGCGAGGATCAGCCAGCCTTCATTGGCCAGCGACGCGCGGAACGCATTCGATGCGCCCAGGAACTGCGTGCTGATGCCGGCCGGCATGCCGATCCTGGCTTCGGTCGCGGTGATCGCGTCCACCGCCTTGCCCAGCGACACGCCCGGTGCAAGATCGAAGCCAATGATCGATGCCGGGAACTGTTGCGCGCGCATCACCGCCAGCGAGGAATTGCCGGTGGCGATCGTCGCGATCGACGACAGCGGGATACTGGTGCCGCCACTGCCGGCGACGTAGACCTTCTGCAAGGCTTCCGGGCCGACCAGCATGTTCGGCATCGCCTCGAGGATCACGCGGTACTGGGTCGACGGCGTGAAGATGGTCGAGATGATGCGCTGGCCGAAGGCGTCGTAGAGCGCGGCGTCGACCGCGGCGGCTGTCACCCCGACGCGCGCGGCGGCATCGCGATCGACATTGACGGTGACCGAATTGCCTTCCATCTGCACGTCGCTGACCGGATTGCGCAACTCCGGAACCGATTGCAGCGCGCGCACCAGGTCGAGACTCGCCTTGTTCACTTCCGCCTGCGTCGCGCCCTGAAGCGCGAAGCGATATTGCGTCGGGCCGTTCTCGGCATCGATGGTCAGGTCCTGCACGGGACGCAGGTAGAAGGTGACGCCGGGGATCCTGTCGTGCACTGCGGCGAGCAGGCGCGCCATCGTCTCGTCCTGGCCGTCCTTGCGATCATCCTTCGGCTTGAGGTTGATCAGCATCCGCCCCTGGTTGAGCGTGATGTTCTGGCCGTCGACGCCGATGTTGGAGCTCAGCGATGCGACGTCGCCATCCTTCAACACTTCATCGGCGACCTGCTGCTGCAACTCGGCCATGCGTGCGAACGACACGCCCTGCCCGGCCACCACCGTCGCCTGCAACTGGCCGGTGTCCTGCTCGGGGAACAGGCCTTTCGGGATCAGCCAGAACAGCAGGCCGGTCAGCAGCAGCGTCGCCGCGAACAGCATCAGCATCAGGCGGCCGCGCGCGATCACGCCATCGAGCGTGCGCGCGTACCAGGCACCGACGCGATCGATCAGGTGCAGCGAGGACCGCACGAACTTCGGCGCCTGCTCCTCATGGTTGCCAGGCTTCAACCAGCGCGCGGCCAGCATCGGCACCAATGTCAGCGACACCACCGCGGAAATCAGGATGGTCACCGCCAGCGAGATGGCGAATTCGCGGAACAGGCGACCGACCACGTCGCCCATGAACAACAGCGGGATCAGCACCGCGACCAGACTGATGGTCAGCGAGATGATGGTGAAGCCGATTTCGCGCGAGCCCTTGAGCGCGGCTTCCATCGGCGAATCGCCATTCTCGACGTGGCGCGAGATGTTCTCGATCACCACGATGGCGTCGTCGACCACGAAACCACTGGCAATCGTCAGCGCCATCAGGGTGAGGTTGTTGAGCGAGAAGCCGAGGAAATACATCGCGGCGAAACTGCCGACCAGCGACAGCGGCACCGATATCGCGGCGATCAGCGTCGCCTGCGGCGAACCGAGGAACAGGAAGATCGCGATCACCACCAGCACGACCGCGAGCACCAGTTCGAACTCCACGTCGGCGACCGAAGCACGGATGCCGGTGGTGCGATCGGCCAGCACCTTGACGTGCACGTCTTCCGGCAAAGTCTGTTCGAGATCGGGCAGCGCCTTCTGGATCGCGTCGACCGTCGCGATGACATTCGCGCCGGGCTGGCGCTGGATATCGACGATGATGCCGGGCTGGCGATTCATCCATGCGCCGATGCGCGCGTTCTCCGAGGCATCGACCACGCTGGCGACATCGGACAGGCGCACCGCGGCGCCGCCGTTGTAGCCGACGATCAGCGTCTTGTAATCGTCGACCGTCGACAACTGGTCGTTGGCGTCGATCGACCAGCTGCGCGTCGGTCCGTCGAAACTGCCCTTGGCGCCATTGGCGTTCGCCGACGAAATCGCCGTGCGGATGTTCTCCAGCGTCAGCCCCTGCGCCGCCAGCGCCGGCACGTTGGCCTGGATGCGCACCGCGGGGCGCTGGCCTGCCGACATCGACACCAAGCCGACGCCGGACACCTGCGCGAGCTTGTTGGCGACGCGCTGCGAAACGAGGTTCTGCACATCGGACAAGGTGCGCGTCTTCGACGTCACCGCGATCGTCATGATCGGCGCGTCGGCGGGATTCACCTTGGCGTACACCGGCGGCGCCGGCAGATCGCTCGGCAGCATCGTCGCCGCAGCATTCATCGACGCCTGCACTTCCTGCTCGGCGACGTCCAATGGCAGGTTGAGGTTGAACTGCAGGGTGATGATGCTGGCGCCGCCCGACGACACCGACGACATCCGCGTCAATCCCGTCATCTGCCCGAACTGGCGCTCCAGCGGCGCCGTCACCGTCATCGCCATCACGTCGGGACTGGCGCCCGGATACAACGTGCTGACCTGGATGGTCGGATAGTCGACTTCCGGCAGCGCCGACAACGGCAGCATGCGCAAGGCGATGATGCCGGCGAGCAGGATCGCCAGCATGAACAGCGACGTCGCCACCGGCCGTTCGATGAACGGTCGCGACGGATTGTTCGCGTGCGACGGCGAGGTCTCGTCGTCCGGCAGCGGCGTATCGATGTCGCTCACGGCGATGTCGTCGCCTGGCGCTGCCCGCTGCCTTGCGTATCTCCCTGCGCGCCGCTGCGGCGACGGTGCTGTCCACCGCCGTTCGCGCCTTGCGTCGCGCCTGCGCCGCTGGTCTCCGCCAACGTCACCTTCGATCCGTCATCGATGCGGTCGGCGCCTTCGGTGATCACCGTCTCGCCGCCATTCAATCCCTTCGCGATCACGATCTTGTCGCCGACGGTCGCGCCGGTCGTCACGCTCACCAGCTTCGCGGTCTGGTCGGGTTGCAGCGTGAACACGAAACTGCCATTGGGCCCGTAACGCACCGCGCTCACCGGCACCACGATCGCCTGGTCGGCGGTGCCGACCTGCAGGCGGATGTTCACGAACTGGCTCGGGAACAGCGCGCCGTCGTGGTTTTCGAAGCGCGCCTTCGCCTTCAGCGTGCCGGTGGTGGCATCGATCACGTTGTTGAGCGTGAGGAAACTGCCCTGCGCGAGTTCGTTCTTGCCCGACTGGTCGAGCGCAACCGCGGGCAACGTGCCACTGCGGCTCGCTTCGCGCACCTGGCCGATCTGCGCCTGCGGCAACGAGAACTCGACGTCGATCGGCGACTCCACCGTCACGATCGCGACGCCGTTGGCGTCTCCCGGCGACACGTAATTGCCGATATCGGCCTGGCGCAAGCCGACGCGTCCGCTCACCGGCGCGCGCAAGGTGGTGTAACCGAGATTGATCTGCGCCGTGCCCGCCGCCGCCTTGTCGGCCTGCACGGTGCCTTCCAGCTGCTTCACCAGCGCAGCTTGCGTATCGACCTGCTGCTTCGCGATCGAATCCTGCGCCAGCAATGTCTGATAGCGCTTCAGGTCCATGCGCGCGACCGCGAGTTGCGCGCTGTCGCGCGCCAGCGTGCCCTGCGCCTGCGCCACCGCCTGCGTGGTCGGGCCGGAATCGACCTGCGCCAAGGCCTGGCCCTTCGTGACCAACTGGCCTTCCTTGAAATAGATCGCCTTGAGCACGCCGGAAATCTGGCTGCGCACCGTCGCCGTGACCGTCGGCTGCACCGTGCCGATCGCGCTGATGGTCAGTGGGACATCGGTCTTCTCGACCTTGGCCGTGCCGACCGTCGCCGACGGCCGCCCGCGTCCGCTGCGACCGCCGCCCATCGCAGTACCACCGCGTTGACCATTCCGATTGCCGGCTGAACCTTGCCGTCCCTGTCCTTGTCCCTGTGCATCGCCGCTGCCGCGACCGAAGAACCACCACGCCGCCAACCCGACCAACGCGAGGATCACGATCACCAGAATCGCATTGCGGCGCGAGTTCGGGGATTTCTGCGGAAGACGCGAACCGCCGGTTGCGGACGGTGCGGAGGAAGGCGTTGGATCGGACATGCGCAGGATTCCGCACGAAATTGGAACGATGCTAAATCAACGCACATGAATGCGTCGCGTTGACCATGACTTGTGGCAGGGGCGTGTCGGCACCGAAGCAAAAACCCCGCATTTCCGCAGGATTTCATCTCAAGTAGGATGAACGGAGGACGCGCGGGGAGAGAACGGGTTTGCGGAACACGAGAGGGCTCATCTGGGCCATTGCGCTGCTGGCGCTGGCGGCGTGCAGCCGCGAAACCACCCAGCCATCCACACCGGCAGGCGTCGCGGCGGCCACCACCATCGATTTCGCGCATGTCGCCAATTACGCCGCGCCGCCGCTTCCCGCGTATTTCGATGACACGGTGGCCGCGCTGGACAACAGCCCGGCGTCCAATCCCGCCAATGACCGGATGGCGACGCTCGGGCGCGTGCTGTTTTACGACCTGCGGCTGAGCACCAACAACCGGGCCTCCTGCGCCGCCTGCCACCAGCAACGATTCGGCTTCACCGATTCGATGCGTTTCAGCAACGGAATCAGCACTGCCGGCACGACCGATTTCCACGCCATGCGGCTCGGCAATCTCCGTTACTGGCAGCCGGGCACGACCTTCTGGGATCGCCGCGCTGCCAATGCGGAGGCGCAAGCGAGCCAACCGCTCCACAGCCTGGTCGAGATGGGCTGGGGCAAGAACATGGGCGGCATCGACGGCCTGACCCGCAAAATGTCGGCGACCCCCTATTACCCCGATCTGTTCGCCTGGGCGTATGGCAACGGGACGATCACCGAGCCGCGCATCCAGCAGGCGCTCGCCCAGTTCGTGCGTGCGATGGTTTCGCATCACAGCCGCTGGGACACCGGCTATGCGCAGGTCTTTTCCGCCACGGCGCCGGACCGGGCGCTGGACGTCGACCTGCCGAATTTCACGTCGGAGGAGAATCGCGGCCGTCACCTGTTCATGACGGCTGTGGACAAGGGCGGCGCGGGCTGCGCCTCCTGTCACCTGCCGCCGACCTTCGCCTTGGCGGCGAACGCGCGCAGCAATGGCCTGGATGCCGGCGAGACGCGCCTGTTCAAGGCGCCGTCGCTACGCAACGTCGGCCTGACCGGGCCGTATATGCATGACGGCCGCTTCGCAACCCTGGAAGAAGTGGTCGATTTCTATGCATCCGGCGTGCAGGACGGCCCGGCACTCGACCCTCGCCTGCACCAGGGACACGAACCGCGGCGCCTGCACCTGAGCGCGACCGATCGCGCAGCACTCGTCGCATTCCTGAAGACGCTCGACGATCCCGTGCTCACTACGGACCCGCGCTTCGGCGACCCGTTCCGGCGCTAGGCGCGAATCGCGTAGAGCGTTGCGTTGCTGATCGCGTAGACCCCGCCATCGGCACCCACCAGCGTTGGCGTATACGCCTGGCCGAGCCCGTCGTTGAGCCGGATGCTCTTCGCGAACGTATTCGTGGTGAGGTCCCAGCGATACAGGACGCCGTCTTCGTTGTTGGCGAGGATCGACTTTCGCGCCGGGTCCGCGGCCATGGTGTTGATGCACCATTCGCGCCGCTCCGTGGTCGAGCCGGAGACCAATGTCGGCCCGAGGATGGTCAGCACCTCGCGCATCACCTGCACAGTCGGCACGATCGTATCGGCCTGGTTCGAATGCGGATCGAGGACGGCGAGCTGGTTCAGTCCGATGCCGGTGCCGACGCCCGCATAGTTGTTGTATTTCTGCGCGAGCAGATAGGTCGAGGTGCCGGTGTAGGACGGCACCATCGATGCCGGGATCACGCTCGGCGACACGTCCCAGCCGAAGCTGCCCGGCACGCCCACCGGATTGAGCATGGCATCGAACTGCAGCAGCCAGCCGCGCGCATTGTGCGTCCCGAACGTCCTTTCCAACACGCCGTAGAACACCCGGCCATCGGGACCGACCACCGGCGTCGCGGTGCCGTCGTCGCTGACGCGTGCCGGAACACCCAGGTAGGGATCGATCAGGGCGACGCTGGCGCGCGTCGCGAGCGTTTTGCTGTCGAGTGCAAGCAGGACGCCGGTCTGGACCGCGCCCGGCGCACCGCGGTTCGCCGCGATATAGACGATCGTGCCGTCGTTCGAAAGCGCCGGCGCGCAATTGAGCACCGGTTTCTGGATCGTGGCATCGCCGGCCGCCGTGGCAACGCTCACCCAGCTGCCCGTGCCGTCCGGCGCGACCCGGGCGATGCCGCTCACCAACCCGGCGGGATTCGTTCCCGTCACCTGGAAACCGAAGAAGATATTGCCCTGCGCGTCCGCGGTCAGCGGCGTGTTGATGAAGACGCTGCCATCGAACACCGCCGGATTGGCGTTGTATTGGTCGACACCGTAGAAGACCTGCGGCACGAACGCGCCAGTGCTTGCATCCGCGTCGCTGCGCACCAGCAGCTTGCCCCCGGCGCCCGGCGCACACAGACGGCCCTGCGGAGTGAGCAACAGGTTATAGGGCGGCACCCAGTTGTGCGGCGGCATCACGTAATCGGTGGTCGCCGACCAGACGAGCGTGCCGCTCACGCCGCTGCGGCCTTCGACGCGATAGCCGCCGTTGGCCGTCGTCTTCACCGGAATGACCACGGTGTTGTGGATCGTCACCACCGGCGAGCCGTAATGGGTGAGCAGCGCGCCGTCCGATCTGTATTGCGGCGCGAGGTCGAGCAGCGCTGTCCATGCGATGCGCCCGAGATCCTGCGTGGCGATCGCGCTTGCCGCCGTGTGCTGCGCATCGTGCCCATAGCTGAACCATGCTGGGCCTGTCACCGTCGGGGGCGGTGGTGGCGGAGGAGGCGGTGGCGACGGAAGGGGAGACGAACTGCCTCCGCCACCTCCGCCACATGCCGCAAGCGCGAGGGAAGAAGACAGCATCGCCAGCGCCCGGCGGCGCGAGAGGAGCGAATGTGTCGGCGGAACTGGTGGCGCGGGATGTCGGCTCATGACGCGAGCACAGCCGTTCGTTGGATGAAACGCATGTGTTGTTCCCCTTCCCCTGGATGACCGGATGCTACTCCGGAAACTTCGCGCGAGGCAAACAAAAACCCCCGCATCGCTGCGGGGGTTCCTGTTGCTGCTTCATGTTGCGCGGGACGTGCGGACTTCTTAGAAATCCATGCCGCCCATGCCACCCATGCCGCCGGCGCCCGGCATCGCCGGTTCGTCCTTCTTCGGCGCCTCGGCAACCATCGCCTCGGTGGTGATCATCAGGCCGGCGATCGACGCCGCGTTCTGCAGCGCGGTGCGGGTCACCTTGGTCGGATCCAGGATGCCGGCTTCGACCATGTCGACGAACTCGCCGGTGGCGGCGTTGTAGCCGAAGTTGCCCTTGCCTTCCATCACGCGGTTCAGCACCACCGACGGCTCTTCGCCGGCGTTGGAGACGATCTCGCGCAGCGGGGCGGTCATCGCACGCAGGGCGATTTCGATGCCGTGGTTCTGGTCTTCGTTGGCGCCCTTGATGCCCTTGATGATGGACAGCGCGCGCACCAGCGCCACGCCGCCGCCCGGGACGATGCCTTCTTCCACGGCAGCGCGGGTGGCGTGCAGCGCGTCTTCGACGCGTGCCTTCTTTTCCTTCATCTCGACTTCGGTGGCGGCACCGACCTTGATCACTGCAACGCCGCCGGCCAGCTTGGCCACGCGTTCCTGCAGCTTCTCGCGGTCGTAGTCGGACGAGGTCTCCTCGATCTGCGCCTTGATCTGCTTGATGCGCGCCTCGATGCCCGAGGTTTCGCCGGCACCGTCGATGATCGTGGTGTTTTCCTTCGAGACCTGCACCTTCTTCGCGCGGCCGAGATCCTTGATGGTCGCCTTCTCGAGCGAGAGGCCGACTTCTTCCGAGATCACGGTGCCACCGGTGAGGATGGCCATGTCTTCCAGCATCGCCTTGCGACGATCGCCGAAGCCCGGGGCCTTCACCGCGCAGACCTTGACGATGCCGCGGATGGTGTTGACCACCAGGGTCGCCAGCGCTTCGCCTTCCACTTCCTCGGCGACGATCAGCAGCGGCTTGCCGGCCTTGGCCACGCCCTCGAGGACGGGCAGCAGGTCGCGCACGTTGGAGATCTTCTTGTCGTGCAGCAGGATGTAGGGATCGTCCAGCTCGGCCGACATCGACTGCTGGTTGTTGATGAAGTACGGCGACAGGTAGCCGCGGTCGAACTGCATGCCCTCGACGACGTCGAGTTCGTT
>JASLDW010000010.1 GCA_030151365.1 Lysobacter sp. | reverse complement strand
CGTCAATGCACTGAAACAGGCTTTCGCCGACGCCGAAAAGAATGGCTGGTTCATCGAAGCGGTCTACCTGGAACCGGTGATGGGCGAAGGCGATCCCGGTCGTTCGCTGCCGCGCGCGTTCTACGACGCGGTGCGCACGCTGACCCGCGACCACGGCAGCCTGATGCTGATCGATTCGATCCAGGCCGGCCTGCGCGCCACCGGTTATCTCTCGATCGTCGACTATCCCGGCTTCGAGGACGCCGACGCGCCGGACATGGAAACCTATTCCAAGGCGCTCAATGCCGGCCAGTTCCCGCTGTCGGTGCTCGCCGCCGGCGAACGCGCGACCAACGCCTACAAGCGCGGCCTCTACGGCAACACCATGACCGCCAACCCGCGTGCGCTCGATGTCGCCTGCGTGGTGCTGAAGAGCCTCACCCCGGAACTGCGCGCCAACGTCCGCGAACGCGGCAAGCAGGCGCTGGCCAAGCTGGAAGCTGTGAAGCAGGAAACCGGCCTGATCACCAAGGTCCAGGGCACCGGACTGCTGTTCTCCTGCGAACTCGCGCCGGGCTTCAAGGGCTATGGCACCGGTTCCACCGAGGAATGGCTGCGCGAACGCGGCATCGGCGTGATCCACGGCGGCGCCAACTCGTTGCGCTTCACCCCGCGCTTCGCGATGCAGGAAGACGAACTCGATCTCGTCGTCGCGATGGTCAAGCGCTCGTTGCTGGAAGGCCCGCGCGAAACGCAGGAAAAAGCGGCCTGATCGCCATCGCAATGACTTGAAGAAGCCGGCCACGAGCCGGCTTCTTCGTTTTCATGCAGACTCGTCGCATCGAAGCCACGGCCAGAACATCATGAAAGTCGTCGAAGTCCGCCATCCGCTGGTGCAGCACAAGATCGGCCTGCTGCGCGATTCCACCCTCAGCACCAAGGGCTTCCGCGAACTGGTCACCGAACTCGGCACCCTGCTCGCCTACGAGGCGACTGCCGATCTCGAAACCGAACCGTCCACGCAACCCGGCTGGGCCGGTGAAGTGCAGGTGCGACGCATCGCCGGCGCCAAGATCACCCTGGTGCCGATCCTGCGCGCGGGCCTTGGCATGCTGCCGGGCGTTCTGGCGCTGATTCCGGCGGCAAAGGTCAGCGTGGTCGGGCTGCAACGAGACGAAGAAACGTTGCAACCCGTTCCCTATTTCGAGCGCCTGACCGGCCGCCTCGACGAGCGCGAGGCGCTGATCCTCGATCCGATGCTGGCCACCGGCGGCACCCTGATCGCGACCATCGACATGCTCAAGCGCGCCGGCGCCAAACGCATCAAGGGCATCTTCCTGGTCGCCGCGCCGGAAGGCCTGAAGGCGCTGGAAGCCGCGCATCCCGACATGCAGGTCTACACGGCCGCGATCGACGAGCGCCTCAACGAACACGGCTACATCCTGCCCGGCCTCGGCGACGCCGGCGACCGCATCTTCGGCACGCGCGTCGGCTGATTCCCTTACGCGGCCAGCGGCCGCGCGTGCAACTCCGCGACTTCGTGCGCGGTGCCGAAACGGCCCTTGGCGTCGCGACTGATTTGCGCCAGCGCGCATTCCGGATCGTGGGTGAAATAGAGATGGACGTTGCGCGCGAACAGGTCGTCCAGCAACTCCTGTTTCTCGTCGATCAGCACCTCGGCGCAGCGGTCGTAGCCCATGGTGATCGGCACGTGCACCCACGGCCGACCGGGAATCAGGTCGGCGCAGAACAGCAAACCGCCATGCGCCTCGTTGCCGATGCGTTCCGGCCCGAGGATTTCCGCGAGCATCAGGCCCGGCGTGTGACCCTGGCTGTAGTGGAAGCGCACGCTGTCGCCGAGCGCACGCGAATGCAGGCCATCGACGATCTCGAGGCGGCCGCTCGCCTCGAGCAATCCCGGCAATTCCGCGATGAAACTGGCGCGGTCGCGCGGATGCGGCGCTTTCGCGCGTTCCCAGCAACCACGACTGACCAGATAGGTCGCCTTCGGGAACAACAGCGAAGGCGCTGCGCCTTCCTGCCATTCCGACAACAAACCACCGGCATGATCGAAGTGCAGATGCGACAGCACCACCACGTCGATGTCTTCATGGCTGAAGCCGGCCTGCTTCAGTGAATCCAGCAGAACATGGCGGTCTTCCTGGATGCCGTAGCGCTCGCGCAGCTTGGGTTCGAAGAACGCGCCGATGCCGGTTTCGAACAGCACCGTCTTGCCGTTGAGCGGCGACGCCAGCAGCGCGCGGCAAGCCAGCGGAATGCGGTTCAGCTCATCGGGCGCGATCCACTGCTGCCACATCGCGCGCGGCGCGTTGCCGAACATCGCGCCGCCGTCGAGCTTCTGGGAATTGCCGAGGATCGACCACAGTTTCATGCGCCTACCCTACTCCTTACTTCGCCTTGGCCCCGTCGAGGCGCACTTCCGCCTTGCCGACCGGATTGCGCGGATCGCTGCCGCCGTCCAGCGTGTTCGTTGCCTTGTTCCACTCGACCGTCTGCAGGTTGCCCCAGGCATCGCTGGAACGCTGGCCCTTCACTTCGCCCGGCACGATCACCGCATGGCCCATCGCGCGCAGTTTCTGCACGGTCTCGGCCGAGAGCGAACCCTTCTCGGTTTCGACCACGTCCGGCAGCCACTGGTGGTGGTAGCGCGGCAACGCGGCGACCTGCTGCGCATTCAAGCCATCGTCGTAACCGAGGATGCCGAGCAGCACCATGGTGATGATGCGGCTGCCACCCGGTGTGCCGAGCACGGCGACCTTGTCCTTGGATTCCATGAAGGTCGGCGTCATCGAACTGAGCATGCGCTTGCCCGGCTTGGGCGCATTGGCCTCGTAGCCCATCACGCCGAAGGCATTCGGCGTGCCGGGCTTGAGCGCGAAATCGTCCATCTCGTCATTGAGCAGGAAGCCGGCGCCGACCGGGATCAGGCCGGAGCCGTAGAGCAGGTTCACCGTCTGCGTGGTCGCGACGCGATTGCCCTGGTCGTCGATGATCGAGAAATGCGTGGTCTCGTCGTGCTCGCGCAACGGCGTCGGCGAATTCGGGAACAGGTCGCTCGGCGTCGCCTTGTCCGGATTGATGGTGGTGCGCAGGCCGGCGGCGTAATCGGGATCGAGCAGCGTCTTCTGCGGCACGTGGACGAAATCGGGATCGCCGAGATAGAAGGTGCGATCGTGGTAGGCGCGGCGCATCGCCTCGACCACCATGTGCACGCGCTTGGCCTCGTCCATCTTGCGCAGGTCGTAGGGCTGCAGGATCTGCAGGATTTCCGCCACGACAATCCCGCCCGAGGACGGCGGCGGCGCGGTGACGATTTTCCAGCCGTGCCAGTCGAGCGTGATCGGCGCGCGTTCCTTGACGCGATAGGCGGCGAGTTCCTGCGCGGTCCAGTGGCCGCCGTTGTCGTCGACCGCCTTCAGGATCTTCTGCGCGACATCGCCCTTGTAGAAGCCGTCGAAGCCCTTGTCGGCGAGCAATTGCAAGGTGCGCGCGAGATCGGGCTGCTTCAGCAGTTCGCCTTCCTTCAGCGGCACGCCATTCGGCTCGAAGGTCGCGCGCGTGCCCGGATAGCGCGTCATCACCTCGCGGCGTTCGCCGTAGGCGCGCACCAGCCGCGCGTACATCGGGAAACCTTCGCGGGCGATGCGGATTGCCGGCTGCAACGACACCTTCAGCGGCAGCCGCCCGTATTTCCGCGAGACGTGCACCAGAGCGGCGGGCAGTCCGGGAATGCCTGCGGACCACGGGCCGTTCTGCGACTTCTCGGGATCGAGGTTGCCCTTGGCATCGAGGAACTTGTCGGGCGTCGCGGAGGCCGGGGACATCTCGCGCGCATCGACGAAGACGTCCTTGCCGGTCTTCGCATCGTGCAGCAGGAACATGCCGCCGCCACCAAGCCCCGAGCTCACCGGCTCGACCACGCTCAAGGCCGCGGAAACCGCCACCGCCGCATCGAAGGCATTGCCGCCCTTGGCGATGATCTCGAAGCCGGCATCGGTCGCGAGCTTGTGCGCGGATGCGATCGCGGCACCCGGCGGATGCGCATGCGCCGGTTTCGTTGCAGTGCGCGCCGAAACGGCATCAACGCCGCCAAACGACAGCAGCAAACCGGCGAGCAACAACGAACACCAGGACGTCTTCATGCGGCTTTCTCCTGCAGGCCCGCCAGCTTGGCGAGCAATTGGTCATTGGATTCCACGTGTTCCGGATCGTTCTCGATGCATTCCACCGGGCACACCACCACGCATTGCGGCTCGTCGAAATGGCCGACACATTCGGTGCAGAGATCGGGATGGATGATGTAGATCTCCGCGCCCTGCGTGATCGCCTGGTTCGGGCAGGCCGGTTCGCAGACGTCACAGTTGATGCAGGTGTCGAGGATCTTCAGCGCCATCGTCGGCTCACGCCTTCGCGCCACCATTGCGGCGACGAAACTCTTCCTGCAGCGCCGCGTCCACCACCGGCGGCACGAACTTGCGGACATCGCCGCCAAGACGCGAGATCTCGCGCACCAGGGTCGAGGAAATGAAGCTGTATTTCTCCGCTGGCGTCAGGAACAGGGTTTCGACCCCGGGAATCAGGTGGCGATTCATGCTCGCCAGCTGGAATTCGTATTCGAAGTCGGAGACCGCACGCAAGCCGCGCAGCAGCACGCCGGCGCCGACTTCGTCGACGAAATGCGCCAGCAGCGTGTCGAAGCCGCGCACGTCGACATTGGCGAATTCTTTCAGGCTCTCGCGCGCCAGCTCGACGCGCTGGTCGTGCAGCAGGCCCGGACTCTTGCCCGGGCTCACCGCGACGCCGACCACCAGCTTCTCGAACAGCGGCGCGGCGCGATGCACCAGGTCGACGTGGCCGTTGGTGATGGG
This sequence comes from Lysobacter sp., assembly GCA_030151365.1. Classification (GTDB taxonomy): domain Bacteria; phylum Pseudomonadota; class Gammaproteobacteria; order Xanthomonadales; family Xanthomonadaceae; genus Solilutibacter. The sequence continues at coordinate 5,732 of JASLDW010000010.1, read as the reverse complement.
GTCGAAAGTGCCGGGGTAGATCGCGATGCGTGGATTGGGGCTGGCCATGCGGGAGCGGAGGCTTCGGGAGCGCACCTGTACGGGGAATCAGTGTATCAGCGGAGCTTCCGGATCATGTCGAAACGCGGCGGTACAGCCGGTAGTCGACCTCGCGGGTCGCGCCCTCGCGATGCAGCGCCCAATCCGGCCCGGGATCCGCCTGGACGCCATGCGCGGATTCCACGTACAACCAGGCGTCTGCGGCGACGTGCGGCGCCAGTCCGGCCACCACCCGCGCCCACAGGTCATCGGCGAAGGGGGGATCGACGAAGACGATATCGTATGGCCCGTCTGCCGTGCCGGCCAGCCAGGCCAATGCATCGGCCTGGACCAGGTGGGCGATGTCGCCAGCTCCAAGCCGATCGATGCTCGCGCGCAGTCCCGCACAGGCAGTGCGGTCGCGCTCCACCAGCGTGGCCGACGCCGCGCCGCGCGACAGCGCTTCCAGTCCCAGCGCCCCGGTGCCGGCGAAGAGATCGAGGACGCGTGCGCCGGGCAATGCCGGCTGCAACCAGTTGAACAGCGTCTCGCGCACGCGATCGGAACTCGGGCGCAGGCCGGCGACGTCCGGAACCGGCAATTTGGTGCCGCGCCAGCGCCCGCCTACGATGCGTACAGCGCCCGTCGACCGGCTGTCGTTGCGGCCACGATTCATGCGGGTTTGCGCGGGGCGAGTGCTACCATGCCCGCCATTGTCCGCCATCGCATCCGGAATGGTCAGCTGGTTCCGTCGCAACAAGCCCGAAGCCGCCGCGCCGGCGCCTTCCGATCCCCCGCAACAGCCCGCCACACCGTCCCCGGCAACGACGACGGATGACTACGCCAATGCCGCACCCGCCGCCGCGCCCGGCAAGTCCGGTTGGCGCCAGCGCCTGTCCGGCAGCGGCATCGCCCGCAGCCTCGGTGGACTGTTCCGCCGCAACCCGGCGCTCGACGATGCCCTGCTCGACGAGATCGAAACCGCGCTGATCACCGCCGACGTCGGGGTCGGTGCGACGACCGCGCTGGTCGACGATCTCCGCGCCCGCATGCGCAAGCGCGAGTTCGCCGATGCCGCCGCGCTGTTCAAGGCGCTGCGCGCCGAACTGGTCGCCATCCTCGAACCGGTTTCGAAACCGTTGCTGATCGACGGCAGCGCGCGCCCGTTCGTGATCGTCACCATTGGCGTCAACGGCGTCGGCAAGACCACCACCATCGGCAAGCTCGCGCGCAAGTTCCGCGACGAGAACCGCAGCCTGATGCTCGCCGCCGGCGATACCTTCCGCGCCGCCGCCGTCGCGCAGTTGCAGGCCTGGGGCGAACGCAACAACGTGCAGGTGGTCGCGCAGGGCCAGAACGCCGATGCCGCCGCGGTCACCTTCGATGCCTACCAGGCCGCGAAATCGCGCGGCGTCGAAGTGCTGATCGCCGATACCGCAGGTCGCCTGCACACGCAGGGCGGACTGATGGAAGAACTCGCCAAGATCGTCCGCGTGCTCGGCAAGCAGTCGAGCGCGGTGCCGCACGAAATCCTGATGGTGATCGACGGCACCACCGGCCAGAACGCCATCGCCCAGGTGCGTGCCTTCAGCGCGAAAGTGCCGGTCTCCGGACTCGTGGTGACCAAGCTCGACGGCACCGCCAAGGGCGGCGTGGTGTTCGCGCTGGCGCGCGAATTCGGCATCCCGATCCGCTATGCCGGCATCGGCGAACGCCCGGAAGACCTGCGCGTGTTCGACGCCGAAACCTTCGTCGACGCCTTGCTCCCCGACACGCTCTCGACTTGAGCGACCGTTTCGCCACGCCACTGCTGAAGTGGTTCGACACGCACGGTCGCCACGACCTGCCGTGGCAGGACTTGCCAGGCCAGCGGCGCACGCCGTATCGCGTGTGGCTGTCGGAAATCATGCTGCAGCAGACGCAGGTGAGCGTCGTCACCGGCTATTTCCAGCGCTTCGTCGACGCCCTGCCCGATCTTCCCGCCCTCGCCGCCGCGCCGCGCGACCAGGTGCTGGCGCTGTGGTCGGGGCTCGGCTATTACGCACGCGCCCGAAATCTCCACGCCGCCGCGCAACGCTGCATGGAATTGCACGGCGGCGACCTACCCCGCGACTTCGATGCATTGCTGGCGTTGCCGGGCATCGGTCGCAGCACCGCCGGCGCCATCCTCGCGCAGGCCTGGGGCGATCGTTTCGCCATCCTCGACGGCAACGTCAAGCGGCTGCTCGCGCGTTACCACGGCATCGAAGGCTGGCCGGGCACGCCGGCGATCGAAAAGCGGATGTGGGAACTCGCGATCTCGCATCTTCCCGATACGCGCCTCGCCGATTACACACAGGCGCAGATGGATCTCGGCGCGACGCTATGCACGCGATCGAGTCCCGATTGCGCACGCTGCCCGTTGCACAAGGATTGCGTCGCTTTCGCCACCCAACGCACTTCATCCCTGCCGACGCCGCGTCCGAACAAGACCAGGCCGGAACGCGAAACGCACGTGGTCTGGCTGGAGGACAAGTCCGGTCGAGTCCTGTTGCAACGCCGACCGCCGACCGGGGTCTGGGCTTCGCTATGGTCGCTGCCGCAATTCGACACCGTGGCTGCACGCGATCTCTGGCTGGATGACCGGGGACGCATCGCATCGGCGACCGAACTGGAATCGGTCGAACACGTCTTCACCCATTTCCGCCTGCAGCTGCATCCGTTGCGCGCACGGCTCACTGCGCCGGAATCACGCGTGGGCGACAATGACGACCACCGCTGGGTCGCGCGTTCGGCACTTGCCGAATTCGGCATCCCCGCGCCGATCCGCCGACTGCTGGAGTCCACGCCATGAGCCGTCATACCGTTTTCTGCGATTACAGCCACCAGGAAGCCGAAGGCCTCGACTTCGTGCCGTGGCCGGGCGAACTCGGCCAGCGCGTGTTCAACCATATCGGCAAGGCGGCATGGGCGGCATGGCTGGCCCACCAGACCATGCTGATCAACGAGCTGCGACTGTCACCGCGCAATCCCGCCGACCGCGCACGACTGGAAACCGAGATGGAGAAATTCCTGTTCGGCGGCGACGCGGAAAAACCCGCGGGCTACGTTCCCGAGGGCTGAACCGAGGCGGTCGTTCCTCCGCGCAGGCTCAATCGATGCCGCGCCGTGATTTCGCCGCTGCGTGCATGGACTTCAGCTTCTCAACGTCCAGCGGCTGGATGCGTTCGATGCTGCACGTCAGTCCGCTCGAAACATGCACGCTATCGAGCCTGGTGTTGATCTGGCCCAGCGTCGAACTGATGCCGACGGAAGGACCGGACGCCCAATCCATGCAGTTGCCGCCCAAGGTCATCAGGTACTGCCGCGTCGGCGACACCGTGTAAACGATATGGCTGCCATCGATCGTGTCCCAGCTCGGCGAACCGAAAATCCGGATGCCGGAGACCGGCGCCCCAGCCGCCGCCTGGTAGCGCGCAAGGGTCGCGGCCTCCCTGGCCTTGCGCTCGGAAGCGGACGCCGACGGCGTGGTGCTGCATCCCACCGCCAACAGGATCGTCGCGGCGAAGATCGAAAGTGTGGCGATTCGCATTGCTGCCTCCTGCCCCTCGGGAACAAACCGATGATGCCAGAAGCGATCTGTAGCCGGACTGAGCGCAGGCACGGCGATCTTGCCCTCATTCATGACAGGCATTACAATGGTCGGCTACGGCTAGGTAGCTCAGTTGGTAGAGCAGGGGATTGAAAATCCCCGTGTCGGGGGTTCGATTCCCTCCCTGGCCACCAATAAAAACCCCTGCTTTTGCAGGGGTTTTCTTTTGCCTGATGGTTTTCTGCGCTAGGCCCGTAACTGCATCGTAACTGCAAATCGCTGTAGCGTCGTCCTTCCGCGCCTTGCCCTAAATGCGAGCTAGATCCAAGAGAGGCGCCTTACCTGCAGGATTGCCGGGCTACGCGTTTCCGAGTGACCTTATTTTTTCTGCAACTCGGATACCGACACGCCGAGACTGGTGCCCTACGCTGCCGGCAACCCATACCCAAGACCCACCGCATGACCAAGCCCTCCCCTGCCCGCCTCGCTTGTGAGAACTATTTGCGCGAGGAGATCCAACGCAACACCGAGGCACAGATCGCCTTCTCAGAAACCGCCGTGGCCCAACGCCTTCTGGCCGCCAGTGCCGCCATGGCACCCGTCTACGATGAAATCTACCCGCCGCTCTCCAAGGACGGAGTGGCCTACAAGATTTTCCTGAACTGCCTGACGTGGATGGGCGCGTACATGACGCCGGAGCACATCGCTCAGGAGCGGGCCGACCGCGCTGAACTGATCGCGGTAAACCGAGACATCGAGGAAGCGGCGGAAACTCTGGCCACCCTCCTGGAACGGCGGACCGAGCTACAGAACTACTCCGGTTTCGGTACGGAAACGCTCTACGACATCACAGGCGTCATCGACCGTGCTGGTGACCCCAATGGCCGGTACGGGATGTATTTGAAGCCCAAGCTGGACGCCTTGGCCCACCAGTACGACCTCAAGTATTGGCCGTCGTTGGCGGAATGCATTTGGGCGATCAGTGACGACGCCCGCCGGGCCGAGGTGACGCCGAACGATCCAGTCACGGCGGCGGCGACGCAAAGCCAACGTCCGTCCAAGGCGGATTTCATCCGTGGGCTACTGAACCAAATTGAGGAGAACACCGCCGATTACTTCGGCCGAATCCCCACGACCTTCTCGGTGTCGAATGACGCCGTGGCCACGATCGTCAACGTGATGCTACAGCTGCCCGCGACAGAACTGGCGGATGCCAATTCAGTGAAAGTGATCCGACACCGAATGACACAGCGCAGCTAAACCAGCCCGCACCCGTCCATCGAGCTCTTCTAATGATGATCTATCGCCTGTACCAGAGCTGCCTAGACCCTCGGCGGTACATCGCACGCATTACGAAGAATCCAATTACGGTAATTGGCCCAAACATTAGCAACCCGACAATCTTTATATCGGGGGATGAAAGAGAGAAGAGCAACATTACCGGTCCGAATAGCAAATACAAACCGCCAACAAACAGATAAATCAATTTGACGTCACCATTCACCCGAAACGGGGTGCTCAGGAAGGCATGGCAGCTTGCACAAACGGACGCCCCCTCATTGATGGAATTCTTGCAAAACGGGCAGATCGTGCTCATGTCGGGTTCCCGTTATTCACCGTCGGATCCAGCCTGCAAGCGCAGTGCATGCTCGTTGATGTCGAGCTCTTCACCTCCGGCAGTCGCCAAGGGCAACTCCGCCCCAGAATCACGCAACCCCTTGAGTTGGATCTTTGCCGCCTTGCGCAGCGATGCGACCTGACCGTTGGAGATAGTGAGCGATTCTGGTTCCACGACCTGCAAATAGTTCTGGGCTCCCTGTCTGGCGAACCCCAACCGCACACGCAACCCGTCTCGGACAACAATAGTTTCATGCGTGTATGTCATTGCCCCTGATCCGATATGGGCAGATGGCTTGACTGAAATCTTTGTCCCGAGCAGTTTTTCAACTTCGCGCTGACTCTGTCCAAGCCTGATGTTCTGCCAGGTTAGATGTCCGTTCTTAGTGCTCAGCTGTGAAACAAAACGCGCTGCCGGCGTCAATGGCTCGGACGCATGTCCTCCAGTCACTGCTAAGACCGTGCAGAGCACCAGCGCTCTTAAAGCCACCGTATTCATTCTCATTGCCCACCCCCTTAATGTGCC
>JASLDW010000091.1 GCA_030151365.1 Lysobacter sp. | reverse complement strand
GCTTGGAGACGCCGGCGCGGTCGGCGACTTCCTGCATGTTGGCCTGGGCGAATCCGCGGTCGAGGAAGAGTTCCTTGGCCGCCGCAAGGATGGCTTGGTGCTTGGCGGGATCCTTGGGGCGACCACTGGACCGTACGGGTGCGTCTTCCATGCCCGGAATCTTATCGGATGGGCGATGGCGCAGACATGCTGGCCATTCTTACAGTAGAGCTGGGCGCAGACTTTCGCTATTGGCGTCGAGCGGGAGGGATGCCGCGGGTCGCGCCAGTGCCGCCGCCAGTGCCGCGGGCGGTTCGACGGCATGGCCGACCAGCGGTTCGACGATGGTCTCGAACTTGGCCGGATGCGCGGTCGCGACCACCGCCCACGGTCGGAGATCGCCAATGCCGCGCAATTGTTCCAGCACGTGCAACCCGACAGCCGTGTGCGGACAGGGCACCACGCCGTGGCGATCGGGGGCACGGTGGATGGCGTCGCGGATGGTGGCGTCGTCGACGCTGAAGGCGCGCATGGCCGCGCGCAGTTCGGCATCGTCGCGATGCCACCAGCGCAAGCGTTCGAAGTTGCTCGGTGCGCCGACGTCCATGGCGTTGGCGAGCGTGGCGACGGTCGCGCGCGGGGCGTAATCGCCTCCGTTGAAATAGCGCGGCAGCACGTCGTTGGCATTGCTGGCCAGCACGATCCCGCCGATCGGCAGTCCCATGTGTTTCGCCAGCCAGCACGCCAGCGCGTTGCCGAGGTTGCCGGTGGGGATGATGAAATTGAGCGGCACGCCGTGGCGCGCGCGGTACTCCAGCGCGGCGTGCGCGTAGTACGCGGTCTGCGGCAGCAGGCGGCCAAGGCTGATGCTGTTGGCGGACCCGAGCGGGACGCGGGCGCGCAGGTCGGCATCGGCGAGCGCCTGTTTCACCATGCGCTGGCAATCGTCGAAGCTGCCGGCGACGCGGTACGCCTGCACGTTGTCGCCGAAGCAACCGAGGCCATGGGCCTGGCGCGGCGAGACGCGGCCATCGGGATAGAGGATGGCGACCTTGAAGCCATCGCGACGATGGAAGGCGGCGCCGACCGCAGCGCCGGTGTCGCCGGAAGTGGCGACAAGGATTGTCGCAGGCGGCGCATTTGCATCGGGATCGCGCAGGCGCGACAGGCAGCCGGCGAGGAAACGCGCGGCGTAATCCTTGAAGGCGGCGGTGGGGCCGTGGAACAGCTCGAGCAGGTGATCGTTCGGCGATGACAGCGGCCGCAGCGGCGCCGGAAAGTCGAAGGCGTCGGCGCAGAGTTCGGCCAGCGACGATTGAAGTCTCGATTCCACGAACCATGGCGCGAGTACGGCCGTCGCGGTCTCGGCCAGCGTTGCGCCAGCGCGTTCCAGCGTGAGTTGCGGAATCCGTTCGGGCACGTACAAGCCGCCATCCGGCGCGAGCCCGGCGGCGAGCGCGACATCGAGCGAAGTCGGCGCGATGCCGCCGCGCGTGCCGACGAACTTCACGCGACCACTTCGGCGCGCGGGCCGTTGATCGGCGAGACCAGCGCGTCGCTGGCGAAGCCGGCTTGCGCGAATGCCGCCTGCATCGCCCGTGTCGCCGCGGTGGCCTGCGCGCGATCGTCGAACCAGCCGAACACGGTCGGACCGGCGCCGGAAATGCTGGCGCCGAGCGCGCCGTGCGCGAGCGCCGCCGTCTTCACTTCGACGAAGCCGGGAATCAGCGCGGCGCGGCGCGGCTCCACCAATACATCGGCCAGACCTTCGGCGATCAGTGTGCGGTCGCCGCGCGCGAGGCCGGTGAGGAACAGTGCAAGGTGTTCGCTTTGTTTGACGAATTCGCCAATTGCGTACGGCGCCGACAGTGCTGCACGCGCCAACCGTGTTTCCAATACGAAATGCGGGTGCACCGCGGCGCAGAACAGTTCCGGTGCATTGAGGCGAATCGCACGCGTGGGCGTCGCCAGCACCACGCCGCCGAACAGCATCGGCGCGACGTTGTCGCCATGGATGCTGCCGCTGGCCACCGCTTCGCCGATCAGTGCCAGCGGATACAGTTCCTCGCGCGACAGCGGTTGATCGATCACTGCGTTCGCGGCGACCAGCGCGGCGACGCACGAAGCCGCCGAACCGCCGAGCCCGGAGCCGAGCGCGATGCCCTTGCGCAGTCGCACTTCGAAACCATGGGCAACGCCATGGCGTTCGCGCAATTCCATCAACGCGCGACCGGCGGTGTTCTTGTCGGCTTCCAGCGGCAGCGACGACGCGCCATCGACATCGCCGGTGATTTCGGCAATCCGCACCATCGGTTCATCGATGCGAATGACCTCGGCATGATCACCCGGACCTTCCAGCGTATGGCCGAGGAGGTCGAAACCGACGCCGATGTTGCCGATGCTGGCGGGTGCGAAAGCGGTGGCGTGGAGTCTGTGGGCCGTCATCGTCGAACCGGGAGAGTGAGTGGCGGGTGCGAGTGCGCTCATCGCCGCGCTCCCACCGCCTGGGCAATGGCGAGGATATCGCCGAACACGCCGGCGGCCGTGACATCCGGCCCGGCGCCCGGTCCCTGCACCACCAGCGGATTATCGGCGTAACGACGGGTGCGGAACTGGATGAGGTTGTCGCTGAGGCGTCCATGCAGGCTGGCGTGGCCCGGTTCCGGCGCAACCAGCCCGACACGCGCGCGGCCATCGCGATCCAGTTGCGCGAGGTAACGCAGGCCGCGGCCTGCGCTTTTCGCGGCATCGAATCGCGCCTGCAACGGCGCATCGAGTTCGTGCAGGCGGGCGAGGAAGGCGTCGAACGGAATGTCGCGCAAGGCCGGCGGCACCAGATTCTCGATCTCGACGTCTTCCAGCGACAGTTCGCGCCCCGCCTCGCGGGCGAGGATCACCAGCTTGCGGGCGACGTCGGTGCCGGAGAGGTCGTCGCGCGGATCGGGTTCGGTATAACCGAGTGCGCGCGCCTGTTCGACCAGCCGCGAGAAAGGCACGCTGCCGTCGAAACTGTTGAACAGCCAGGCCAGCGTGCCCGAGAACACGCCCTCGACTTCCAGCAATTCGTCGCCGGTGTCGAGTTGGCTGCGCAGGGTCTGGATCACCGGAAGCCCGGCGCCGACGGTGGCTTCGTAGCGGAAATGGCCGCCGCGTCGCGTTGCGTCGCGGATCGCGCGCCAGCGCTCGAGCGAACCGCTGCCCGCCTGCTTGTTCGGCGTGACGACATGGATGCCGGCGGCGAGCCAATCGGAATAGCGGGCAGCGACGGCATCGCTGCCGCTGCAATCGACGATCATCGCGTGCGGCAGGTGGGCGGCATGGACATGCGCGGTGAAGCGGTCGAGGTCGAGCGTTTCGCCATCCTCAAGCAATGCATTGGCATCGGCGGGATCGAGCGCGCGCTGGGCGAGATGCATGCGGCGGCTGTTGGCGATGGCGCGCAGGCGCAGGTCGAGCCCGCCGCGATTGCTGCCGTCGTAATGCGAGGAGGCCTGTGCCAGTTGCGCCAGCAACGCGCGACCGACATTGCCCGGGCCGATGATGCCCACCGACAGCGTTTGCGGCGACAGCCAGAACGCCGAATGCACGGCGCGCAAACCGCGGGTGGCATCCGCCGCGGCGACGGCGACCGAGATGTTGCGTTCGCTGGCGCCCTGCGCGATCGCGCGGATGTTGACGCCGGCCTGCGCCAATCCCGCGAACAGTCGCGCCGAGACGCCGGGTGTGCCGACCATGCCGTCGCCGACCGCGGCGAGAATCGAGATGTCGGTCGTGACGCGCACGCCTTCGACCTGGCCGTTGGCGATCGCGACGCGGAACGCCGCGAGCACCGCGGCGCGACCGCGTTCGGCCTGGTCGGCGCGCACCACGCAGCAGATCGAATGCTCGGACGATCCCTGCGAAATCATCGTCACCGATACGCCTTCGGCATGCAACGCGGCGAACATGCGTTCGGCCGTGCCGGGCACGCCGATCAGGCCCGCGCCCGCGAGTTCGAGCACGGCCATGTCGGGGACCAGCGTCAACCCCTTCACCGGCGACGCCGCCGGTTGAGAGGTTTCGGTGATCAGCGTGCCGGGTGCGGCAGGATTGAGCGTGTTGCGGATGCGGATCGGCAGGCCGGCCTGCATTGCCGGCGTCATCGTCTGCGGGTGCAGCACCTTGGCGCCGAAATAAGCGAGCTCGCAGGCTTCGGCGTAGGACATCGATTGCAGGCACACGGCATCGGGCACCAATCGCGGATCGGCGCTGAGCACGCCGTCGACGTCGGTCCAGATGGTGAGCTCGACGGCATCGAACAACACCGCGAAGATGGCCGACGAGTAATCGCTGCCGTTGCGGCCGAGCGTGGTGACCGCACCATCGCCATCGCGGGCGACGAAACCGGTGATGACCACGTTCGGCCGCCGATGCGCCTTGCGCCATGCCGCGAGTTTGCCGCGGCTGGCATCCCAATCGACGCCGACACCGATGCCGAGTTCGCCGGGATGGACCACGAGCACGTCGCGGGCATCGAGTCGCGCCCAGCCGCCGGCTTCGTCACCCAACGCAATCTGCAGCAAACGCGACGACCACACTTCACCCAAGCCCTGTACCGTCGCCAGCCACTCCGGTCGCGACGAGGGCGCACACAACAGTTGATGCAGGGCCTGCAGCTCGCGTTCGAGCCAGGCGTGCACGGCATCGTCGGCAGCGAGTTCGCGCGCGGCGCGCAACTGGTGTTCGCGCAATGTCGTCCAGTCGCAGTGCCACGGCTTGGTGGAGAGCGCGGCATTGGCGAGCGCGGTCAGGCGGTCGGTGACGCCCTGCATCGCGGAGACCACGACCACGCGAGGCAGGCGCGCTTCCGCCTGCAGCAATGTCGCGACATGACGAATGCGGTCGGCACTGGCGACGCTGCTGCCGCCGAACTTGTGGGCGTGGCAGAGCGTGATGGAGGAAGGCTCGGGATCGTGCAGTTGGTCGGCGCGTGATTCAGCCGATGCTGCGACAAGATCAAGGGACATGGCGAAGGCTCCTGGTGAGCCCCGCAGCGACCGGAAGGGGGTTGCCCCGCATCCGGTTCGGATGCGGGACGGGGTGATGGATTCAGTCCATGACGCCCAGCCGCACCCGACACCGGGTACCGGTGGTCGTGGTGGTAATCGGCATGGCGATGGCGAATGCGGCGTGCATGGATCCAGTGATAACGGGCGTGATGGCACGTGTCAAATGAATTTTCGGGTGAAACCGAACCATCATCAGTCGCGCAGTTCGGCGACCTGGCAGGGCAGCGGGAAATGATCGAGCACGGCGCGCGTTGCCGCCTGGGTGCCGATCGCCGCATCCGGACCGGCGAGATCGGCGGTGAGATGGCCGGCGGCGAGGGCGGCGGATACCGCCTGTTCGATGCATTGTGCTTCCGCTTCCAGTCCCAGCGAATGGCGCAGCAGCATCGCCGCGCTGAGGATCGCCGCATAGGGATTGGCGATGCCGCGGCCGGCGATGTCCGGCGCGGAACCGTGGATCGGCTCGTACAGGCCGACGCGCCCTTCGCCCAGCGACGCCGACGGCAGCAGGCCCAGCGATCCCGCCAGCATCGAGGCTTCGTCGGTGAGGATGTCGCCGAACATGTTCTCGGTGACGATGACGTCGTATTCGCGCGGACGCGCCAGCAGGTGCATGGCCATCGAATCGACCAGCTGGTGTTCCAGCGTGATCTCCGGGAATTCGTCGCGGACGACGTGACTCGCCACTTCGCGCCACAGGCGCGAGGTCTCCAGCACGTTGGCCTTGTCGACCGAGGTGACGCGCCGGCTGCGTTCCATCGCGAGGCGACAGGCGCGGCGAATCACGCGCTCGATCTCCTCCACGCTGTAGGTGCAGAGGTCGCTGGCGGAATCCTCCGTGCGCCGCTTGTCGCCGAAATAGATGCCGCCGGTGAGTTCGCGCACCACGATCAGGTCGACGCCTTGCAGCAGGTGCGGCTTGATCGGCGACGCCGAAAACGCGACCGGATGCGGCTTCACCGGGCGCAGGTTGGCGTAGAGGCCGAGCGCCTTGCGGATCGCGAGCAGGCCCTGTTCCGGACGCACTTTCGCTTTCGGGTCTGACCATTTCGGGCCACCGACCGCGCCAAGCAGCACGGCATCGGCTTTCTTTGCAGCCGCGAGCGTGTCTGCCGGCAACGGTTCGCCGGTGGCGTCGATCGCAACCCCGCCGATCAGTTTTTCGGTGAAGGTGAATTCGTGGCCATGGCGTGCGGCGACGTTGCGCAACACCGCGACCGCGGCGGCGGTGACTTCGGGGCCGATGCCGTCACCGGGCAGGACGAGGATTTCAGCGTGCATGGGCGGCCTCCGTGGGCGCGTGTTGCCGGGCGCTTTCGTAGCGTTCGATGGCGGGGAGTTGTTTCAGCAGATAGCCGAGCTGGTCGACGCCTTCGAGCAGGCAGGTCTGCGCGAACGCATCCAGCGGGAACCGGAAGCTGCGGCCATCGGGCAGGGTGACGCTGCGCGCGGCGACATCGATGGCCAGCTCGATGCCGGGGCTGTCGAGCAGTTCGTCGACCACGGCGTCGTCGAGCACGACCGGCAGCAGGCCATTCTTCAATGCATTGCTGCGGAAGATGTCGGCGATCTCGCTGCTGATCACCGCGCGCAGGCCGAGGTCGGTCAGCGCCCACGGCGCGTGCTCGCGCGAGGAGCCGCAGCCGAAATTGCGGCCGGCAACGAGGATGCGCGCGCTGGCGTTGGCGAACTGGTTGAACGGAAACGCCGGATCGGGCGAGCCGTCCGGAAGATTGCGCCAGTCGCTGAAGGCGAACTTGCCGAGCCCCTTGCGCTCGGTGGTGGTGAGGAAGCGCGCGGGAATGATCTGGTCGGTGTCGATGTTGCGCTGGGGCAGCACGACCGTGCGCGACACGAGTGTGGTGAACGCGGCCATCACGCGGCCTCCGTGGCGAGGAACATGCGGGGGTCGGTGATTTCGCCGGCGATCGCGCAGGCGGCGGCGGTGGCCGGCGATGCCAGCACCGTGCGCGCACCCTTGCCCTGGCGGCCTTCGAAATTGCGATTGCTGGTGGAGACGGCGAGTTGCCCCGGTCCGACCAGATCGCCGTTCATCGCGATGCACATCGAGCAGCCGGGTTCGCGCCATTCGGCACCGGCGGCGCGCACGATGGCGTCGATGCCCTCGGCCTCGGCGTCGCGCTTCACCTGGCCCGAGCCGGGCACCACCAGCATGCGCACGCGCGGATGCACCCTGCGACCGCGCAGTATTTCCGCGGCGGCGCGCAGATCGCTCAGGCGCGAGTTGGTGCAGCTGCCGATGAACACGACATCGACCGCGCGACCCGCGACCGCGGCGCCGGCCTCCCAGCCCATGTAATGGCGTGCCTTGTCGGCATCGCTGTCGTTGTCGGCGGGAACATGGGCGTCCAGCGCGACGATCTGTCCCGGATGCGTGCCCCAGGTGATGGTCGGGCGGATGTCGGCGGCATCGATGCGCACTTCGCGATCGAATACCGCGCCGTCATCGCTGCGGAATTCCCGCCACCGTGCGACGGCGGCGTCGAAGTCCGCACCTTGCGGTACGCGCGGCAGTCCGCGCAGGTAGTCGAAAGTCGTGTCGTCGGGCGCGATCAGGCCGGCGCGTGCGCCGGCTTCGATCGACATGTTGCAGACGGTCATGCGCTCATCCATCGACAAGGCGCGGATGGTCGAGCCGCGATATTCGATGACGTGCCCGGTGCCGCCGTTGACGCCGATTACCCCGATCACGTGCAGGATCAGGTCCTTGGCAGTGACGCCGGGCGCGAGTGCGCCGTCGACGGTGATCGCCAGCGTCTTCGGCTTGTGCTGCAACAGACTCTGCGTCGCCATGACGTGGCCGACTTCGCTGGTGCCGATGCCGAAGGCCAGTGCGCCGAACGCACCGTGGGTGGCAGTGTGGCTGTCGCCGCAAACAATCGTCATTCCCGGTTGCGTGAGCCCCAGCTCCGGTCCGATGACGTGGACGATGCCGCGATGTTCGTTGCCGTAGTCGAACAGCTCGACGCCGAATTTGCGGCAGTTGGCGCGCAGCGTGTCCACCTGTGCGCGTGCGGCGTCGTTGACATAGGGCTGGTCGCCATTGGCGTCGGCGGGCAGGGTCGGCGTCGAATGGTCGAGCGTCGCCTTGGTGCGGTCGGGGCGATGCAGCTTCAATCCGCGCGACTCGAGTTCGGCGAAGGCTTGTGGCGAGGTGACCTCGTGGATCAGGTGGAGGTCGATGTAGAGCACGGCAGGAACGCCGTCGCGCTCGGGAACGACGACGTGCGCGTCCCACAGTTTGTCGAGCAGTGTCCGGGGCATGGAAATATTCATTCGTTGAGGTAGGGAAGTTGGGTTCAGGTGTGGGCGGCGGCACGCGGCTCGGCGCGGGTTCCGCGCAACACGCGGTTGGCGATGTCGAGCCAGGCGATCGCGCTGGCTTCCAGTACGTCTCGGCTGGTGCCCTGGCCGGTCATGGTGTCGCCATCGATGCGGGCGCTGAGGTTGGCTTCGCCGCGCGCATCCGCACCGACGCCCATGCTGTGCACCTCGTAGCTTTCCAGCTCGAAATCGACGCCGGTGGCCTGGGCCAGCGCCGCGAACATCGCCGCGACCGGGCCTTCGCCCTCGGCGCTGTGGATGACATGGCGGCCGTCGGGATCGGAGAGATCGACGTGGGCGCGGGTGCGCTTGCCGTAATCGGTCAGGCTCAAGGCCGACACGCGCCAGCCGGGGCCGAACTGCTCGCCTTCGACCAGTCGCTGCAGGTCGCGATCGCTGATCGCGTGCTGGGTCTGGGTCAGCGCCTTGGCGTCGGCGATCAACTGGTCGAGCTGCGCATCTTCCAGCACGTAACCGAGCTTGCGCAGGCGATCGGCGACGGCGGCACGACCGCTGTGGCGACCGAGCACGAGCTGCGAATCCTCCCAGCCGACGTCCTGCGGCCGCATGATTTCGTAGGTGTCGCGATTTTTCAGCATGCCGTGCTGATGGATGCCCGATTCGTGGGCGAAGGCATTGACCCCGACGATCGCCTTGTTGCGCTGGACCTGGATGCCGGTGATGCGCGACAGCAGGCGCGAGGTCGCGAGCAGGCGCGTGGTGTCGATGCGGGTGGTGGCGTCGTACCAGCCGCCGCGCACCTTCAACGCCATCACCAGCTCTTCCAGCGCGGCATTGCCGGCACGCTCGCCGATACCGTTGATCGCGCACTCGATCTGGCGCGCGCCGCCTTCGACCGCGGCCAGCGAATTGGCGACGGCGAGGCCGAGGTCGTTGTGGCAGTGGGCGCTGAACACCACGTTGTCGGCACCGCGGACATTCGCGCGCAGGTATTCGAACAAGGCGCGGATTTCGCCGGGCGTGCCGTAGCCGACGGTGTCGGGCACGTTGAGCGTGCGTGCGCCGGCTTCGACCGCGGCGTTGAAGACCTCGACCAGGAATTCGCGCTCGGTGCGCGAGGCGTCCTCGGCGGAGAACTCGACGTCGTCGACGTGCTTGCGCGCCAGCGACACGCCCATGATCGCGTGTTCGATCACCTGTTCACGGCTCATGCCGAGCTTGTGCTGGCGGTGCAGCGGGCTGGTGGAAATGAAGACGTGGATGCGCGGCGCCGCGGCCTGCTGGAGGGCGCTGGCGCAAGCCTCGATGTCGGCGGGATGGCAGCGCGCCAGCGCGGCGATGGTGCTGCCGCGCACTTCACGGGCGATGATGCGCACCGCGTTGAAGTCGGCAGGCGAACTGTTGGGGAAACCGGCTTCGATGATGTCGACGCCGAGGTCGGCCAAGGCGTGCGCAAACAGGATTTTCTGCTCGGCGTTCATGGTGAAGCCTGGCGATTGCTCGCCATCGCGCAGCGTGGTATCGAAGATGCGGACCGGCTCGGGCTTGTTGCGTACTGCGTCGCTGGGGGAAGAATCGTTCACGTCAGGCAGTCTCTGTTGGCGTGGATGCAAAGGAAGGTGCGGCGGTCCGGGCTGTCGCGATGGCGCTCGTCCCCGCGACAGCCGGTCTAAGTCGCGAGCGCCGGGCCGCGGCGACCGTCAGTTCATCGAACATGCGCGCCGGCGTTGCCGGCAGCGGTTCCTGCACGCGGCGGCGCGGCTTGCGCGGTGCGCGCGGGCGCACGTCGCACAACAATTGAGCCAGCACGCCGGCATCGACATTGCCGCCGGACACCACCGCGCATTTGCGCTTGCCGGCGACGCGACGACCTGCCGCCAGCGCCAAAGCGCCCGCACCTTCGGCGATCACGTGTTCTTCCAGCGCCAGACGCACCAGGGTTTCGCGCAGCTCGGCTTCGCGCACGATCACCACGTCGTCCAGCAGCTCGCGCAGCACCTGTTGCGTGAGCGCGCCGGGAACTTTCACCCGCACGCCGTCGGCCAGGGTCGTCGCCGGTTCACGGATCTCGCTGTCGCCGCGCAACGCCCGCGCCATCGAATCCACGTGCTCGACCTGCGCGCCGATCACGCGTACGCCCTGCGACTTCAACGCCAGCACGACGCCCGAAGCCAAACCGCCACCACCGATCGGCACCAGCACCACGTCCGGCATCAGCGACGCGATCTCCAGTCCGACGGTGCCCTGACCGGCGATCACATCGGGGTCATCGAAGGCCGACAGCAAGCGGTAATCGTGTTGCGCGGCGAGTTCCGCGGCGAAGGCCTTGGCTTCATCGTAGCTGTCGCCGTGCAGGCGCACCGTCGCGCCCCAGTGGGCGACGCCGGCGATCTTGGTTTCCGGCGCGCAACGCGGCATCACCGTGATCACCTGCATGCCGAGGCGATAGGCCGCCCACGCCAATCCTTGTGCGTGATTTCCGGCGGAAGCCGCGATCGTCGTACGGGTGTCGCCGCGTTCGCGCATCGCCAGCAGGGCGTTCATCGCGCCACGCACCTTGTAGGAACCGGTGCGCTGCAGGTTTTCCAGTTTCAACCAGCAGCCGAAACGCTCGGCGTAGTGCAGCGGCGTGGGATCGAGATAGCGACGCAGCCGCGCCTGCGCCGCCAGCACGTCGGCGGCGGTCACGGGCAGTTGGCTGGATACGTCGCTGTCCATCGCTCAGACGCGCGTGAGCCAGCGGGTGTAGCGGGCATCTTCGCCACGCACCACGCGTCGATACAGTTCCGCCACCTCGCGCCCGATGCGCTGGTCGGCGTAAACGCGGTCGTCGAGCTCGTCGACCGGGGTGACTTCCGCGGCGGTGCCGACCACGAAGACTTCGTCGGCGTCTAGCAATTCGTCGTGGCGCACCGGGCGCGATTCGGCGCCGGTCAGCGCGATGATGCTGTCGCGGGTGATGCCGGCCAATGCGTCGCGGTGCTCGCCCGCGGTGATGCGGCCGTCGCGCACCATGAAGACGTTGGCGCCGGTGCATTCGACCACGCGTCCCTGTTCGTCGACGAACAGCGCCTCGTTGCAGCCGCGCTGTTTCACTTCGTGCTTGGCCAGCACCGAATTGACATAGGCGCCGCACAGTTTCAGCGGCGGCAGCGATGTCGCCGGATTGCGTCGCCACGACGAGGTGCCCAGCTTCACCCGCACGCCGGCCAGATGCACATTGGTCGGGAAGGTCGCGACCATCAGGTGCTTGTCGACCGCCGACACGTCGAGGCCGATCGATCCGGTGCCGCACCACGCCAGCGGGCGCACGTAGGCATCACGATGACCGTTCTGGCGCAGGACGGCCAACGTCGCCGTGGCGACTTCTTCCACATCGAAGGCGATGCCGAGCAGTTCGCAACCCTTGCGCATGCGCTCCAAGTGTTCGGGCAGGCGGAACACCGCGCTGCCGCCATCCGTGGTCGCGTAGGCGCGGATGCCCTCGAACACGCCGCTGCCGTAATGCATGGCGTGGGTGGTCAGCGGCGCGCGGTCGCTGCCGGCGTCGACGAAGCGGCCGTCGAACCAGACCTGCGGCGGAACCGTGCGCGCTGGTGCCGATTCGGTTTCGCGCACGGGCGCGGCCATGTCGGCATCGTTCAGCGACATGGCGACACCTCCACGGCGAGGCAGTCGTACAACTTCGCAAGTTGCTGCTGCAGCGATTCCGGCGCGCGTTCGCCTTCGACAGTCATGCGCAGATGCCAGCGGTCACCATCGGATTGGGTTTCGCCATCCACGCTCACCGGCGAGAAGCCGCGGCGTTCGGTGGTACCGAGGACGCGCGCGAGTGCGCCTTCGGCCTGGCGCAAGGTGAGATCAAGCTGATAGCGCACGGGATTTCTCCTGATGAGCGTGTGGTGCGGATGTCGATTCGAGTTGCGGATCGAGCATCTCGGCGTTGCTGCGGTTGGGCGGCACCAGCGGCCAGACATTGGTCGCGGTGTCGATGGCGACATGGAGCAGCGCCGGGCCCTTGGCGGCGAGGAGCGCTTGCAAGGCGCCATCCAGGTCGGCAGCGCGTTCGACGTGCAGCGCCTCGATGCCGAAGGCGCGCGCGACCGCGACAAAATCCGGGTTGTCGGACAGGTCGATTTCGGAATAACGCTTGTCGAAGAACAGTTCCTGCCATTGGCGGACCATGCCCAGCGCCTGGTTGTCGAGCAGCACGATCTTCACCGGCAGGCCGTAGCGGCGCAGCGTCGCCAGCTCCTGCACGTTCATCAGGAACGAGCCGTCGCCGCTGACGCAGACCACGCGTGCATCGGGGTTTTGCATTTGCGCGCCGATCGCCGCCGGCAGGCCGAAGCCCATCGCGCCAAGCGCGCCGCTGGTCAGATGCTTGCGCGGGTCGTCGAGCTGCCAGTGCTGCGCGACCCACATCTGGTGCTGGCCGACATCGCAGGCAACGATCACGTCGGGCGCGATTTCCGACAGCCGTTTCAGCAGCGCCGGTGCGAACACGCCATCGCCCGGGGCGTCGTAACGGGCTGCGTGCATGCGCGCGCGTTCCTGGCAGTGCGCGCGCCAGCTGCGGCGGGCGACGCCATGGCGGCCGTGCAGGTGCGCCGCGCAGGGCAGCGTCAGTTTGGTGAGGGTGGTGACGATGTCGCCGCGCACGGCGGCATCGGCGTGGCGCAACTTGCCGAGCTCGCAGGCGTCGATGTCCATGTGGACGACGCGCGCGTTCGGTGCGAATTCGGCGAGCTTGCCGGTGGCGCGATCGTCGAAACGCGCGCCGACCACGATCAGCACGTCGCATTCCTGCACCGCCAGGTTGGCCGCGCGACTGCCGTGCATGCCGAGCATGCCGAGATTGAGCGGATGCCTGCTCGGCAAGGCGCCCAGGCCTTTCAGCGTCAGCACGGTCGGGATCTGCGTGGCATCGACGAAGGTGCGGAACGCTTCGATCGCATCGCCCAGCGCGATGCCGCCACCGCCGTAGATCACCGGGCGATCGGCCTGCGAGATCAGCGCCAGCGCCTCGTGCAGCGAGGCATCCATCGGCGCTTCCGTCGCGTCGACCGCGCGCGACGTATGTTTCGGCAAATGCGCGGCGTCGGCGAGCTGCACGTCCTTCGGCAGATCGATCAAGACCGGGCCCGGTCGCCCCGAACGCGCGATGCGGAACGCTTCACCGACCACGCGCGGCAGGTCATCGACGCGCCGCACGATGAAGCTGTGCTTCACCATCGGCATCGTCATCCCGAACACGTCGAGCTCCTGGAAGGCGTCGGTGCCCATCAGCGAGGTCGGCACCTGTCCGGTGATCACCACCATCGGCACCGAGTCCAGCATCGCGTCGGCGATGCCGGTGACCAGGTTCGATGCGCCGGGACCGGAGGTCGCGACGCAGACACCGACGCGACCGCTGGCACGCGCATAGCCATTCGCGGCGAACGCCGCACCCTGCTCGTGGCGGACCAGGACATGCTTCAGTTCCGGTGCGCCGTGGAGGGCGTCGTAGAAGGGCATGATCGCGCCGCCGGGATACCCGAACAGCGTGTCGACGCCTTCCGCGACGAGTGCCTGTGCCAGCCAGCGGGCGCCGTTCATCACGCAGCCTCGCTCTGCGGCCGTGCAGCGGTCGGTTTCTGTGCCGGCTGCGGCTGCGAAGACGCCAGCCACTTCATGTTGGCGCGCAGCTTCTTGCCGACCGCTTCGATCGGATGATCGAGATCGGCCTGCTTCATCGCCTTGTAATTGGCATTGCCGGCAGCGTATTCGGCGATCCACTGGCGCGCGAAGGTGCCGTCCTGGATTTCGGTGAGCACCTTCTTCATCTGCGCGCGGGTGTTGTCGTCGACCACGTACGGACCGCGCGTGAGCGCGCCGTACTGCGCGGTTTCGCTGATGAATTCGTGCATGCGGGTGATGCCGCCTTCGTAGAACAGGTCGACGATCAGCTTCAGTTCGTGCAGGCACTCGTAATAGGCGACTTCCGGCTGGTAACCGGCTTCAACCAGCGTTTCCCAGCCGGCCTGCACCAGCTTGGTCGCGCCGCCGCACAATACGGCCTGTTCGCCGAAGAGATCGGTCTCGGTTTCCTCCTTGAAGGTGGTCTTGATCGCGTTCTGGCGCGCGCCGCCGATGCCGGCGCAGTAGGTCAGCGCGAGCTGCTCGGCGTTGCCGCTCCTGTCCTGGTGCACGGCATAGACCGACGGCACGCCGCGACCGATCTCGTATTCACGACGCACCAGCGCACCCGGGCCCTTGGGCGCGACCAGCACGACATCGAGGTCTTCGCGCGGGGTGATCTGGCCGTAATGCACGTTGAAGCCGTGCGCGAACAGCAGGCAGGCGCCCTTGGCGATGTTCGGTTCGATCACTTCGCCATAGAGCTGCGGCTGCACCATGTCCGGCGTGAGCACGGCGACCAGATCGGCGTCCTTCACCGCTTCCGCCGGCGTTTTTACCGTGAATCCGTCGGTTTTCGCCTTCATTTCTGTCGGGCCACCGGGTCGAAGGCCGACGGTGACATCGAAGCCCGAGTCGCGAAGGTTGAGTGCATGGGCGCGGCCCTGGCTTCCGTATCCGACGATGGCGATGCGAGGTTTGTTGCTGGTCATGGCGGTGTTCTCTTGGGGGTGTGGTGATGGTTTCGTTTGTTGTTCGGGCCCGAAAATGAAAAACCCCGCACCTTGCGGTGCGGGGTTTCGGATTCGGTCGTTTGTTTCTGGTCTTACACGCCGGATCGTCCCGCACCTGTGGGCGAGGTAATAAGGACGAGTACGAGGACGGCCGCCGAAGTGGCGGTCGGGGGATTGCTGGCAAGTGGCATGTGGCAACGCAGCATGGATAGGAGAAAAACACGCGGCGAACGTGCCTGTCAACCGATCCGTTATGCCGATTCCTCATGAAGCATCGTTGCAACTGAAACCATGAAAACGCCGCAGAATCAGGCTTTCCAACGCTTTTTGGCGAAATTCCAGCAGGTTGCGTCGATGCCCGACTATCGTTCCCGTACTTCCACCCACGGTCGCAACATGGCCGGCGCACGCGCGTTGTGGCGCGCCACCGGATTGCGGGATGGCGATTTCGGCAAGCCGATCATCGCGGTCGCCAATTCGTTCACGCAGTTCGTGCCGGGACACGTGCATCTGAAGGATCTCGGTCAACTCGTCGCGCGCGAAATCGAACGCGTCGGTGGCGTCGCCCGCGAATTCGACACGATTGCAGTGGATGACGGCATCGCGATGGGGCACGACGGCATGCTGTATTCGCTGCCTTCGCGCGAGATTATCGCCGACTCCGTCGAGTACATGGTCAACGCGCATTGTGCCGACGCGCTGGTGTGCATTTCCAATTGCGACAAGATCACGCCCGGCATGCTGATGGCCGCGTTGCGCCTGAATATCCCGACGGTATTCGTGTCCGGTGGACCGATGGAGGCAGGGAAGACGCGCCTCGCCGATCACAAGCTCGATCTGGTCGATGCGATGGTGATGGCAGCTGATCCGAATGTGTCCGATGAAGATGTCGCCGCGGTCGAACGCAGCGCCTGTCCGACCTGCGGGTCGTGCAGCGGCATGTTCACCGCCAACTCGATGAACTGCCTGATGGAAGCGCTGGGCCTGGCCTTGCCCGGAAACGGCACCGTCGTCGCCACCCATGGCGATCGCGAACAGCTGTTCCTGCGCGCTGGTCGCACTGCGGTCGAACTCTGCCATCGCTGGTATGGCGCGGAAGATCCGACGGCGTTGCCGCGTGGCATTGCGACGTTCGAGGCGTTCGAGAATGCGATGACGCTGGACATCGCGATGGGCGGATCGACCAATACCATCCTCCATCTGCTTGCTGCCGCGCAGGAAGCCGAAGTCGAATTCACCATGCGCGACATCGACCGCCTGTCCAAGCGCGTGCCGCAGCTGTGCAAGGTCGCGCCGAACACGCAGAAGTACCACATCGAGGACGTGCATCGTGCTGGCGGCATCATTGCGATTCTCGGCGAGTTGGCGCGTGGCGGCTTGTTGCATACAGACGTTGCGACCGTGCACGCCAAAACCATGGGTGACGCCATCGCCCGCTGGGACATCACCCAAAATGGCGATGAAAACGTCGCCACCTTCTACAAGGCCGGTCCCGCAGGCATCCCGACGCAGGTCGCCTTCAGCCAGTCGACGCGCTGGCCATCGCTGGACGATGATCGCGCCGAAGGTTGCATCCGCGATGTCGCCCACGCCTATTCGAAGGAGGGCGGACTCGCGGTACTCCACGGCAACATCGCCGTCGACGGCTGCGTGGTGAAGACGGCGGGTGTCGATGAATCGATCCATGTCTTCGAAGGCGTGGCGCGCGTCTACGAAAGCCAGGACGCGGCGGTGAAGGGCATCCTCGGCGATGAAGTGCAGCCGGGCGACGTGGTGGTGATCCGCTACGAAGGACCGAAGGGCGGGCCGGGCATGCAGGAGATGCTGTACCCGACCTCGTACCTGAAATCGAAGGGGCTGGGCAAGCAATGCGCCCTGCTCACCGACGGACGTTTTTCCGGTGGCACTTCGGGACTGTCGATCGGCCATGTCTCGCCGGAAGCGGCAGCCGGTGGCGCGATCGGACTGGTGCGCGACGGCGACCGCATCCGCATCGACATTCCGCAGCGCTCGATTCAATTGTTGGTGGGCGGGGTCGAACTCGCTGCGCGTCGCGCCGAGCAGGATGCAAGGGGGTGGAAGCCCGCGCATGCCCGCGCCCGCAAGGTTTCGACCGCGCTCAAGGCCTACGCCTTGCTGGCGACCAGCGCCGACAAGGGGGCGGTGCGCGATCGCGCCTTGCTCGACGGCGCGTGATCGAAGGACCGTCCTATTCCGCCGATGCCGGCTGCAGCACGGCCAGCAAGGTCTGTTCGAATGCCTGCGGTGCCTCGATATGCGGGATGTGGCCGGCATCGGGAATGACGCGCAGGCGGGAGTCCGGAAGCAGGGTCTGCAACCGGCGTGCCTGCGCCAGGGGCGTGATGGTGTCGCGCGCGCCCCAGATCAAGGCAAGCGGCGGCTGCAGGCGCGAGATGTTCGCGGGATCGGTGCTGAGTCCGCGCTCCGTTTCGCACAGGAAGTGATGGCTCCAGGCACCGAGCGCATCGGTGGCGCCGTGCAGGCGCGAAGGTTCACGGTACCGGGCCAGCCGTTCGTCGGTGACGGCATCCTTGCGTGCGACGAAGCCGCGCAGCAGCGCCTTGCTCCACAACGGATTGGTTGCGCTGGCCGACAGCGCGATGCGTCGAGGAACAGTCGTTGCCAGCAGGCGGCAGGCGGGTGTCACCGGGTCGGGGCGCGCATCCCAACCCAGTGCAGCATCGACCAGCACCAGCTGGCGTACGCGCCGTGGTTCCGCAAGCGCGAATTCCAGCGCCGGGCCGCCGCCGAAAGAGTGCCCGACCACGATGGCGTCATGCACCTTGTAATCGTCGAGCACCGCGGCGAGTCGGCGTGCCTGCGCCGCGCGCGAGAAGTCGGCATCGACGGATTTTCCGGAATAACCGAATGGCGGCAGGTCGACCGCGACCACCCGGTAGCCTGCCTGTCGCAGTGCCGGGATCAGCGAGAACCAGGTGCCGCTCCAGGCCGCGGTGCCGTGCACCAGCAACAATGCGGGAGCATCGGCATCGCCATGGGACTGCGAATGGATCGCGACGCCGTCGACCACGGTGAAGCGTCCGCCCGAGGGTGCGGCCGACTCCGGGTCGAGGCGTTCGTGCATGTGCACCTGCAACGCACTGGCGGCGACGTACAGCGACAACAATCCCAGCGTGCAGAGCGCACCGCGCAAGGTCCAGCGGAGCATGCGTTTCATGCGCTCAGTAATCGAAGACATGTTCGATGACGTTGCCCGCGACGGCATGTGTCCGCAAGACTTCAGACAACCGTGCGACATCGACCTGCAGCACGCGGCGCTCGAAGCCGGGACGGGTCACGATCGGCTGGCGGATCAGCACGCGATCGAGTGCCGTGGAGGGTTCGGCGCTCGGGACCACCACGCTGACGAGAATGACGCCGCGATTGCCGGCGATATCGACGAAGCGCGTTCCTCGTTTCGACAACGCCAACGAGTAATCGGTGAAAGCCTGGTAACGCGGCAAGGCGACCAGGGTTTGCGCGCCTTCCTGCCGCAGCCGCTGGAGATCCGGCAGTTCGGTCGCGGTGCTTTCCGGCAGGTTGTCCACGATCGTCGCCGTGGTGTCTTTCGGGATTTCGAACGCCGAGTGCGTCGCCTTCCCCAGCAGCGCGGCGTAGCCGGCCTTGACCAGCCATTCGCTGGTCAGCAGGTAGCGGCGTTCCCATTTCCGCAACGGGTGCGCCCCCCAGTACGGCGTCTGCGTCCACAGGCGCTTGAGCGGGGCGACGAAATCGAATTCGTACCACGGTCGCACGCGGATGAAATCGACGTAGGCCTGCGCTTGTTCCGTCGCCAGGCGATCCTCGGGTGTCGAATTCGCGGGCGCGGTGAGTTCGCTCAGTCGCCCGACCAGTGTTTCGTAGGCGCCCTTCAATCCGTATTCGACGGTGGTGCTGGTGCCGATCACCACGATCATCGTGTGGTATTCGCCGTTGAACGGATACGGCCTGGTCGCGCGGATCACCTGCGCGTAGGCGTTCCAGAATTGCCCGATGTGGCCGAGGAACGGGAAGGCGCTCGGCCGCGTGCCGGCGCGCAGCGCACCGGCGTATTCGGCCGGACTGAAGACCAGGAACCACTCGGGGAACGTGAGGAAGGTCTGGTCCGGCGTGCGACGATCCGCTTCCGGGACTTCCAAAGTCGCGGACGTTTTCGACGGCGTCGTTGCATCCGCCGCCGCGACCATGCCGGCGACCGCGAGCAGCCCGATGGCGAATGCGATGCGGAAGCGGCGCATGTGTCAGTCCTTGCGGAAAGCGAGCAGGGTGTTGATGGTGGGATCGTGGTCCTGCAGCAGGCGCGGCCCGACCGGGGTGAAGCCGTGGCGACCGAGGATCTCCACCCAGGCGTCGATGGTGCGGAAATGCCGCAGCTCGCGCGCATTGGTTTCCCATGGCGCGCCGAGGCCGGCGTTGAAGACCGCGTGCGCCAGCGACACCAGCGCGCGCATGTAGTCGTCGGTGACGTCGTGGTCGCGCAGGACCAGCAGGCCGCCGGGGCGCATCACCCGGCGCAGCGAAGCGATGAAGGCGTCCAGGCGGTCCAGCGGCGAGTGATGCAGGCCGATGTAGCAGGTCAGCAATTCGATGCTGCCATCGGCGACTGCGTTGGCGGGAATCGGTGCGTAATCGTCGAGCGGGACGAAGCGGCCGATCTTGCGCAGGCCGCCGCGTTCGACGATGTCGACCGGCGAGTTGGTCGGGGCCGCGTCGTTGACAAGCACGAGATCGCCGCGCAACTTCAGGTGCTTGCGCAACTCGCTGATGTAGCGGCCGGGGCTGCCGATTTCCATGTAGCCATCGAAGTCGCGACGCGACCCCAGCAGTTCCAGCGTCTGCCGCGCCATCTCGCGCTTCTGCTTGCCCAGCGAGGGCAGGGCGTAGGTCAGCTCGGACAGGAACGGCTTGATCGACGGCAATTTCGCCTGCAGGGCACGATAGATCGCCTCGTCGTTGCCGGGGTGCGCCTTCGTCGTTTCCCGGATCAGCGCGTGGAAACGATCCTCCGGATACAGGCGATAGATGTTCTGCAGGAAGCGGTAGAAATCGTCGTTGCCGCGGGTATTGCCATAGACATTCTGGAAGTCGGAATCGACCCGGAGGGTCGCGGTGTCGTTCATGGCATCGCTCGACAAGGGGGCGTAGTAGGTGTCCCACAGCACGTTGCGCCAGCGGAAACCCGGATCGACCCGCTGCTTCAGGGCGAACAGTTCGCGCGCACGCGGATAGGCGCGATGGAATTGTTCCGGGGTGGCGTGCGGCTGGTACGGAAGGTAATAGGTGCCGCCGCTGGCGAGCGCGGCGTCGATCAGTTCGCGCGTCCACACCGCGACGCGGGCCTTGGCGTTGTCGCGCGTGCGCTGCTTGTAATAGAGGACGAAGGCGAAGACTTCCTCGCGCGCCCACGCCAGCATGGCCCCGGGGTCGCCGAAGGCATGGCGCACCGAGACGTTGACCGCGTTGACGCGATGGCGCGCCAGGATCTCGGCCATGCGCGGCACGAACTCGTCGAAGCGCGCGACCGGCACGAAGTATTCCTGCAGCACGTAGGTGCGGTGCTTGCGCGTCGCCGGTTCCAGCTCCGCGACGTCGTAGCCGGCCTCGTAGTTGCGCCAGTGCACCGGGCGCGACAGGTACAGCAGCGGGTCGACCACATGCTGGCGCCGCCACTTGCCGCCGCGGGTTTCGGTGAAGGCCCAGTAGAAATAGCGATGGATCGGGAAATGACGGCGCAGCGGTTGGAGGCGATGCGGTTTGGTGACGGCGTTGCCGGTCTTGCGCCAGGTGACGGCGCGGGCGCGGTCGTAGGCCGGCGGATAGAGGTCGGCGTTGTGGAAGACGGTATCGGCGTCGTTGCGCACGTGTTCACGGAAGTAGTCCGCGTAGCGCGAGGTCGGCATGCAGGCGTGGTCGCGTTGCACGCGCACGTTGTCGGCCAGTTGCAACTCCGCTTCGACGATCACGCCGAGTCCGCCGTAACCGCCGATCGCGCCGTAGAACAATTCGCTGTTGTGCGTGGGCGTGGCGTCGATGCGTTCGCCGTCGGCGAGTACCAGGGTGATCGCGCGCACCGAGAGGATCAACGGTCCGAGGCCGATGTAGCGGCCGTGCACGTTGACGCCAAGCGATCCGCCGACGGTGAAATTGGCGTAGGTCTGCATGATCTGTACGGAGAGATCGTGCGGATCGACGAAGCGCTGGATGTCGCACCAGCGGATGCCGGCCTGGACGCGGATGGTGCGTTCGCCGGGATGGAAGGCGATCACGCGATTGAGCCGGCGCATGTCGAGATGCAGGCTGCCGGGACTGGCGGTCTGCCCGCCCATGCTGAAGTGGCCGCCGCCGATCGAAATCGGGCCGGTGGCGCGACGCACCGCGTCCTGCACTTCCTCGATGGAAGTCGGCACGGCGACCGCCCACACCCGCACCGGGTTGAGCTGGGTGACGTCGTTGACGACTACCCCGCTGCCGGCGTCCGCCGCCGGCGCGCGCGACTCAGGCGCGCCCAATGGCATCGACCTCGAGATAATCGCGACCGCGCGTGCGCGGATCGTCGCCGTACTGGTTTTCTCCCGGCGTGCCACGCCTGAACAGCAGCAGGAAGCCGACCAGCACCGGTCCCAGCACCGGAACCAGCAGGAGGAGCAGCCAGCCGGCGACCTTGGCCTGGTCGTGCAGGCGGCGCACCGACAGCGACAGCAGCACGGCGAAGAACGGCAGGTACAGCAACAGGGTGCTGGCGTGGCCGATCGCGCGGTCCATGAACACGTACAGCACGATGAACACCAGGCTCGCGGCCACGAGCCGCCACAGGAAGCTGCGCCGGGGCAGCCGCCCCTTCCATTCCAGCCAATTCAGCATCCCTTATCCCTTGTCGTCATCGATGACGACCCTCCCCATGGTCGGGGGCATACTAGCTGGCAGCCCCCCGGCATGGTCAAATAGCGCCAGAAGCGGGGGTACCGTCGGCCGACGGTTGAGAAACACCCTTCGAACCTGATCCGGTTGAGACCGGCGTAGGGAAGCTTCGCGGCGGTCCGATCCGGTCCCCTGCGCCTTCGCTTCGTTCACGGACCGCGAATCCCTTGCGGCCGGCCACTGGACGACACGCCGATGAATGCCCTTCCCACCGAACTCCTGCGCCAGGCCGAACAGCTGTCGTCCGAAGTGACGCGCCCCATCCCCGGTTCGCGCAAGATCCACGTCGAAGGTTCGCGCCCCGACTTGCGCGTGCCGATGCGCGAGATCGCGCTGACCAGGACGCCGACGCTGTTCGGTGGCGAAGACAATCCGCCGGTCTCGGTCTACGACTGCTCCGGTCCGTATACCGATCCCGATGCCCGCATCGACCTCGCCGTCGGCCTCCCGGCCCTGCGCGCCAAGTGGATCGAGGAGCGTAGCGATACCGAGCAGCTGCCGGCGCTGAGTTCGGAATTCGGTCGCGCCCGCGAGCACGATCCCAAGCTCGACGTCGTGCGCTTCCCCAACCGCGTGCTGCCGCGTCGTGCCAAGGCCGGCGCCAACGTGTCGCAGATGCACTACGCCAAGCGCGGCATCGTCACCCCGGAAATGGAATTCGTCGCGATCCGCGAGAACCAGCGCCTGGAAGCCGTGCGCGAAGCCCACCTGCTGCGCCAGCATCCGGGCGAATCCTTCGGCGCTTCGATCCAGAAGATCATCACGCCGGAATTCGTCCGCGACGAGATCGCGCGCGGTCGCGCCATCCTCCCCAACAACATCAACCACCCCGAAAGCGAGCCGATGATCATCGGCCGCAACTTCCTCACCAAGATCAACGCCAACATCGGCAACAGCGCGGTGTCGTCGGGCATCGCCGAGGAAGTCGAGAAGCTGGTGTGGGCCATCCGCTGGGGTGGCGACACGGTGATGGATCTCTCGACCGGCAAGCACATCCACGAAACCCGCGAGTGGATCATCCGCAACTCGCCGGTGCCGATCGGCACGGTGCCGATCTACCAGGCGCTGGAGAAGGTCGACGGCCGCGCCGAAGAACTGACCTGGGAAATCTTCCGCGACACGCTGATCGAACAGGCCGAGCAGGGCGTCGATTACTTCACCATCCACGCCGGCGTGCTGCTGCGCTACGTGCCGCTGACCGCCAAGCGCGTCACCGGCATCGTTTCGCGCGGCGGCTCGATCATGGCGAAGTGGTGCCTGGCGCACCACAAGGAAAACTTCCTCTACACGCACTTCGAAGACATCTGCGAAATCATGAAAGCCTACGACGTCGCCTTCTCGCTGGGCGACGGCCTGCGTCCGGGCTCGATCGCCGACGCCAACGACGCCGCGCAGTTCGGCGAACTGGAAACGCTGGGCGAGCTCACCAAGATCGCGTGGAAACACGATGTCCAGACCATGATCGAAGGCCCCGGCCATGTGCCGATGCAGCTGATCAAGGAGAACATGGACAAGCAGCTGCGTGAGTGCGGCGAGGCGCCGTTCTACACGCTCGGCCCGCTGACCACCGACATCGCGCCTGGCTACGATCACATCACCTCGGCGATCGGCGCGGCGATGATCGGCTGGTACGGCACCGCGATGCTCTGCTACGTCACCCCCAAGGAACATCTCGGTTTGCCCAATCGCCAGGACGTGCGCGACGGCATCATGGCCTACAAGATCGCCGCGCACGCCGCCGATCTCGCCAAGGGCCATCCCGGCGCGCAGGTGCGCGACAACGCCTTGAGCAAGGCGCGTTTCGAATTCCGCTGGGAAGACCAGTTCAACCTCGGCCTCGATCCCGAGAAGGCCAAGGAATTCCACGACGAAACCCTGCCCAAGGATGCGCACAAGCTGGCGCATTTCTGCTCGATGTGCGGTCCGCACTTCTGCTCGATGAAGATCACCCAGGACGTGCGCGACTACGCGGCCGAACATGGCGTCGATGAAGCCGGGGCGCTCGAAGCCGGCATGGCCGAGAAATCGAAGGAATTCCTCGAGCAGGGCGGGCAGGTGTACCGCGCCGAATAAGGCGCGGTACTCGGGCACGGTCACGCCGAATAAGGCGGCGATGCGGCAGGGTGACGCCTGCCGCAGTTCCGGGCCTCACCCGGTGAACGTTTGGCAACGGTGCCGGGATGACACGCGCCGTTCGCAGCGGACGTTCTAAACTGCGTCCATGAACGCCAAGGGAGTGCCCATCATGTTCAAGAAGATTGCCACGGCCGCATTGCTGGCCACCACGGTGCTGCTGGCGGCGTGCGCCAGCGGCCCCTACGTCAAGACCGACCAGGATCCGGCCGCCGATTTCGGACGCTATCGCACCTGGGGTTTCTACCAGCCGATCGCGATGGAACAGTCGGGCTATGCCAGCTGGATCACCGATCGCATCAAGGACAACATCCGCCGCGAGATGTCCGCGCACGGCTATGCCTACAGCGAGAAGTCGCCCGACCTGCAGGTGAATTTCCAGGGCGTGGTCCGGGATCGCACTGCGGTGTACAGCGTGCCGATGAGCGATGTCGCGGTGCTGTACAGCTATCGCCGTCGCGCCTATGTCGCGGTGCCGGTGTGGTACGACCAGATGCAGGTCAGCAACTACCAGGAAGGCACCCTGAGCATCGATCTGGTGGACGCGAAGCAGAACCGGATGGTGTGGACCGGCGATGCGATCGCCACCGTGACGCGGATGAACGCGCAGGAGCGTGCCGCCAACATCGACAAGACGATCACCGCGGTCTTCGCCAAATATCCGTACCAGGCCGGCAGCAACCAGCCGATCGTTCCGGCGAAGAAATGACCGCCGATCGGCTTCAAGGAAAAAGGGCGCCGAAGGGCGCCCTTTTTTGCATCGCGGATTCGCGCGCGGATCAGAAGTTCGGCTTCTCGGCGCTGTCTTCGTAACGCTTCATCGAATCGACGAGCACCTGCTTGGCTTCGGCGGCGTTGCCCCAGCCGTCGAGCTTCACCCACTTGCCCTTCTCGAGGTCCTTGTAGTGCTCGAAGAAATGGCCGATGCGTTCCAGCCAGTGCTTCGACACCTGTTCGATGTCGCTGATGTGGGCGTAACCGCCGAAGATCTTCGGCACCGGCACCGCGACGATCTTCTCGTCGCTGCCCGCTTCGTCGGTCATCTTCAGCACGCCGACCGGGATGCAGCGGATCACCGAGCCCGGCACCAGCGGCAGCGGCAGGATCACCAGCACGTCGGCCGGGTCGCCGTCGCCGCAGACGGTGTGCGGGACGTAGCCGTAGTTGCACGGATAGCGCATCGGCGTCGACAGGATGCGATCGACGAAGATCGCACCGCTGGCCTTGTCGACCTCGTACTTGACCGGCTCGGCGTCCTTGGGGATTTCGATGATGACGTTGATTTCGTCCGGCGGGTTCTTGCCGGTGCTGACGAGGTCGAGGCCCATGGCGCTTCCTTTTTGTGCGATGCGTCATTGTAATGCAGACACCGGGCGAGGCAGACCAGTCCGCTCCGCGACACGCCGTGAATACGTCCATGTAGGCTCGTCCGCCGCATCCATGCGGCGGAACGGTCGCTCCACGGACCGGTCTACCCCACCCGGTGTCTGCAGCTGCGGCGGTTAGGCCTGCGGATCGCCGCCCTTGCCGCGATCGAGGATCTGGTCGGCCCAGCGATCGGCGATCCGGCCGGCGGCAGCGCGGCCGCCGACGCCGAAGGCGATCGCCACCGCCACCGCGATCGCACCCAGGACCAGCGCGAAGGCGAGGTTGACGATGTCGTCGGCGATGCCCATCGCGCGCAGCCCCATCGCGATCACCAGCCCGAGGATGGCGACGCGGGCGATGCGCGACAGCCCGACGTTGTGGTCGGGATTGGCGCGCTGGATGGCGGCAGTGGCGACATTGGCCAGCCAGTAGCCGACCACGAAGATCACCAGCCCCAGCAGGACATCGCTGCCGAAGGCGATGAAGGTTTCCAGCAGGTCGCGCACGCCGTCGAAACCGAGCATGCCGGCGGCTTCCACCGTCGCGAACAGCATGATGAAGAACAGCGCGAGATGGCCGGCGACATCCGACAGCGACCAGCGGTTGTTGGCCGGTATGACCGTGGTGGGAGATGCGACGAAATCGACGTCATCTCCGCCCAGTCCGTCCTCGCCGAGATGGGCGTGGTCGCCGAAGGCCTGGCCGAAGCCGAGGCGCTCGGGCAGGCGGTCGAGACCGAGGTTGGCGAGCAGGCGCGTCACCAGGCCCGAGGCGAAGCGGCCGATGAACCACGCCAGCAGCAGGATGGCCGCGGCGGCCAGCACGTTCGGCACCGCCGCCATCATGATGTTGAGCATGTTGGTGAGCGGCACCGAAATCGACTGGATCTTCAACGCGTCGAGCGCGGCGACCAGGGTCGGCACGATGACGAGGATGAAGGCAAGGGTGCCGCCAAGCTGCGACAGGCGCACGTCACGCGTGGTGTCGTTGCTGGCGCTCATGCGGTCGATGCCGGTCGCCGACAGCAGGTTGGTCACCAGTCCGCGCACGACCTTGGCGATGATCCAGCCCAGCACGCCGAGCACCAGCGCGGCGAAAACATTCGGCAGCATGCCCAGCATCGTCTGGGTCATGTTTTCCAGCGGCGCCATCAGGCCTTCGATCTGCAGCACGCCGACGATCGCCGGCAGGAACAGCAGCAGCACCAGCCAGTAGGCGACGTTGCCCATGGTTGCCGAGACCGGTTCCATCCCCGCGCTTTCGGAAAGCGTGTCGTCGAGGCGGGTCGCGCCGAGCGCGCGATTGACCAGCGAACGGATCACCGTCGCCACCAGCCACGCCAGTGCCGCCAGTCCGATCGCCAGCAGCAGGCGCGGGACGTAGGCCATCACCGTGCCGGCCAGCAGGCTCAGCGGGCCGGAAATGCCCTGCAGGTCGAGCACGCTGAACATTCCCAGCACCGCCAGCAGCAGCACGAACCAGAACACCAGGCGCGCGGCGATGCGTTCGAAGTCGATGCGCGAATGGGTGTTGGCGTTGAGCTTGTCGTTGACCTGAAGCGCCATCAGGCCGCGACGGGTCAGTGCCGACAGCACCAGGGCGACGAACCAGCCCACCAGCAGCAGGGCGATGCCGCCGAGTAGGTTGGGGAGATAGGTGCCGAGCGAGTTCTGCAGGTTGACCTGCCAGGGAACGGAATTCATGGGCGCTGCCTTCGACCGGTGCGGCCCGGATGATGGTGGGGCCGCGGTGAACGAAATGTGGTTGATCGTACGGTGTCGCCGTCAGTATGCCGCCAGCCGCTCCGCAAGTGCAGCGGCCTGTGCGCGCAATTCGGGCACGGCGGTGCTCTCCCAGCATTCGCCGCGACGCAGGAAGCCGATCAGGTGGAGGCCGTCGGCGCCGGCCACGTCGCCGTCCGGTTTGCAGTCGAGGCCGAGGCCGAGCGGGTCGATGCGGGCATGACCGCCTGCAAACAGCGTTGCCAATGCCGGATGCGCGGCGTAGCGATCGCGATTGCCATCCAGGCCGGTGGCATCGATCACGAACGCGGCGGGCATCGCCGTATCGCTGCGCTCGCCACGCCAGCGGATACGGGCATTGCCGTTTTCATGATCGACAAGATGACCGGCGCGGATCCGCAGTCGGCCTTCTTCGCGCAAGCGATCGAGCGTGGCGAAGACTTCGCCCGGCACGCGATGGCGCACGCTGTCCCACCACGGGCGCAGGTGGCGCAGGAAGCGCTTGCGCGTCGGCAGCGACCAGCCGCGCCACAGCTGCGGGATCAGCGCACGCAGGCCATCGGCGAGTGTCGGCGGCGCCGCGCCCGTGGCGATGGCCGCGCGGAATTCCCGGAGCGCCGCGCGCAGGTCGCCGCGTTCCAGCGCCGCGAGCAATGCGGGCGGTGGCGGTGTCGGCGGCAACGGCGGTTCCGGATGCAGCAGGGGCAGGCGGCCGCGACGCGAGATCGCGGTGATCGTGCCGCGATGCCCTTGCGCCTGCAGCGCCAGCACCATGTCGATCATGGTCAGTCCGGTGCCGAGGATCAGCACCGGTGCATCGGCGGCGATGTTCGACAACGCACCCCGCGCCCACGGCTGGCGGATGAAGGCATCGTTGTTCGATTCATTCGTCGCGCCCGCGGCGCCCAGTGCGAGGACGAGGCGATCGCTCTCCAGCATCTCGCCGGAATCGAGCGCCACGCGCCAGCGCGCATCGACGCCAGGCGTGATCGCGGTGATGCCGTTTTCGATGCAGCGCAGGCGTTCGCCGCATCGCGCCCGCAGGCCGTCGAGCTCGTGCGTGAGGTAATCGCCGAATTCCAGGCGCGGGCGGAAACGACGGCGCTCTTCGCCTTGCAGGCCCAGCCAATCGGCGAAGGCAGCCGGTGCATCCGCGCGCAGGCCCATGCGATCGGCCGGCACGTTGAGCAGGTGTTCGCGCCAGGCGTCGCCATAGGCGGTGCCGCGACCGAAATTCTCGGCGCAGCCGATCAATGCGACGGATTCGCCGCGTTCAAGCAACTGCGCCGCGAGCGCAAGTCCGCTGAAACCGGCACCGGCAATGACGACAGGGAGTTTGTCGGAAGAATCCATTCAGCAAATTTTTGGCCGAAAACGCCCCGCACCCTATTCGAAGTTTTCGTGATGCGTGTTCGGATTTCGTTAGCGGCCGTCGAGGTGACGGGCGAATCCGGCCACGAACTCCCCGACCAGCTTGAGTGTGGCGGGATCCGACACTTCGCCGTTCATGTCGATGAGCGTGTTGGCGCGCGACACCATCATCCGGCCTTCCGTCCACAACTGCGTCTTCAGCGTGCGCAGTACCGGCAGCCAGTGGCTCTGCGAGAGCAGGGTGCCGAAGCCGCTGGGCGATGCACCGATCATCGCGACGTTCAAGCCCTCGAACATGTCGAGCCCGGAGCGCGACAGCCAGTCGATGCCGTTCTTGAACACGCCGGGCACGCCGTTGTTGTATTCGGGCGTCACCATCAGCAGGCCGTCATGCGCCAGGATCTGCGCGCGCAGTTTCTGCACGGCCTCCGGAATGCCGTGCGCGGCCTCGTCGTCGGCGTCGTACAGCGGGATGCCGTGCAGCGTCGCCACTTCGACGGTCGTGCCTTCGGGCGCCTGCGCACGCGCGGCGCGCGCCAACGCGGTGTTGAACGAGCCGTGGCGCAGGCTGCCGGAGAGGGCGAGGATTCGTGCCATCGTGATATTCCCTATGCGTGTGATCGGATCAGCCGCGCAGATGCAGGCCGGACAGCGGCGGCGCCTTCAGAGGTTCCAGGCCGGTATCGGGAACAGTGCCGAAACGGCGTCCGGCGTTCCAGTCCTCGGTCGCGATCTCCATGTCTTCCTGGGTGCGACCGACGAAGTTCCACCACAGCAGCACGTCCTTGCCGAACGGCGTGCCACCGATCAGCAGCAGGCGACCGGCCGCAGGCGTTTCGATGTCGATGCCGTCGCGACCGGTGCCGAGATAGAGCAGCTCGCCATCATGCACTTCCTGTCCACCGACGATCGCGCTGCCTTCCAATGGCATCACCGCATGTTCGAACGACGGATCGAGCGCCAGCGTGGTGCGTGCGGCGGCCTGCGATTCGAGATCGAAGCCGATCAGCGGCGTGTAGACCTTCGGCGCGGCGGTTTGCCCGAATGCCGATCCCACCAGCACCGTGATGTCGAAGTCGTCCTGTTCGACGCGCGGCATCTGCGGGCAATGCTGGAACGCCGGTTCGCGATTGCGCTCCTCGTCGGGCAGCGCGATCCACAATTGCGCGGCGTGGATGCGGCCGGATTCGCCGCCGGGCGACACTTCGGCATGGCTGATGCCGCGACCGGCCGTCATCAGGTTCACCTGTCCGGGACGGATCATCTGGCGATTGCCGAGGCTGTCGTGATGCATCACTTCGCCCTCGATCATCCAGGTGAAGGTCTGCAGGCCGATATGCGGATGCGGGCCGACGGTGAGGCCGTGATCGGGCGCGTAATCCATCGGTCCGGCATGGTCGAGGAAACACCAGGCGCCGACCATCCGCCGTGGCTTGCCGGGCAGGGCGCGCTTCACCGTCAGGTCGTCGCCGACGATGCTGCTGCGCGCGGTGCTGAGTTCCAGCACGGGACCGCTGGCGTGATCGGGAGGAACGGAAACCGGAGCGGACATGGTGGAGTCTCCTGGAAATGAATATTGGAGTCAGGCGTTCGCGTTGCCGCGTTCGCTGGTGATGTCGACGCCTTCGCGCATCGCCTTGGTCACAGGCGTGTTGGCGACGATCTCGAGCAGGCGTGCCCATTGCGCATCGTCGAGCGCGCCGCTCGCGTGCAGCACGCGATGGACATGCAGGCTGCCATCGTCGTCGCGGGTGAGCTTCAGTTCGGCGGAAAAGTCGCCGAGATCCCAGCCCTTGCGTTCGGCATACATGCGCAGGGTGATCGCGGTGCAGGCCGCCAGCGATGCCAGGTAGAGATCGAATGGCGCCGGGCCCTTGCCCTGGCCGCCGAGCGCGACCGGCTCGTCCGCCTGCAGCGCGAAGTGTCCGGCCTCGATGTCGTGGAGATAGTTGGCGCCGGTGGAACGAATACCGGCATGGGCAATCGTCTTCATCGATGATCCGGGTGTCCGGGGGAAGTCGGGTCAGCTTAGGACAGGACGATGACGGAACCAACCGCCGCAATCGAGCCGCATCGTTCCATTTCCGGAACGACGCTTGACGGACTTCAACACCGTGTCCAGATCGGGTTTTCGAACTCCGCGACCAGGAAGTCGATCAGTCGGCGCAGCTTCATCGGCAAGTGCTTGCGCGAGGGCCAGACCGCATGGATGCCGGTTTCGATCGAGTGGTAGTCCGGCATCAGTTCGACCAGCGTGCCGTGCTTGAGGTCGCCGCCGACGAGGAAATCGGGTTGCAGGATGATGCCCTGGCCTTCCAGTGCCGCCGCCCGGCAGGTATCGCCGTTGTTGGTGCGCATCCATGGCGAGGTGTGGACGCGGACGCTGCCGTCCGGACCGGTGAAGCTCCATTCGTCGCGGCCCGACCAGTAGGAATAGCCGATCACGCGATGGCGGGCGAGTTCGTCGGGATGCGTCGGCGTGCCGTGCGCCTCGAGGTAGGCGGGCGACGCGCACAGGACGATGCGGGTGGATGCCAGCTTGCGGCTCACCAGCTGCGAGCTGGGCATGCTGGTGATGCGGATCGCGAGGTCGAAGCCTTCGTCGACCAGGTCGACCACGCGGTCGTTGAGGGTGACGTCGAGCGCGACCTTGGGATGCAGTGCCGAGAAGCGTCCCCACAGCGGCGCCAGGTGCAACACGCCGAAGGTCAGCGGCGCGTTGATGCGCAGCAGGCCGCTGGGCTCGCCCGTGCGCGAGGTCATCTCGGACTCGAACTCATCCAGCGAAGCCAGCAATTCCCTGGCCCGGCTGTAGAAGCGCTGGCCATCGTCGGTCAGCGACAGCCGCCGGGTGGTGCGGTTGAGCAGGCGAACGCCCAGTCGCTGTTCCAGTTCGCCGACGTGGCGCGAGATCGCGGCCTTGGAGGCGCCGGTGGCGTCCGCGGCGCCGACGAAGCTGCCGGCATCGACCACGGCGACGAAGCTGGCCATTTCCCGGATCTTGTCCATGTCGGGATTATTCCGAAAATCGAATCAATCTGTCAATTGGATCGCTGTTTATCAGGGTGGAGCCGATCAATACAGTGGTCCCACGTCCAGAGATCTTCAGGCTGGATGCCATCAACCCAATTCCTGCTAAGGACATCCCTCATGAATTCGTTCGCTACCCTGCTTGGCCGCGTCGGCCTCTCGCTGATCTTCATCATCTCCGGCTTCGGCAAGATCGCCGCCTATGCCGGCACCCAGCAATACATGGAATCGCAGGGCGTACCCGGCGCGCTGCTGCCGCTGGTGATCCTGACCGAGCTTGGCGGCGGCCTCGCCATCCTCGGCGGCTTCTTCACCCGCTGGGTCGCCATCGCGCTTGCCGGCTTCTCGGTGATCTCGGCGCTGCTGTTCCATCACAACTTCGGCGACCAGATGCAGGCGATCAACTTCTGGAAGAACATCGCGATGGCCGGCGGTTTCCTCGTGCTGTTCGCCAATGGTGCCGGCGCCTACAGCATCGACGCCCTGCGTTCGCGCAAGTAATCGCGGTTTGCCTGCCCAAGGAGTGCTGACATGAAAATCAATGTCATCGGCGCCACCGGCATGGTCGGTTCGCGCATCGTCGCCGAAGCCGCCCGCCGTGGCCATGAAGTGATCGCCATCAGCCGCTCCGGCGCGTCCCCGCAGGG
Source organism: Lysobacter sp. (assembly GCA_030151365.1). Lineage (GTDB taxonomy): Bacteria > Pseudomonadota > Gammaproteobacteria > Xanthomonadales > Xanthomonadaceae > Solilutibacter. The sequence goes on along the minus strand of JASLDW010000091.1, from coordinate 16,661 downwards.
CGCGTCGCGGGCCGCGGCGATCGATTTCGGCGATACCGGGAAGATCGTGCCGTTGATCGACGCGGCCGATGCCAGCGTCCTTGCGACCGGGCCGGATCGCAGCGGCGGCTCGCACGATCCCTACCTCAACGGACATCGCGATCTGATCGCTGCCAGGCCGACGCATCGCGTGCTGGTGGTCGGTGGCGCGGGCTCGCTGGAAGTCGGCGGCGTCCAGCTCAAGGACATGCCGGAATTCCCGGCGGCATACCACAAGGAAGCGGTGACGATGGGCGAAATGCTCGACGCCTACCGCGCATCGCAGGGGCTCGATTGGACGGTGCTGTCGCCGGCGCCGCTGATCGCGCCCGGCGAACGCAGCGGCAGCTATCGCGCCGGTACCGACAGCCCGGTGGGCGATTCCATCAGTGCCGAAGACTACGCGGTCGCCATCATCGACGAACTGGAAAAACCCGCACATCGCGGACAGCGCTTCACCGTCGCCAACTGAACGCACCTAGGGAGCCGTCATGTCACGCCCGCCCGCACTCTTCATCTCCCACGGTTCGCCGATGTTCGCGCTGGAACCGGGCCTGCTCGGCCCGAACCTGGCGCGGCTCGGCCAGGCGCTGGATGACGTGCGGGCGATCGTGATCGTGTCGCCGCACTGGCAGACGCGTGGCGTGCAGGTGACCACCGCGTCGACGCTGGACACCATCCACGATTTCGGCGGATTCCCGGCGCCGCTGTACCAGTTGCAGTATCCGGCGACCGGCGCACCCGAACTCGCGCAGGATGTCGCGCGCTTGCTCGCGGATGCCGGTTTCGCGGTCGCGGCCAACGATCATCGCGGTCTCGACCACGGCGCCTGGGTGCCGTTGCGCCACCTCCGTCCGCAGGGCGACATCCCTGTGCTGCAGGTCTCGATGCCGCACGATCTCGATGCCGCGGGGGCCTTGCGCCTCGGCCGCGCGCTGGCATCGTTGCGCGATCGGGGCGTGCTGGTGATCGGCTCGGGCAGCCTCACCCACAATCTCTACGAATTCCGCCAGCACATCTCGGATCCGGAGTACGCGCAGGCCTTCGCCGATTGGGTGCGGGATGCGGTCGCGCGTCGTGATGTCGAGGCATTGGTCGATTATCGTCGTCGCGCGCCCCATGCCGAACGCGCGCATCCGACCGAGGAACACTTCCTGCCGCTGCTGGTCGCGCTGGGCGCGAGCAATGACGATGACGCCGCTGCCCTGATTGAAGGCGGCATGACTTACGACACCTTGTCGATGGATTCGTTCGGCTGGGGGCTGCCGGCGGCTGCCTGATCTGCAATCCCAAAAAAAGCCCCCGGTTTCCCGGGGGCTTTACCTTGCGTGGCTGCAAGGATCAGCGCACGTGTACTTCCACCCGGCGCGCATCCTTGGGATCGCCGCCGGCGGTGGTTTCGGCCGGCTTGTCGAGGGTGATGCGCGCGCTGTCGACGCCCTTGGCGACGAGGGCGTCGCGTACCGCTTCGGCGCGCTGCTTGGACAGTTCGGCATTCTTCGCCGCGTTGCCGCTGGCATCGTTGTAGCCGCTGACCGTCGCCTGCACCTGCGGATGCGCGGCCATCGTCTTGGCCAGGGTATCGAGCGCGGGCTCGTCCATGGTTTCGATGATCGCGGAGCCGCTGTCGAAATAGAGCACGGCGTCGCGCGCGGGATCCATCGCCGCGGTTGAACCGCCGGCTGCCGCGGCCGCACTAGCGGTCTCGCCCGATGCAGTCGTCGACATCGCCGTCGGCGCGGCGTTGTCCGCGGACGCCGCGTGCGACGAACTCGAAACCGGCAACAGCGGCACCATCAGCAGCGCAACGATGTTGATGATCTTGATCAGCGGATTCACGGCCGGGCCGGCGGTGTCCTTGTAGGGATCGCCGACGGTGTCGCCGGTGACCGCGGCCTTGTGCGCCTCGGAACCCTTGCCGCCGAAGTGGCCGTCCTCGATGTACTTCTTGGCGTTGTCCCAGGCGCCGCCGCCGGTGGTCATCGAGATCGCGACGAAGATGCCGGTGACGATCGTGCCGATCAGCAAACCGCCCAGCGCTTCCGGCCCGAGCAGCAGTCCGACCACGACTGGCACCGCGACCGGCAGCAGCGACGGCACGATCATTTCCTTGATCGCCGAGCGCGTCAGCATGTCGACCGCCTTGTCGTACTGCGGCTTGCCTTCGCCGGTCATGATTCCGGCGATTTCGCGGAACTGGCGGCGTACTTCCTCCACCACCGCACCGGCGGCGCGACCGACCGCTTCCATCGCCATCGCGCCGAACAAGTACGGGATCAGGCCGCCGATGAGCAGGCCGATGATCACCTTGTGGTCGGAGAGATCGAACGCGAACGTCGCACCCGGGTGGTTGGCGTGCAGGTTGTGGGTGTAGTCGGCGAACAGCACCAGCGCGGCGAGTGCCGCCGAACCGATGGCGTAACCCTTGGTCACCGCCTTGGTGGTGTTGCCGACGGCGTCGAGCGGATCGGTGACGTTGCGGACATCGCTCGGCAGCTCGGCCATTTCGGCGATGCCGCCGGCGTTGTCGGTGATCGGGCCATAGGCGTCGAGCGCGACGATCATGCCGGCCATCGACAGCATCGACGTCGCGGCGATGGCGATGCCGTAGAGGCCGCCATGCTTGTACGACAGCCAGATCGCCAGGCACACCGCGATCACCGGCAATGCGGTCGCCTTCATCGACACGCCGAGGCCGGCGATGATGTTGGTGCCGTGTCCGGTGGTCGATGCCTGCGCCACGTGTTGCACCGGCTTGTACTGGGTGCCGGTGTAGTACTCGGTGATCCACACGATCACGCCGGTCAGCACCAGGCCGATCAGCGCGCAGATGTAGAGGTTCATCGCGCCATGGCCGGTATCGCCCATCAGCGCCTTGGTGATCGGATAGAACGCGAAGGCCGCCAGCACCGCCGAGACGATCACGCCGCGATAGAGCGCGCCCATGATGTTGGGTTTGTCGCCGCTGACCTTGACGAAGAAGGTGCCGATGATCGACGCGATGATCGACACGCCGCCGAGCACCAGCGGATAGAGCACGGCGTTCTTGCCGGCGAAATCCTGGCCCGACGACGTCATCATCAGGCCGCCGAGCAGCATCGTCGCGATCACCGTGACCGCGTAGGTCTCGAACAGGTCGGCGGCCATGCCGGCGCAGTCGCCGACGTTGTCACCGACGTTGTCGGCGATCACCGCCGGGTTGCGCGGATCATCCTCGGGAATGCCGGCTTCGACCTTGCCCACCAGGTCGGCGCCGACGTCGGCGCCCTTGGTGAAGATGCCGCCGCCAAGTCTGGCGAAGATCGAGATCAGCGACGAACCGAAGGCGAGGCCGACCAGCGCGTGCAGGGTGTCTTCCTGCGACTTGCCCATGTGCGTCAGCACGTAGTAGTAGCCGGCGACGCCGAGCAGCCCAAGCCCGACCACCAGCATGCCGGTGATCGCGCCACCGCTGAAGGCGACGTTCATCGCCGGGCCCATGCCGGTGCGCGCGGCTTCGGCGGTGCGTACGTTGGCGCGGACCGAGACGTTCATGCCGATGTAACCGGCGGCGCCCGACAGCACCGCGCCGATCAGGAAGCCGACCGCGGTCGGCCAGCTCAGGAACATTCCGATCACCAGGAACAGCACCACGCCGGCGATGGCGATCGTCGAGTACTGGCGATTGAGATAGGCGCGTGCACCGACCTGGATGGCGCCGGCGATTTCCTGCATGCGTTCGTTGCCGGCGGGTTGCCGGTTGATCCAGCTTGCGGACACCAGTCCGTAGCCAATTGCGATCAGGGCGCAGATCAGCGCCAGGACAAGACCGTACTGCTCCAGCATGAAGCCTCCCTTGGGTTGGGTGGGTATGACATAGATGAACGGCAGCTGGATCGACTATCGCACAGCACGGCGACGGGCTTTGTTGTGGCGCAATAAAACGTTCAGGCAATCCATGCCAGCCTGATGGCCATGACTGCAGTCCATCCACGGGAATTCGCATGCGCCGCCTGATCGTTTTCACTGCGCTGTCCGCCGCCAGCTTCGCCCTCATGGCCGGGGAAACACCGGAACTCCATCGCGATGTCGGCAAGCCGCAAGCGGTCGGTGTCCGCCACACCCTGCGCAATATTCCCGAAGCCTGCGCGCGCATCGAAGGCGTGTTCACCGGCAAGCCGGACGCGCCCTATCTGTCGGAAGTGGTGAACACCAATCCGGCCTGCCACCCGCGCGTGCGCCTGCGCGATGCCGGTGAAGCGAAACCCAACAAGGCCGATGGCTGGATCTTCAACGACATGATCCAGGTGCCGAGCGCGGAATGCCCGGGCCAGGTCGCGGTGGTGCGCATCTGGCGCAAGCCGTCGGCGACCGCGGTGCCCCCGGAGCTGGATGCACAGGGACGCACGCGCGTGTATATCGGCGGCAAGGAAGACACCTTGAAGAACCACGGCATCGACCAGCTGCCGCAATACGCCATCGCCACCAATGTCGAGGGAAAGGCCTGCAAGTAGACGATCAGTCCTTGATCGTCACCAGTTTCATGCGGCCGCCGGCGCCGGCCTTGATGGCGATGTCGGCCTTGCGGCAACCGAAATGACCGGCCAGCAGCGCGATCAACTCCGCGTTGGCCTTGCCGTCCACCGGCGGCGATTTCAGCTGCGCCAGCCACACGCCGTCCTCGCCCTGGGCGAGTGATTGCGTGCGTGCGTTGGGCTTGACCTTGAGTTGCAGTGTGCGCATCAGCCGGGATCGAGTTCCAGGTATTTCGGCAAGCCATCGCGCGCATACGGCGGATAGGCTTCGCCGCGGATCAGCGGTTGCAGATAACGGCGCGCCGCGTCGGTGATGCCGTAACCGTCGCCGCGAATGAATTCCGCCGGCATCTTCTTCTCGGCGTTGGCGATCGACGACAGCGGCGCCGGCACGATCTTCCAGCGATAGGGCGAATCGGCGATGCGCTGGATCACCGGCATCGTCGCGTTCAGGCCTTTCAATGCGTATTGCACGGCCTTGCGTCCGACCGCGCGTGCCTGCTCGAAATCGGTTTGCGATGCGATGTGGCGCGCCGAGCGCTGCAGGTAGTCGGGCAGCGTCCAGTGCACCTTCAGTCCGAGTTCCTGCTGCACGCGTCCGGCGAGATGCGCGGCGACGCCGCCCAGTTGCGTGTGGCCGAAGGCGTCCTTGGCGGCGCCGGCGTCGGCGACGAAGCGGCCATCGGCATCGCGGATGCCTTCGCTCGCGACCACCACGCACCAGCCGACGCGTTCCACCACCGACTTCACCTGGGCCAGGAACGCCGCTTCGTCGTAGGCCCGTTCGGGGAACAGGATGATGTGTGGTGCTTCATCTTCACCGCGCCCGGCCAGCCCCGCAGCGGCAGCCAGCCAGCCGGCGTGGCGACCCATCGCCTCGTAGACGAAGACCTTGGTCGATGTCCTGGCCATCGCGGCGACGTCGAGCGCGCATTCGCGCACCGAGACCGCGGTGTATTTCGCCGCCGAGCCGAAGCCCGGGCAGCAGTCGGTGACGGCGAGATCGTTGTCGACGGTCTTGGGCACGCCGATGCAGGTCAGCGGATAGCCGAACTCCTGCGCCAGCTGCGACACCTTCAAGGCGGTGTCGGCGGAATCTTTGCCGCCGTTGTAGAGAAACCAGCGCACGTCGTGGCGGCGGAACGTCTCCAGCAGCTGTTCGTAGCGGGCGCGGTCCTCTTCCAGCGATTTCAGCTTGACCCGGCAACTGCCGAAGGCGCCACCCGGGGTGTGGGCCAGCATCCGCACCTGCGCCGGCGCCAGCGTGGAGGTATCGAAAAGATCGTCGCCAAGCGCGCCGAGGATGCCGTTGCGGGCGGCCAGCACTTTCACCTTGCGTGCGCGGGCCTCGGCGATCACGGCGGCCGCCGTGGTGTTGATGACCGCGGTGACGCCGCCGGACTGGGCGTACAGCAGGGTGCCTTGGGGGGATGTCGGGCGTGCCATGCGGGGGATTTTCGGGCGGGATGCGTTAAGCTGGCATGGAGTCCGGATCGAGTCCAGCGTCCGGGAATTGTTGGTCCTACATGGAGTGAGCATGCGACTGGTTCTCCTCGGTCCCCCCGGTTCCGGCAAAGGCACGCAGGCCGTTCGCCTGAAGGAACATCTGCAGGTTCCGCACATTTCCACCGGCGACCTGCTGCGGGCGGAAGTGGCGGCCGGCAGCAAGCTGGGCCTGGAGGCGAAGGAAGTGATGGCGCGCGGCGAACTGGTCAGCGACGCCATCCTGCTCGGCATGCTCGAGGACCGCTTCTCGCGCCCCGACACCGCCAACGGTTTCATCCTCGATGGCTATCCGCGCAACCGCGCCCAGGCGCAGGCCCTCGACGTGTTGCTGGCGAAGATCGGCCAGCCCGCCGACGTCGCCGTGCTGCTGGAAGTGCCGTCGGAACTGCTGGTCGAACGCATCGCCGGCCGTGCCAAGGCCGAGGGTCGCGCCGACGACACTCCGGAATCGGTGCGCACGCGCCTTCAGGTCTACGCCGACCAGACCGCTCCGGTGATCGACCACTATCGACAGCACGACATCCTGCGCGCGGTCGATGGCGTCGGCAGCCTCGACGAAGTGTTCGCCCGCATCATCGAATCGCTTGGCGCCGGCCACGCGGTTGGTTGAGGAATCCCGTTATCCCGAAGGCAACATGAAACTGCACATCCTCGGCATCGCCGGCACCTTCATGGGCGGCGTTGCCGCACTCGCGCGCGAACTCGGCCATACGGTCGAAGGCAGCGACCAGGCGGTGTATCCGCCGATGTCCACCCAGCTGGAAAAACTCGGCATCCAGCTCAGCCAGGGCTACGCGCCCGGCAATATCTCGCCCGACTGCGACGCGATTGTCATCGGCAATGCGTTGTCGCGCGGCAATCCGGCGGTCGAACACGTGCTCGACCACGCGCTCGCCTACACCTCAGGCGCGGAATGGTTGCGCGACCATGTCTTGCCCGGCCGCACCACGATCGCGGTCGCCGGCACCCACGGCAAGACCACGACCACCACCATCGCCACCTTCCTGCTGGAAGCCGCCGGCCGTGCGCCGGGCTTCCTGATCGGTGGCGTCGCCGAGGATTTCGGCGCCTCCGCGCGCATCGGCAAGGGCAGGGAGTTCGTGGTCGAAGCCGACGAATACGACACCGCCTTCTTCGACAAGCGCAGCAAGTTCGTCCACTACCGTCCGCGGGTCGCGATCCTCAACAACCTCGAATACGACCACGCCGACATCTTCCCCGACCTCGCCGCGATCGAGCGCCAGTTCCACCACCTCGTGCGCACGGTGCCCGGCAACGGCCGCCTGATCGTCAATGGCGAAGACAGGAACCTCAAGCGCGTGCTGGAGATGGGCTGCTGGACGCCGGTCGAAACCTTCGGCATCGGCGACGGGTTCGATTGGTCGGCGCGACTGGTCGAGGCCGATGGCAGCGTCTTCGACGTCATCCACAAGGGCGTACAGGTCGGAACCGTGCACTGGCCGATGCTCGGCCGTCACAACGTGATGAACGGACTCGCCGCGCTGGCGGCCTGCCATGCGGTGGGTGTCGATGTCGCGTCGGCGATCCCGTCGCTGGCCAATTTCCGCAGCGTCAAGCGCCGTCTGGAAGTGGTGGGCGAAGTGAATGACGTCACCGTCTACGACGATTTCGCCCACCATCCGACCGCGATCATGACCACGCTGGCCGGTTTGCGCGCGCGCGTCGGCAATGCGCGGATCGTGGTGGCGATGGAGCCGCGCAGCAATTCGATGCGCCTCGGCGCCCACGCCGATGCGCTGGCGCCGTCGCTGGAAGGCGCCGATGCGGTGGTCTTCCTCGCCCGCCCGGAACTGCCGTGGGACGCCGCCAAGGTGATCGGAGCCGTGCACGGCGAAGCGGTCGCAGTCCCCGACGCCGATGCCCTGATCGCCGAGCTGCGCAAGCGCGTGCGCGCGGGCGACCACGTGGTGTTCATGTCGAACGGCGGCTTCGATGGCGCGCCGCGGCGTTTCGTCGAGGCGTTGCGCAACGGCTGATGCCGGTCAGCGTGGCGCAAGCAGCGCCGCGAGCGAATCGGTGGTGTCCGGAATCCGTTCCAGATGCGGCTGGCGCGGCCCGTCGAAGTAGGGAATGACAACACTGCGCACGGCGTCCTGGTCGCGGATCAGCAGCGTCGTGGGTTGGTGCGAACGCATCGCGTCGCGCAGGGCGTTGTCCAGCCGTTCGCCATCGTAACTGCGTCCGTTCACCGCGATCACGCGCATGTCGCGGGCCATGCCCGCGCGCCACGCCGGGCTGTTCCAGCGCACCTGCCGGACATCGCCCTCGTTGCCGATCACCAGTCCCAGCGAATAGCTGAAATCGCGATGGCTGCCGCTCTGTTCGCTGTCGGCGACCGCGGCGTTGGCGGCGTCCTTCCAGGCCAGTTTCCAGCCATTGCGCGCCAGCCATCCATTGGGCGCGGCTTCGTGGCCGTGCAGGCGCTGGTCGAGGAAGCGCGCCCAGTCTTCCTTCGGCTCGATCGATCGCAGCGTCGCGATGATGTCCGCCTCGCCATAGCGCTTGGTCGCGCGCGGACCCGCCGGCCCGGCAAAGAACGCGCGGGCGAAATCGTCGAGGCTGCGGCGTCCGCCCGACAGTTCGCGCATTCGTGCGTCGACGTCCATCCACAGCAACGAGCCCTCGGTGTAGAAATCGTAGCCGCGCTGCCAGTCTTCGAATGCCTGCGGCGATCCGTCGAAATCGATGATGCCCTGGTTGCCGGTGTCCTCTAGATCGCGCCAATGCCGTCCGCTGCGCGTCTCGACTTCGGCGGCATTGCGGGCCAACACCGCCAGCGCCTGGTCGCGCGTGTACAGGCCGCTGCGCGCCGCCAGCACGAAGGCCCAGTACTGCGTCTGCCCTTCGTACATCCACAGCAGCGAATTGCGCATCGGCTGTTGGTAATCGGGCGTCCACGTCGGTTGCGGACGCATCCACTTGCCGTTCCAAGCGTGGACATATTCATGCGCCAGCAGATCGTTGTCGACAAAGGGCGTTTCGCCGAGCAGGTAGCCTGCGTGCATGCCGTTCTCGCTGGATTGCTGGTGTTCCAGCCCGATGCCCGAGAACTGCTTCGACACCGCGAGCAGGAAGTCGTAGTGCGCGAACGGGCGCGGGCCGAACACGCGGTCGGCCTGCGCCACCAGTGCGCGGTGCGCGGCCAGCACGCCCGGCGTGATGTCGAGGGCGCCGGCATCGTCGGCCATCACGTCCAGCGCCACCGGCTGCGGGCCTTGGGCAAGCGCGATCGTGCGGAGATGTGCGCCTGCGTAGACCGGCGAATCGACCAGCGTCTCGACCGAAGTCCAGCCATAGCGGATGGCGTCGGCGCTGCGCGAAATCGTATCCAGCGAACTCGCTGATTGCCAGTTCGACGGAAGATGCAATGTTGCTTCGATGCGCTGGTCTGCGACCGGCTTCCCTGCCGGATACAGCAACAGGCGATGCCACTGGATCGCCAGCATGTCCGGCGTCGTCGCGATGCGGCCCTGCGACTTCGAAGTCGGGCTGAAGTACTGGAATTCGGCCTCCAGCTCCGACACGTCCGCCGGAATCTCGAGCTGGAAGGCGTACATGTCGACCGGATCGCGCCGCCAGCGCAGCACCCGGCCATTGGCGCGGAATACCAGCCCGGCGATCTGGTTGAGCGGTCCGGTCGGCGCGTGATGGCCGGGAATCCAGCGCGGATACACCAGTGTCAGCGGGCCCGGCGTCACCGGGATGCGCAATTTCACCTGCTGGATGTGGCGTTCGATGTCGCGGGCGTCGACGTCGAGTCGCAATGTGCCATTGCCGGCTTCGGCGCGAACAGCCGCGGACTGGAACATCGCCACGAACGCGAAAGAGAGGGCAGCGGTGATGCGAAGCACGGGAAAGATGGTCATGTCGGCACGCGGCAGGAGCTGCGTGCATGCTCGCCCGGCGTGTTGTCCCGAGGCAAGTTCGTGACCACACGTGGCCGTATCGTGCCTTAGACTTCCGTTTCGATCTCCGGGAAGTCAGCTCATGTCCACATTGCGCGGCAAGACCCTCCTCATCACCGGCGCCTCGCGCGGCATCGGCCGTGCCATCGCCCTGCGCGCCGCCCGCGACGGCGCCAATATCGCCATCGTCGCCAAGTCGGGCGTGCCCAACCCCAAGCTGCCGGGCACCATCCACAGTGTCGCCGGGGAAGTGCGCGCCGCCGGCGGCCAAGCGCTGGCGGTCCAGTGCGACATCCGCGAGGAAGACCAGGTCCATGCCGCGGTCGCCGCGACCGTCAAGGAATTCGGCGGGCTCGACATCCTCGTCAACAACGCCAGCGCGATCTGGCTGGCCGGCGCGCTCGATACCCCGATGAAGCGCTACGACCTGATGACCGGCGTCAATTCGCGCGGCACCTTCCTGTGCGCACAAGCCTGCCTGCCGGAACTGATGAAGTCGGCGAACCCGCACATCCTCACCTTGGCGCCGCCGCCGTCATTGGACCCGAAATGGTGGGCCGGCCACACCGCCTACACGCTTGCCAAGATGGGCATGAGCCTGGTCACACTGGGCCTCGCCGGCGAGTTCGGGCGCAAGGGCGTGGCGATCAATGCGCTGTGGCCGAAGACCATCGTCGCGACCGATGCGCTCAACATGATTCCCGGCATCGAAATCGATCGTTGCCGCAAGCCCGAGATCGTCGCCGATGCCGCGCAGGCGATCCTCGTGCGCGATGCCAAGTCCAATACTGGTCGCTTCTTCATCGACGAGGACGTGCTGCGCGAGGCCGGCGTCACCGACTTCGCGCAATACGCCGTCGACCCGACGAAGTCGCTGCTGCCCGACCTGTTTCTCTGACTAGATCGACCTGGATCCCTGCGCGATGAAATACCTCCACACCATGATCCGCGTGCGCGACCTCGACGCCACGCTGCGCTTCTTCTGCGAAGGACTGGGGCTGAAGGAAACCCGGCGGATGGAGAACGAGAAGGGCCGCTACACCCTGGTCTTCCTCGCCGCCGATGAAACGCCGAATGCCGAGATCGAGTTGACGTACAACTGGCCGGACGCCGACGGCAAGACCGAGGACTACGGAAGCGCGCGCAATTTCGGCCACCTCGCCTTCCGCGTCGCCGACATCTACGCCACCTGCGCGCGCCTGCAGGCGATGGGCGTGACGATCAATCGCCCGCCGCGCGACGGCCACATGGCCTTCGTGCGTTCGCCCGACCTGATCTCGATCGAGATCCTGCAGGATGGCCACCTGCCGCCGCAGGAGCCCTGGGCGTCGATGCCCAACACCGGCACCTGGTAATCACACACTGTCATTCCAAGGCTCGGCCGAGGAATCCGCTTCAATCGGAACACGCCCATGACCACGCAAGATCTCCTCGACATCGGCCGCGATCGCCTCGTCCCGGTCTATCGCCAGCGCGAGATGGTGCTGGATCGCGGCCAGGGCTCGCGCGTCTGGGACGCCGAAGGCCGCGAATACGTCGATTTCGGCGCCGGCATCGCCGTCTGCGGCCTCGGCCACGCGCATCCCGCGCTTGTCGATGCGCTGACCGTGCAGGCCGGCAAGCTCTGGCACACCAGCAACGTCTTCTATTCCGAGCCGCCGCTGCGATTGGCGGAAGAGCTGGTCGTGGCATCGCGTTTTGCCACCCGCGTGTTCTTCTGCAATTCCGGTGCGGAAGCCAACGAGGCCGCGATCAAGCTGGTGCGTCGTTACGCCGCCGCGCAGGGGCGTCCGGCCGAGCGCCGCGTCATCATCACCTTCCGCGGCAGTTTCCACGGCCGCACGCTGGCCGCGGTCACCGCGACCGCGCAACCGAAATACCAGGAAGGCTACGAACCGCTGCCGCAGGGGTTCCGATACGTCGACTTCAACGATCTCGCGCAACTCGACGCGGCGATGGCCGCCGGCGACGTCTGCGCGGTGATGCTGGAGCCGGTGCAGGGCGAGAGCGGGGTGATCCCGGCCGCCGACGGCTATCTGCGCGGGGTGCGCGGGTTGTGCGATCGCCATGGCGCCCTGCTGGTCCTCGACGAGATCCAGGCCGGCATGGGCCGCACCGGCACGCTGTTCGCGCACTGGCAGGACGAAGTGAAGCCCGATGTCGTCACGCTGGCCAAGGCGCTCGGTGGCGGCTTCCCGATCGGCGCGATGCTGGTCGGCGAAAAAGCCGCGGAAACGCTGCAATACGGCTCGCACGGCACCACCTTCGGCGGCAATCCGCTGGCGGCCGCGGTCGCGCGCGTCGCCTTGCGCGAGTTGTCATCGTCGTCGATCGAAGCCAATGTCGCCCGCCAGTCGCAGGCGATCCGCGATGGCGTGGCGAAGATCAATGAGAGGCTTGGGCTGTTCTCGCAGGTGCGCGGTCGCGGTCTGATGCTGGGCGCAGTGCTGAAGCCGGAACACGCGGGCAAGGCCGGCGCGATCCTCGACCACGCCGCCGCCAACGGCTTGCTGCTGTTGCAGGCCGGTCCCGACGTGCTGCGCTTCGTGCCCGCGCTCAACATCGGGGATGACGATGTGGCTGAGGGGTTGGCGCGACTCGAACGCGCGTTGCAGGCCTGGATCGCCGCCTGAGGCGACCTCGGCTCAGGCCGCGAGCAATCCGTTCGCGACCAAATCCGCGCGCAAGGTCGCGGCATCGCGGAAGTGATGCCCCTGCAACCCGGCGGCGCGCGCCCCGTCGGCGTTCGCGGCCTTGTCGTCGGTAAACAGGATCCGTTCCGGCGCGATGCCCAATCGTTCGGCGCAGGCGAGGAAGATCGCAGGATCGGGCTTGGCGAGCTTGAACAGCGCCGAGCAGAACACGCGGTCGCCGAAGAATTCCGCGAATTCCGGGCAGATCGCCGCGAAGTGGTCGCGCACCAGCAAGCCGTTGTTGGTGAGGATGGCCAGCGTCGCGCGGCCGGACAGTTCCCGCACCAGTTCGATCATCTCCGGATACGGCGCCATCGCCGCGGCGCGGGCGACGACGCAGTCTTCCAGCGTCACCGGAACGCCCAGCCGCCGCGAGATCGCGCGGGCATGGCCTTCGGGATCGTGCAGGCCGAGGTCGGATTCGCGTTCCAGCCCTGAGGTGAACAGTTCGGCGTGGACGCTCGCTGGCGAAAAGCCGATGCGTTGCGCCAGCACCTGCACGCGGCGCTCGTGGTCGTAGTCGGTCAGCGTGTGGTCGAGGTCGAACAGGATGCAGGTGGGCGCAGCCATCAAGCGGCAAGCTCCGCGAACGCCGCGCGCGCGGCCGCGATCGTGGCGTCGATATCGGCCTGGGCATGCGCGGAAGACATGAAGCCGGCCTCGAACGCCGAAGGCGCCAGGAACACGCCGCGTTCCAGCATCGCGTGGAAGAACCGGTTGAACCGCGCGGTATCGCAGGCCACCGCCTGCGCATAGGTATCGACTTTCTCGCTGCTGAAGAACAGGCCGAACATGCCGCCGACGCGCTGGGTCGTGAACGCGATGCCGGCATCGCGCGCGGCCGCTTCCAGGCCATCGCACAGCGCATTCGTCTTAGCTTCCAACTCTGCGTAGAAGCCCGGTGCCTGGATCAGATCGAGCATCGCCAGTCCCGCCGCCATCGCCACCGGATTGCCGCTCAGGGTGCCAGCTTGGTAGATCGGGCCGGCCGGTGCGATCTGTTGCATCAGCTCGCGGCGACCGCCATAGGCGCCGACCGGCATGCCGCCGCCGATCACCTTGCCGAAGGTGGAGAGGTCCGGGGTCACGCCATAGCGCGCCTGCGCGCCGCCCAGCGCCACGCGGAAGCCGGTCATCACCTCATCAAAGATCAGCAGTGCGCCGTATTGCGTGCACAGCTCGCGCAGCGCCTGCAGATAGCCATCGCGCGGTGGCAGGCAGTTGGCGTTGCCAACCACCGGCTCGATGATCAGCGCCGCGATGTCGGCGCCGTGTTCGTCGAACAGTTTCTGCGCCGCCTCGATGTCGTTGTAAGGCAGCGTCAGGGTGAGGTCGGCCAGCGCCTTGGGCACGCCCGGCGAGGTCGGCACGCCGAAGGTCAGCGCGCCGCTGCCGGCCTTCACCAGGAAGGAGTCGCCGTGGCCGTGGTAGCAGCCCTCGAACTTGACGATGCGCGCACGCCCGGTCGCGCCGCGCGCCAGGCGGATCGCCGACAGCGTCGCTTCGGTGCCGGAATTCACCATGCGCACCATCTCGCAGCTCGGAATCAGTCGCGTGATCGTTTCCGCCATCGTCACTTCGAGCGGATTCGGCGTACCGAACGACAGGCCGTCGCGCGCCGCGGCGATCACCGCGTCCAGCACCTTCGGGTGGTTGTGGCCGACGATCATCGGCCCCCAGGAGCCGACGTAGTCGATGTAACGGTTGCCGTCGGCATCGAACAGGTATGGGCCCTCCGCGCGCGCGGTGAAGAACGGTTCGCCACCCACCGACTTGAACGCGCGCACCGGCGAATTGACGCCGCCGGGCATCAGTTCCCGGGCGCGGGTGAAGAGGGCGTGCGAACGTGCGGTATCCATGGATGGCTCTCTTGGTGAATGTTTCAATCGAAGGCGTTGGCGCAGGTGCTCGCGGCGGTCACGGGATCGGGGGCGTCGAATACGCCGCTGATCACGGCGGCCAGATCGGCGCCTGCTGCAACCGCCATGTCGATATTGTCCGGCGTGATGCCGCCGATCGCCACTCGCGGCACGCCGAGCGCTGCCGTCTGCGCGAACAGTTCCGGCGTCGCGCGTCGCGCCTGCGGTTTGGTGGGCGAGGGGAACAACGCACCGAACGCGACGTAATCCGCGCCCTGCGCAACAGCGGCGTGCGCGAGATCGATGCGGTCATAGCAACTTGCGCCGATGATCGCGTGGTCGCCCAGTCGCGCACGTGCATCGGCGATCGCGCCGTCGTCCTCGCCCAGGTGCACGCCGGACGCTCCCGCGGCTTTCGCCAGCGCGACGTCGTCATTGACGACTAGCGGCACCTCGAACCCGTCGCACAGTGCCTTCAGCACGATCGCGCGTTCCAGCCGCGCATCCGCGTCGGACAGCTTGTCGCGGTATTGCAGCAGCGCCGCGAACGGCAGCACGGCGCGGACGCGATCCACCAGCCGCGTGCTGTCCGGCTCCTCCGGCGTGATCAGGTAGAGGCCGCGGCGCGGCAACAAGGTGTTTCGCAGTGACATGGAGCGTGGGCGGTGCGCGTGGGACAATGGCGCATCTTCCCGCATCCCACGAAACCATGTCCGATTCCGCCGTCGCCGTCGAAACCGCCCCCTACCGCACTTGGATGTGCGTGGTCTGCGGCTTCATCTATGACGAGGCGTTGGGCCTGCCGGAAGAGGGGATTGCCCCGGGAACCCGCTGGGAAGACGTTCCGGATACCTGGACATGCCCGGATTGCGGGGTGACCAAGGAAGATTTCGAGATGACCGAGGTCTGAAAACAGGCCCCGGTCCTCGGTCCTGCCGAATCGGCTTATTTCGCCGGCGTCACGCCCGGCTTGACCGCCAGCACGGCGCCATCCTTCAGGTCCATCGCGTCGGCCTGGCCGGCGTTCAGCTCCAGCACGTAGCGCGCCGGGGCATTGCTCGGATAAGGCGGGCACTGGTCGCCCAAGGTGCAGGGCGGGACATTGCGCTGTTGCGCCACCAGCTTCAGGCCGTTGTCGAAATAGAGGATATCCAGCGGAATCTTGGTGTTTTTCATCCAGTAGGCCTGCGGTTCCTCGCGGTCGTGGATGAACAACATGCCGTGGTCGCCGGCCATGCTGTCCCGGAACATCAGCCCGCGTTCACGTTGATCCTCGGTTTTCGCCAATTCCACGTCATAACGATGGCCCTGCAGCTCCACCCAGGCGGTGGATTGCGCCGAACTCGCGCAGCCGGAAGCCAGCAGGGACAGGGAAACGAACAGGGCGAGGCGGATCTGGCGCATCGGTTTCGACCATGAAAATGGGGGGAATCCGTGCATCTTGCCGGTTGCCCGGCAAGGGTCAAGAAAATTCGTCGAAGAAAACGCTTGACTCCCCATTCATCTGCCGTATTATTCGCAGCCCGGCCTGACGCAGCGGCCTTCGGCAACGAAGAAAGCAGTTGACGGACACGGAAATCGCGCTATCATGTGCGGCTCACCTCGGCGGAAACGTCGAAGTGAGGGAAAGAAAAAATTTCGCTGCAAGGTGTTGACGGCAGTGAAAAACGAGTTAAGATGTGCGGCTCACTTCGGCGAAAACTTCGAAGCGAATCGAAAGAAAAAATTTCGCTGCAAGGTGTTGACGGTAGCGAAAAACGTTGTATAGTAGCTGGCTCCCTGACGCGAAACGCGAACGGGGCAAAACGGGGAAGGCGCTGAGGCCCAACCGGTTCTGTGAAAAGGTGTACGCAGGAAACTTGTGCGGACGTCTGATGGTGGCGTTGTCCACGTAGATGTTCGAAAGAGCGCAAGTCAATTCAATTGCATAGCAAGCGAGTGATTTCGAGCTCGATCGGACTCTGCACTCAAATCATTTGGATCAACCCTCCGGGGTGAAGTCCAGAAAAACTTAAGTGAAGAGTTTGATCCTGGCTCAGAGTGAACGCTGGCGGCAGGCCTAACACATGCAAGTCGAACGGCAGCACAGGAGAGCTTGCTCTCTGGGTGGCGAGTGGCGGACGGGTGAGGAATACATCGGAATCT
>JASLDW010000123.1 GCA_030151365.1 Lysobacter sp. | reverse complement strand
GTCGAGCCAGACGAGTTCGTTGGTCTCCAGGTCCACAACGTAGGGGATCGAGTGAGTCGACTCAGTGGTCGGGTGGAACGCGGTCGCTACGCTTCGCGCATCGAAAACCTTCCCCTTCTGACCGGAGCTCCGGAGCATCGCTCCAGCGATGAAGTCGACTTGATCGATCGGCCAGCCCGAATAGGACTGGACGGTGGCGGCAACCCACGCAGCGTTCGGGTACATCGACTTGAGCTGAGCCAGCTTCACGTCGATGTACTCAGCGGCGTCTCCACCCGGGTAGACGTTGCAGTCTCCCGAATAGGTGCTCCAGGAGCGGGCGCTCTGCCAAGTGTTCCAGGTGCTCGTGGAAAGGACGTTGAGATTTTCGTCGAGAACCACAGCACCAACGTCCATGTAGCCAGAACGGGACTGATTGTTGTTCCAGTGGCCGAAGACCCGGAGAATCTTGCCGTCACCGGGGATAGCGATACGCGTCCCCCGGTCGAGCGTGCGGTCGGCCTTAGCAGCATCGCGGACGATGAGCGGCACAGCCACGGTGGACTCCACCGGAACAGGCCCAGCCGGAGCGGCCTTCTTCGAGAGGACTGCGAGGATCGCCGTGGTGATCCCGTCGATGACGAGTAGGATGTGGCTGTCGTCCACCGGCTTCACTTCCTCCGTCCGGAGAGTGTTCGTTCGACCGGCTACCTTCGTGAGCTTCGGCATGGTGCTGTTGGCGGCGAGCACGCCGTTGTAGCAAGAGATGAGCGTGGTGAGCTTCGAACTGCCACCGACCGAGGCTACAGCGTCGGCGAGAGCCTTAGCCTGGCGATCGGTCGAGCAGAGTCGGAGGAGGGCGACGAGCCGCCGGAGGAGGTTCCCCGGCTGGTTCGCTGCGAGCAGCTCCACGGCATCTTCCACCTGGCCTGCAGCCATGGCTGCCTCCACCTGGCTGTTGAACGTCCGGTAGTCGATGTTCCCGTGGACGATGTCCAGAGCTCGCTTCGCGCCGGCTGTGCCGGCGAAGTCGTAGCTGTGGATCAACCGGAGGGAGCGGCGCCAGAGGCTGTTCCGGCTCACGAGAGCATCGGCGTGGAATCCATCCGAAAGTTCGGCGATGCGAGCCACGATGGCCCGGCGAGCCGGCTTCGAAAGCTGCTGGAACTTCACTGTGCGAGCGTCACCGTCGGAGAGATTCTCGACGGCACGCTTGAAACGCACGTCGGCTCCATCCACCGGAAAAGCGGCTGCAGTGAGCACGACCCGGAGGAGCTGATCGAGGTTCCGAGCAAGCGGAACGAACGCGAGAACAAGCTCGCTTGCGGAGGATCGCTTGAGGTCCTTCACGGCGCCCATGTAGACAGCGAGGTTCTCGCCGTTCGGGACTTTCGTAACCACAGCTGCAGCCTGGCCGGCAGTGAGAGCGAGCTGCTTCACTGCCCCAGAGACGAGATCACGTTCGGCCGGACTCACGGCCACCGGGTTCGCGAGCAGGTTCGCGATGACACCCTTCGACGCTACGGAGCTAGAGACGACGGTCAGTGGCCTGTCGGCACGGGCCATATCTTCGAGGGGAAGGCCCTCGCGAGCAACGTCCGGATAGTTCGGAAGGAACGCCCCGCCGGTCCAGTAGTGGAAGATCTGCTCGAAGATGAGGGTAAGGCTGTCGAGATCCTCTACCTGCTTCGGGAAGCCCGGGTAGATTGGAGTCATGGCTCGGTCGTCGCCGATGACGGTTCGAGCGGCCTTGAGGGTCTCCTCGACTGTCTTGAGGGAGAGAGTTGCTACTGCCGTCGGCTCCACGCGGAAACCGAGGTTCGCAAACTCGAGGCTGGCGGCGTAGGCCAGCTGAGTGCTGATGGGACTCGGGGTCTTCGACTCCACGATGAAGCCTGCCCGAAGAGCGCTGACGCGGAAGTCCTGGGTGATCGTTGACATAGTATACTCCTTCAAGTATTGGTGTTGGGAAAGGTAAAACGGCGATCGTTTTCCAAATAAAAGTAGCCGCTTTCGGGTGCCCAACAAGTTCTAGTATATCTTGTTCGAGATTCTAAGTCAATTCTTCAGTTTAAGTTTAGCATCGGGAAAATTGGAACGGCGGATTTATATTAACAGGATAAGTAGCCGCTCCTGGGGGCCCGATGAGAATACTATATCAACTTTTTCGAAGTCCCGTCAAATAGACTTTCTTTTCCCTGAGGCCAAACGTAGGGGAGGTCTAGGGGGATCGGACCGAAGGCTGAAAGATAGTAGCCTGGATCTTTGCGAAGAAGGTTGCTCCGGTGGGAAAGGTGGAAGTCCTCGTCCCCGAGCCAGCTGGGGTTTTCGTCTGCTCCAGCCTCCCCTAGGTCGCTCCAATGGGGCTCCAGAAGGAATTCGGTTTTCCTGAGGGTACTATCCCTATAGCCTCGGCTAGTCCACTCTCCACAGATGGCTTTCTGGTAGCGATAGAGGACTAACTCTGAACCTTCCCACATGAGTTTAGCGGGGTGGTGATCCCACCCTCCGGTGGCGATCGGCTCTCTTCTCCACTGTGGCTCTGGCCAGTCTATCATTCGACCATCAGCGTCTTTTTCTCCAGTCACTAGCCTCTCTCCGAGGAGCCTTTGCACGATTTGGAACGTTTCCACCCGCTGCTTTCCGAGCCTCGCTCTATCGAGCACTGCTCCACTATCTGCGAAGCTCGGAAAGGGGAGAAACGTCTGCATTGGCACGTCGGTTCCTCAGTAGCCGACGATTCTGCCGGCCACCAGGTGAACGAGAGCTCCCGTGTCGGGGGCTAGCTCCGTGAACTCAAGTTCCCCTGTGGTGAGGAGATAGTTGACGATGAGCTCCGCCTGACCCCGGAGAAACTCTCGCTCTTTACCGGATAGGTCGCTCTGCTTGAGCCCGTCATCCCAGGACTTCTTCGCGGCAGCGAGCATACTGGGAAGTTCAGTAGCTTTCACTGGCGCCTCCTGGGGGGCGCCATCCGGTCTTCTGTTGACTTGGCCGGCTAGACTAGTGATGGTGTCGAGGAGAGGCTGTGCTGCCTTCACGAAGCCGAAAAGCTCGTCGAGAGGTTCGCGGCCGTTGGGTGCTGTGGTCATCGTAGATTCCTTTTCTAGGTGGATCTATAGTATCACCGAAGAAGACCGTCGAAAAATCGGCTTTTGGCTTAGCTGTCGCCGTTCAGGCTTCGGGGAGATCCCAGTCCCATAGAGCCTGAAGCTCAGGGTTAGCCTGAATCTCGCTCCTGGGGATCTCTTCTGTCGCGACTGGCTCGGGAGTGAACGCCCCTTCCAGCACGAAGATGTCGCTGTAGCTCGGACCGAAGCGATCGTACTCCTCGCTCCGAGATTCACCGTCACGCTCCTCGTCGTTAGCCTCGAAGACTGTTTCCACCACTAGCACAGTGAGATTCTCCGGGTGGAACTTCCAGAAGCCGTTCCGATTGTAGAATCCAACGATCGAGAAGCCCTCGGCGAACGTGAGCCTAAGCCCCTCGTAGCAGAGGTACTCCTCTACGAAATCTCCGTCTAGCTCGATGTTGTCGTCGGAATAGCCGGACAGAATAAGCTTAGCCATTGTTCCTCACTTTCCAGTAATCGTCTTGATTGTTGCAGGGTCGATCAGAGACTTAGCTGTAGGCGCCGGCCGCTCGAGCCGGGCGGCCGTACGCCGGCCCCGGCAGCGGCATGGGGACTCGGCTGTTTTCTTCTCGCAGTGTTCGTCGTACGACGAACACTGCGAG
>JASLDW010000080.1 GCA_030151365.1 Lysobacter sp. | reverse complement strand
GTGAGCGGATACCAGCGCATCGCGATCTCGCCATTGGGCGTGCCGGTGAAGTGGTAGGCGTCGTCGAGCGCCTTGAGCTGCTCGGTCTTGAGCGTCGGCGGCAGGCCCTCGATGAAGTGCACCCATTCCTGCGTGCTGTACTTGTCGGTGGTCGCCTTGGGCGGCAGGATCCCGCCATCCAGCCAGGTCTTGAGCGAGACGTCGACGGCGTCGAACTTCTTCGAATCGGTCTTGGGCGCGTCGTCGGGGATGCCCGGCTCGTAGATCCACTTCTCGACCTCGGCCATCGTCACCTTGCCGGGATGGGCATCGATCAGATTGGTCTTGAGGTAGTCGAGCATCTGCTTGGTGGTGATGCTCTGGAAGGCGAAGTGGTAGAAATAGCCCTTCAGGAAAGGATCGAACACGTCACGGCCGTATTTCTGTTCCAGCCACTGCCAGAACCACGCGCCCTTGGTGTAGACGGTCGCGCTCGACGAACCGTCGGGATCGGCCAGCGTGCCCGGTTTCAACGACAGCAATTGCAACTTGGGATCGAGCGTCTTGTATTCCTCGGCCAGTTCGCCGCGGTCGATCGCGTTCTCCATGTCCTTGGCGTCGACGCCGTACAGCGCTTCGGTGATGCGGCTCTGCACGTAGGTGGTGGTGCCTTCGTTCAACCACGCGTCCTTGTCGGTGGCGAAGGTGACGAGGTTGCCCGACCAGCTGTGCGCGAGTTCATGCGCGACCAGCGACACCAGCGACTTGTCGCCGACGATCACGGTCGGGGTGGCGAAGGTCAGGCGCGGATTCTCCATGCCGCCATAGGGGAAGGACGGCGGCAGCACCAGCAGGTCGTAGCGATCCCAGCGATACGGGCCGTACAACTTCTCGGCGGTATCGATCATCTTGCCGGTGTCCTCGAACTCCTTCTCGGCCTTGCCGACCATCGCCGGTTCCGCCCACACGCCGCTGCGCTTGTTGATCGGCTTGAACACCAGGTCGCCCGCGGCGATCGCCAGCAGGTAGGACGGGATCTTCTGCGGCATGCGGAAGGTGTAGTCGCCGGTGCGCTGCGCGTCCGGCTTGTTGTCGGCGCTCATCAGCACCATCACGTTCTTCGGCGCGGTGACATGCGCGGAATAGGTGAAGCGGATCTGCGGCGTGTCCTGCAACGGCACCCAGCTGCGTGCGTGGATCTGCTGCGACTGGCTGAACATGAAGGGCGTCTTCTTGCCTTCCGTCATCGCCGGGTCCAGCCACTGCAGGCCGGATGCATTCGGCGAAGTCACGTAGGTCAGGCGCACCTTGGCGGGACGGTCCGGCGTCTCGACGGTGAGCTTGCTGCCGAGGATCTTGTCGGCCGGAGCGAGCGCGAACTTCAGCTCATGCCACTGGCCGTCGGCACCCTGACCTTCGGCCTTCTGGATGGTGATGTCGCGGGTATCGAGGACGAACTGGGTCGCGTTCCTGTCGAGCCAGTCGAGGGTGTAGGTCGAGGTGCCGGAGATCGTCTTCTTGGCGAAGTCGAGCGCGAGGTCGAGGGCGAGATCGGTGGTGCGGACCTTGTCCGGCTGCGAATAGGAATGCTCGTCCACCACGGCCTCCGTGGATTGGGGGGCCGGCACGCTGGCGGTGGCCGGAGTCGTCGTCGCAGGCGCACTGGCCTGCGGCGCCTGCTGCTGGCAGGCGGCGATGCAAAGGGTGATGGAAGCGGCGAGCAGCGACTTGCGCATGGGAGGCACCGGGTGACGGAAACCTCCGAGTTTAGCGCCGCGGGTCTGACGCTGCCGTTCGCGCGACATGACCATCGTCACCCCGACTTGCAGCACTCCTGTTTCTGTCCGCATTCATGCACCGTTGACGCAAGCCCACCGCCTTGCATCGACGCATGCTTCCGATTCGACACTGCGCCCTTGCGCTCGCCTGCCTGTCCGCCTTGGGCAGCCCCGCCTTCGCGCAGACATCCGCCACGCCGACCGCGGATGCCCGCTACGTGCCCGGTGGCAGCATCCCCAAGCTGCAAGGCGACATCGCGATCGACGGCAAGCTCGACGATGCCGCGTGGCAGGGCGCGTTGGTGCAGGAGATCGCCTACGACATCCAGCCCGGCGACAACACCCCGGCGCCCGTGAAGACCATCGTGCGCATCGGCTACACCGCGGATGCGCTGTACGTGTCGTTCCACGCGCTCGACCCGGATCCGACGTCGATCCGCGCGCACCTGCGCGATCGCGACGCGATGTTCAACGACGACTGGGTCGGCGTGTTCCTCGATACCTTCAACGATCACCGCCGCGGCTACGAGCTGGTGACGAACCCCCTGGGCGTTCAGGGCGACATCATCCGCGACGAATCCAACACCGACAACCAGGAGGATTCGAGCTGGGACGGCAAGTGGGAGAGTGCCGGGCGCATCACCGCGGAAGGCTATGACGTCGAGATGCGCATTCCGTTCTCCACCCTGCGCTTCCCCGTCAACAACGGCGAACAGCACTGGGGCATCTCGCTGTTCCGCAACTGGCCGCGCAACAAGCGCCACCAGCTCACCAGCCACCTCGTGCCGCGCGCCTCGAACTGCTTCGAGTGCGAATGGGGCAAGTACACCGGCCTGGCCGGCGCGCGGCAGGGTCGCAATCTGGAGATCGTGCCCACGCTCGTCGTCGGCAAGGAACAGACCCGAAGCGTCGCCGGATCGGCGTGGCACAGCGAGAAGACCTCGATCGAACCCGGCGTGGACGTCAGCTGGGCGCCATCGCCGGCGATGACCTTGAACGCCACCATCAACCCGGATTTCTCGCAAGTCGAAACCGACCAGCTGCAACTGACCGTCAACAACAGCTTCGCCCTGTTCTACCAGGAAAAACGTCCGTTCTTCCTGGAAGGCGCCGATTACTTCAACAGCCCGTTCAACGTGCTCTACACGCGCCAGATCGCCAGCCCCGATTACGGCCTGCGCGTGACCGGACGCAGCGGCGGCAATACCTACGGCGCGATCATCGCCCGCGATGCCGAACCGCAGGTGCTGGTGCCCGGCACCCAAGGCTCCGGCTTCAGCGCGTTGAACGAAAAGGTCGACGTTGCGGTGGGCCGCTATCGCTACGACTTCAACACGCACCTCAGCGTCGGCGCGATCGGCACCTTCCGCCGTGGCGACGATTACGACAACAACGTGGCCGGGCTGGATGCACGCTGGCAGCAGGGCTCGCATACCGCCACCGCGCAATTCCTGCACAGCCAGTCCGAGTATCCGGCGGACATCGTGGGCATCTACGCGAACGACCTCGGCAACGACGCGAAACCGGCGGGCGATGCCTGGCGGGTGGCGTACAACTTCGGCAACCGCAACTGGGGTTTCACCACCTGGCATGAAGACATCGATCCCGGCTTCCGCGCCGACCTCGGCTTCATCGGCAGGGTGGGTTACGACAAATCGCTGATCGGCGGCGAACACACCTGGTACCGCGACGACTCGGCCTTCAACAAGATCAACCTGTACGCCGACTGGGACATTACCCACAGCTACGACGGGCAACTGCTGGAACGCGAGCTCGAAGCGCAGGTCACCGCGCAAGGTCCGATGCAGAGCAATATCCGCTTGCACGGGCTGACCCGGGTGGCGTACTGGAACGGCAGGCTGTTCGACGAACACTATTCCGACATCAACGCCAACTTCCGCCCGACCGGCAACCTGCAACTCGGTGCCTACCTGCAAGCGGGCACGCTGATCGACCAGGCCGCGAACAAGACCGGCCAACGCACCATGGTCGAATTGTTCGGAAACGCCAATATCGGTCGCGGCATCGCGCTGGACTGGGACATCATCCGCCAGCGCATGCGCCGCGACGGCGGCACCGCGTTCGAGGCCACCGTGGTCAACGCCGGTGGCAGCTGGCAATTCGATCCGCGCCAGCGCTTGCGCCTGACCCTGCAAGGCAGCGAAGTGCTGCGCAACCAGGCGCTTTACCCCCAAGCGGTCAACGCGACCGCGCGCGACTGGGCCGCGCAGCTGGTGTATTCGTACAAGGTGAATCCCCGCACCGCGCTATACGCGGGCGCTTCCTACGGCGCCTTCATGGACGACGAGCATCTGAACCTGTTCGGCAACACGCGCAGCGTGTTCGTGAAGCTGAGTTACGGCTGGCAACCGTAGGCACGAACCTGCGGCCGCGCCCGCATCGCTACCTCAGACCTTGTAGCCGGTGTGAATGGCGACGATGCCGCCCGACAGATTGCGGTAGTCGCAGCGCGCGAAGCCGGCCGCCTGCATCATCGACTTGAGCTCATCCTGCGGCGGATGCTTGCGGATCGATTCGGCGAGGTACTGATAGCTGTCGCTGTCGCCGGCGAACAGCTTGCCGAGGTGCGGCAGCACCTTGAAGCTGTGGAAATCGTAGATCGGCTTGAACCAGTCGGCGGTGACCTGGGAGAACTCGAGCACGCGCGCCTGGCCGCCGACCTTCAACACGCGATGCATGTCGCGCAGGGCGGCGTCCTTGTCGGTGACGTTGCGCAACCCGAAGGCGATGGTGACGAGGTCGAAGCTGGCGTCCGGGAACGGCAGCGCCTCGGCGTTGCACTGCACGTATTCGAAGCCGTCGACGTTGCCGCGGTCGGTCATGCGGTCGCGCCCGACTTTCAACATCGAACCATTGATGTCGCCGAGCACGATCTCGCCCGCATCGCCGACGCGATCGCGCAGCAGGGCGGCGATGTCGCCGGTGCCGCCGGCGAGGTCGAGCACGCGATCGCCGCGCGACACCGATGACGTGGCGACGAAGTAGCGCTTCCACGCCCGATGGATGCCCAGCGACATCAGGTCGTTCATCAGGTCGTACTTGCCGGCCACCGAGGTGAAGACCTCGCCCACCAGCTTCTGCTTCTCGCCCACCGGGACGTCGCGATAGCCGAAATGGGTGGTGCCGGATTTGTCGTTGGATGTGCTCATGATCGCGATTATCGCATCCGCCGCCGGAACGGGCCGTCGCGGCCCCGCCGATGCTGTGGCGCAGCATGGACGGATACCCCTGCATTGGATCGATTCGATGCTAGCCTAGCCCCGTTTGCCTCCCACGAAGACAGCCTCCCATGACGAAGCAACAAACCCGCTGGTCGCAGTTCGGCGTGCTCATCACCGTGTTCTTCTTCTGGGGCTTCGTCGCCGCCAGCAACGACATCCTGATCCCGGTGTTCAAGAAGGCCTTCAACCTCACGCAGGTGGAAAGCCAGTGGGTGTCCAACGCTTTCTACATCGCCTATGCCGTCGGCTCGGCGATCTATTTCCTGTATTCCAAGATCTCGGGCGCCGACCTGTTGAACCGGATCGGCTACAAGAACGGCATCTGCCTCGGACTGGTGATTTCGGCGCTCGGTACCCTGCTGTTCATCCCGGCCGCAAACCTCGGCTCCTTCGCACTGATGCTCTCCGGCCTGTTCGTGGTGGCCCTGGGCTTTTCCCTGCAGCAGATCGCCGCCAACCCGCTGGCGATCGTGATGGGCGATCCCAGCACCGGCGCGCAGCGCCTCAACATGGCCGGCGGCGTCAACAACTTCGGCACCACCATCGGCCCGCTGCTGGTCAGCTACGCCATCTTCGGCAGCGCCACCGCCAGCAATGCCACCGCCAACATCGGGAACGTCAAGACGCCGTACTTGTTCCTCGGCGCGGCATTCCTGATCGTCGCCGCGATCCTCAAGTTCTCCTCGGTGCCGAACAAACTCGACCTCGACAAGGTCGCCGAGGAGGAGGCCGAGGACGCCAGCAAGCTGATCCAGCGCCCTTCGGTGTTCGCCTATCCACAGCTGGTGCTCGGCATGCTGGCGATCTTCCTCTACGTCGGCGTCGAAGTCTCCACCGCAGGCAACCTGCCCGCATACCTCGAGCACAACCTCAACATCCAGACCTCGCAGGTGGCGCCCTTCATTTCGTTGTTCTGGGCCAGCCTGATGATGGGCCGCTGGACCGGCATCCCCGGCGTGCTCGGCGCCAAGGGCGCGTTGCAGAAAGCGCTGATCCTGCTGTTCCCGTTCCTCGCCTTCGGGGTCTACCTCGCCGTCAATGCCGTCGCCCAGCGCGACACCTCGCAGTTCCATCTCTACGTGATCCCGATCGCCATCATGGCGGTGACCGCCCTGGCCAGCCACGGCAACCCGGCGCGCATGCTGCTGTACTTCGCCGTGCTCGGCCTCACCGCACTGGCCGTCGGCATGCTCACTTCCGGCATGCTCAGCGCCCTCGCCTTCGTCTGCGGCGGCCTGGCCTGCAGCGTGATGTGGCCATGCATCTTCACGCTGGCCATCACCGGTCTCGGTCGCCATACCGGCACCGGCTCCAGCTTCCTGATCATGATGATCATGGGCGGCGGCCTGGTCAGCATGTTCCAGGGCTGGCTGTCCGAACACATCGGCATCCAGCTGAGCTACCTGGTCGGCTTCGGTTGCTTCGCCTACCTGGCCTTCTACTCGTGGTTCGCCGCGAAGCAGATCAAGGCGCAGGGCATCGACCTGGAAAAGGTGGCGGCCGGCGCGGGCGGGCACTGACTGTCGGATTCATTGCAGTGAAACAAAAAGCCGCCTGATGGGCGGCTTTTTGTTGGGCGCTTGTGCCGCTTATTTCCGTCCGGCGCCTTCGGCGAGCGTCGATACCAGTTCGCGCACGAGCTTGCGTTGTGATGCGGGCAACGTGAGATAGCCGTCGACCATGGCGCGATCCTGGGGTGCCAAGCCCGCAGCCCAGTCCTGCCTCGCTTCGCCGGTACGACTCGAGTTGCCGTACTGCAACTCCCTGGGGTCGAGCCCGACGATGCCCGCCAGCGTACGAATCTTGTCCTGGCGCGGCATCACCCGCCCATTGAGCCACTGCGAAATCGCTTGCGCGGTCACCGGCGCACCACCGTGGCGGGAATTGAAGCGTTTCTCGAGCACTGCGGCGCTGGGCTCGATGTCGGCCGCTTTCAGGGCCATGCGCAGCCGTTTCGCAAATTCCGCTTTCTCGTCCTTCATGGATCAGGACGTTAGGAGCCATTCCGCACGAATTGGAAAGTTGTACTTTCAATTAATTGAAAGATTTGCTTTCATTGGAAGGGTCTTTGCCTGCCATTCCGGTCCATGCCCAAGTCCCTGCTCGACCAATTGCCGGAAATCGTCAAGGAGGGCCGTCGGCAGGCCGAACGCATTCTCGAATCCCTGGAGGGGCGGCATCGAGTGCGATTGCAGACGCGCGAATGGGTGCTCCCGTCCAAGGATGTAGCCGCCACCGACTGGATCGCACAATCGCGGCGCCGGGAACGATTGGCGGGTGAAAGCGACGGCGAGTGGATCAATCGCCTGATCTATGGCGACAACCTGCTGGCGATGGCCGCGTTGCTGGCCGGCGACGACAACACGCCGAGCCTGCGCGGCAAAGTCGACCTGATCTACATCGATCCGCCCTTCGATTCCAAGGCCGACTACCGCACCAAGGTCACGCTGCCAGGCGTCGAGCTGGAGCAGCGCCCGACTGTGATCGAACAGTTCGCGTATTCGGATACCTGGTCGGACGGCACCGCTTCATACCTGGCGATGATTGTGCCGCGACTGGTGTTGATGCGGGAGTTGCTGGCGGATACGGGACAGCTTTACACCCATCTCGACTGGCATACATCGCATTATGTGAAGCTTGTTCTGGATGACCTGTTTGGGAAGGATCAATTCCGGAATGAAATCGTATGGTGCTATTCGGGCGGAGCAACACCCAAGCAAGACTTTCCCCGAAAGCATGACGTGCTGCTGCGCTATGCAAAAGGCTCGACATGGACCTACCAGCCAGTATTCCGACCGTATGCCGAGAACACTCAACAAGTAGGAAAAGTCAGCACCTATAACTCTGGCAAGCGTGAAAATCTGGACATTGACCTCGATCGCGGTACTCCGGTTACCGACTGGTGGACGGATGTAAAGACAGTCACTGGATGGGCTCCTGACAAAGTCGATTATCAAACTCAAAAACCACCTGCGCTCCTTGAACGAATTCTCACGACGTCATCGAACGCAGGCGATCTCGTTGTAGATTTCTTCGGCGGATCCGGAACCACCGCCGCCGTCGCCGAGAAACTCGGCCGTCGATGGATCACTACCGACCTCGGCAAACCTGCCTGCATGATCATGCGCAAGCGACTGATCGACCAGGATGCCAAGCCGTTCCTGTATCAGGCCATCGGCGACTATCAGGTCGAAACCGCGAAGTCGCACCTGGGCCGCGCCTTCCGCATCGGCGACCTGTCGGAAATCGTGTTGTCGCTGTTCGGTGCGCAACCGCTCGATCCCGACGACAATCCGCTGCGCAATCTCGGCAAGATCGTCTTCGCCGGCAAGAAGACCCTAGTGCTGGTGGATTCGCCCAACAAACTGACCGGCGATGCCACCTTGCGCAAGGCCATCGCCCAGCGCGACCAGTTGCTTGGCGGCTGGGACCGGGTGGTGGTGCTTGGCTGGAATTTCGAACCCTCCATCGGCCAGAGCATTGCCGCGCTCAACGACAAGAACCTCGAAGTACTGGTGATCCCGCCAGACCTGCTTGACCGCCTGCGCAAGAAGGGCGGCATCGACAAATTGCGCGGACAAGTGCGCTTCTCCAGCCTGCAATACCTGACACTGAAGCCGATCGTACGCGAACGCAGCGAAAGCGACGAATTGCTGAAGGTTGCACTCGACAACTATGTGCTTCTGTCGCCGGAAGCGATCAACCTGGACGAGGCCAATCGCGCCAAGCTGGTCAAGGTGATGAATGCCGAGCCGTTGGCGCTGATCGAATACTGGGCGGTCGATCCCGATTACGACGGCCAGGTCTTCCGATCGGTGTGGCAGGACTATCGCGGCAACGTCGCCAATGATGGCGATGCCCTGCGCGTGGTCGATAGCGCCCGCTTCACCGTTCCCCGCAAGGCCGGCGATCGCAAAGTCTGCGTGCGTGCCGTCGATGTCTTCGGCTTCGAAGCCGAAGTGGTGCAGATCGTCGCGGAGCCGAAGTGATGGCCCGCGAGGCGCAGGAACCCCTGCCGCTTGCCAAGGCGTTGACGAAACGTACGCAACAGCTCTCCATCGGGCTGGAACAAGGCATCGCCGACCTGTTCGAACTGGTCACGCCAACGACGGCGGAACTGCTGCGCTGGTGGTTCGGCGACGACGCCTGCCAATCGCGCATGCTCAATTTCCATGAGGGCCAGAAACAAGCAATCCTCAACGTGATCGTTGCCCACGAAGTGCTGGACAGCCCCGATCTCGCCGATCTCTACCGCCAGGTATGTTCTGATGCGTTGCTGGAAGGGACGCTGCTTGCGGATGTCGCCCAGGCCAAGAACGCGCATCCGAAGTATTGCCTGAAGATGGCCACCGGTACCGGCAAGACCTGGGTGCTACAGGCGCTTCTGGTCTGGCAGATGCTCAACAAGACGGCCGCAATTGCCGAAGGCAGTGATGATCCGCGCTTCACGCGCCGATTCCTGATCGTCGCACCGGGACTGATCGTGTACGAGCGGCTGCTGGACGCATTCCTCGGAAAGGAGCGCGGGGATGGCCGCGATTTCTCCACATCGGATATTTCTCTATACGCCGACCTGTTCCTGCCACCGGCGCGACGCGAACAGGTGCACCAATTCGTGCGCGCCAACCTGTGCACGAAATCGGAAATCGGCCTGAAGGCGACCGGCAACGGCATGATCGCGGTGACCAATTGGCACCTGTTGAGCGATGCCGAGGACGAGATCGAGGAAACCGAAGCCGAAGATGCGGTCGACGCACCGGGAGCACGCCCAAATGCGGACGTAGTTGCACGCGGCGTATTGCCTCTGGTGCCGGGACGTGCGACCGGCAATGCACTGGACGTGCTGGATCGGCGCTGGGCGCGTGGGAACGTGTTGGCATTCCTCGCCGAACTGCCCGACCTAATGGTGTTCAACGACGAAGCACACCATATCCATGAAGTGCGCAGCGCCGGCGAAACCAGCGAAGTGGAGTGGCAAAAGAGCCTGATGCGGATTGCGTCCGGGAAAGGCCGGCGCTTCGTCCAGATCGACTTCTCCGCAACTCCATACAACGATGTGGGCGGCGGTCGAAACAAGCGCAAGGTGTATTTTCCGCACATCGTCGTGGACTTCGATCTGAAGGCCGCGATGCGCCAGGGACTGGTCAAGGCGCTGGTGCTGGACAAGCGCAAGGAAATTGGCGCACTACCGCTGGAATTCAAGGCGGAACGCGACGAGAGCGGCAACCCTTGCCTGTCGCAAGGACAGCGGGTGATGTTGCGCGCCGGCCTCTCCAAGCTGCGAAAACTTGAAAGTGACTTCGCGCGCATCGACCCGCAACGCTATCCGAAAATGCTGGTGGTCTGCGAGGACACCACCGTGACTCCGCTGGTGGCCGAGTTCCTGAAAGATGAAGGACTGGCCGACGAAGATGTCCTCACCGTCGATTCCGGCAAGAAAGCCGAGTTGGGCGAGAAGGATTGGGCACCGTTGCGGCAGCGACTGTTCGACGTGGACCGCCATGCCCGGCCGCGTGTGATCGTCAGTGTGCTGATGCTGCGCGAGGGTTTTGACGTCAGCAATATCTGCGTGATCGTCCCACTGCGTTCCAGCCAGGCACAGATTCTGCTGGAACAGACCATCGGCCGCGGCTTGCGCCTGATGTGGCGCGATCCGGAGTTCGCCGACATCAAGCATGAGAATCGAGAGCGAATCAACGCCGGCGAGGAGCCCGGCAGCCTGATCGATATTCTCTCGATCGTGGAACATCCGGCATTCCAGGATTTCTACAACGAGCTCATGCAGGAAGGACTGGTCGGAACCACGGGCGATGATGACGACAACGACAGCGTGGGCGACATCGATCCCGTTGGATTGCGCCACGACTACGAGCGATTTGACTTTGCAATTCCCTTCATCCTGCGCGAGGCCGATGAAACACTGGATCACGCCCCGATTGACGTGCACTCCCTGCCCGCGTTCAGCGGATTGAGCCGGGCACAGCTCTCCGCGATGCTCGGCAAAGGCGACACCTTCACCTCGCAGGACCTGCAGAGCAGCACGCTGTTCGGCGACTACCGCGTCGATGGTGCGGTCATGAACGTCGGCGGTTACAACGAATTCCTGTCTCGCTTGACCCGCCGCGTGAGCCAGGCACTGAGCCATGACCTGCCCAAGGGCAACAAGGTCGCCGAGCAACTCGCCAAGCCGTATTTGCAGGTTCATACCGAAGCTCTGGCCGGCGCACTGGACGATTACATCCGTGATCGCCTGTTCAATGAAATGTTCGAGCCCTTCGATGACGAGGGATGGCGATTACTGTTGCTGCAACCGGTCATCGACCACATCGTGAAAGTGTTCGGACTTGCGCTGGTGAAATCCGAGGAGCGAACCGTCTTCGGGGAGACCGAAGTCAGGCATCGCCGCCTGTCTGAAGTCCCGAAATTGATGATGCGCGAAAGCACTTCGATGGAAGCGACCAAGTGCATCTACACCCGACAAGGCTGGCCGACTCGCAACGGCGGACTTGAGCGCGCCTTCATCGAATGGGCCCAGTCGGATGCCGATATCGAGGCTTTCTGCAAA
This sequence comes from Lysobacter sp., assembly GCA_030151365.1. GTDB lineage: Bacteria > Pseudomonadota > Gammaproteobacteria > Xanthomonadales > Xanthomonadaceae > Solilutibacter. The sequence continues at coordinate 21,404 of JASLDW010000080.1, read as the reverse complement.
ATCAGCGAAAGCCGCCATGAATTCGCTCGCCTGCGCTACGTGAAGGATGACGGGTTACCGGCATTCTATTTCCCGGATTTCATGGTACGAACCGCCGATGCGATTTACCTCGCGGAAACCAAGTCGCAGCAACAGACCACGCATCCCAATGTGCAGCGCAAACTGAAAGCCGCCGCGACATGGTGCAACCGGATCAATGATCTCCCGCCTTGCGACCGGGATGGCCGCGAGTGGCGTTATGCGCTGGTCAATGAATCGATTTTCGATGATTGGCGACACAAGGGCGCGCACTTGTCGGAACTGCTGTCGTTTTCGCGAATCAGGCCGACCACAGATGCGAGTTCGCAAGGCAATCTGTCGCTTTAGCCAAAACAGTGTGCTGTGCGCTCATCATTACCTCGGCACACCCTCCCCCACCAGTCCCACAATCTCCGCCCCCAGCTGCAAATCCGACACCTGCCCGAAATGCTGCGCGCGCAATCACCCCTGCGCATCGATCAATACCAGCGTCGGCGTGCCCTGCATCGCGTACGCGCGCATCGTCAGTGGAATCGCGCTTTCCAGATCGGCGCGATCGACGCCAACCGGAAACCCGATGCGGTATTCGTGCAGGAAGGCCTGCAGGGCGACCGGCGTCACCGCGTCGTGGTGCTCGAACACGGTGTGCAGGCCGATCACGGCGACCTGCTCTTGCGGGGACGTGGCATGCATCCGTTGCACCTGCGGCAGGCCGTGCGAGACGCAGCCGGGGCACAGCATCTGGAAAGCCTCCAACACCATCACCTTACCGCGCAAGGCAGCGAGATCGAGTGCATCCGGGGCATTAAACCAGCGATCGATTTGCCAGTCGGAGGGCTTGCGGAAACGCCCCCATCATCGCTCTCCTTTCATGGCCGCCTCGGCCTCACCCTCTTGATCTCCCGCGCCTCCCGCAACCGCTGCGCATGCGCGCTCAGCAGGTCGCCACGCGTCAGGATGCCGATCATGCGATGCGGCTCCTCCCTGCCCAGCACGATCACCCGTCCGACATCGGCTTCGACCATGTGGTCGGCAGCTTCGCGCAGGGAGTGATCTTCGCGCACGGCGAGCACGCTGCGGTGGATCAGCGATCCCACCGGCTCCGAATCGGCATTGCGCATGTTGGTGAGGTCACGTCGCGTCACTACGCCCAGCAACTGGTTGTTCGCGTCCAATACCGGAAATCCCTGGTGGCGCGCGGCGGGATGATCCTCCATCAACCAATTCCGCACTTCTCCCAGCGTCTGCGCCGCCTGCAGGCTGACGACATCGCGACTGCAGGCATCGCCGGCCATGATCTGGTCGAGATAATCCGATGCATATTCCGATGGCACGCGCACGCCGCGACGCGCGATCTTCTCGGTCATGATGGTATTGCGCATCAGCAATCCCGACACCAGATAGGCCGCCGCGCAGGCGCCGAGCAGCGGCAGCAGGCCGTGTGGTTGCTGTGTGGTCTCGAACGCGAACACCACGGAGGTGAGGAAGGCGCGCGAGGCGCCGGTGAAGATCGCCGCCATGCACACCAGCGCCGCGACGCGCGGATCGACCTGCAGCCACGGCATGCCGTGCGCCAGCACCAGTCCGGCCGCACCGCCCATCGCGCCACCGATGGTGAACAGCGGCGCCAGCGTTCCGCCCGACGTGCCGCTGCCAAGTGCGATCGACCACGACAACAGTTTCAGCAGGCATAGCGAGACCATCGCGGCCAGGCCGATCTGTCCTGCCAATACCGCAGCGATGTTGTCGTAACCGACGCCGAGCGTGATCGGCATGACGTAACCGATCGCGCCGACCACCAGTCCGCCCAATGCCGGCCACCACATCCAGTGGATCGGCAGCTTCTCGAAGCCGTCCTCGATGGCATAGGTGAGTTTGGTGATGCCGACGCTGGCGACGCCGACCAGCAATCCCAGCACGATGTAGGCCACCATCGCCGGAAAGGTTGGCGATGCGATGTCGGGCATCGGGAACATCGGCGCGTTGCCTTCGATGGCATAACGCACGCTGGTTCCTGCCACCGCACCGAACGCAACGGGAATCAGCGAACGCGCGCGGCGTTCGAACAACAGAAGCTCGATCGACAACAACACGGCGGACACCGGCGCCGAGAACACCGCAGCCATGCCGGCAGCGGCACCCGCTGCGAGCAGCGTCTTGCGTTCGTCGGCGGTGACGTGCAGCCATTGCCCGGTGAGCGAACCGAGCGCGCCGCCGGTGGCGATGATCGGGCCTTCTGCGCCGAACGGCCCGCCGGTGCCGATCGCGATCGCCGACGACACCGGCTTGAGCCAGGTCATCCGAGCGGGGATGCGACTTTCGTTGAGCAACACCTGCTCCATCGCCTCGGGAATGCCGTGGCCGCGGATCGCGCGCGAACCCCAGCGCGCCATCATGCCGACGATGATCCCGCCGATGGCCGGGACCACGATCACCCAGGCACCGAGATGATTGCCGGCAGGGCTGGAGAATTCGCTGCTCCAGCGCCCGTGGAACGCCAGGTTGGTGACCAGGCCGATCAGGCCGGCAAGCAGGCGCGCGACCACGCCGACACTGGCACCGAGCACCAGGGCGAGCGCGCTGATCCACAGCACGCGTCGCGACAATGGCCGGAACCGGCGCGGCATGTGGGCGGCGGTCATCGTCGGATCGAGCGACGGCGATAGCGGAAGCGCCGCACGGGTATGCGGCGAGGTGTCGTTGTCCTGCATGCGCGTGGTGTTGGCCCCGAAGGGGCGTCAGCCTACGCGGATGCGCCCGCAGTAGCTGGCTGGAAAATGAATGTGGGGCAATCGCGCCGGCTTAACAAATGCAGGCGAAGAATCCGCTCGGGCAGCCGCTATCGGCGCCGCCGATGGTCGGGACGGCCCCGGGGGGATCCAAACCGCAACGGAGATGCAGATGAAATTCCTCACCCTCTTCAGCGCCTGCTTGCTGCCCTGCTGCCTGCTTGCCGCCGAATCGCAACACAAGTCGATGCCGATGCCGCCGCATGCGGGCATGCACGCCGCAGCTACCCAGTGGGGCGACGCGCCACCCAGTCTGCCGAAAGGCGCGAAACTCGCGGTCCTCTCCGGCAATCCGGGAGCCGCAGGCATGTTCACGATCCGCCTGAAGATGCCGCCGGGCTATCGCATTCCGCGCCATACCCATCCGACCGACGAAATGGTCACCGTGATCCAGGGCCATCTCGATTTTTCGATGGGCGAAGCCGCCAGCGCGCACAGCGAAATGTTCGGCGCAGGCGATTTCGTCAACCTGCCGACGGGCATGCAGCACGCCGTCTCGAGCAAGGGTGGCGCCATCGTCCAGGTGCAGGCGATGGGCCCGTTCGAGATCAAGTACGTGAACCCCGCCGACGATCCACGCGGCATGGCGAACATGAAGGAGTGACGGGACAGGCAGCGGCGCGGCGACGGCACCGCTGCCCTTTCCTCACAGGATGTAGCGCGACAGGTCGGGATCCTTGACCAGCTCGCCCATGTGGCCGTCGACATAGGCGCGATCGATCACCAGGGTGCCGCCACGATCCGGCGCCTCGAAACTCAGCGTTTCCAGCAACCGTTCCAGCACGGTGTGGAGGCGGCGCGCGCCGATGTTTTCCTGGCGTTCGTTGACGTCGGCGGCGATCTCGGCGAGGCGATCGACGGCATCGTCACCGAAGCTCAGGTCCATGCCCTCGGTGCGCATCAGCTCGACGTACTGCTTCGTCAGCGCGGCCTTGGGTTCGGTGAGGATGCGGACGAAGTCGCCCTTGCTCAACGCGCCGAGTTCGACCCGGATCGGGAAGCGTCCCTGCATCTCGGGAATGAGGTCGCTGGGCTTGGCGAGATGGAAGGCGCCACTGGCGATGAAGAGGATGTGGTCGGTGCGCACCGGGCCGTACTTGGTGCTGACCGTCGAGCCTTCGACCAGCGGAAGAAGATCGCGCTGTACGCCTTCGCGGCTGACATCGGCGCCATGGCCTTCGCTGCGCTTGGCGACCTTGTCGATCTCGTCGATGAAGACGATGCCGTGCTGTTCACAGGCTTCGATCGCCGCTTCGCGCACTTCGTCCTCGTTGACCAGCTTGGCGGCTTCCTCGTCCTGCAGCAGCGTGCGCGCGGCCTTCACCGTCACCGTCTTCTTGTGGGTCTTGCCGCCGGACAGCTGCGAGAACATCGAGCGCAGCTGCTGGCCCATCTCCTCCATGCCCGGCGGCGCCATGATGTCGACGCCAACATTGATCGCCGTTTCGATTTCGATCTGGCGTTCGTCGAGTTCGCCGGTACGCAATTGCTGGCGCAGCTTGCGGCGGGTATCGGATTCGACCGCCGAGGGTTCGTCACGGACGTCCGCGGCATTGAAGCCGAAGCTGGTCGGCGCACGCTGCGGCAACAGGGTGTCGAGGATGCGGTCTTCGGCGCGTTCCTCGGCCTGGGTGCGCACGCGCTGCTTGGCCTGTTCGCGATAAAGCTTGACTGCTGTATCGGCGAGATCGCGGATGATCTGCTCGACATCCTTGCCGACGTAGCCGACCTCGGTGAAGCGCGTGGCCTCGACCTTGACGAAAGGCGCATTGGCCAGCGTCGCCAGCCGCCGCGCGATCTCGGTCTTGCCGACGCCGGTCGGGCCGATCATCAGGATGTTCTTGGGCATCACCTCGTGGCGCAGTTCGTCGGACAGCTGCGCGCGCCGCCAGCGGTTGCGCAGCGCGATCGCGACCGCGCGCTTGGCCTGGTGCTGGCCGATGATGTGGCGATCGAGTTCGGCGACGATTTCGCGCGGCGTCATCGCGGCGGAAGAGGTGTCGGGCTTCAGCATCACAGTTCCTCCACCACGATGTTCTGGTTGGTATAGATGCAGACGTCGCCGGCGATCTTGAGCGCTTCGGTGGCGATGGTCTTCGCGTCGAGATCGGTGTGCGCGATCAGCGCGCGTGCCGCCGACAAGGCGTACATGCCGCCGGAACCGATCGCGATCAGGCCGTCTTCAGGCTCGATCAGGTCGCCGGTGCCGCTGATCACCAGCGAAGTCTCGGCGTCGGCGACCGCGAGCAGCGCTTCGAGCTTGCCGAAGCGACGCTCGGTCCTCCAGTCCTTGGCGAACTCGACCGCCGCGCGCAACAGCTGGCCGTGCTTTTCGAGTTTCGATTCGAACAATTCGAACAGCGTGAAGGCATCGGCGGCGGCGCCGGCGAACCCGGCGAGCACGCGGCCGTCCGCGCCGAGGCGTCGCACCTTGCGCGCGTTCGATTTCATCACCGTATTGCCGAGCGTGACTTGGCCGTCGCCGGCGATCACCACGCGGCCGTTGCGCCGCACCGAACAGATGGTGGTCGCGTGGAAAACGGTCGGATTCTGACTGGGGTCCATCGGAGTCTCCTTTGAGTTTCCGATGTGGAGCCGCCAGAAGGAGTTTCAAGGCGCCGCCGCGATGACCATCCCAACGCAAGTCCGCCCAGGTCGCCACAGCGGCCTTGGGCACGGACTCGGCGAGGCGCCTTAGCCGCCGGACTTCCGCTTGGCCCGCGGATGCGCGCCGTCGTAGACCTTGGCCAGGTGCTGGAAATCGAGGTGGGTATAGATCTGGGTGGTGCTGATGTCGGCGTGGCCAAGCAATTCCTGCACCGCGCGCAGGTCGCCAGACGATTCCAGCATGTGGCTGGCGAAGCTGTGGCGCAACAAGTGTGGATGGATGCGCTTGTACACGCCCTGGCGCTGCGCCAGCTGCTTGATCCGCGACTGCACCGCGCGCGTGGTGATCGGCGCGCCACCGCGTCCCGGGAACACCGGCGCATCGACGCGTGGATGCGATTCCTCGCGCCATGCTTCCAGGGCACGACAGGCGTGCGAGCCCACCGGCACCGAGCGCTGCTTGTTGCCCTTGCCGGTCACCGTCACCAGTCCATTGCCGAGATCGAGCGCGTTCCAGTGCAACCCGCACAATTCGCTCACGCGCAGGCCGGAGGAATAGAACAGCTCCAGCATCGCGCGATCGCGCAAGCCAAGTTCCGCGTCGGTGTCGAGTTCGACCAGCTGCACCGCTTCGTCGACGTCGAGGACTTGCGGCAGGTTGCGCGGCGCTTTCGGTCCACGCACGCCATCGGCGGGATTGGCGGCAACCACGCCGTTCTTCAGCAGCCAGCGGAACCAACTGCGGCAGGACGACAGACGCCGTTGCAGGGTTTTCGCCGAAAGCTCGTTGCGATTGCCGTCCGCGACCCAGGCGCGGATGTGGTTGGCGTCGGCACGCGACGGATCTTCGATGCCCTGCCCTTCGCACCAGCGCGCGAACTCGGCGAGATCGCGGCGATAGCCATCCAGCGTATGCGCCGACATCGCCCGCTCGACCCTGAGGTGGTCGATGTAGGCATCGATGCCGGACGCGGCGTTCACGACGCGGAGTAACGATCCAGCGCGATGGCGAAGGCCTCGCCCATCATCTTGGCGAACAGCGTGCCCATGCCCGGATAGAAGCGGTTGGCGTCGCTGCTGCCGACCGCCACCAGGCCGTGGCCGGAAATCGGCAGCAACAGGCTGGACAGCACTTCATCCGCTGCCGTGCCGTACAGCACCGATTGTTTGTCGGCTTGCAGGCGACCGGAGATCGGTTGGCCATCGGCGATGCAATCGCGGAACGGCGCCAGCGTCGACGATCCTTCGTCGGCGTGCAGTACCCACTCCTGTCCTTCCAGCTCCGGCACGGCGCGGAACAGCAGCACGCGCACGCGATCGCCATGGAAATCCTCGGCCAGGCTCGCGGCCATCGCGCGCACGCTATCGGCCAGCGTCGATTGCCGCATCAGCGCCAGCGTCAACTGATGCGAACGCACGGCAAGGCGCTCGTTCTCCTCGGCATTGGCGAAGAGATCATGCAGGCGGCGATTGAGTTCGCGATTCTTGTCGCGCAACACGTCGAGCTGGTAGCTCGCCAGCGACGCGGCACGTCCGTCCTCGCGCGGCACCTGCAGCGACTGGGCGAGATCGGGGAATTGCTGGAGGAAGCCCGGATGGTGGCGCAGCCAGGCCGCGACTTCGTGGGCACCGAGTTTTTCGTTGTGGTCCATGCCTTCCTTCATCCCCGGGTTTGCGGCAACTCGCCTTCGAACACGAAGGCCGTCGGTCCCGCCATTGTCACCGCAGAAGCATCGTCCGGCCAAGTGATGCGCAAGGTGCCGCCGGGCAATTCCACCGCGACATCGCGACCGATGCGCCCGCGCCGCATCAGCACCGTCGCCGCGGCACAGGCGCCGCTGCCGCAGGCCAGGGTTTCGCCGGCGCCGCGTTCGTAGACGCGCAGGCGGATGCGATCGGAAGCCAGCACCTGGGCGAACCCGATGTTGGCGGAATCGGGAAACAGCGGCGACGCCTGCAGCGCCGGGCCGATGCGCTCGACCTCGGCGCCATCGACATCGTCCACTTCGATCACTGCATGCGGATTGCCCATCGACACCGCGCCGAAGGCGACGTCCTCGCCATCCACGCACAAGACGTAACGGTCGGACTCGGCGGTACCGGGTTTCAACGGAACCGACGCCGGCGCGAAATCCGGCGCGCCCATGTTGACGCGGTACTGGTCGCCGCCGAGATGTTCGACGTCGTGGGTCGCGACCGGGCTGTCGATGCGGAAGCGTTCGCCCTGCGCCGCGCCATCGCGCACCAGCCACGCAGCGACGCAGCGCGCGCCGTTGCCGCACTGGCCCGAGGGCGAACCATCGGAATTCCAGACCCCGTAACTGGCGATCGAACCCTGCACGCGCGGCGCTTCGATGGTGAGGATCTGGTCGCAGCCGACGCCGATGTGGCGATCGCCGAGCAACCGGCAGATATCTGCGGAGGGCGCGGAGGAACCGTCGCGAAGATCAATCACGACGAAATCGTTGCCGGCGCCATGCATCTTGCTGAAGCGCATCTGGGCCTGCCCTTCAACGCTTGGGAGCCGGCGTGGCCGGTGGCTCCTGGGCGGGTGCGGGCTGTTCGGCCGGTTTCGGCTGCGACTGGCTGTCGGTCGACGGCGCCTGGGTATCGGCCTGCGGAGCGGGCGTCGTCGTGGTTTCGACCGGCACCGGCTTCTGCGGCAGCACCAGCGGACCCTTGTTGCCGCAGGCCGTCAGCAGGCAGGCGGTGACCAGCACGAGGGGGAGTCGGATGTTCATGCGGGGAGTATCGCACGCGCTGGCTGAGCAATAGCTCATCGCCCGGCTTGGCGCCTTGCGCCGGTTGTCCGTATGGCCGGCACGCCGTGAACCCATCCATGGGGGCTCGACTCGGCATCCATGCCCCGTATGGCCGGCCACACGGACGAACCGCGCCAGCGCCCGCCGGTGCGAGTCTTTCGCTCAGCCAGCGCGTGTCCCGATTTCCAGCTGCTCCAGCATGAACGCATACATCTCGGCGGTCTCGCGATAGCGGCGGAAACGCCCCGACTTGCCGCCGTGCCCTGCTTCCATGTTGATGCGGAACACGACGGGATGCGAAGAGGTGTCGACATCGCGCAGCCGCGCCACGTATTTCGCCGGCTCCCAGTACTGCACCTGCGAATCCCACAGCCCGGTGCCGACGAACATCGCCGGATAGGCCCGGGCTTCCAGGTTGTCGTAGGGCGAATACGACAGCATGTAGTCGTAGCTGTCCTTGTTCTCGGGATTGCCCCATTCGTCGTATTCGTTGGTCGTAAGCGGAATGGTCGGATCGAGCATCGTCGTCACCACGTCCACGAACGGCACCTGCGACAGGATCACCCGATAGTCCTGGGGCGCCATGTTCGAGATCGCGCCCATCAGCAGGCCGCCGGCGCTGCCGCCCATCGCCGCGACGCGATCCTTCCCCGCGTATCCGTGCTCGACCAGCCAACGGGTGACATCGATGAAGTCGGTGAAGCTGTTCTTCTTGTGGAACATGCGGCCGTTGTCGTACCAGTCGCGCCCCATCTCCTCGCCGCCGCGGACATGCGCCAGCGCGTAGACCATGCCGCGATCGAGCAGGCTGACGATCGAGGCGCTGAACGACGGATCCATCGAATGCCCGTAGCTGCCGTAGCCGTACTGCAGCATCGCCGCCGTGCCATCGCGCTTGAAACCCTTGCGATAAACCAGCGACACCGGCACCTGCACGCCGTCGCGCGCCGGTACCCAGACGCGTTCGGTGACGTAGTCGGACTGGTCGTAGCCGCCGAGCACCGGCTGTTGCTTCAGCAGGCGGCGTTCGCCCGATTTGATGTTCACCTCATAGGTGATGACCGGCGTGGTCAGCGAGGTGTAGCTGTAACGCAACCACTCGGTGCCGGCTTCGGCGTTGACCTCCAGCCCCATCGAATAGGCGGATTCATCGGCCTTGACATATTCCTCGCGGCCGTCGCCGTGGAGGATGCGGATGCGCTCCAGTCCGCCCGAGCGTTCGTCGATGGCACTGAAACCGTCGAACAGTTCGATGGTTTCGATGAAGACGCCGGGATCGTGCGCGATCCAGTCAACCCACTGCGCGCGCGAAGTCGCACCATCGGCGGCGGTGGCGATCTTGAAGTTCCTGGCGCCGTCGGCATTGGTTCGGATCACCCAGCGTCCGCCGAAATGGTCGGCGTCGTATTCGACATCGCGCTCGCGGACGCTGAGCACCTTGAATTCGGACGGATCGGAGGCCGGCGCGTAACGTTCCTCGTTCGACACCGTGCTGTGCATGCCGATGGTGATGTAGAGATCGTCGCGGGTGCGGCCGAGCCCCATGTAGTAGCTGTCGTCCTCTTCCTCGTAGACCACGACGTCCTGTGCGACATCGCCGCCGAGGACGTGCTTCTTCACGCGTTTGGTCAGCAGGGTTTCCGGATCGTTCTCGATGTAGAGCAGCGTGCGGTTGTCGTCGGCCCACTCGGCGTCGGCGCTGGTGCCGGGGATCGTGTCCGCCAGCACTTCGCCGCTGTCGAGATCGGTGAAACGCAGCGTGTACTGGCGACGGCCGTTGGTGTCGTCGGCCCAGACCATCATCCGGTTGTCCTGGCTGATCGCCACCGGATGCGCGGAGTAGTAGTCGTGGCCCTGCGCCAGCGCGTTGACATCGAGCAGCACTTGTTCCCCGGAGAAATCACCGGCGGCGTTGGCCTGCTGGATCGAAATCGCGTCGACGCCCGCGCCATCCTTGCGCCGCGCGTGCACGGGATAGTCCTGCCCGGCGACATAGCGCGAGTAGTACCACCAGCCGCGCTCGCGATACGGCACCGAGCTGTCGTCCTGCTTGATGCGCGCGACGATCTCGCCGTAAAGCGTTTCTTCAAGCGGCTCGAGATGCGCCAGCATCGCGTCGGCGTAGGCGTTCTCGGCCGCGAGATACGCCAGCATCTCCGGATCCTCGCGCTCGTCGTCGCGCAACCAGTAGTACGCGTCTTCGCGTTCGGCACCGAACGGCGCGGTGACGATATGCGGCTTCTTCGCGGCGCGCGGCGGTTGCGGCAGGTCGTTGCGTTCCGTCATCACTTCTTTCCGAGCACGTCCCACAGGAAACCGTAGTTCAGCGCCCAGGTCTTCGCGGTCTGTTCGCTGGTGGAACCGGCGCCGTGGCCGCCTTCGATGTTCTCGAAGTAGCGCACGTCCTTTCCGGCGGCTTCCATCTTCGCCATCATCTTGCGGGCATGGCCGGGATGCACGCGGTCGTCGCGCGTGGTGGTCCAGATGAATGTCGGCGGATACTGCTTCGCCGGATCGAACAGCTGGTACGGCGAAAACGTCTTGATGTAGTCCCAGTCCGCGGTATCGGGATCGCCGTACTCCGCCATCCACGAGGCACCGGCCAGCAGGTGGCTGTAGCGCTTCATGTCGAGCAGCGGCACCTGGATCACGATGGCGCCGAACAACTGCGGATACTGGGTCAGCATGTTGCCCATCAGCAGGCCGCCGTTGCTGCCGCCCATCGTGCCGAGATGCTTGGGCGAAGTGATCTTGCGCGCGATCAGGTCCTGTGCGACCGCCGCGAAATCCTCATAGGCCTTGTGGCGATTCTGCTTCAACGCGGCCTCGTGCCAGCGCGGGCCGTACTCGCCGCCGCCGCGGATGTTGGCGACCACGTAGACGCCGCCCGGCTCCAGCCACGCCTTGCCGATGATTCCGGAATACCCAGGCATCATCGACACTTCGAAACCGCCATAGCCGTAGAGCAGCGTCGGATTCGTGCCGTCGAGCTTCAGGTCCTTGCGATGGACGATGAAGTACGGCACGCGGGTGCCGTCCTTCGAGGTCACGAAGTGCTGTTCGACCACGTCCTTGGAGGCGTCGAAAAACGCCGGCATCGTCTTCAGCGCCTCGGGCTTCTTGCCGATCTCGGCGATCGACAAGGTGGTCGGGGTGAGATAGCCCGACGCCGTCATCCACACCGCGTCGGATTCGACGGCATCGACCGCCGAAACACCGATCGCGCCGATCGCCGGCGCACCGACGAACTCGCTCTTCTTCCATTCGCCATGGTCCGGCGTCAGCACCTGCAGGTGGTTCTTGACGTCATCCAGCACGTTCAGCACCACGTGGTTCTTCGTCCATGTCGCGCCGGCGAGGGACGTGGTCGCGGTCGGCACGAACAATTCGGTGAGTTCGCGCTTGCCCGCCATCCAGTCGTTGAAGTTGGCGACCAGCATCGAGCCGGCCTTGTAGGTCTTGCCACCCTGTTGCCAGTCGAAGCGCGGCTGCAGCACCAGCCAGTCGCGCACCACGTAACGCTGCATCGAATCGGGCACGTCGATCTTCGCCAGCGTGCCGTCGGTTTTGCGCAGGAAGGTTTCGCTACTGTAGAAATCGATGACGCGGGTGACGAAATCGCGCTCGTAGCCGGGCGTGTCGTCATGGCCGGCGCTGATCGCCATGTCGACCGGCTTGCCCTCGTACACCACCTTGGCTTCGGACATGGGCGTGCCGCGCGTCCACAGCTTGGCGATGCGCGCATAACCCGACGTCGTCATCGAGCCTTCGCCGAAATCGGTCTGCACGAAGACGTGATCGGCGTCGATCCAGTCCAGCCCGCCCTTGGCCAGCGGCTTGACGAAGCCGTCCTTCACGAACTGGCGCGTGGCCAGGTCGAATTCGCGGGTGGTATCGGCGTCCGATCCGCCCGGCGACAGCGACACCAGGCACTTGGTGTAAGCCGGGCGCAGGCAGCTCGCGCCATGCCACACCCAGTTGCTGCCCTCGGCCTTGTTGAGCGCGTCGAGGTCGATGATGGTCTCCCACTTCGGCTGCGCCTTGCGGTATTCGGCCAGGGTGGTGCGCCGCCAGATGCCGCGGACATGCTGCTTGTCCTGCCAGAAGTTGTAGTACCACTCACCCTGCTTGTAGACGCCGGGGATCTTGGCGTCGGAATCGAGGATCGCGCGGATCTCCGATTGCAGCTTGGCGAATCCCGGCTTGCCGCCGAGTTCGGCCTCGGTGCGGGCGTTGCGTTCCTTCACCCAGGCCATTTGCCTGTCGCCGTGGATATCTTCCAGCCACTGGTTGGCGTCTTCCTGTCTAGAGCCGTCCTGCATCGCTGCCTCCGCGTGGGCCATGCCCCCGAAGGTCAACGCGACAGCCAAACCGAGGCGGGCGCTACGCAATCCGTTCATGGGGCGATCCTCAAATAAGGTCGCCCACGCTAACACGCAAGCCGGGCCGCCCCCATCCGCCAGAAGTCAGGCGCGCAGGCGTCGCGCCTGGACGCGGCGACCGCTTCGATGCGCCATCAGCGGAGCGAGACGCGGCAGCGGCAGGCCTTCGGCCACCCACAGCGCGCAAGCCGGCATCAGCACCAGCCACAGCGGCATCCAGCCCAGCCAGGCGTTCGATCCGCGCGCCGCGGGCACCAGGGCGACCAGCGCCAATCCGCCCAGCAGGGCGCGGCGCAGCATCAACACGGCATGGGGATGGATGAAGGATCGGGTCTGCATGGCTGGCACTCCATCTTGATGTGATGGATCCAGCCTCGCCCAGCCTCATCTCAGAAGCTGCGACCTTCGATCAAGCGTCGTAATTGGACGCCGCCAGCGTCAGCAAGGTGCGCGCCTGCTCGCGCAGGCTGCGCGGCTCGATGATCTCCGCGTCGCCGCCGTACTGCAGGATATCCATCAACAATTCGCGGCCATTGCTGTAGGGCACTTTCAGCTCGTAGGAACCGTCGGACAGGAAACGGCCCTCCTGGCGCGAATGCCAGTGCTCGTCGGCGACCCAGCGCGCGGACTTGGCGTTGAAGCGGATCGTCGCCACGCCCTTGGGATCGCCGGAGAAGATGCCGTAACCGCCTGCAAGGTGGCGGTCGAGCTCGGCGTCGGGCACGTCGCGCGCGGAGGTTTCCAGCATCTTCGCGCCGGTGATGCGATCGACCGAGAAACTGCGCAGTGCCTCGCGATCGTGGTCGTAGGCGTCGAGATACCAGTTGCCGCGGTAGTGGGTCAGTCGCTGCGGCGACACGCGCCTGCGCGTGGTTTCGTCGGTGGAGCGGGCGCGGTAATCGAAGCTCAGCTCCTTGCGCTCCAGCGTCGCCGACGCCACGGTGCGGAAGGAATGTTCATCGAGGCGGCGTGCCTTGTGCGCCAGCACGCGGATGCGCTCCATCGGCCAGCGCCGACCGCCCGCCTGCTCTTCCAGCAACTTCTCGATGCGCGACTGCAGTGGCGCCAGTGCGCTGTTCAGCACGTTGCCGCCGGTGTGGCCCATCAGCGCCTGCGCCGCCATCAACGCGTGCAGTTCTTCCGAACTCAACCACAGGCCGGGCAGCTCGAAGCGCGAGTCGTCGTGGCTGTCGTAGCGGAAACCGGCATCGCCATCGCCAACGATCGGCGCCATCAGGGCATCGCGCAGATAGGCGATGTCGCGATAGACCGTGGCGCGCGAACACCCGAGCTGTTCCTGCAGGCTCGGCACCGTCACCGCATAGCGCGACGACTTGAAGATGCGATGGAGGGCGTGGATGCGTTCGTGGCGGTCCATGGAGGCGATTGGGCGCGGCTCAGCCCATAGCTTAACTTGCGGCGATCAAGGTCCGTGCACCGGCGGCCAGCAATTCATCCGCCAGTCGTTCTCCCAGCGCATCCGGTGCCGATGCCGCGCCGTCGCCACGCACGCGCAGGCTGTGGCCGTCGCTGACCGCGGCGACCAGCCCCTGCAGGTGCAGGCGATCGCCATCCAGCCGGGCGAATGCCGCGATCGGCACGTGGCAGCTGCCGTCGAGGCGGCGATTCAGCGCACGCTCGGCCTCCACGCAGGTGCGCGTCGGCGCGTGGTCGAGCACCGCCAGCAGCGCGGCGATTTCCGGCGCGTCGTCGCGGCACTCGACCGCGATCGCGCCCTGCGCCGGCGCAGGCAGCCATTCCGGTGCGTCGAGTCGCGCGCGGATGCGGTCGTCGAAGCCGAGTCGCTGCAAGCCGGCGCAGGCCAGCAGGATCGCGTCGTATTCATCGGCGTCGAGCCTGGCCAGCCGCGTGTTGACGTTGCCGCGCAGGTCGGTGACCACCACGTCGGGACGCAGCGCGCGCAATTGCGCCTGCCGCCGCAGCGACGCCGTGCCGACGCGGGCATGCATCGGCAACTCGGCGATGTTCGCGTAACGATTGCTGACGAAGGCGTCGGCATGGTCCGCGCGCTCGAGGATCGTCGGCAGCGCGAAACCGGGATCGAGCACCATCGGCACGTCCTTGAGCGAATGCACCGCGCAATCGGCCTCGCCGCGCTGCATCGCCAGTTCCAGCTCCTTCAGGAACAGGCCCTTGCCGCCGATCGCCGCCAATGAACGGTCGAGGATGTCGTCGCCGCGGGTCGACATCGGCACCAGCTCGATCCCGAGCTGCGGATGCGCCTCGCGCAGGCGGGCAGCGACGTGCTCGGTCTGCCAGAGAGCGAGCGGACTCTTGCGGGTAGCGATGCGCAGCTTCATCCCGCCATTATCGCGCTTCGCCGCTCACCCCTGCTCGATCGCCGATCGCACGGCCGGCAGGCAACGCCGGCTGATTTCCAGCGGCTCGGCGACGTCGCGCAACAGCACCCGGTACTGGCCCTCGCCGTCGCGGCGCAGGCCTTCCAGCGCCTTGCGCGCGACCAGGCAATTGCGATGGATGCGCAGGAAGCGGTCGGGGAACGCCTCTTCCAACGACTTCAGCGAATCCTCGATCAGGTCGTGGCCGTTGGCGTGGTGGACCATCACGTATTTGTCGTCGGCCTGCAGGTAGGCGACTTCGTCGATGGCGATGCGGCGGACGCCGCCGCGCTGGCGCACCAGCAGGTGCCCGCGCCCGCCATCGTTGGCGAAGCTGCCGCGCGTCGCCAGATACAGTCGCGCGCGTTGCAGGGCGATCTCCAGGCGCTCGCGCCGCACCGGCTTGACCAGGTAGTCGAGCGCCTCGACGTCGAAGGCCGCGGCGGCGTGTTCGGCATGCGCGGTGACGAAGACGATGCCCGGGCGTGGACGCAGTTCCGCCAGTTCGCGCGCCACTTCGAGGCCATCGCCACCCGGCATCGCGATATCGAGCAGCACCAGGTCCGCAGGCGACTGTCGCACCGAGGCAATCGCCTCCTCGCCATTGCCGGCGGCACCGGACACGGTCACGCCGGGCGTCTGCTGCAACATCGAATGCAGGCGCTCTCGCGCCAGCGGCTCGTCGTCGACGACCAGTACGCGCAACGGCTGTTGTTGGCCCCGTGTGTCCTGCACCCTCGCGTCCCCGCGATCTTTCGTGGGGCGATGTTAGCGCGCGCTCATCCCGCGCGGAACCTCGCATCGAACCAGTCGGAGAGATCGGAGATTTCCTGCGGCATCACCGCGTGCATCATCGGGTAGGCGTGCCATTCCACGTCGAACCCGCATTCGCGCAGCACGTCGGCGCTGGTCTCGCCGGCCAGGTATGGCACCACCGGATCGCCCAGGCCATGCCCCATGAACACCGGCGGTTTCGCCGCGTCGGCCCGGCACTCCGCCTTCGCGCGTTCGGGCGCCGGCAGATAGGTCGACAGCGCGACCAGCCCGGCCAGCGGCAGCGCGCGACGCATGCCTAGGGCAAGCGTCACCGCACCGCCTTGCGAAAACCCGGCGAGCACGATCCGCGATTCCGGCACGCCCCGCGCCACTTCGCGCGCGATCAGCGCCTCCGCCTGCGCCATCGATTCCCGCAACCCGGCTTCGTCGGCGCGGTTGGCGAGGTCGAGATGGGCGATGTCGTACCACGCGCGCATGCGCATGCCGCCGTTGATGGTGACCGCGCGCACCGGCGCGTGCGGGAAGACGAAGCGCACCGCCGGCCAACTCGCGCGGCGCAACTCGGGAACGATCGGTGCGAAATCGTGGCCGTCGGCGCCGAGGCCATGCAGCCACACCACCGACCACTGCGGATCGCCCTGCCCGACGACGGTCTCGACGGTTTCAAGTTCGGTATTCATGGCCGCAGTGTGCCATGCGCGATCGGTTCAGCGCGGCTTGAGGATGAAGCTCGCCAGCGACACGCCGATGTCCCAGCCGTCGCCCTTGCCCTTGAGTGCCAGCGAGACGTTGCCCTTGGTCACCACCTGCACCTGGCGCGAACGCACTGCGCCGATATGCGCTTCGGCGGCCGCGTAGGCGCCGAGCACGTCGTGGATGTCGGAGATGCCGGTGAACTCGCCGACGCCATCGGTGATGCGCGACTTGCCGAAGGTCAGGCCGCCGCCGCGCGAAACGATGGTCACCGGCAGCCGTTCGCCGTTGTTGCAACTGACCGTGCCGGTCCCCGATGCGGTCTTGTAGAACACCGACCAGCCTTCGAGGTTGAAATTGAGATGGCAGTCCAGCGCATCCTCGGCCCGGACCTGCGGCGCCCATGCGGAAAAGCCGCAGGCGAGACAGGCGATCATGAGGGCACGGCGGAATTGCGTCATGGCAATCAGGATTGAGGCCCGCCACCATGACGAGCACCCGGCACCATAGCACTGCCCGCTTGAACGACAGCGAAGCCCGGCGCGCCTGTCGCCGTTCAGCGGCAGGCTTCGCGGACGCCGTCGTCCAGGGCGACCATGCGGTCGTAGGTCATGGTCCGGAACTCGCGGTCGCGGATGCGATCGCGGCGATGGCGCGTTCGCTGGCAACGATCCAGGCCGTCGCCGCTGCGCACGGATGCCGCCCGGCCACCACGACGCACCCGCATCATCGCCGCGATCTCGGCGCGATTGCTGCGCTGCCACTCCAGCGTTTCCAGCTGGCGCTGGCGGATCGCCCGCACCTGTCCCGCGCGGTCGTCGTCATAACTGCGGATCCAGCCCGCGCGCGTGCCCGCCGGGCAGTCGCCATCGACATAACTCACCGCACCGCCCTGCCCCAGGCATTGATGCACTTCGCCCGCCCACGCGTTGCCGCCGGCCAGCGCCAGCAGCATGGCCATCATCCCGATCCTCTTCATGCCTGCCTGCTCCCCGCGATTGCGATGAAGCCAGCTTCGGGCAGCCCCGACGCGCGGTCTGTCAGCCGTTTCCGATCGCGAGGTCGGCCACCGCCGCGACGATTCCGGAGGCATCGCCGACCTGGCGCAGGCGCGGATGCGTCGCATCGACATCGTGCTCGGCTTCGTGCGCCCAGGTGACGTGATAGGGCATGTGGACACCGGCGCCGCCGAGTTCGAGCACCGGCGCGATGTCGGAGCGCAGCGAATTCCCCACCATCACGAATTCCGCCGGCTGGACGCCGAATTCGCGCAGCAAGCGGGCGTAGGTACCCGCATCCTTTTCGCTGACGATCTCGATGCGCTGGAAACGCTCCGCCAATCCCGACGCACGCACCTTGGCTTCCTGGTGGAACAGGTCGCCCTTGGTGATCAGAACAACCTGCCAGCGTTCGGCGACGGCGTCGACCGCGGCGGGAATGCCCGGCAACACTTCGACCGGATGCAGCAGCAGATCGCGCCCCAGCGAGACGATGCGATGGATATCGGCGGCATCGATCCGCCCTTCCGTGATCTCGATCGCCGCTTCGACCATCGACAGCACCATGCCCTTGGCGCCATAGCCGAACACCGCGAGATTGCGCTTCTCCACCTCGTAGAGGCGTCCACCGAGATCGGCGAGGTCGATGTAGCCACCGACGCTGCGGCGGAATTCGGCCTCGGCGGCGCGGTAGTAATCCTCGCTCTTCCAGAGGGTGTCGTCGGCATCGAAACCGACCATGCGGATGGCAGTCGACATGGCGGCATTATCGCCCATGCCGTGGCGCACACGACGATAACCGCGGATCGGCGATACTCGTGCCTCCACGCCGGGAGCGCGTCCATGCACCTGCGTTTCGCGCTGATGTTCCCCCTGTCCCTGCTGTGCGCCTGCAATGGCGGCGCCCAGCAGGCAACGGACAACACCGCGGTCGCCAATGGAGGGGAGCCGTTCTCCATCCAGCGCATCGCGCGCTTCGACGAGCCGTGGGCCATGGCCTTCCTGCCCGACGGCAAGCTGCTGGTCACTGAAAAACGCGGTCGATTGATCGTTTTCGATCCCGCGACAGGATCGAAAACCGTCATCGCCGGCACGCCGACCGTCGATTACGGCGACCAGGGCGGCTTCGGCGACATCGCGCCCGCACCCGACTACGCCAGCAGCCATCGCATCTACTACAGCTACGCCGAAGCCGGCGATGACGACACCCGCGGCGCAGTGGTCGACAGCGCGACGCTCGATCTCGCCAACCATGCATTGATCCACACGCGCCGCATCTGGACCCAGCAGCCGAAAGTCACGGGGCGCGGCCATTTCAGCCACCGCATCCTGTTTTCGCCGGATGGTCGCTATCTCTTCATCAGTTCCGGCGAACGCCAGAAATTCGATCCCGCGCAGGATCTCTCGACCAATCTCGGCAAGGTCGTGCGCCTGTTCCCGGATGGCCGCGTCCCGCCGGACAATCCCTTCGCATCGCATGGCGGCGTGACCGCCCAGATCTGGACGCTCGGGCATCGCAACCTGCTCGGACTCGCCTGGGACAGCCAGGGCCGACTGTGGGAAGACGAAATGGGGCCGCGTGGCGGCGACGAACTCAACGTCATCGTGAAAGGCCGCAATTACGGCTGGCCGATCGTCTCCAACGGCGATCATTACGATGGCCGGTCGATCCCGCGCCATTCGACGCGACCGGATTTCGAAGCGCCGAAAACCTCCTGGAACCCGGTGATTTCGCCGTCGAGCCTGGTGATCTACAGCGGCAAGCTGTTCCCGCAATGGCAAGGGCACGCACTGATCACAGGCCTGTCATCGGAATCGTTGATCGATGTGCAGATCGATGGCGAGCAGGCGCGCGAGGTGCACCGCTATCCGATGGGACATCGACTCCGCGCCATCAAGCAAGGACCCGATGGCGCGCTCTGGATCCTGCAGGACGGCAACGACGGCGAGTTGCTCAAGCTAACGCCGAGAAATTCGAAATCCAGCTAAAAACAAGCGGAAAATCGCTCACGAATCGCCCTCGGCCCCCTATTGCGCAGCACGCAACACCGGCTGCAGCGGCGGCAGCTTCATTGCCGAACGATAGGCCGCGTGCAAGGCGGTGACCTTCTGCACGTAATCGACCGTTTCCCGATACGGCGGAATCCCGCCGTACTTCGCCACCGCGCCAACGCCGGCGTTGTATGCCGCAGCCGCGCGGCTGTAATCGCCCTTGTAGAGCGCCAGCAATCGCTGGAGCAGGCGCGCGCCGCCGCTGATCGACTGCTCGTGCGCATAGGGATCGGCGACACCGAGCTCGTGCGCGGTGCCGGGCATCAACTGCATCACGCCCTGCGCGCCCTTCGCCGAAGTCGCGCGCTCGTCGAAGCCGCTTTCGGCGTGGGCGATCGCGCGCAGGAAGGCGTCATCCACCTTCGTTTTCTTCGCCGCCGACTTGAACTCCCTGGCGTACACGTCGAGGCGCGGCTTGCCGACCTTGCCCAGCCCCTCGTGCGCCGGAGATCCCGGCGGCGTCTGCACGAAGAACTTCAGGACCGGCGTCGAACCCGGCAGGTTGCGGGTGCTGTAAACGGTCTTGCCGTCCTGTTGGCGCTCATAGAGCGTGCCGTTGATCGCGCCGAGATCGCCCCACAGGTTCGGCACCTTGGCGGCGTTGTCATCGATTTCCTTCGCGGTGCACTTCGATCCCGGTTCCGGCGCCGTCGCCAGGCTGACCGTGTTGTTGCGCACGCAGCGATAGACCGTGCGCGCATCGGCACCCGTCGCCCAGGACAGGGCAAGCAGGAATGCCAGGAGTGCGGGCAGGGGTTTCATCCGGGATATTGTCGCCAAATCGGCTGAACAGGGCATGCGCCGACGGACATCACCTCATTTCCCGCGCGAATTCCGGTAAAGCCACAGGCCTACCAGCACAACCACCACGATCGTGATCACGCTGCCCTCGGGGCCGGCCGTTCCTCCGCTCAGCCAATCGGAGGCGGACGGCACGGTATCGAACAGGCGCCCTTCTGCCTTGATGCCGCTATCGGGGCAACCGAACAGCCACGATTCGGTCCAATCCCACGCCGCATGGAATCCGATCGCCCACCACAACGAGCCGGTGGCACGAATGCTCCAGCACAACATCATGGCGAGCAGTACCGCGTTGAGCCCGGCCATGCCCGTTTCCATGTCGTTGCCCAGATGAAGCGCACCGAACACCACCGAAGTGACCAGGAGCGCGGGAAGAAATCCCAGGCCTTCCGCCAAGCGAAACAGGGGATACCCCCGGAACATGGCTTCTTCCATGCCTCCGACGACCCCGTAACCGATGGCCCATATGGCCGCATAACAAAGCGCGCTCAGTGGCGACTGTCCTGTCGGTTCGATGCGAACGGCCCCGGCCAAGGCGAGAACGCCAATGAGCGCGGCGCAAAACGCAAAACCAGCCACGACACCGCCCAATGTGCTTCGAGCCCATTTGCCGTCGCGCAAGCCGAAATCGATGATTTCGCGATGCCGGATCTTCGCCATCGCTGCTGTCGCGAGCAGCACGATGACCAGCATGATCGCGGTCGACACGATGCCCAAGGGACCTTCGACACCCGCATGGCCGTGAAGGTTGATTTGCAGGGCATGGAGAATGAACGAGGCCAGGGAAACACCGCCGACCACGCATGACGCATAAGCGAGCGTGCCGAGCAACGCGGCCGGGACTCCCCGCCACGTCGAAGCGAACAATCGCGCGTTGAGCATCCGTGTTCTCCGGGAGACTCGCAATGAGAGGACACATTCTTGGAGTGTTTACGTCGTCTCCCATGTGCCATTGGTCTTGGAGCCGCCCAAAAGAAAAACCCCAGCCTTGCTGGCCGGGGTTTCGTGCAAAGAGAAATGCCCAGTCTTTCGACTGGGCATTTCGGGGTAAAAACCTGGCGATGACCTACTCTCACATGCTGAAGTGCACACTACCATCGGCGCAGCTGCGTTTCACTTCCGAGTTCGGAATGGGATCGGGTGGGGCCACAGCGCTAATGTCGCC
>JASLDW010000054.1 GCA_030151365.1 Lysobacter sp. | reverse complement strand
CATGGCCATCCGCATCATAGCGTTTGACGACCTGGCTTAGCGTTGCAGCGACATTACCGGTGTCGTAGGTTTCCTCTACCACCGGACGCCACAAGCCATCGAAATACACCACCTTCTTGCGGTTGCAGGTCTGTGTGATTTGTTGCCAGTATCCGGCTGGAAGGCCATAGGCGCTGGTTGTGGTTGGCGCGAAGGTGATCGTCGTGGTGTTGTAGTTGAGGTTAGTCTAGTTGGGATAGGTAATGGCCGACACCCGGCCCATGGCGTCGTAACCATACCCGGTCGCGAATCCGTTTTCGTCGGTTACTGCCGTGATCCAGCCATTGTCGTCCACCACTGCTGAAACGCCTGTGCCGTCGGCGAACTGGATATTCCTCGGAATACCACGCTTCCAATTACTAAATGTTGTCGTATTGTTGTTGCCGTCCTTGCTGGTCGCAAGTGTGCCATCGACGTAATACGTCATCGTTGCCTTCAGCTTCTCAAAGGCATAACTCTGTAGGGCCAATGCAGTATTGGGGTCATACTCGTAGCGAACATCCACCAAGCCACTTTCAACGTTGTAGTGACGCTTGGTTTGACTTAGCACCCAGAGCGCCAAGTGATCGTAGTACTCGGTCGCGTCATTGCGGCTGTACCCCAGCGAACTCCATCTATGCACGCTCAAAGGTCGCGCAAAGCTGTCATAGCTGTTCACCGCGCTGTTGAATGACACGCCATCCTGAGTGGTCGTCGTGGACAACACCGGAGCCCAACGTTCCGTGCTGTCCGTATTGTTGCGCAACAGCATGGTATCCACGCCAAGCGCCCGCCACGGATAGGGGCTATTCGTTTCGTCATGTGGAGAAATGGCATAACTGATGTCTGTCGCCCGGATGAGCGTCCCGGATTGGGCCGCATAGGTCTCTGTCCGCAACAGCAGGTTCTCGCTACCATCGTATTTGTTGCTGTAAATGTTGCGATTCCGAGTGCCCCCGGGATCGGTCACGTCCGTCCACACGGTCGAAGCGCACCCGCTTGAACAATCTGAACTCCAGCTGGAATTCCCGGACGAATAGTTGTACGTCCATGTCGCCGCCGGCAATCCAAACCCGCTAACGGTTTTCGCGGTGATTGCATACGACCAACTGTCTTTAGGGATAAGTGCATACAATGCGCCGCCCCCAAGAGGCGCAACGCAACTCTGAGGGACATACGAGCGTCCGATGTGCAGAAGACGCATGGAATAGGTTGTCGTCGCTCCCGATGGCGCAGTAACGCTTCCTGTAATCGACGTTCCTGTCAGTCCGTCGTTTTGAACCGGGCCAAGACAATTCCCCCAGGACGCCAGCGCGGGACTATATGCCTGAGCCAGACTATCCAGAGCGAATTGCCACGACGAGCCATCCGGCAATACGACCGATGTCAGAGCATTATTCGCATCGTATTGATATTGCCAGGTTCTGTTGCCAGAAGCTGCAGTCACCGTGATCGATGCAATTTTGGCCCCCGCATTGGCTAGGGTGACGTGACGACCATCGCTGGCATCAATCACATCGAGTGCGCCCGCAGTGTAGTGATAGGTGACCCAATTCCCAAAGCGATCTTGCACACGCGTAACAAGCATGCTTGCGTTGTATCGGGCTACACCGCCTGCGGAACGTGCAAAACGGTACACGAGGTAATCCAGCCAATAACGCGTCCCATCCGGCGCGGTCGCCAGAAATGCCTCTCCAGGTTCTCCGTTCGAGGTGGACGAGAGGCAGTTGATGACCCAGTTACTTTTTGTTCTCGCGATAGTCCCCGGGTGCGTGGTGCCTACTCCACCCGAGAGAACGGTCTCTTCGTCTCCGAAATCGTTCACCAGCTGATAGCCGCCCCACCAACTTTCTGCCTCGATTGGGTCAGGATTTTTTACCCGAGTGATCGTCCCAGGACTGCCAAACTCCGAGCATCGCGCATCGGTAGCATTGCCGGTTTGCCATCCATGTGGACTGTCTTGCGTATAGGCATTGGCTTTGATCGTCGTCAGCGTCTTCAACCTGGGTAACACGAGTTCCCAGGCGCCCATGCCATTGCCCGACGTATCCCTGCCTGAAATCCCGTTGCCCGGACGAAACGCGCGGATAATCCGAATCGTGGGGCCGATTCCAGGCAGCTCCACATCGGTCTGACTAAAAGAGAGTGAGCCATCGCGCAAGCCCACCTGTTCGCCTGAGGAAGATGCAGGAGTCTTTTGGGCGGCCGTCAAATAGCGGCTGTATTCCTGCTCCGGAGTCGAAGTCTGGGCGAGAGTCTCTTGTCCATTAAAAATCCCGATGGCAGCCAAAACGACCGTGGTGAAGACTTTTAGCCTCATATTCCCCCAACCCCAAGCCGCTCAGGACATCCCCGCTTAACTATTGAATGCGTCTTTTTGAAATGTCAAGTTATGGGTAGATACGGTCGGGATTCCGCGGATCCTTATGGAGCCCCTAAAACAAAAAACCCGCATTTCTGCGGGGTTTTTGCCGATTCTCGGTTATCTTGGGACTTCCTGGAATCTATGTTGGTACCGGTGATAGGACTCGAACCTACACGACATCACTGCCAGCGGATTTTGAGTCCGCCGCGTCTACCATTCCGCCACACCGGCATGCGCCTATCTTAACACGGCGGCTCAGCCCTTCAGCAGCGCGTCCAGCAGGTTCCCCACCTCTCCGGTCGCGGCGGCGACGTTGTCGAGCACGTCCTGCAAGGTGATGACCTCGTCAGGATCGGGGCCGGCACCCGCGGCCCAATTGGCGACGATCCCTACGCAGGCGTAGTCCAGCTCCATCTCGCGAGCCAGTCCGGCCTCCGGCATTCCCGTCATGCCGACCAGGTCGCAGCCGTCGCGGCGCATCCGCGCGATCTCGGCGCGCGTTTCCAGGCGCGGGCCCTGGGTGGCGCCGTAGCAACCGTCGGCCACCAACGCCACGCCCGCCCTGCCCGCGGCCGCGATGATTTCGCCGCGCAGTCCGCGCGAATACGGTTCGCCGAAGTCGACGTGGAGGACGTCGGTGCCCGGTTCCTCGCAAATCGTCGAGATGCGGCCCCAGGTGTAGTCGATGATCTGGTCGGGACAGGCCAGCACGCGCGGCCCGAAGCGCTCGGTGATGCCCCCGACGGTGTTGAGCGCGAGCACGCGGGTCGCGCCCAGCGATTTCAGCGCGGCGAGATTGGCGCGATAGTTGATGCGATGCGGCGGCAGCGAATGTCCTTCGCCATGGCGCGCGAGGAAAGCCACGCGGCGCGAACCGAGCGTGCCGATCCGTACCGGCCCCGAGGGCGGACCGTAATGCGTCACCGGCTGGTGCGATTCGGCATCGGCGAGTTCCGCCAGCGCGTAGACGCCGGTACCGCCGATCACCGCGAGATCGATCGCCTGCATGTCACTCATTCGATGCCCCGTTGTCAGTCGCGCAGAGCGTAGATCGCCGGCAGGTTGCGGCCCTGCTCATGGAAGTCCATGCCGTATCCGTAGACATAGGCGTCCGGCACTTCCAGGCCGACGTAATCGGCGTGGATGCCCTCGACGCAGCGATCGTGCTTCTTCAGCGCAAGCACGGCGATGCGGATGTCGCGCGCGCCCTGGTCCTCGCACCAGCGCTTGATCGCGAGCATGGTGTGGCCTTCGTCGAGGATATCGTCGGCGAGCAGCACGCGGCGATCGCGCAGTGAAGTCGCCGGACGATGCAGCCAGGCCAACCCGGAACCGGAGGTCTGGCCGCGATAACGGGTGGCGTGCAGATAGTCGAATTCGAGATCGAGTCCGCGCTGACCGATCTCCATCGCCAACGCGCTGGCGAACGGCATGCCGCCGTTCATCACGGTCAGGTAGAGCGGAACGTCGGCTGGGTCGTAATCGGCGCGCACGGCATCGGCGACACGCGCGATGGCGGCATCGATCGCCGCGCGATCATGCACGAGATTTGAATTTTCCAGCGCCGCGGCCAGCGACGGGCGCGCGGGGGTCATGCCGTCCTCCGCAGCTCATCGCGGTCGATCGCGCGTTGCGCATGGCCGTAGCGGGCGTCGGCGAGCAAGGCGTCCCAGCCCAGCGCGCCACGACCGATCAGGCCAACCAGCGCCATGGTGTTGAGCGGGCCGCGCTGGTCGACCGCCGCCAGCGACTCTTCGACCAGCTGCGGGTGGCAGACCAGCACCACATCGCAACCGGCGTCGTAGTGGGCGTCGATACGCGCCTTGACGCCACCGACGCCATGCGCCGCGGCCATGCCGATGTCGTCGGAGAACACCACGCCACGGAAGTGCATTTCCTTGCGCAGGATCTCGTTGATCCACAACGGCGAATAGCCGGCAGGTTCCGGCGCGACATTCGGATAGGCGACGTGCGCCATCATCACCGCGTCGGCGCCGGCGGCGATGCCGGCCGCGAACGGCACGAGATCGGTCGCGCGCAGTTCGTCGAGCGAGCGCGGATCGGCGGCATTGTCGAAATGGGTGTCTTCCAGCACCGAACCGTGGCCGGGGAAATGCTTGAGCGTCGCCGCCATGCCGGCGCCGTGCATGCCTTCGACATAGGCGCGGGTGAAGTCGGCGACGATCTGCGGATCGGGCGAGAACGCGCGATTGCCGATCGCGCGGTTGCCGCGGCCGAGATCGACGACGGGCGCGAAGCTGAGGTCGACGCCGGAGGCGAGGATTTCGTTGGCCATCAGCCACGCGTGTTCGCGCGCCAGTTCCAGCGCGGAATCGCGATCCTGGCGGTACAGCGCATCGAAGCCTTCCAGCGGCGGCAACGCGCTGTAGCCCTCGCGGAAGCGTTGCACGCGCCCGCCTTCCTGGTCGACGCAGATCAGCTGCGGGCGCGGCGCCGCTTCGCGGATCGCCTGCGACAGTTCGCCGACCTGCATGCGCGAGGCGAAATTGCGGGTGAACAGGATCACGCCTCCGCAGGCGGGATGCTGCAGCCAGTCGCGCTCCTGCGCATTCAGTTCGGTTCCGGCGATGCCAATGACGAGCATGGAGACTCCAGTTGATCGATGCGATGCCGGGTTCAGGCGTCGCGGGCCTCGCGCTCTTCCGCGCTCCATTGCGCATACGGGTGCGAGGCCAGGTTGAGATTGTAATAGCGCAGCAATTCGGTGACCTCACGACCCAGCCACGCCGGTCGCGCGAAGGTTTCATCGACCGAATCCAGCTCGATTTCGGCGACCACCAGGCCGGCGTTGTCGCCGAGGAATTCGTCGATTTCCCACAGATGCCCGCCATGGCGGACGTGGTGGCGATGCTTCTCGATCCGCCCGCCGACGCACAGCTTGAGCAGGGCTTCGCCATCGGCAACGGGAATCAGGTAGTCGAACTCCTGGCGCGAGGCCCCGAGTTCGCGCGACTTGATGTTGATGCGCGCATCACTGCCCTCCAGGCGCACTCGCATCGACACGTTCTGTATACCCTGCTGCACCGACGCGGCATCGTTGAGATAGCCCTGCCCCATCACGATGGTCGTTTCGATCTCACGGCGCCAGTCGTCGTTCGCCAGCAGGAATTTGCGTTCGATCTCGATGCCCATCGTCACTTCTTCCTGTTCGGCGGCAGGAACAGCGCGATCGACTCGACGTGCGCGGTCTGCGGGAACATGTCCATCGCACCGGCGGACTGCAGCGTCCAGCCCGCTTCGTTCACCAGCCAGCCGGCGTCGCGCGCCAGCGAACCCGGGTGGCAGCTGACGTAGACGATGCGATCCAGGCCATCGAGCGGCAATTGCTTCAATACCTCGATCGCGCCGGAACGCGGTGGATCCAGCAGCAGTTTGGTGTACGGCTGCTTCAACCACGGTTGGCCGCGCAATTCCACCGAGAGATCGGCGGCGTGGAAATCGGCGTTGTCGAGGCCGTTGCGCTGCGCATTCTCGCGGGCACGCTGCACCAATCCGGCATCGCCTTCGACGCCGGTGACGCGGCCGGCGACGCGCGCAAGCGGCAGGGTGAAATTGCCGAGACCGCAGAACAGGTCGAGTACATGGTCACCGGCTTGCGGATCAAGCAGTTCCAGCGCGTGCGCGATCATCTTCTGGTTGAGGTCGCCATTGACCTGGATGAAATCGAGCGGCTTGAACGCCAGTTCGGCATTCCATTGCGGCAACGCGAACGACAGTTCCGGCGCGGGCTCCTGCAAGGGATGTACCGACGTCACGCCACCCGGTTGCAGGAAGATGATGAAGCCATGCTCGGCGCCGAACATCGCCAGCGCGGCTCGATCCTTGTCGCTCAGCGGCTGCAGGTGGCGGAACACCAGTGCCACGCCCTGGTCGCCGGCGATGAATTCGATCTGCGGGATGTCGGCGCGGCCCTCGAGCGAATCGACCAGCGCCGACAGCGCCGCGACCTTCGTGCCCAGTTCCGGCACCACGGTGTGGCATTCGCGCAGGTCGGCGACGAAGCGCGGATCGGTTTCGCGGAACCCCACCAGCGTCTTGTCCTTCTTCTCGACGCGCTTGACCGAGAACCGGCCCTTGCGGCGATAGCCCCAGGCCTTGCCGGTCAGCGGCGCCAGCACCTGCTTCGGGGTGACGTGGCCGATGCGCTCGAGGTTGTCCATCAACACTTGCTGTTTCAGCGCGATCTGGGCGCCGGCGTCGAGGTGCTGGAGGACACAGCCGCTACAGGTGCCGAAATGCGGGCATGGCGGCTCGACGCGATCCTTCGATGCTTCCAGCACCTCGAGCACGCGCGCTTCGTCGAAATGACGCGATTTGCCGGTTTGCTCGACCATCACCCGCTCGCCCGGCAATGCTCCGGACACGAAGATCGCCTTGCCGGCGTGGATGCCTTCCTCGCGACGGGCGACGCCCCGGCCATCGTGGCTGAGGTCGTTGATGCGGAGCTCGAAGGGGGTGCGGTCGATGCTGTTGCGGGACACGGGACTGCCGGATGGAACACGGCCGCCTATTGTCGCATCCACGGCCCCGTGGCGCGCGGACGCTATGCTCTCGGTCAGCTGCGAACAGGAAATGGCCCGAGGATGATGCCCAAAGTGCTGCTGGTCGAAGACGATCCGGTCAATGCGATGTTCCTGCAGGGCGCGATCGAGTCCTTCCCGGCACGGGCCGATGTCGCCGGCGATTGCGCCAGCGCGTTGCGGATGGCGCGCGCGCAGCGCTACGACGCCTGGATGATCGACTCCAACCTCCCCGACGGCAGCGGCAGCGATCTTTTGCAACAACTGCGCAACGACGATCTCGTTGCCCATCGCGACTGCCCGGCACTGGCCCACACCGCCGACGCCACGCCGGAAATCGCGGCCCGGCTGGAAGCCGACGGTTTCGCGATGGTGGTGCGCAAGCCTTCACCCGTCGAGGCCTGGCATCGCGCCCTCGCCGCCCTGCTTGGTGGATCGGCCACGCCGGATTGGGACGATGACGCCGCCCTGCGCGCGATGGGCGGGCGCCGCGAACACGTCGAGACCATGCGCGGCCTGTTCCGTGCCGAGCTGCCGGCGCAACGCGACTTCATCGTCGGATCGCTGGAGCGCGGCGACACCGATGCCGCCCGCGGCATGCTGCATCGGCTCAAGGCCAGTTGCGGCTTCGTCGGCGCGGTCGCACTGGCTCAGGCCACGCGCATGCTGCACGAGCATCCCGCGGATCATTCCGCGCGTTCGCGATTCTCCGCGGCGGTCGATTCCGCGCTCAAGGACGCTTGATCGCGCGACTCGAGCCGCGCCAGCTCCGCCGCCATGTCCCAGGCGCGCAGGCCGCGTCCGCCAAGATGGCGCATCAGCAGTTCGCGCATCGCCCGCCGCAGCGCCGGCAGATCGTCCTCGTCGGGTTGTCCATCGCCCGCCAAGGCCAGCAACACGCGCCCGGTGGGATGGCGCTGGCGCTCGCGACTGTCGCCGAGTTGGCCGACGCGACGCAGGCCGCCGTCGGGATCGATGCGATAGCGCGCCGCCGGATCCACTGCCTGGCCCTCGGCCTCATTGGCCCAGTCGAAACCGACGCCCAAGGCGTCCAGCAAATCGCGTTCGTAGCGGCGCAGGGTCCATGCCAATGGCGCGCCGGCACCAATCAACGCGCGGGTGCGGCCATAGGCGCGGAACAGTTCCGGCTGCGGATCCTGGCGCGGCGCCAGGCGCAGCGTCAGTTCATTGAGGTAGAACGCACTGAGCGCGGCATCGCCCTGCATGCGCGGCGCGACATCGATGGCTTCGGCAGCGGTCAACCGAGCGAGTTCGCCACGCTGGATGGCATCGAAACGGATCGATTGCAGGGGCGCCAACGCGGCACGCAACGCCTGCTGGCGCGGCCCGCGCACGCCGCGCGCAAGCAGGCCGAGTCGTCCGTGCTCCGCGCTCAGCACCTCGACCAGCAGGCTGGTTTCCCGCCAGGGTCGGACGTGCAGGACGTATCCGGATTCGCCGACGTAACGCATTGCCGGTCAGTACCGGCTCAATCGCCGTAGCCGAGCGTGCGCAATGCCGCTTCGTCGTTCGACCAGCCTTCGCGCACGCGCACCCAGGTTTCCAGGAACACCTTGCGATCGAACGTGTTTTCCATTTGCAGGCGTGCCTTGGTGCCGATCTCGCGCAGGCGCGCCCCGCCCTTGCCGATCACGATCGCCTTCTGGCTGTCGCGCTCGACCCAGATCACGGCGCCGACGCGGAACATCGCGCCGTCTTCCTCGAAGCGCTCGATCTCGACGGCCGTCGCGTACGGCAATTCCGCGCCGAGCTGGCGCATCAACTGTTCGCGGACGAATTCGGCGGCGAGGAAACGCATGCTGCGATCGGTGATCTCGTCCTCGGCATACAGCGGCGGCTGTTCCGGCAGCAACGCGAGCACGTCCTTCACCAGCGCATCGAGTCCCTTGCGCTTGAGCGCGGACACCGGATGCACGCTGGCGAATTCGCGGCCGTTGGCGACCTCTCCGAGGAACGGCAGCAGCTCGGCCTTGTCGCGGATGCGATCGATCTTGTTGACCACCAGCACCACCGGCACGCCGGCGCCGCGCAGGGCGTCATAGGCGAGCGTGTCCTCGTCGTCCCAGCGCCCGGCCTCGATCACCAGCAGCGCGGCATCGACCCCTTCCAGCGCGCCACGGGCGGCACGGTTCAGCACCCGGCTCATCGCGCGGTTCTGCGGATTGTGGATGCCGGGGGTATCGACCAGCACGATCTGGCCCGCCGGGAAGCTGGCGATGCCGAGCATGCGATGGCGGGTGGTCTGCGGGCGGTCGGCGGTGATGCTGACCTTGCTGCCAACCAGGGCGTTGATCAACGAGGATTTGCCGACATTGGGACGACCGATGACGGCCACGGTGCCGGCGCGAAAGGCGGGATCGTTCATGGGGCTATTTTGCGCCCTTCGAGCTTCGCCAGCACGGCTTCCGCGGCGTGTTGTTCAGCGGCGCGGCGCGAGCGCCCCTGTCCTTGCGATTCCACCTCGGGCGCGTCTTCCAGCGCACAGGACACGACGAACATGCGCGCGTGCTCCTCGCCGGATTCTTCCAGCAATGCGTAGACCGGCAACGGGCGACGGCGGGCCTGAAGCCATTCCTGCAACCGCGTCTTGGCGTCCTTGCCGACATCGCGCGGCGACGGCAAGGCATCGATCATCGGCTCGAACCACGGCAGCGCCAGCGCCCGCGCCGCGTCGTAGCCGCCATCGAGGAAGACCGCGCCGACGATCGCTTCCAGCGCATCGGCGAGGATCGAATCGCGACGGAACCCGCCGCTCTTGATCTCGCCGGCGCCCAGCGTGAGTTCGTTGCCGAGGTCGAGCGAGCGCGCCAGCGACGCCAACGCCGATTCCCGCACCAGTTCGGCCCGGGCGCGCGTCAACGCGCCTTCGTCGGCACCCGGCCAGCGCGCGTGCAATGCCTCGGCGGCGAGCAGGTTGACCACCGCGTCGCCCAGGAATTCCAGGCGCTCGTTGTGCGCGCGCCCCGGCGCGCTGCGATGGGTCAGCGCCCGCGCCAGCAGCGCCGGATCACGAAAACCGTAGTCCAGCTTCAGCACTTACTGCGGCGATGCGCCGGGCAATGGCTGTTCGACATGGAAGGTGCCCTTGAGCGAGAACGGCCCGGCCAGTTCGGATTCGCGGTCGTAATCGATCACGATGCTGTTGGTCTGGTTCTCGTAGCGCACCTGCTTCGCCATGGCGATATCGATGTATCCGACATCGAAGCGCTTCTCCAGGGATTTCTGGATGGTCGCAAGGTCGTGCGCACTGCCATCCGTGGTGGCAACACCCTTGAAGGCTTCCTTGATCGCGAAATACTCGCGGTACATCGGGAAGATCTTCATCGCGATCCAGGCGACGAAGCCGACGAGGATCAGGAAGAACAGGAAGCCCGTCATCGACAGGCCGGATTGCGAACGCTTCATGCCGGGTTCCCCAGTGTGGATGTGCGATGGGCCGATTATGGAACGGAATGACCCACGCGCGACAACTGGATGCCGTCGTGGCCCCAGTGCATCCAGATCGCGAAGGCGCGGCCGCGCAGGTTGGCTTCCGGCAACATGCCCCAGAAACGCCCGTCGAGGCTGTTGTCGCGGTTGTCGCCCATCACGAAGTACTGGCCTTCCGGCACCACGACATCCTGCTCGCCCTGCCCGCCCAGGGTGAGGGTGTCGTCGGAGACGAGGATCGGGTGCGGATGGCCCGGCAGCTCTTCGCTGCGCAACTCGGACGGACGCGACATGCCTTCGCCGTCGCCTTCCGGAACCGCCTTGAGGGTCTGGTATTTCACCGGGACGCCATTGATGGTGAGCTGGCCCATGTGGTAACCGACATGGTCGCCGGGCACGCCGATCACGCGCTTGACGAAGTCCTCGCCCTTCTGCGGATCGTCCGGCGTCATCCCCGGGTACTTGAACACCACGACATCGCCGCGCTTGGGATTGCCGGTCGGGAGGATGCGGGTATTGGTGATCGGCAGGTGCAGGCCGTAGGCGAACTTGTTGACGAGGATGAAATCGCCGATCTGCAGGGACGGGATCATCGACCCCGAGGGGATGCGGAACGGTTCGGCGACGAAGGTGCGCAGCACCAGCACGATCGCCAATACCGGGAAGAAACTGCGCGCGGTCTCGATGAAGCCGTTCTCGTTGCCTTCGTCGAGCAGGCCTTCATCGCGCGGGGAGCGTTTCCATACCCACTTGTCGAGCGCCCAGACGATGCCGGTGACGAGGGTGAGGATGACCAGGAGGGGTTCGAACCAGCGCATGCGAATTCCTTACTTGTTGTCGACCTGCAAGACCGCGAGGAAAGCTTCCTGGGGGATTTCCACCCGCCCGACCTGCTTCATGCGCTTCTTGCCTTCCTTCTGCTTCTCGAGCAGTTTCTTCTTGCGGGTGGCATCGCCGCCGTAACACTTTGCCAGCACGTTCTTGCGCAGCGCCTTGACCGTGGTGCGCGCGATCACCTGCGAACCGATCGCGGCCTGGATCGCCACGTCGAACATCTGGCGCGGGATCAGGTCCTTCATCTTCTCGGTCAGCTCGCGGCCGCGGCGGTCGGCGTGCTGGCGGTGGACGATGATCGACAGCGCATCGACGCGGTCGCCGTTGATCAGCGTGTCGACGCGCACGAACGGACCGGCCTCGAAGCGCACGAAGTGGTAATCGAGCGAAGCGTAGCCGCGGCTCACCGACTTCAGCTTGTCGAAGAAGTCGAGCACCACTTCGGCCATCGGCAGTTCGTAGCTGATCTGCACCTGGCTGCCCAGGTAGGTCATGCCGATCTGGCTGCCGCGCTTGTCCTCGCACAGCTTGATCACGCTACCGACGTAGTCGGGCGGCGTCAGAATGTTGGCGCGGATGATCGGCTCGCGGATCTCGGCGACGGTGTTCGCCGGCGGCAGCTTGGCCGGGTTGTCCAGCGGCATCACCTCGCCGTCGGTCTTCAGCACTTCGTAGATCACCGTCGGCGCGGTGGTGATCAGGTTGAGGTTGTACTCGCGCTCCAGGCGTTCCTGCACGATCTCCATGTGCAGCATGCCGAGGAAGCCGCAGCGGAAACCGAAGCCCATCGCTTCCGAACTCTCGGGCTCGAAACGCAGCGCGGCGTCGTTGAGGCGGAGCTTTTCCAGCGCCTCGCGCAGATCCGGGTAGTCCTCGCTGTCGACCGGGAACAGGCCGGCGAACACGCGCGGCTGCATTTCCTGGAACCCTGGCAGCGGTTCGGGCGCGGGGTCGCTGGTCAAGGTCAGGGTGTCGCCAACCGGCGCGCCGTGCACGTCCTTGATCGACGCGGTGACCCAGCCCACTTCGCCGGCGCTGAGCTTGTTCAGCACTTTTCGTTTCGGCGTGAACACGCCGACCTTGTCGACCAGGTGGCTGCGGCCGGTCGACATCACCAGCAGCTTGTCGCCGGGCTTGATCTCGCCCTGCATCACGCGCACCAGCGACACCACGCCGAGGTAGTTGTCGAACCACGAATCGATGATCAGCGCCTGCAGCTTGTCGGTATCGCGCGGCTTCGGCGGCGGGATGCGCGCGACGATCGCTTCCAGGACGTCCTGCACGTTGAGGCCGGTCTTGGCGCTGATCGCGACGGCGTCCTCGGCGTCGATGCCGATCACCGCCTCGATTTCCTTCTTGACGCGCTCGATGTCGGCGGTCGGCAGGTCGATCTTGTTGAGCACCGGAACCACTTCCAGGCCCTGCTCCACGGCGGTGTAGCAGTTGGCGACCGATTGCGCCTCGACGCCCTGGGCGGCGTCCACCACCAGCAGCGCGCCTTCGCAGGCCGCCAGCGAGCGGCTCACTTCATAGCTGAAGTCGACGTGGCCGGGGGTATCGATGAAGTTGAGCTGGTAGGTCTCGCCGTTCTTCGCCGTGTACGGCAGCGACACCGACTGCGCCTTGATGGTGATGCCGCGTTCGCGCTCGATCGGGTTGGAATCGAGCACCTGCGCTTCCATTTCGCGGGCCTCGAGGCCGCCGCAGAGCTGGATGATGCGGTCGGCCAGCGTGGACTTGCCGTGGTCGACGTGGGCAATGATCGAGAAATTGCGGATATTCCGCATGGAGGCGGGCGTTTCGGAAGACATGCGGATCGGCGGACAACCAGGTGATCGGGGCCGATCGGCGGCCCACGGGACATAAGCGCGGCATTATCGCATGCCGCGCCCGGTTGCCCGCCTTCCGGGGGTCAGCGCTCGATCGGCACCGTGATGAAGGCCTGCCCACCGTCGTTGCGGACCAGCAACATCGCGCTGTCGCCCTTCTTCAGCTTGGCCAGTTCCGCCTGCAGCGCCGCCGCCGACCCGACCCGGGTGCGGCCCACCGCCAGGATCACGTCGCCACGGCTGAGGCCGGCCTCGCGGGCGGCGTCACCGCGCACCTCGGCCACGCCCACGCCCTCGCCCGGACGCAGGCCGAGTTCGCGACGGTCGTCGGCGTCGAGGTTCTCCAACTGCAGGCCGAGGCGGTTGCCCGCGGCGCTCGGGACCGCAGGCGTCGAGCGCCCGTTGCCTGCGCTTGCCACCTCGTTGCGATCATCCAGCGCCCCCAAGGTCACCGGGATGTCGCGCTCATGGCCATCGCGCCAGACCGTCACCGTCGCGCGCGTGCCCGGCGCCAGCAGGCCGACCTTCGGCGCCAGTTCCGAATAATCGCGCACGCGTTCGCCGTTGAAGGCGCGGATCACGTCCATCGCCTGGATGCCGGCCTTTTCGGCGGCGCTGCCGGGCTGGACCTGGTTCACCAGCGCGCCGCGGGTGTCGGGCAGGCCCAGCACCTTGGCGTCGTTATTGGCCACCGGCTGCATCACCACGCCGAGCATGCCGTAACGCACCTTGCCGTTCGCCTTGAGTTGCTTGACCGCGGCCATCGCGGTGTCGATCGGAATCGCGAAGCTCACGCCCTCGAACCCGCCGGAATTGCTGAAGATCTGCGAATTGATGCCGATCACTTCGCCGCGCGTGTTGAGCAGCGGACCGCCGGAATTGCCGCGGTTCACCGCGACGTCGGTCTGGATGAAGGGCACGTAGCTCTGGTTGCGGTTGTTGCGCCCGATCGCACTGACGATGCCGGCGGTCACCGAATTGTTGAGGCCGAACGGCGAACCGATCGCCACCGCCCACTGCCCCGGCTGCACGCTGGCGGAATCGCCGAGACGCAGCGCCGGCAGGCCCGATGCATCGACATGCAGCAGGGCGACGTCGGACTGGGCGTCGCGCCCCACCACCTTCGCCGGGAAATTGCGGCCGTCGGGCAGCTTCACCGTCACGCTGTCGGCGCCATCGACCACGTGGTTGTTGGTGAGGATGTCGCCATTGGCGGAAATGATGAAACCGCTGCCGATCGCGGTGCCGCCCGGCTGCCCACCATCCGGCATGTTGGGCATGCCTTCACCGAAGAAACGCCTGAAGAATTCCGGCATGTCGCCCATGTCCGGCATCTGCTGGCGCGACGTCTGCGCGCGCTTGGGCTTGATCTTCGCTTCGATGTTGACCACGCCCGGCCCGACCGCCTTCACCAGACCGGTGAAATCCGGAAGTCCGGTCACCAGCGGCGCGGATTGCGGTGCGGCGTTGCTCTGCGCGTGCAGGGCGACGACCGGAACGGCAACCGCGGCGATGGCGAGGCTGCAGGCGAGCGCAAGGGAACGGAAACGTGGATTCATGGCGATGGTCCTTGGAACTGGCATGAGTTGGGCGCCTGCGTATGCAGGAATGCGATGTGACGGATGCGTTTGCCGAACGTGCTTCAGTGGTCCGGCAATGGGTCTTCGTAGGGACGATGCGGCACGAAGGGATTGCCGGCATTGCCGTCGCTGCGGAAGCCGGCGTTCAACCCGGAATTGAACCCGGGCAGCACGGCCTTGGGCCATGCCAATTCCGATTGCGGTGCAGCGGCCTGCATGGTGAACGGATTGCGGCTCACCTTCGACTTCAGCGGAGTCGCGGCGGCGACCGTGGCGACACGTTCGGGCGCGACTGACGGAGCTTCCTGCGGATCGGCGTGCACGCGACTGGAAACGTCCGCCGCCAGGTCGCGTTGACGATGATGCGGCGCGACGCTGGCCACGCGATGCTGGACGGATTCGGAAGCTTCGGCAATCGGCCGTTTCGTATTCTTCGCTTCCGTCGATGCAGCGATCGCCGGAGCACCGACGACTGGCGCATGCGGCACCGAAACGACCGCCTTCGCCGCCGGAACCGGATCGACCGTGCCCGGCAGGTTCAGCGCGGCAATGCCGAGCGCCGCCACCGCAGCCAGCCCGCCTCCGCCCCACACCATCCAGCCGCGACGCCGCTTCGGCTTCGTGTCTGCTTGCGCCTGTTCGCGCTCGATCGCCGCGCGCACGCGGTTGGCGAGATCGCCCTCGCCGCCCGGTCGCGCGTTCTTGCGCAACACGTCGCCCGCCAGCTGCCAGCGCACCAGCTGGCCGACCAGCGCATCGTCGTGCTGCAGGCGACGCTGCAGGAAACGCGCGGAATCATCATTGTCGAGTTCGCCGTCAAGCAGGGCCGACAGCTGTTCGCGTGCATTCTCGTCGATGAAATCGTGCTTCATGATTGGCTCCGGGTCGCGCCCTGGCCCAGCAGCGGGCGCAACGCGCTGTCGATGGCATCGCGGGCACGGAAGATGCGCGAACGCACCGTGCCGATCGGGCAGCCCATCCGCCCGGCGATCTCCTCGTAACTCAAACCGTCCACTTCGCGCAGGGTGATGGCGACGCGCAGTTCCTCGGGCAGCGTGGCGAAGGCCTGCATCACCGCGGTCTCCACTTCCTGGCGCATCGCCTCACGTTCCGGGGTATCGGAATCGCGCATGCGCAAACCGCCGGCATATTCCTCGGCATCGGCGAAATCGATGTCGTCGGTCGGCGGACGGCGCTTTTGCGCGGCGAGGTGGTTCTTGGCCGTGTTCACCGCGATCCGGTGCATCCACGTCGAGAACTGGGCATCGCCGCGGAAGCTGCCGATGGCGCGATAGGCACGCAGGAAGGCTTCCTGCGCCACGTCCTGGCATTCGCTCCAGTCGCTGATGTAGCGGCCGATGAGCGCGGTCACCCGCGCCTGGTGCTTGCGCACCAGCTGGTCGAAGG
Organism: Lysobacter sp.; assembly: GCA_030151365.1. Lineage (GTDB taxonomy): Bacteria > Pseudomonadota > Gammaproteobacteria > Xanthomonadales > Xanthomonadaceae > Solilutibacter. The sequence continues at coordinate 26,854 of JASLDW010000054.1, read as the reverse complement.
CCGGTTGCTGGCCGCCCTGTACCCGGCGGACCAGTTCGGCATCGAGGTCATCGATCGGCTCGGCCATGCTGTGGACTGTTGATTGCGTGAAAACCTGCATTGAACGGCGTGTCAGGTCGACTGGATTGCGGCTTTCGACCGCCAACCCGGCCCGGAGTTCCCGACCGGGCCATTTGACCGCAGATCGGCCCATTGGGGATGATGGGCAGCTGAATCCATACGCCAAGGAATGTCCCGCCATGAGCTCGCGCTTCGACGGCCTGCAACTGCGCAACTGGCGCCATGAAACCCGTCCCGACGGCGTCGAGGTGATCGCCTTCGACCGCGAGGGCCAGTCGGTGAACAGTTTCTCGCAGGAGGCCCTGCGCGAACTCGGGCTGATGGTCGAGCGGCTGGCGATGGACCCGCCGCGCGGCGTGGTCTTCCATTCCGCCAAGGAACGTGGCTTCATCGCCGGCGCCGACCTCAACGAATTCCAGAAATTCGACGCCAACGGCACCACCGCCGACGCCATCCGCCGCGGCCAGCAGGTGTTCGAGCGCATCGCCCGCTTGCCATGCCCGACGGTCGCGGCGATCCACGGCTTCTGCATGGGCGGCGGCACCGAACTGTCGCTGGCCTGCCGCTATCGCGTCGCCAGCAACGATCCCTCGACCCGCATCGGCCTGCCGGAAGTGAAGCTCGGCATCTTCCCGGGTTGGGGCGGCAGCGTGCGCCTGCCGCGCCTGGTCGGCGCCCCCGCGGCGTTCGACCTGATGCTCACCGGTCGCACCGTCAGCGCATCGGCGGCACGCGCGATGGGACTGGTCGACAAGATCGCCGATCCCACCACATTGATCGATACCGCAGCGGAACTCGCGTTGCGTGGAACCATTCGCCCGTTCAAGCAGCGTGCGCTGGCTTCGCTCACCAATGCGTGGCCGGTGCGCCAGTTGCTGGCGCCACAAATGGCCAAGCAGGTCGCGCGCAAGGCGCCGAAGGCGCACTACCCCGCGCCTTATGCGCTGATCGAAAGCTGGCGCCGTCCCGGATTCTTCAGCACCACTTCGGCGCAACTCGACAGCGAACGCCGCGGCGTGGTCGCGATGTCGGCGACCCCGACCGCACGCAACCTCATTCGCGTGTATTTCCTGCAGGAACGCCTGAAATCGCTGGGCACCGGCGATTCCGGCATCCGCAACGTGCACGTGATCGGCGCCGGCGTGATGGGCGGCGACATCGCCGCATGGTCGGCCTACAAGGGCTTCGAGGTGACACTGCAGGATCGCGAGCAGCGTTTCATCGACAGCGCGCTGTCACGCTCCGCCGAACTGTTCGCCAAGCGCGTGAAGGACGATGCCAAGCGGCCGCAGGTCGCCGCGCGATTGAAGGGCGACCTCGCCGGCGACGGCATCGCCAACGCCGACCTGGTGATCGAGGCGATCATCGAGAATCCCGACGCCAAGCGCGCCTTGTACGCCGACGTCGAACCGCGCATGAAGGACGGCGCGCTGCTCACCACCAATACGTCTTCGATCCCGCTCGACGAATTGCGCGAACACGTGCGCAACCCCGCGCGCTTCGCCGGCCTGCACTACTTCAATCCGGTCGCGCTGATGCCATTGGTCGAGCTGATCCACCACGACGCCATGGATCCGCACACCCAGCAACGTCTCGCCGCGTTCTGCAAAAAGCTCGACAAGTTGCCGGTGCCGGTCGCCGGCACGCCGGGATTCCTCGTCAATCGCGTGCTGTTCCCCTACTTGCTGGAAGCCGCGCGCGCCTTGTCCGAAGGCATTCCCGGCCCGGTGCTCGACAAGGCCGCGACGCATTTCGGCATGCCGATGGGCCCGATCGAACTGATCGACACCGTCGGCCTTGATGTGGCGGCGGGTGTCGGCGCGGAACTCGCGCCCTTCCTCGGGCTGGAAATTCCGGTCGCATTGTCGGCCCCGCCAGAGGCGGGCAAGCGCGGCAAGAAGGATGGACAAGGCCTCTACGCATGGAAGGATGGCAAGGCGGTCAAGCCGGAAGTGCCGTCCGGCTACCAGGCGCCCGCGGATCTCGAGGATCGCCTGATCCTGCCGCTGGTCAACGAAGCCGTGGCCTGCCTGCACGAAGGCGTGGTCGCCGATGCCGACCTGCTCGATGCCGGCGTGATCTTCGGCACCGGTTTCGCGCCGTTCCGCGGCGGCCCGATCCAGTACGTGCGCGAGACCGGCGTCGATGCGCTGCTGGCGCGGCTCAAGGCGTTGCAGGCGACGCACGGCGATCGGTTTGCGCCGCGGCCGGGATGGGATTCCTTGCGTTGATACATGCTCACGCTGGTCGATAAGCGATCTCACGCTGGTCGATAAGCGATCAACTTTATCGCCCGGCTGAGCGGCGGGTGCGCCAGTCCGAAGCGCGGGCGTTGCGCCGCATGGATGCGGCGCACGAGCCTACATGGACGTACTTGCGGCGACCCGCCCGCCGGAGCTGGTCACCCGCCAAGCCAGCGCGTGCTTGATCACATCGTCGCGGTCGGTTTGTCCGATTCGAGGCGACCGGCGAGCTCGACCTCGAGCTTGCCGCGCAAGGTGACCGCTTCGGCGGTGTCGTCGAACTGCACGCCGATGCCGGCAGGACGTCCGCCCTGCGCACCCGGCGGCGTCACCCAGACCACGCGACCCGACACCGGGATGCGTTCGGTCGAACCTGGCAGCGTCACCAGCAGGAACACCGGATCGCCGATGAAGTGGCGCTTGGTCGTGCGCACGAACAAGCCGCCGTTGCGCACGAATGGCATGTAGGCCTCATAGACCTGGTCCTTGTCTGCCAATGGCAACGACACGATGGCCTGGCGTCCGCCCTGCGGTGTGCTCATGCGCGTCTCGCTCCTGTCCTCGGTTCCTGTTGGCCGGCGCGCCATTCCAGCAGCAATCCGGCGATCGCGAGGTCCGCCCGGATCGTCGTGCGCAACATGTCGCGCACGCGGTTGGCCTGGTCGAACCACCGTGCCAGCCTGCGTGTTTCCACCGGATCGGTCAAGCGGGCGGCGCGTTCGCGGGCGAGATCGGCGGCGAAGCGCAGGCGCAGCGTCGCTTCGCCATCGGCGGCCCAGCGTTGCGCGATTTCCACCGCGTTGCCGCTGCCTTCGGCGATGGCACGCAGGTCGGCGTCGACCTGGCGGCGCACCGTCATGCCGCCACTTTCCAGCCAATGCATGGCCTGTCCGGGATCGCCTTGCGCCGCCGCCAGCGCGGCTTCGGCGTCGGCGCGCGGCTTGCCTTGGTCGAACAGCCATTGCAACGCGACTGCCTGGCCCGGCAGCGCAAGTTCAAGGCGCTGGCAACGGCTGCGAATCGTCGCCGGCAGGCGGTTCGGCTGCGCGCTCACCAGCCACAGGTAGCGGTTCGGCAGCGGTTCTTCCAATGTCTTCAACAACGCATTCGCAGCCGCGGAATTCATCGCCTCGGCTGGATCGACGATCACCACCTGCGCGCCGCCCAGCTGAGACGTCAGCGCCAGCCAGGCGCCGACGTCGCGCGCTTGTTCGATCACGATCTCGCTGCGCAGGCGCGTGCCTTCCTTGTTCATCTCGAGGGTGACGATGCGCAGGTCGGGATGCGCGCCGGTCGGGAACAGCGTGCAACTGCGGCACGCCCCGCACGGTTCGCCATCGGCTGCGGGCGCCAGGCACAGCACGCGTTTGGCGAGGTGATCGACCACCGCGCGCTTGCCGATCCGAGCCGGCCCGCACACCAGCAGCGCATGGCCGAGGCGACCGTCGTCAAGGCTGGCGACTGCACGCTCGTAGGCCGCTTGTTGCCAGGGCGCGAATCCGGCGGTCATGCCTGCGGCAATCCCTGCAGGTACCGATCGAGCGCAGCAACCGCGGCGGCGGCAACGCGCTCCGCCGGCTGGCTGGCATCGATCACGTGGAAACGCTGCGGCTGTGTCGCGGCAAGCTCACGGTACGCGCCACGCACGCGTTCGAAGAATCCATCGGCTTCCGCTTCGATGCGATCCGGCGCGGCGCGGCCTTGCGCACGCGCGCGACCGACCGCGACCGGCACGTCGAGCAGCAAGGTGAGTCCCGGCTGCAGCCCGACGAAGCGCGACTCGAGCGCCGCGATCGTCGCGGCATCGACGCCACGCCCACCGCCCTGGTAGGCAAAGCTGGCATCGGTGAAGCGATCGCTGAGCACCCACGCACCACGCGCCAATGCCGGTCGCACCACGCTGGCGACATGCTGCGCGCGCGAGGCGAACACCAGCAGCAACTCGGTCTCCGCGGCCGGGGCGTCGGCGTTGTCGGGATGCAACAGCAATTCGCGGATGCGCTCGGCCAGCGGCGTGCCCCCCGGCTCGCGCGTGGTCACCACTTCGCCGCCGCGTCCGCCCAAGGCCTGCGCCAATGCCGACAACACGGTCGACTTGCCGGCGCCCTCGCCGCCTTCCAGCGTGATCAGTCGCGACGCGGTTTCCAATGCCTTCACGGCTTGGTGGCTCCGGCCGGTGCAGGCGCCGCCGCGGAATCCACGTCGTCCGTCGATGTCGATGTGCCGGTCAGCGGACCCTTGGCCAGCCCGGCGCGATAGCGCGCGAGATAGACGCGGACATTGGCCTGGTGTTGTTCGTAAGTCGACGCGAACAGGCTGCGGCCGCTGCCGTCGCCACTGGCGACGAAATACAGCGCATCGCCACCATCGGGATGCATCGTCGCCTGCAACGCCGCCTTGCCCGGCATCGAAATCGGCGTCGGCGGCAATCCGCTGCGCAGGTAGGTGTTGTACGGCGTGTCGGTCTGCAGGTCCTTCTTGCGGATGTTGCCGGCATAGGCCGCACCCATGCCATAGATCACGGTGGGATCGGTTTCCAGCCGCATTCCCTTGGCGAGACGATTGAGGAATACGCGAGCGACCTTCGGGCGGTCGTCGGCAACGCCGCTTTCCTTCTCGACGATCGATGCCATGATCAGCGCCTCTTCCGGCGTCTTCAGCGGCAGATCCTGCGCGCGCGACGACCACGCCGCCGCCAGCGCCTTGTCCATCGCGGCATGGGCCTGCTTCAGCACATCGATGTCGCTGCCACCGACGTTGTACTGGTAGGTCTCGGGCAGGAAACGTCCTTCCGGATGCTGTCCGGCGTGGCCGAGCGCCGCCATCAATTGCGCATCGCTCATCGTGTCGATGGTGTGCTTCATCGGTTCGGCCTTGGCCAGGGCCTTGCGCAGGTCGCGGATGTTCCAGCCGTCGATCAGGGTGAAGCGATAGCTCACCACCTTGCCGTCACGGATATTGCGCAGCAGTTCGGCAGGCGTCATTCCGTTCTTGAGCGCGTAGTCGCCGACCTGCAACTTGCCGGCAGCCCCGAGCTGGCGCGCCAGCAGCTGCCACTCCACGTCGAAGCCCTGGTTGACGCCGGCGGCGCGCAGCTTGCGCAAGAGTTGCGGCAGCGCACTGCCCTTGCCGACATTGACCTGCTGACCGTCACGCAATCCGCGCATCGGCTGTGCGACGAAGACCGTGTAGTGCCGCCATGCCAGCCATCCCGCGGCGAGCAGCGCCAACACCAGGATCAGCAGCAATCCCCTGAACCCGCTTTTCTTTTTCTTCGCACGCTTCGCCATCGTTTCCATCCGGTCCGTCATGCCAAGCCCGGATGGGCATCGGCGAGTTGGCATTGCAGGGTGCGAATCTCCGCGCTCGCAGGCCATTCGCGCGCGCCGAGGCGGCGCACCGGCAGGATACCGCGCACCGCATTGCAGAGGAATATGGCGGATGAACGCTCGACACTGTCGCGATCGAGCACCGTTTCACGCACCGGAACCTGGCGCAGCAGCCAGTCGCGGCAAATGCCCGCGACGCCCGATCGATCGACCCTGGGCGTGCGCCAGCCGACGCCATCATGGACGAAGAGATTGGCGGACGTCGCCGACACGACGTTTCCCGCGGCATCGCACATCAGGCCCTCATCCGCGTCAGCCGCAACGACCTCGCGTCGCGCCAGCACCTGCTCCAGGCGATTGCAGTGCTTGATGCCGGCCAACGCGGGTTGTTCGGCGTAGGTGGTACTGCACCAGACGGCATCCACCGCCTGCATCGGCAGCGGCGCCTCGTGCAATGACAGCACCCAGGTCGGTTCGGATTGCATCGGTGGCGCGTACCCGCGCCCACCGACGCCTCGGGTCACGGTCAGCTTCAGCACGGCGGCATCCCGGCCCGCGCACGTCGCCGCGATCTCCGCGCGCAACAGCGCCTCGTCCGGCAGCGCGATCGCCAAGCGTTGCGCACCCCGCTGCAGCCGCTGCAGGTGTGCGTCCAGCCACGGGATATCCCCGCGATGCACGCGCATCGTCTCGAACACGCCATCGCCGTAGGCCAGGCCGCGATCGGCGGGATCGATGTGGTCCACACGCCGGTTGCCGCGGAACACGCGTGCATCCATCCTCAATCCTCCACGCCCAGCGCACGCAACAATCCGCGCGCCTTGGCCCGCGTCTCCGCGAGTTCCCTGTCGGCGATCGACTGCAGCACGATGCCGGCGCCGGTGCGGAAACGCAGCATGTCGCCTTCGACTTCGGCGGTGCGGATCAGGATGTTGAGGTCCATGTCGCCATCGCGGTTGAGCCAGCCCATCGCGCCGGTGTAGGCGCCACGACCGATCCCTTCCTGCGCCGCGATGATGCGCATGCAGCTCACCTTCGGGCAGCCGGTGATGGTGCCGCCCGGGAACACCGCACGCAGCACGTCGACCGGAGTTGCACCGGGCAAACGCACCCCGCGCACATTGCTGACGATGTGATGGACATGGGCGTAGCTCTCGACCGTCATCAACTCGTCGACTTCCACCGTGCCGCCGACGCAGACGCGACCCAGGTCGTTGCGTTCGAGGTCGACCAGCATCACGTGTTCGGCACGCTCCTTGGGGTGGTCGATCAGCTCGCGGATGCGCGCGCCATCGTCGTCGCCGGCGATGCGCGGGCGCGTGCCGGCGATCGGGCGCGTGCTGGCGATATCGCCGCGGATCGTCGCCAGCCGTTCCGGTGAGGAACTCGCCACCGCCCATCCATCGTGCACGAACAGCCCCGAGAACGGCGCCGGGTTGGCCGTGCGCAAACGCGCGTGCAACGCGGCCGGGTCGACCGCCCGTGCGAATCGCGCCCACCAGCCACGCGAGAGATTGGCCTGGTAGATGTCGCCGTCACGCAGGTGCTTGAGTACTGCAGCGACACCATCGAGAAAGCGTTGCGGCTCGTCTTCACCCACCGCGACCGGTGGATGCCACGACGGTTCGCCATCCGCCTGCGCCGCCTGCAGATCGGCTTCGATGCGATCGAGCCAATCCCCGCAAGCCGCCTCCGCGATCGCGATGCATTCGCCGCTGGCGTGATCGCGCAGGATCGCCGCCGGGCAGCGCAACGCCACCCCACGCGGGCCGCGCCCTTCGGCTGGCGGAATATGCAACGTCGGCTCGACTTCCCCGGCAAGCTCGTAGGCGCAGAACACCGCCCAGCCGCCGCGGAACGGCAGGTCGGCATCGGCGGGATCGGACACTTGCCGCTGCGCCTCCCATACACGCTCGAGGTGATCGAGGAATCCGCCTTCCAGCGACTCGCCATCCAGGCCACGCAAGGCACCGCCATGCGCGCGGACAAAGCCTTCGCCATCCGTCGCCAACAGCATGTCCCAGTGTGCGTGCCGGCGCGCCGACGCATCCAGCGCATGCGCCGACGATTCCAGCAGCATCGGATAGCGCGCCGGATCATGCCGGTGCAAGCGCAACAGGTCGGCGCTTGCTGGCAGGCGACGCCGGATCAGGCGCGACATCGCACAGTCTCCCCCGGCGCGATCAGACGCGGCGCATCACCAGCGTGCCATTGGTCCCGCCGAAGCCGAACGAGTTCGACATCGCGATCTCGACCTGCTTCTGGCGCGCAGTATGCGGCACGTAATCGAGGTCGCAGCCTTCCGACGGATTGTCGAGGTTGATGGTCGGCGGGATCACGCCTTCGTGCAACGCCATCGCCGAATACACCGCCTCCACGCCGCCGGCGGCGCCGAGCAGGTGGCCGGTCATCGACTTGGTCGAGGACACCATTACCGACTTCGCGGCATCGCCGAGCGCGGCCTTGATCGCCAACGTTTCGCCGAGATCGCCGGCCGGCGTCGAGGTGCCGTGCGCGTTGATGTAGCCGATGTCCTGCGGATTGATCCCGGCGTCCTTCATCGCCGCGCGCATGCAGCGCGCCGGACCATCGCCGCTTTCGCTCGGCGCGGTCATGTGGAAGGCGTCGCCGCTCATGCCGAAGCCGACCAGTTCGCAATAGATCTTCGCGCCGCGGGCCTTGGCCTGTTCGTATTCCTCGATCACCAGCACGCCGGCGCCGTCGCCCATCACGAAGCCGTCGCGATCCTTGTCCCACGGACGCGACGCGCGCGTCGGATCGTCGTTGCGGGTCGACAGCGCTTTCATCGCGCAGAAACCGCTGACGGCGGTCGGGGTGATGGCGTATTCGGCGCCACCGCAGATCATCGCGTCGGCTTCGCCGTACTGGATCATGCGCATCGCCAGGCCGATGTTGTGGGTCGCCGTGGTGCAGGCGGTCACCGCCGCGATGTTCGGGCCCTTGGCGCCGGTCATGATCGAAACCTGGCCGGAAATCATGTTGATGATGGTGCTCGGCACGTAGAACGGCGACACCTTACGCGGGCCGCCTTCGTGGAGCTTGAGCGTGGTTTCCTCGATGCCGTGCAATCCGCCGATGCCGGCACCGATCGCGACACCGATGCGCTCCGCCGCTTCACCTTCGATCTTCAGGCCGGAATCGGCGATCGCCATGGCGGCCGCCGCGACGCCGTAATGGACGAACGGATCCATCTTCTTGACGTCCTTCGGCGCGACCCACTGCGCGGGATCGAAGCCGCGCACTTCGCCGGCGATGCGGGCCGGATAGGCCGAGACATCGAAATGGGTGATCGGACCGATGCCGGAACGACCGTGGGTGATGGCATCCCAGTTGGACGCAAGATCGAGGCCGAGCGGCGAAAGGATGCCGAGACCGGTGACGACGACGCGACGCTTGGACATTTTGACTCCGGGAGATCGTGTTCGATCAGAAACAAAACGGGTGATTCAAAAACGGGGTTCGCTCAAACGCACGGGGCCGCGAAGCGCGGCCCCATGACGTGTTGCTGCTGGCGCGATCAGGCCGTCTTGACGTGCGCCTTGACGTAATCGATCGCCTGCTGCACGGTCGTGATCTTCTCGGCTTCTTCGTCCGGGATCTCGCACTCGAATTCTTCTTCGAGCGCCATCACCAGCTCGACGGTGTCGAGCGAGTCGGCGCCGAGATCGTCCACGAACGAGGCATTGGTGCTGACATCTTCTTCCTTGACGCCAAGCTGTTCGACAACGATTTTCTTGACGCGTTCTTCGATGGTGCTCATGTTCTTGCTGCTCCAGAGGGAGGGAGGTTTCGGTTTTCAGGCCGTAGTGTAGTGCATAAGTCGATTCGGCAAGCAATCCGGCGGCGAATGGCGAACCGACCGGTGAAACCGGGCCAATCGCCGGGCCACCCATGCCGGATCACGGCATGTACATGCCGCCGTTGACGTGCAAGGTATCACCGGTGATGTAGGCCGCGTCCGGGCCGGCCAGGAAGGCCACCGCGCGGGCGATGTCGGCCGGCTCGCCGAGGCGGCCCAGCGCGATCTGCTGGAGCATCGCGGCCTTGGCCTCTTCCGGCAGGTCGCGCGTCATGTCGGTGGCGATGAAGCCGGGCGCGACCACGTTCACGGTGATGCCGCGGCTGCCGATCTCGCGCGCCAGCGACTTGCTGAACGCGATGATGCCGGCCTTCGCCGCGGCGTAATTGGCCTGCCCCGCGTTGCCGGTCACGCCGATCACCGAGGCGATGTTGATGATGCGGCCCTTGCGCGCCTTCATCATCCCGCGCATCACCGCCTTGCTGGCGCGATAGACGCTGGTGAGATTGGTATCGAGGATCGCCTGCCAGTCCTCGTCCTTCATCCGCATCAGCAGGTTGTCGCGGGTGATGCCGGCGTTGTTGACGAGGATGTCGAGCTTGCCGAATTCCTTCTGGATGCCGTCGATCAGCGCTTCGATCGCGCCTTCTTCGGTCACGTTCAACACGCGGCCATGACCACCAAGCGTCTTCAGGCGTTCACCGATCGCGGCAGCGCCCGACTCGCTCGTGGCGGTTCCGATCACGATTGCGCCGCGCGCGGCGAGTTCGTCGGCGATCGCGGCACCGATGCCGCGCGATGCGCCGGTCACCAATGCGATTTCGTTTTCCAGCGGCTTGCTCATCAGGCCTTCCATTCTTCCAGTGCGGTTTCGAATTCGGGCACGCTGCCAAGGGCGCGTGCGTCGAGGGATTTGTCGATGCGCTTGACCAGGCCCGCCAGCACCTTGCCGGGGCCGCATTCGCCGATGCGCGTCGCGCTCCTGGCGGCGAGCGCCTGCACGCATTCGGTCCAGCGCACCGGCTGGTACAACTGGCGCACCAGCGCCTCGCGGATCGCATCGACATCGGCGTGCACCGATGCGTCGACGTTCTGCACCACCGGCAACGACGGCACGGTCCAGTGCAGGCCGCGCATGGTTTCGGCGAGGCGATTGGCCGCTTCGCGCATCAGCGGCGTATGCGAAGGCACGCTGACGGCGAGCTTCACCGCCTTGCGCACGCCCTTCTCCGCCAGCAACGCCAATGCACGGTCGACCGCCGCGGCATCGCCACCGATCACGATCTGCCCGGGCGAGTTGTAATTGGCCGGCACCACGACCTGCGATTCCGACGCGGCCTTGCACACTTCGGCGACCAGGTCGTCGTCGGCGCCGATCACCGCCGCCATCGCACCGGTCCCGGCAGGCGCAGCGTCCTGCATCAACTGGCCGCGGATGCGCACCAGGTGCGCGCCGTCCTTCAGCGACAAGGCGCCGGCGGCGACCAGTGCGCTGTATTCGCCCAGGCTGTGGCCGGCCAGCACGGAGGGCTGCGCGCCGCCCTTGTCCTGCCATGCGCGCCATACCGCGACGCCGGCCGCCAGCAAGGCCGGCTGGGTGTATTCGGTACGGTTGAGCATTTCCTCGGGGCCGCCCTGGGACAGCGCCCACAGGTCGACATCGGCGCCTTCGGACGCCTCATCGAAGGACTTGCGGATGACGGGATGCAGTTCGGACAGTTCCGCCAGCATGCCGAGGCTTTGCGAGCCCTGGCCGGGGAACACGAAGGCGAGTGCGGTCACGGATGACTCTTCACGGGATGGCCGCACATGGTAGCCGCTGGGGCCGACCATGCGCGCCAGAATGGTGGACCGGATCAGGCGAAGGCGTCGGCCATTTCGATATCGCCCGGATGGAACAGCCAGGAGCGCGACGGCGGCGCCCAAGCCTCCTCGACCCGCGGCGGCGGCAACTGGCCCACCCAGGCCAGCGAGTCGGCCATCAGCAGGTCGATGCGTTCCAGCATGGCGTAGCGCTTGCGATACATCGAGCGCTTCTTCGATGCGACTTCGGCGAGATCGCGCATCGCGACTCGTGCCGGCAACCGGTACAGGCCGTACTTCCAGCGCTCGCCGCCGTGCGCGTCCCAGATGGTGTCGTAGCTCAGGGTTTTCCTGGCCTCGTCGCGCCCTCCAGTGCGGTAGATCGCATGCGCGGCATCCTCGACCCCCAGCATCAGGCCGACCCCCAGTCGACCCGCCATCAATTGCAGGAAATGCACCAGCGCCGACATCGGACGCATCCCATGCATCGCGCGCGTCAGGACCTGATAGACGGCATGGGCATCGCCGGCATTGCTGCCCTGCAAGCCGCCAACGATCACGGCACGGCTGCCCAACCGGGAATTCAGCAGTGCGAAAGTCGCCATCGCGACCCGCCCGAGCGAGCAATCCCAGACAAGATTGAGGTCGCCTTCGCGCTGGGTACCGGGTTGGTGGATCAGGCGGATCACATGGTCGATCCCGTCTTCGCTGAACGCCGCGACGATCCATCCCTTGCTGCCATAGATCGCATTGCGCACCGGTTCGGGAAACCTGCACAGCAATTCGAAATGCTTGCGCAGCAGGCTGAAACGTTGCAACCGTGTCAACTTCGCCGTGATGTAGGGGCGCTGGAGGCGCTCGCCCAGCCCGGTGCCGGCGGCGCGCGCCACGCCCAGTTCGGGACGATCGATCAACTCGAACCAATGATGGTGCAGTCGGCCTTGTAAACGGGCGCGCAGGCAGAAGCGGATCGCCCGCGCCAAACCCGGCCTCGGGCCAGGATCGGCCTCGTAACGCTTCAACAACGATTGGGTTGACAAGGAATTCCGCATGGCGCGCAGATTCTCAACAGGAACAGGCACACGCCACCACCCAATGCAGTAACTGCAACAGGTTTCACATATTTTTCACATTATTGGATGGGCGAACCGGTCGCCCATTCACGCTCAGTAGCGCAACAGCACCGAACCCCAGGTGAAGCCGCCGCCGAAGGCTTCCAGCAGCAGCAGCTGGCCGCGCTGGACCTTGCCGGACTGCACGGCGGCGTCCAGCGCCAACGGCACCGAGCCGGACGAGGTATTGCCGTGCTTGTCGACGGTGACGATCACGCGGTCCATCGGCATGTCGAGGCGCTTGGCCGTCGCTTCGATGATGCGCAGGTTGGCCTGGTGCGGGATCAGCCAGTCGATGTCGTGGCGGTCGAGGCCGTTGGCCTCCAGCGTCTCGTCGACCAGGCCATCGAGGGCCTTGACCGCGTGCTTGAACACTTCGTTGCCGGTCATCAGGACCTTGACGCCTGCGTTGGGTTCTTCCGGCTTGAATCCGGCGGAGACGCCGACCGGGTTCCACAGCAGCTCCTTCTTGGCGCCATCGGCGTGCAGGTGGGTGCTGAGGATGCCGGTCTCGCCGTCGGGCTTGAGCACCACGGCGCCGGCGCCATCGCCGAACAGCACGCAGGTGCCGCGGTCGTTCCAGTCGACCATGCGGGTCAGGGTTTCCGAACCGACCACCAGCGCGCACTTGGCGTCGCCGCTGCGGACGAATTTGTCGGCGACCGAGATCGCGTAGATGAAGCCGGAGCAGGCCGCGTTGACGTCGAAGGCCGGGCAGCCGGCGATCCCTAGGCGCGCCTGCATCAGGCAGGCCGAGGACGGGAAGATCAGGTCGGGCGTGGTGGTGCCGAAGACGATCAGGTCGATGTCGTCGGCAGTGACGCCGGCCACGGCCATCGCCTTGCGGGCGGCTTCCTCGCCGAGGCTGACGGTGGTCTCGCCCTCGCCGGCGACGTGGCGCTGGCGGATGCCGGTGCGGGTCGCGATCCATTCGTCGCTGGTGTCGACGCGCTTGGCCAGGTCGTCATTGGTGACCACCTGTTTCGGCAGCGCGCTGCCGGTGCCGGCGACGCGGGCGTACACACGAGAGGAAGCAACATCAGCCATCGATCGAACTCCTTGGATCCGGACGGGAGGTTTCCGGAACGTTTTCCGCAAGCACGACAAGGACGACGCCGCAGTGCAGCATCGTCCTGTCAGATTACATCAGAGGATTCCGCATGCAGGCGGATCATCCGGGACGGATTCCGCCAAGGCGAAATCAATCTTCCTCGACCACCTTGGTCTTGGACGGCAGCACCTTCTTGCCACGGTAGTAACCGTCGGCAGTGACGTGGTGGCGGATGTGGGTCTCGCCGCTGGTCGGGTCGGTGGACAGCTGCTTCGCCGTCAGCGAATCGTGCGCGCGGCGCATGCCACGCTTGGACGGGGAAACGCGGGATTTCTGGACAGCCATGGGACAAACTCCTGGGTAAATCGGTGTCCGCCGAAACGGACGTCTGAACGTTATTCCTTCTGGTCGCGCCGGAGCGCCGCCAGTGCCGCAAACGGATTGACCGCCGCGGTTTCTTCCTCGTCGGGCGACCACTCGGCCTCCATGGCCTCGGTCCCCGGCTTGACCGGTATCGCCGGCACCGCGAGGATCAATTCGTCCTCGATCAGGTCCCGGGGCGAGATCGAATCGCTCGCATCCACCAGCCATGCTTCATAGCCCGGCGGCAATGCGGCTTCCTCGGCCTCGTCGCGAATGAACGCGATGCGTTGGCTCACCTGCACCGGAAGCTCGAACCGCTCGAAGCTGCGCTGGCATTCCAGCGGCAAGGCGGTGTCGATTTCCAGTGCGGCGTAGGCAATCTGCAGGGCATCACGGTCGAATGCGATGCGGTAGGCGACTTCGCCTTGCGCGTCGATCAGCAGACCGGCCAGCCGTGGCAGTTCCGCCAACTCCAGCCTGCCCTCGAACTCGCGCCGCGCCGACACCATGCGCCATGGATCGACCTGATCGGGCAATTTCGAGGACATAAGTTGATGAATGTTAAGGATGAACAGGGGGAGTGTCAAATATTTGCCCGCCCCGCCAAGGAGTGACTTCCCGCGGATTGCGCCGGAGCCGGGCTATCGACACACTGCCGTTCAGGAACCGGACGCAGGGCCATCTTTGAACCCCATCATCTTCCCCGCCGCCATCGTGGTGGTGATCGCGCTCGCCGTCGCCATCTTCTTGGCGCAACGCCGTCGCCAGCACCAGCGCTGGAGCCTGCTCCGCGAGGTGATGGACAGTGCCGACGCCCTGGAAATGCAACTGACCCGCGTCCGTCGCCAACTGGATGGCGTCGCCAGCGCCAGCCACGCCGATGCCGCCTTGCGCGATGTCCTGCACGATCTGTTGCGCCAGCGGATGTGGCTGCAACAGCATGGGATGGACGCCCGGATCGCCGAACTGGAAGCCGTGCGCAGCCGCCTCGATGCCGGTCGCCAGCGCCTGGATGCGCAAACCGCCGCCTGAACCACCGGAGCCAGCCCCCCGATGCGCACCGCCAGCCCGCCCCGACCGCTTGCCGATGCGCAAGCGGCTGCCCTCGAAGCCGCCCAGCAGCAGGTCAACCAGCTGGTACTGGGCAAACCGCTGGAGGTGCGCCTCGCCTTCGTCGCCCTGCTCGCCGACGGCCATCTGCTGATCGAGGACCTGCCGGGCCTTGGCAAGACCACGCTCGCGCATGCGCTGGCGGCGACACTGGGTCTCGATTTCCAGCGCATCCAGTTCACTTCCGACCTGCTGCCCGCCGACGTCGTCGGCGTGTCGATTTACGATGCGCCGGCCTCGCGCTTCGAATTCCATCCCGGACCGGTGTTTACCCACGTCCTGCTGGCGGACGAGATCAATCGCGCACCGCCGCGCACGCAGAGCGCCTTGCTGGAAGCGATGGCCGAGCGCCAAGTCACGCTCGACGGCGTGACGCGCCCGTTGTCGGAACCGTTCTTCGTGATCGCCACGCAGAACCCGGTCGACCTGGTCGGCACCTATCCCCTGCCCGATTCCCAACTCGATCGCTTCCTGCTGCGCATTTCGATGGGTTACCCCAATGCCGAGGCCGAGCGCGCATTGCTGCTCGGCGAGGAACGCCGCTTGCTGATCTCGCAGGCACGGCCGCAGCTGGGTCGCGACGACCTGCTGGCGATCCGCAGCGCCGTCCAGCAGGTGCATGCCAGCGATGCCTTGATCGATTACCTGCAGGCCCTGATCGCACGTAGCCGCAATCATCCCGGCGTGCGCGTCGGATTGTCGCCACGCGCGGGCCTGGCCCTGCTGCGCGCCGCGCGCGCGCATGCGCTCCTGCTCGGACGCGGCCACGTGCTGCCCGACGACGTGCAGGCGCTGTTCCCGCACCTTGCCGCGCATCGCCTCGTCGCCAATGCCGACGCCGGCGATGCCCGCGCCCTCGCGCGCTCGGTGCTGCTGGCGGTTCCGGTCGACTGATGGACGACGCTGCGCCTGCCGGGCGCCCCGCGTTCCGGCATCGACTGGAACATTGGATCCGCCGGCGCGGCCGTGTCGATCCGTTGCCGATGACGATCGACCGTCGTCGTGTCTACGTGCTGCCGACGAAATTCGGCCTGTTCTACGGCGTGCTGGTCGGCGTGATGTTCCTCGGCGCGCTCAACTACAACAACAACCCCGCCCTGCTGGTGTCGCTGCTGTTGCTGGCGGCGGGACTGGCGAGCCTGGTTTACGCTCATCTGCAGTTGTCCGGACTGGGCGTGGTCTCGATCGATGCCGAATCGGTACACGCCGGCGAATCCCTGCTGGTCAGGATCGGCCTTGCGGCAAGCGACGCGCGGGCGCGCACTGGCCTGCAACTGGATTGCAGTGATGGAAGCGCCGTTGCCGCAGTGACCCCGGGCGCAACGACGTTCGCGACGCTGCATGTTCCAACAGGAAAACGCGGCTGGCTGGACGCGGGCCGACTGGAACTGGCAACCACGCGTCCTCTCGGCCTGGCCTGCGCCTGGAGCTGGTTGTGGCAGGGACAGGGCTGGCTGGTGTATCCGGCGCTCGAGGTCAATGGCCCACCATTGCCCGATCACGGCGAAGGTGGCCATCGCGCGAAACCGGCATCGGCCGGCGACGACATCCACCAGCTGCGACCGTATCGCCACGGCGATGCGCCACATGCGATCGCATGGAAGGCATCGGCGCGCGCCACGCATCTGTTGACGCGCGAGTACGTGCAACGCGTCGACGCCGACATCCTGCTCGACTGGAACGACGTGCGGCATCTCCCCTGGGAGCATGCGATTTCGCGGCTGGCGCATTGGGTCGAACTGGCCGAACGCCATGGACATCGCTACGGGTTGCGGCCGCCGCTTGGCCGAACATTGCCTGCGGATCGTGGGCCGCATCATCGCCATGCCTGCCTGGATGCGCTGGCTCGATTGCCGGAGCGGGCGCCGTGAGCACGATGGCCATGCTCGACATCACGACCCGGCGCTGGCTGTACGCAACGACCGCATTGCTGTTGCTGCCCCTGCTGCTGCAACTGCAACCGATGGTGGGAGTCGCGGTGGGCGCCATCGCCTTGTTGAGCATGGCGCTGTCCACCCGGGGCCGCCTGCCCGCATTGCTGAAAATCGTCTTGGCGTTGGCACTCGCGATCGCGGTGTTCTCGGTCTATCGAAGCATCGGCCGCGATACCGGCTGCGCCCTGCTGGCGATGATGCTGGCGCTCAAGCCGACGGAAACCGCCAACGTGCGCGATGCCCGCAGCCTGCTCGGATACGGCCTGTTCGCGCCATTCGCCACCTACCTGCTCGACCAGGGACCGTTGTCGCTGATTCTCGGCGCGCTCGCGATCGCGGCGGCATTGACGACATTGCTGCGGCTCGCCGACCTCGATTCCGGCATCGATCTCGTCGACTGGTCGCCGCTCGATTCACTGCGCGCCGCCGGCAAATTGCTGCTGCTCGCCTTGCCATTGGTCCTGGCCGCGTTCTGGTTGTTCCCGCGCCTGGCATCGCCGCTATGGGGATTGCCGGATCGCGCGGTGACCAAGCCGGGCCTGGGCGAATCGATGACGCCTGATCGCTGGTTGGATGCATTGAACGATGACACCCCGGCGATGCGCGCGCACTTTGACGGACCGGCACCGCGCCCGCAGGAAATGTACTGGCGGGCGATGACCCTGCGCGATTTCGATGGCCGGACGTGGACGCCGGCGCCGACATCGGCGACCGGCACGCCGAAGTTGTCCCTTGCGCCCGTGCGCTGGCGCTACACGCTCGACGTCGAGCCCAGCGACCAGCGCCTGCTGGCGACGCTCGAATTCGCCACGTCGCGACCCGACGGCACGCAGTCGGGTGGCGACGCCAGCCTGCGCGCGATCACGCCCCTGACCGGACTCACGCGCTGGCGGCTGCAGGCAGCGCCGGCGGTGAGTTTCGATCCCGCGCTCGAAGCAGGCGAACGTCGCGCCAATCTGGCCCTGCCCGCTCGCAATCCGCGCACGCTGGCGCTGGGCAGGCAATGGCGCAACGAAGCCGGTGGCAATGACGTCGCCATCATCCAGCGCGCACTGGCGATGATCCACAAGGATTTTGCCTATTCGCTGAGCGTGCCCGAACCCGGTCGCGACTGGATCGACGATTTCCTGTTCCAGGGCCGCACCGGTTATTGCGAACAGTTCAGCAGCGCCTTCGTGGTGTTGATGCGTGGCGCCGGAATCCCCGCTCGCGTGGTCACCGGCTACGTTGGCGGGTACCACAATCCTGTCGGCAATTACTGGGTGATCCGCAATTCCGATGCCCACGCCTGGGCCGAAGTGTGGCTGTCCGGACGCGGCTGGACGCGCGTCGACCCCACCGCGGCCGTCGCACCCGAGCGCGTCTACGACACCATCGCCGATCGCATGCCCGGCCGGGCTTTCGGCAACCTGATCGACGTCCGCCCGATCTGGAATTTCGGCGACAACCTGAGGCGTGGCTGGAACGACTTCGTGCTCGGTTTCAATGCCGAGCGCCAGGCCACGATGCTCAAGCGCTTCGGCATCGAGCGCCTGTCGTCTTCGATGCTGGTCGTGTTGTTCGCCATTGCCGCCGGCATCGCATTGGCGATCGCGGCGTGGTGGCTGGCACGTGGCGAGCGCATACGCGACCCGTTGCTGCGCGCATGGCGCGGGCTGGATCGTCGCTACGCGAAACTCGGGCTTGCGCGCGAACCGCACGAAACGGCGCGCGCCTGGCTGGCGCGTGTCAGGACAAATCGTCCGCAATCGGCAGCGGAACTGTCGACGCTGATCGATCGCTTCAATGCGTTGCGCTATGCGGCGGATGATGGCGAAGAACGCAAGGCGCTGATTCGCGCGCTGCGCTCGCATCGACCGTGAATCAGCGCCCCGACGTACCGAAATGCCCCAGCGGCGCGCCGGCGAGCAGGTGCAGGTGGATCTGGAACACGGTCTGCCCGGCGTCGCCATTGCAGTTCATCACGATCCGGTAGCCCGACTTGTCGAAGCCTTCGCGCTTCGCGTACGCGGCTGCCGCAACCGCCAGCTTGCCGATGACGTCCGCGGCATCGGCAGGCACGTCGTTCAATGTCGCGAAATCGCGCTTGGGCACGAACAGCACGTGCACCGGCGCCTGCGGCGCGATGTCGCGGAACGCGATCATGTCGTCGTCCTCGTAGACGATGTCGGCGGGGATCTGCCGCTGCATGATCTTGTGGAAAATGGTCTCGGACATGCTCGTTACTCCTGGATTTCGGCGCGGCTGCCGAAGGCGTGCGCCAGCGTGCCGCGATCGACGTATTCCAGCTCGCCGCCGAGCGGCAAGCCATGGGCGAGCCGGCTTGGACGGACGCCGTGCTTGCGGGCGATCTGCGCCAGGTAATGCGCGGTGGCGTCGCCTTCGACCGTCGGGTTGGTGGCGATGATGAGTTCCCGCACTTCGCCTTCGCCGAGGCGATCGGCGAGCTGGTCGAGCCCGAGTTCGCGCGGGCCGATGCCGTCGAGCGGACTCAGGCGCCCCTGCAGGACGAAATACAGGCCGCGATAGCCGGTCGCCATTTCGATCGCCAGGCGATCCGCAGGCGACTCGATCGCGCACAGTTGCTCGGCGTCGCGCGCCGAGCTGGAGCAGGTCGCGCACAACTCGGTTTCGCTGAAATCGCGACAGCGCCTGCAATGACCGATGCGTTCCACCGCCGCCGCCAGCGCCTCGGCCAGGCGCGTGCCGCCTTCGCGGTCGCGTTCCAGCACATGGTAGGCCATGCGTTGCGCGCTCTTCTGGCCCACGCCGGGCAGGATCCGCAGCGCGTCGATCAACTGTTCGAGCAATCCGCTACCCAAGGATCAAGCGACCGTATCAACCGAAGCCCGGCAGGCTCATGCCCGGCGGCAGCGGCAGGCCGGTCGCCGCGGCACTCATCTTCTCGCGGGCGATTACGTTGGCCTTGTTCACCGCATCGTTGATCGCGGCCGCGATCAGGTCTTCCGCCATCTCGTGATCGGCCAGCGCCGATGCATCGATGCGCACCTTGCGGCACTCCATCTTGCCGGTCATCGTCACGCTGACCATGCCGCCGCCGGCATTGCCGACCACCTCGATCGTGGCCAGTTCATCCTGCGCGCGCTGCATGCCCTCCTGCATCTTCTGGGCCTGTTGCATCAATTGGGCAAGATTGCCGCGCATGGTTCACTCCTGGTCGTCAAAGGGTCGAATGGAATCGGGCACCACGCGGGCGCCGCGCGCCACCAGTTTCTGGATCTCGGGATCGCCCATGAAGGCGTCTTCCGCGGCCTGCTGGCGCGCATCGCGTTCGCGCGAGTTGCGCTGGTGCAGCGAGTCGGCCAGCGCACCACCCTGCACGATCTCGACCTGCAGGCGCGGCGTGTAACCGAGTTTGTCCGCGAGCTGGTCGGCCAGCTGGTTCAGCATCTGCGGACGATTGAAATGATCCTGCTCCGGCGCCAATCCGAGTACGATCTGCTCGCCCTGGTGGCGCAGCAACACCGCATGCGCCGCCATCTCGCGAATGGCGCCGCGCAAGGGTGCCGATGCCACGAAATCCGGCCAGTCCTGCGGCTGCATTGCCGCCTGCATCGAGGTCATCGCCGCATTCGCGGGCGGCGCGGGTTCGATGCTGGCCGTGCGTTGCGGCGGTGGAGGTGCCGCCTCCCGCACCGGCGCCGGCGTCGGCACACGCTGCGGCGGTGGCGACGGCGGGCTCGCCATCGATTCGCGCAAGGCGGCGCGTGCCGCCTCCGCACCGGAAGGCGATCCACCGCGCGGCGATGCATGGGGCGAAGCTGCAGCTGGCGTCGCCGCGTTCGACGGACTCGCCATCGACGCCGATGCCTGCGCGGCCTGGCCGGGCCGGAACGCCAGCATGCGCAACAAGGTCATCTCGAAACCGGCACGCGGACTCGGCGCATAGGCGAGATCACGGCGACCGTTCAGCGCCATCTGGTACCACAGCTGCACCAGTTCCGGCCGCGTCGCCTTCACCAACGCATCGATGTCGACGCCGTCGGCAGCCACCTCGGCGTTCGGCACCAGCTGGCGCACCTGAACGCGATGCAGGGCATCGGCCAGAGCATCCAGCACATGCGACCAGTCCGGCGAGAACTCGGCCAGCGCGGCGGTTTCCGCCATCGCCCGCTCGCCGTCGTTCGCGGCCAGGGCATCCAGCAAGGCGCCGATGCGGGCGCGGTCGACACTGCCGAGCATGGTCGCGACCGCGGCATCGCCCAGCTGGCTGCCGGTGTAGGCGATCGCCTGGTCGAGCAGCGACAGGCCATCGCGCAGGCTGCCGTCGGCGGCCTTGCTCAACTGGCGGATCGCGCCGTCCTCGAACGCGATGCCCTCGGCATCGAGGATGCGGCGCATCTGGCCGTCGATCTGCTGCAGGTCGAGGCGCTTGAGGTTGAACTGCAGGCAGCGCGACAACACCGTGACCGGCAACTTCTGCGGATCGGTGGTGGCGAGCAGGAATTTCACGTGGCCCGGCGGCTCCTCAAGCGTCTTCAGGAGCGCGTTGAAGGCCGATTTCGAGAGCATGTGCACTTCGTCGATCAGGTAGACCTTCACCCGGCCGCGCGAGGGCATGTATTGCGCGTTGTCGATCAGCTCGCGGACGTCATCGACGCCGGTGTTCGAGGCGGCGTCGATTTCCAGCAGGTCGATGTAGCGCCCGGCATCGATGTCGCGGCAGGTCGCACATTCGCCGCAGGGCTCGGCCGACGTGCCCTGTTCGCAGTTCAGGGACTTGGCGAAGATGCGCGCGATGGTGGTCTTGCCGACGCCGCGGGTCCCGGTGAACAGGAAGGCGTGGTGGACGCGCCCGGTAGCGAGGGCGTTGGTCAACGCGCGAACTACGTGTTCCTGGCCCACCAGCTCGGAAAACCGCCTGGGCCGCCATTTGCGCGCGAGAACGAGATAGCTCATGGGGTGATTTTGCCACGCCCGCGCGCTGCGGGTAGAATGGCCGGCTCGCCCGGGCTTCGATGCCGGGCGTCCGGAGAGGTGTCCGAGTGGTTGAAGGAGCACGCCTGGAAAGTGTGTAAGCGTCTAAACCGCGCTTCGGGGGTTCGAATCCCCCTCTCTCCGCCAGATTCACAGGTTGCAACCTGCGCCAAGACCCCCGCGAGGGGGTTTTTGCGTATCCGGTCCGCGCACGTCGACGGCCGATGTTGCAAAATCGCCATTGACAGCCAGCGAGGCGCACGCCCCCATGTTTTCACTGCAGACGATCTTCGGCTCCGGCAAGCAGTTCTTCGATTTGCTGGACGAGGCGGCCGATGCCGCCCACGAGAGCACCAAGGCGCTGTACCAGTTGCTGAAGGACCCGATCCAGAACCCGGCGCTTGATGCGTTCAAACTGGCGCGCCAGCGCATGCGCACCGCCTCGGACAAGATCAACCATGCCCTGGTGGACAGTTTCATCACGCCCATCGAGCGCGAGGACATCGAGGCACTCAGCTCGGCGCTGTACAAGATCCCCAAGCAGGTCGAGCGCTTCGCCGACCGCTACGCCCTCGCCCACCACCGACTGGTCGGCATCGATTTCGCGCCGCGCGCGGCGATGCTGGAACAGGCCGCCGGCGTGGTCGTGCAGATGGTGCGCGGCCTGCACCACATGAACCTCGACGAGATGAGCAAGCTCAACGAGCGCCTGCGCGTGCTCGAGGCCGAGGCTGACCGCCTGATCCTCGAACTGCATCGCGACATCTACTCCGGCCGCCTCGACGCCGGCGAAATGTTCCTGCTCAAGGAGTTCTTCGAGATCCTCGAAAAGGCGATCGACCGCTGCCGCGAGGCCGGCGTGGTCGCCTACCAGATCGTCCTGAAGAACTCCTGAGGCGACCGCGATGCTGGTCCTTCTCCTGCTGGTGATCATCGCCGCGCTGGTGTTCGAGTTCATCAACGGCTTCCACGACACCGCCAATTCGATCGCCACGGTCGTCGCGACCAAGGTGCTGACGCCCGGCAAGGCGGTGATGCTGGCCGCCGCGATGAACCTCGTCGGCGCCTTCTTCGGCACCGCCGTCGCCAAGACCATCTCCTCCGGGCTGATCGACACCGAAGTCGCGCAGGTGACCTCGCAGGTCATCCTGTGCGCCCTGCTCGGCGGCATCAGCTGGAACCTCATCACCTGGTGGCTGGGCCTGCCGTCGTCGTCGTCGCACACGCTGATCGGCGGCCTGTGCGGCGCGGTGCTGGCGTCTTCGCACGGCAACTGGCACGCCCTGCTGTGGTCTCGCCACGGCGATGGCGGCTGGACCACCAACAAGGGCATCCTGTGGAAGGTTCTGGTGCCGATGGTGTCGTCGCCGATCGCCGGTTTCCTGCTCGGCGTGCTGATCCTTGCTTTGCTGTACGCGATCATCGCCGCGCTGCATCGCGCCGGCGGCCCGTTCGCGCGCATTGCCCGGCCGCGCTGGGTCAATGCCTTCTTCGGCAAGGCGCAGGTCGCGTCCGCCGCCTACATGGGCTTCGCCCACGGCAGCAACGACGCCCAGAAGACCATGGGCATCATTGCACTGGCGCTGTTCGGTGCGCAGGCGGCCGGCACCCTCGATGGGCTGCCGGAGTGGCTGGCATTCCTGCATCCGTCCAGCAGCGACAACTCGCACATCGACACCTGGATCATCGCGACCTGCGCATTGGTGATGGCGGTCGGCACCGCGACCGGCGGCTGGCGCATCATCAAGACGCTCGGCCACAAGATGGTGAAGCTGCAGCCGATCGACGGCTTCGCCGCGGAAACCGCCTCCGCGACCATCCTCATCACCGCCGCGCACTTCGGCATGCCGGTGTCGACCACGCACAGCATCTCGACCGCGATCATGGGCGTCGGTTTCGGCAAGAATCCGCGCGCACTGCGATTGACCGTGATCGAGCGCATCGTCTGGGCGTGGATCCTCACGATTCCCGCGGCCGGCGCGATGTCGTGGGGGATGTTCCGCATCGCCGAGGGATTCGGCTGGACCTGAGACCTGTTAGACTGCGCGCCGCGGATCGCACTCCGCATGGCGCAAGCCTCCATGGTGGCCCCGTCGGCCCCTCGCGACGCTAGTCCGAAAACCCCGCCAGGGCCGGAAGGCAGCAACGGTATCGGATGACGCGTGCGCCGAGGATCGTTGGCGGGGCCGCCACCTTTTCAGGCCCGTGGCGACGGCAATTCGACCACTTCCCCCGGATCGGCGACGCGGGCGCCCTGCGCGCGCATGGCCTGCGCCTCCTGCGGCGAACCGTAGTGGTAAAGGATGCAGCGCGCGCGCGTGGCCGCGTCGTATTCGCGCAGGAAATCGTCGAAGCCGGTATGCGATGGATTGCCGACGAGCCCGCAGTCGTGGGCGATCATTTCGCCGCCGGAAGCGACCGACCGCAACACTTCCGGGATCGGCCGGGTGTCGCCGGTCCACGCCAGACTGCCGGGCAAGCGCAATCCGTAGGCGCTCTTCGGCCAGTGGTGGCGCACCTCGAAGGTTTCCAGGTGGATGTCGTCGTGCCAGAAGCGATCTCCGGCCACAACCAGCTGGAACGCATCCCAGAAATTGACGCCGCCTTCGGCGAGCACGTTGGGATAGTCGCCGACGCGCTGGTGCAGCAACGGCACCACGCTCGCCGGGCAATACACCCGTACCTTGCCGCGCAGCGCTTCATCGAACCACGCACCGACGAACAACCGCTCCAGCCCGCCGACATGGTCGAGATGCGTATGCGTGATGTAGAGCGCCCGCGGGTACTCGCCGTAAGTGTCGAGATAGTGATCGAGCCCCTCGGCGCCGCAGTCGATGGTCAGCCATGGCCGGCCATCGCGCTCGATCGTCGCCATCGCCGAACCCAGGCGGCCCGCAGCCGATGCATTGCCGACGCCGTGGAACCGCAACGACCAATTCATGCCGCCTTCTCCACCGAACGATAGCCGGCACGCACCGCATCGACCACGCGTTGCAGGTCATCCGGCGACTGCCCTGCCCCGACCTTGCGGATCGAACGCTCAAGCCGCTCCATGTTGGCTTCGGCGCGACGACGATCCGCCGTCGGGTGCAGGTGGCTCTTGTCGAAATCGATCAACCAGGGCTTTCCGTTGGCGTCGAACAGGATGTTGTGGGCGTTGAGGTCGCCGTGTTCCAGCCCGGCATCGTGGAAGCGCGCGATCATCCCGCCCGCGGCGTTCCAGCCACCTTCGTTGTCCACGCCGGAGGAAAGTTCCGAGGCAAGGGTGTGCGTGCCGGGGATCCTGGCCACGATGATCGCCGCGCGATAGGTCGCGGCATCGCGCCACCATGCAGCCGCGATCGGCGCCGGCACCGGCAATCCGCGCGCCTGCAGCGTCTCCAGCAGCCGCAGCTCGGCGACGCTGCGCACGCGCGCCTCGCCGCCCCACAGATAGCGATCCCGGCTGAGTCTCGCGATCGCGCCGCCGCGACGGTAATGCCGCAACACGCCCTCGCCGAAGGGCCCGTGCACGAACCATGCGCTGCCGCGCCCGCCGGACTGCACGGGTTGCGCCGTCAGTGCCGGGTTGGCGGGATCGAACCAGCCACGATCGGGCGCGGCCACGCCGTGCGCGCCCAGCATTGCCGGGGCCTCGCCTGCTGCCGTGGTAGCTTGATGCGCCATCGTCATCCGTCGAGTCTAGCAACGCCGTGCGTCCGTCATCGCCACCCCGCCACATCTGCCTGCTGCGGTTGTCCGCGCTGGGCGACGTCACCCACGTGGTGCCGCTCGTGCGTACCTTGCGCAAGGCATGGCCCGACGTCGCGCTGGGCTGGATCATCGGCAAGGGCGAACACAAACTACTGGCCGGGCTCGAGGGCGTCGAGTTCGTCGAATACGACAAGTCCAGCGGCTTTTCCGGCATGCGTGCACTCGGGCGATCGCTACGTGCATCACGGCCGCAAGGCTTCGACGCGCTGCTGCAGATGCAGGTCGCCGCGCGCGCCAACCTGCTGTCGGCCTTCGTTACCGCGCGCCTGCGCGTCGGCTACGACCGCTCGCGCTCGAAGGACCTGCACGGACTCTTCATCAACACCCGCATCGAGGATCGCCCCGGCATCCACGTCCTCGACGCCATCGGCAGCTTCTGCGAACCGCTGGGACTGCGCCAGACCGAAGTCGTTTGGGACCTGCCCGTGCCGGAATCGGCGTTCGAATGGGCGCGCGCGCAATGGAACGACGACGGCCGTCGCGTGCTGATGATCTCGCCATGCTCCAGCCACGTTCTTCGCAACTGGCACGCCGATCGCCACGCCGCCCTCGCCGACCATGCCGTCGCGCAGGGCTGGCGCATCGTGCTGTGCGGAGGACGCAGTGCTCTTGAACGCTCCACCGGAGATGCCATCCTCGCCGCGATGGGTGCGCGCGACCAGGTGCTCGACCTGATCGGCAAGGACACGCTGAAGCAACTGCCGGCGTTGCTCGCCCGCGCCGACCTGCTGGTGACGCCGGACTCCGGCCCGATGCACATCGCCAACGCGATGGGGACCAAGGTGCTGGGCCTGCACGCCGCCAGCAATCCCGCGCGCAGCGGTCCCTATTCCGATCGCCGCTACTGTGTCGACCGCTACGATGATGCCGCGCGCAAATACCTCGGCAAACCTGCCTTGGAACTGAAGTGGGGAACCAAGATCGAGCACGACGGCGTGATGGACCTGGTCACTGTCGATGATGCGATCACGGCGTTGGAACGGTATCGCGCCGATTTCGGCTGAGCGCCTTCGAGCAGATCAGGCGCCCGAGCCGCTGCCGTAGTCCTGGTACGACTTTTCCTCGACGTAGGTCGAACCCAACGCCAGGTTGATGTCCTTCTTGATCTTCGCCCGCACGTCGTTCTCGAAATAGACACTGCGCGCCAGCTTGATGAACTCGGCGTCGAAGGCCTGGGCCTTCTCCTTCAGGCGGATGTCGTCCTCGATCACCCACAGGCGCTCGTTCACCGCCTTCAATTGCGCGCGCAGGTCCGCGATGTCGTGCGACGAGGCCGGATGCGCCGCCCAGGTGCTTTCGGCCGCCGTCAGTTCGTTGCGGACGTTGGCGAGCTTGGCG
>JASLDW010000085.1 GCA_030151365.1 Lysobacter sp. | reverse complement strand
AAACGGCGGCGGGTTTTGTTCATCGCGTGCGAGACGTTGTTGCCCGTCGTCGTACGCTTGCCGGTGACTTGGCAGACTCGTGACATTGCGCACCTCATGGTGTCGGTTTGCCCTCCGTAGCCCGGAGAGTGGCGGCCCCGGCGAATTGCTTCGCCACACGATGCGGGGGTGCTGCAGGCGGCCGGGATCGTGTTGCCGGGACCGCAAGCCCGGAGTCCGGACGCAGCGAGCCGGAAATTATGCGGGAAATCGGGGCGGAGGGCAAGTTGGGCTGGCCCCGGCCCCGATTCGGGCATCACCAGCTGAATCCAGCGCCGACCGCAATGCTGCGTTCGCTGCCCGAGAAGCCGCCACTCAGCGAGACGCTGGCGTTCGGACGGACCAGGCGCTGGTAGCTCACTGCCATCGCGGCGCGACCATTCTGGTTGCCGAAACCGACGCCGACGCGGTTTTGTCCCGGCAAGCCGGCGGTGTTGAGCGCGGCGGCCGACATTGCGCCGCTCATCGCGCCCATGCGATCGATGCGGCGATCCTGCTGGACGAAACGGCGGTTCACTTCGCCGCGGAACTGGTCGATGCCTGCGCCGACCAGCCCGTTGATCCTGTTGTCGGTATAGGACTTGGCGGCGGTCAGGGTCGCGGCGTCACCGGCATCTGCGTGCGCGTTGGCGGAAGTGAGCGTTGCGACGTCGCCGGCATCGGAATGTGCGTTCGCCGATGCGAGCGTGGTGGCGTTGCCTTGCTGCATCTGCTGCACGTTCACCGCATCGGTTGCGGTCGTACCCGCGGCGACATTCTTGAGCTGCGTTCCGTTGGTGCCCTGCAGTGTCACCGTCGCCTTGCTGGAGTCGTCGTAATGCACGGCCAAGGCATCGTTGCCCGAACCACCACCCTGCAATGAATTCAGCCATTGCTGCTCGGTACCGACGTAGCCATTGTTCACTGCGATCTGGTAGGCGCTGGCGCCATCGGCACCCGTCGCGCCTTGTGCGCCGGCGGGGCCTTGCACGCCGGTAGCGCCCTGCGAGCCTTGGGCGCCGGTTGCGCCATCCACGCCGTTGGTGCCGGCCGGGCCCTGCGGCCCGGGGGCGCCATCGATGCCGGCCGGACCTTGCGGGCCCATCGGGCCGGCATCGCCTTTCAGGGACGCCAGCCATTGCTGTTCAGTGCCGGAGAAACCGTTGTTCACTGCAATTTGATACGCGCTGTCACCAGCCGGGCCCGCCGGGCCACTGCCACCGATGCCGCCTTGGCCCAATGCGGTCAAGCGTGAATCCACTGCTGCAAATGCCGAAGCGACGGAGTTGTAGTTGCTGCCCTGGATCACGAAGGTCGGTGCAGTGAACACGCCATTGACGAAACTGGAGCCGCCGCCCATCCAGTCGGCGAGCGTACGCAGCTGGCGCACGTTCACCGCATCGAAATCCTGGGTGCCGTCCGCCATATGGATGATCTGATGTTCGCCGCCGGTCTTGCCCACGGCGATGGCGTAGTCACGGTCGGCAATGGCTTGATAGCCGATCGCGGTGCTGCGCAAGTTGGTTGCCTTGCTCTGGAAGCCGATAGCGGTACTGTTCGTGCCATCAGCGGTATTGCCGGCGCCGAGCGCACTGCTGAGATCGCCGTTGGCGTAATTGGCGCGACCGAAAGCGATGCTCCCGGCGCCATTTGCGGTGTTGCCGAAGCCAAATGCGTTGCTGTCCGGGCCGTTGGCGATATTGCTGTTGCCGAATGCATTGCTGTAATTGCCCTTGGCGGTATTGCTGTTGCCGAATGCATTTCCCGATTGGCCGTAAGCGGCATTGTTGAGGCCGAATGCATTGGATCCGACGGCGCTGGCATTATTCAGTTCACCATAGGCCGAGGCATCCGCTTTGCACGTAGTATTGCTATCCCCGTGTTCATTGCCCGCATTGGTGCTGCCGGCAATCGAGTTGCCATTGGCATCCCTGCAGGCCTGATCTGCGGCGAAGGCGGGCATCGCCGAACTGGCGAGCAGCGAGGACAGTGCGATGGCGAGAGGATGGATGTGGTGCGACTTGCGTTTGATGTAGGTGGTGCGGTTCATGGATAGGCTCCTGTAGTGGGTTGAAGGCGCTTTTCATCGCCTCAATCCAAGCCATACCCGGGGACATCGAAAAACCGGACATGCAGGTTTGCCCGATGCTTCATCCACGAAAAAACAGGGCGCCGAAGCGCCCTGTCGACCCCAATCCGACGCCACCCCTACAGGGATAGGCGGCGCCAGGACACGCGGGTCAAAAAAGATGGCCCTGAAACGATTACTGCATTCCCGCCTGCATCATTCCTGCAGCGGTCTGATAGGCGCGTGCCCAGTTGCCGGCACTCTCGGCATCGAAGTCGTCGCCGAGCCGCTTCGACAATGTTTCCAGCAATGCCTGGCCGACCACTGCGAAATGCCCGGCCTGCGCGCCATAGCCGCGATGCTTGTGGCCGAGTTGCGACAGCGGTCCTTTGAGGCGTTCGGGGTTGTTGAGGCTGGCCACGAGAAGGCCGAGCGTGGTTGCGAGTTTGCGTCCCTGCGGCGCAACGTCGCTGGAGAACAACGGACGCACCTGTGGCGCAAGTTCGAACAATCGGGTGTAGAAATCGAAGGCGAAGCCATCCACGTCCTTGCCGAGGTGGGCGAATTGAGTGCGCATGCGTTCGATCTGCGCAGCATCGAAGGTGGGTGTTGCAGCGATTGTGCTCATCTGGAACCTTGTGAAATGTGCGGGCCTGTTCCCCGATACGCAGAAAGAGGACAAAACCCGCCACGGAAGAAAAGAACCGGGGCGTCGAAACACCCCGGTGACCTCGAACTGGCGCCGTCGGATCGGGGAGGGAGCAGCAGCGACGGCAGCCTGCGATCAGAGGTCGAGACCGAAACCGCCGCCGACGGTGGCTTTGTCGCCACCGAAAGCCGCGCCGAAACTGAGCGTGGTGCGACCGGCGCGCACGCCCCAGCCCACGGCCAGTGCCGTGCGTCCGCTGGTGACGCCCCAACCGACCGAGAGGCGGCCGTTCTTCGTGCTGCCGTTGGCGGCATTGGCGGTCATCTGCGCCATCGCGGTGGACATCGCCGAGACCGTGTTGATGCGGCGATCGGTTTGCGCGAAGCGACGATTCACGTTCGTCTTGAAATCGCTGTAGTCGTTGAAGGCGGCATTGATCGAATTGAAGCGTTGGTCGGTGTAGTTCTTGGCCGAGGTCAGTGTCGCTGCATCGCCGGCATCGGCATGCGCATTGGCTGCCGTGAGCGTTGTGGCATCGCCGGTCTGCATCTGGCGCATGTTCACCGCATCGAGTGGCGCAGTGCCGTTGCCGACGTTGCTGATGCGCGTGCCGTCGATTCCCAGCGTGATCGTCGCGTGGCTGGCATCGTCGTAATGCACGGCAAGGGCGTCGCTGCCCGAACCGCCGCCTGCGCCTGCCGGTCCTTGCGGTCCGGTCGGGCCTTGCGGGCCCGAGGGACCAGTCGGGCCTGCCGGGCCTGCCGGGCCTTGCGGCCCGGGAATACCGCCCTGTCCGGTGAGTGCCGTGAGCTTGCTGTCCACTGCCGCGAATGCCGAAGCGACATCGCCGTAATTCGTACCCTGGATGGTGAAGGTCGGCGCGGTGAACACGCTGCCGTTCCACGCTGCGCCGCCGCCGAAGGTCGTTGCGAACGGAGAGAGGTCCGGCAGTACGCCACCGGTCGCGAAATCGGCCACGCCGAAATTGCCGTTGGCATCCGTGGTGACCATTTTCAGCGTGCCGGTCTGATAGGCGTTGCCGGTCGCGATGCCGGCAACGGTCAGCGAAGTCTGGTTGCCGCCCAGCGCGATCTGCTTATCGCGGGTGGTCTTCACTCCGTTGCCGATCGCCATCGAGAGACCGTAATTGGCGAAGGTGTCGGCGCCAATGGCGATGCCGCCGCCTGTGGCATAGGAGCGCGCGCCCAGCACCATCGAATCAGTGCCTTCCGCCAGCGATCCGTTGCCGACGACCGTGGAATTCTCGCCTCGGGCGCGCGCCTTGTAGCCGAACGCGGATGCCTGCGTATTCGCGGCCTCTGCTTCCACGCCTGCGGCGATGCTCATCTGGCCGGAGGCATTCGCCTTGAAGCCGAACGCCGATGCATATGCATTCGTGGCGTTCGCGTCCACGCCCATCGCGATGCTCTTCTCGTCGGATGCATTCGCCAGCCAGCCCAATGCGATGGCATTGATCGCGCCGGCCTTGGCGCTGGTGCCGATCGCCACTGCGGCCGCCTGCGAGGCATTGCTCTTCCAGCCAAGCGCAATCGCCCCCGGCGCGGTGGTCAGGCTAGCCTCGCCTACGGCAACCGCGTGGTCGCCGCTGGCCTGGCTGCCATAGCCGAAGGCGGAGCTGCCCGTGCCGAAGGCTTGAGCGTTCACGCCCGCAGCGGTGGCCGCTTCGCTGGCGAAGCTGTGGGCGCCCATGGCAGTGGCGTCGGTGCTGTTGGCATTCGCCTGGTAGCCGAAGGCGGAGCCGGCGATGCCCGCGGCCCTGGCTTGCATGCCGACCGCGGTTGCGAAGGGCTGATTCGCAAGTGACCAAGCGCCGTATGCCGTCGTGCCGCTGCCATTCGCTTCGCCGGCATTGCCGAATGCCGTGGCATTGTCGCCGCCGGCGTGCGAGCCCCGGTAGAGGGGGCCGGGGCCGATGCACCAGATGGCACCGGTATCGGAGTTGCGGTAGCAGGTCATTTCTTCGTTGTCCGCCATCGCCGGCATCGCGGCACTCGCCAGCAATGCAGTCAGTGCGATGGACAGAGGGCGCATGCGCCGGGAATTTCGATTGAATTTGCTGTTGAAACGGTTCATGGGTGGGCTCCTGTAGTGGTTGGAAGGCGTTCTCTGGTCGCCTCAACCCAAGCCATACCCGGGAGCTTCGGAAAACCGGACATGCCAGTTGCCGGCGTGAACGGATGAACGGCACAATCGTCCGGTCACAGGGAGGGGAGTCCCATGGATCAGGAGTCGCCGCAGTCGGTCACCTTCTGGCTGGAGCGTGCCAGCGACGGTGACGCCCGCGCCTACCAGCACGCCTATGCCGCTGCCTATGAAGAGTTGAAGCGGTTGGCCCACAGCCAGTTGCGTCGACGCGGCGGGCGCGTCGAGACCACCGTACTGGTCAACGAGGCCTACCTCAAGCTGTGCACCGATCGCGCGACACCGGCGAACGATCGTCATCACCTGATGGGGTTGGCCTGCAGTGCGATGCGCCAGGTGCTGTCGAATCTGGCGCGCGATGCCCGGGCCGGAAAGCGCGATGGCGTGATGGTGACGCTGGAGACCGGCATCGGCGACCAGGCGCAGTCACTGGAGGACTTGCTCGCCTTCGACGATGCGCTGAGCAAACTGGCAAAGGTCGACGAACGTTGCGCGCGCATGGTCGAGCTGCGCTATTTCGGCGGCTATACCGAGGAGCAGACCGCGGGAATCCTCGGTGTCACCGATCGCACCTTGCGTCGTGACTGGCGCAAGGCGCAGGCCTTCCTGCAGATGGAGTTGGGCGCATGACAACGGGGAGCACATTGGCCCGCCGGGCATTCGAACTGTTCGATCAGCTGGTCGAATTGCCGGACGCCGAACGCAACGCAAGATTGCAGGCATTGCATGCGACTGATCCCGAGTTGCATGCCCTGGTCGAACGCCTGCTCGCCGCCGATGTCGAGGTGGAAGATGCGCATCCGGTTGCCGTTGATCGCGTCGCCGGATGGGAAGCCGCGGTCGTGCAGGCATTGCCGGATGCCGGGGCATCGATGGTCGGGCAGGCGCTTGGGCCGTGGCGCATCGTGTCCATGATCGGGCGCGGCGGCATGGGCGCGGTCTATCTGGCCGAACGCGAAGGTGGCGATTTTCGCCAGCGTGCGGCACTGAAACTGATCGGAATCGGCCTGGATTCGCCACGGGCGCGCGAACGCTTCTTCCGTGAGCGTCGCATCCTGGCGCGGCTCGATCACCCGAATATCGCGACATTGCTGGATGGCGGCATGACCGAGTCCGGCATTCCGTATTTCGCGATGAGCCATGTCGAGGGCGAGCGCATCGACCATTGGTGCGATACGCACGCGCTGCCGATTCGCGAGCGCGTGCGTCTGCTGATGCAGGGGCTGGATGCCTTGGCTTTCGCGCACCGCCAATTGGTGGTGCATCGCGACCTCAAGCCGTCCAATATCCTCGTGGATGCCAGCGGTCATGTCTTCCTGCTCGACTTCGGTATCGCCAAGATGCTGGAGGATCAGGAAGGCGCCGAGCTGACGCGAACGACCGATCGTGCATTCACGCCCGAATACGCATCTCCCGAGCAGCTGCATGGTGAGCCGGTGTCCACGGCGACCGATCTCTATCAGTTCGGTGTATTGCTGTACGCGTTGCTGGCGCATGCACATCCGTTCGGATTGACCGGAGACACCTCGTTGCGCCTGCAATTGGCGCGCATGCGTGAAGATCCGAAATCGCTGTGGGAAAGCGCAAAGGACGCGACCATCGAGGATGCCGGCGCGCGTGGCAGTACGCCCGAGGCATTGGTGCGCCAGCTGCGCGGTGATCTCAGTGCGATTGCCGGTCACTGCCTGGCCAATGATCCGCGGCGTCGCTACGGCAGCGTCGAGGCGCTGCGCGAAGACCTGCAGGCGTGGCTGGATGGAAGACCAGTCTCCGTGCGCGAACCGACGCTCGCCTATCGCGCCAATCGTTTCCTGCATCGACATGCGCTGGCGGTGGGTGCGGCGGCTGTGGTGGCGTTCGCACTGGTGGCGGGATTGGGTGTGTCGTTGTGGCAAGCGGGAATTGCCAGTCGCGAAGCACGCCATGCCAGCCAGCAACAACACATCGCCGAGCAACAACGTGCCTTGGTCGAAATGCAGGCCAACAACTCGCTGGCTGCCCAGGAAGTGTTGACGCGCACCTTCCTGCATGCGTTGCAGAAGGACGGCGGACGAACCACCAGCGCACGCGACATGGTCGATTCCATCCGCACCATGGGCGCGAGCGATCCGTCGCTGGATGGGTCGGTGCGTGCCTTGCTCTATCTCCGGCTCGCGCGGCTCAGCGCCGACTCCGGCAACCAGTCGGATGCCCGTGACCTGATCGGGCAAGCGCAACCGTTGGTGGCCGCGGCGGGGCAGGACCGGCCGCGATTGCTGGCGCAACAGCTCGATACGCAAATCGCGCTTGGGTTGGCCGATCGCGATGCCACCACCATTTCCCGTCTTTCTCCTCCGTTGATCAAACTGCTCGATACATTGCCGCAACCGTTGGACAACGAGATGGCTCAGGTGCGCGCCAGTGGATTGCGCACTTGGAGCTGGTCCCTGGATCAGCTCGGGCATGGCGAGGAGGCCATCAAGGTCAAACGCATCCAGCTCGCCGATGCATTGGCGCGTTATGGCCCGGATCATCAGCGTACGCTGGCGGCCCAATCCAATTTGGCGCGTGTGCAAACCATGCAGGGTCATTACGCGGCCAGCATTCCCCTGCTGCGTACGGCATTGCAGGGAATGAAGAAGCAGGTGCGCCCCTCCTCGATGGATCAAACGATCGCATTGATCCATCTGGCCGAGGCATTGCAGCAAACTGCAGGCGGGACACCGGCAGCGCAGCAGGCATTGCAGGAGGCACAGGCGCTGGCGCAAAAAGGCCGGGTGCCACCGTGTTACCTCGTATGGATTCAGACCCTGAGGGCCGATATCCTCCGCGAATCGGGAGATCTGGACGGGGCGCGGGCGTCGTTGCAGCACATGGAAACGTGCATGCCGACACCCGGCGACTCCGTTGGCGTCGGTGCGCGTGTCCTGGCATTGACGGTGCAATCCGACCTGGCCTGGGAGAGCGGCGACCCCGCTGCATCGGCGCGCCACGCACAGGCGGGAATATCGCAGCTCGAGGAAGCGGGACAACTTGTCGATGCGAGTGACAGGCGCAAGTATCTCGGGCTGAAGTTGCGTGCATTGCGCGCACAGGCAAAAACCTTCTCGAAGGCGGACGCACGCTTCGCCGCCGACGGCATCATTCGCGAGTGGGATGCCTTGCCGACTATGTTGCGCGCGCCTTATCTGACGATGGCGGCAGAGACCTTGCGGATCGCCGGGATCCCGGATCCAGGGTTGGCACAACGTGCCGTCGCCGCTGCCGCCGCCGAGCCGGAACCGAATGCACGCAGACAGCGGCAAGCACACGAGGAACTGCGCCTGGCGCAGCAGTAGGAGCGCGACCGATTTTCAGATGATCGCGTGCGGCAGGAAGCGTGCTTCGTTGCCGGTAACCAGAGTGCCGTCCTCGCGGATGCCGATCCCGACCGCCTCGTCGCCGACCACCCAGCTGCCCACCAGCGGATAGCGCCCGCCGAAGGCCGTCAGCGGACGTGCGGCCTGGAGGATGGCAAGCCCGGAATCGTAGGGACCGTCGGTGTCGATGCGGTTGCCGGCGCCCAGCGCAAGGGTGATGTTGGCGCCTTCGCGCGAGAACAGCGGCTTGCGCACCCAGCCGGTCTCGACGCGTTCGCCGCGTTCGGCGAAGCGCGATTCCAGCAGGTTGGGGTGGCCGCGATGGCGCTCCCACAGCAGCGGCAGCACGCCCTTGTTGCTCAGCACGGCTTTCCATGGCGGTTCGATCAGGCGCATGGTGTCGGCCAGCAGGTTCGGGCCGAAACTGTCGCGGAACATGTCCTCGAGCGGGTAGAGCTTGAACAGGGTGTCGATGATGCGGTCGTCGAGATCGGTGAAGCGGCCATCGGTGGCGATGCCGATGTCGCCGATGGCGATGCCTTCGGTGGCGACGCCGGCCTGTTCGGCGCAATCGCGCAGGTAGAGCACGGTTGCTTCGTCTTCCGGCGCCTCGGGAAACGATGCGAAGTGCACCGGCTTTTGTGGCGCGATGACGGCGAAGCGTTCCTGCAATGCCTCCTGGATGCGATTGAACTGGTCGGCGTCACCGGGCAGCTGGCGCGTGCGCTTGAGGTCTTCCAGCCACATCCACTGGAAATAGCCGGCCTCGAACAGGCTGGTCGGCGTGTCGTAATTCAGTTCGAACAGTTTCGCCGGGCCGCTGCCGTCATAGGCGAAATCCATGCGGCCGTAGAGATGCGGGTCGCGGCGTTCCCAGGAACGCTTGATCCAGTCCCAGTAGGCGGGCGCGATGCCGAGCCTGGCCAGCAGTTCGGCCGAACGCACGACCTCGTCGACCAGCGCGAGCGCCATCTCGTGCAGTTCGTGGGTCGGCGCTTCGATGTCGTCTTCGATCTCGCGCAGGGTGAAGGCGTAGTAGGCCGACTCGTCCCAGTACGGTTCGCCATCGATGGTGTGGAAGGTGAAACCGTCGCGCTCGGCCTGTGCGCGCCAGTCGGCGCGTTCTTTCGTTTCGATGCGCCGCACGCTCAGCTGCCGAACGATGCGTGCGCGGATCCGGTGCCGCCGAAGCCGCCGCGCGCCACCGTGGTGCCGCGCGCGACCGATGCCGCGCGTCCCGCTTCGCCGCTGACGAAACCGCTGCGCGTGCCCGCCGATTCGCCATCGGCCTT
>JASLDW010000124.1 GCA_030151365.1 Lysobacter sp. | reverse complement strand
ATTTGCTGTTGCCCAGGTCAAGATAATAGTAAGGTTCATCACGCTGGTTACCTCGTGTTTCTGCAATTCCGGAAAGGAACCTGAAAATTTCAAGGCGCGAAGCTGCCGAGTCCACGCAACCCACCGTTAAGTTGGCGATATGGCGTTCATCGGTCTTCCCCCGGCTGGGAATGAACCTTTCGGCAAAACCCTTCCAATTGGTCCCATAGTTCCGATTGATATGACTGACCAGCGCCTGAGCCTTATTCATTCCAAGGTAAGCTGCATTCAATTCTGCCCTGCCCAAGTTGGGGGTTTCAATGTCATCGGGATCAAACACGTTCACGCAAAATCCGGCTCTTCCTGTAGCAACCAGCGCGAAATCGAGCCTTGCCAGGCTGTGCAGGATATGGCTGCCTGTCCCGCCTGCCCCAATAACATTAATGCTGATTGGGTTTGAAGGGTTCAAAAGACATCTGGGTATGAAATGGATTTTTTGCTTACAAGTCTTATTCATGACAATATGGATTCAAGGGTTTTGGCATAGACTAACTGATCTACTGGAAACCTGGCTCCCGAGCTAACCAGGTTATTCCAGAGTCTAATGATGTTTCCTTTTACCGGTGATCTTTCGATCAGCAGATGGGTAAAGGTGCTCTTGAAAAAGTAATCCTGCCAGTTATTGATAAAGGAATGCAGACTGCTATTAGATGGGATGTCGATATGCACAGTGCCCATGCAAACCCGTCCGTCAGCGTAGATGTTGAAAAATGGAGCATGATACAATCTGGTTGATGCGTCCGGCCTGGCAAGGCATGCAAGGGCGTATACATACAGCTCTTTTTTAGTCGCCTTCCATAAGAGTCCCGGCACCCATACCAGGCCGGAATCGATGCCCAGCGGTTGGTCGAAGAGCAAATTGACTTTCCTGGGCTTTGTATGCCAGATCACCGTAGAATTTTCGACGACCTGTAATATCCCCTCGGGAATCAACTCTTTTGAACCGAAGAATCCCTTGCTTGCAGATTTACCAGAGCGGAGCTGCTCCGCCAGGTCACTGCACTCCAACTCGGTGAGCGGATGCGGGTTGACCGGGAGCCCGGAGGGAGAGATGTCGTAACTTTCAAGGTAAATATCATCCGATTCTCCATTGCTGCAGGTGTAAGCAAGCAGCGCTTTTCGGGGAACATAGTGATCAGACAATAGTTTCACCAGATTTTTCATGATTGATTTTTTTAGTTTGTGATCGATTGAATTCATGGAGCGCTTCCAGCAGTTCGGCCAGCTCAAGGAGCATCGGGAATAAGCGGCTCACAAATTCCAGGTCATAACGGGGTTCGCTTACCTCGGCGTCGAAAGCCTGGAAAGCAATCGGCTCGATGACTACCGAGGCCTCCTGCATATCACAGTTGATGGTGTCTTCAAGAGCGTCGAAGATTTCGTCATGAAAGCTCCAGACAAATGAGATGTACTGCTCCGGCCAGACGCACTCAGCATCCTCATCTGAACCGGCCAGGCTGAACTCCGGGTGAAACGGCGACCAAAGCGACGCCTCAGGATGAGCTTTCCGGAGTCCAGTGAATGCAGCAATGAGCTCATTTACCTTGTTTTCGAATTCGCCTACCAGCCCCGTTCTTTCAGGTATCGGTTCAAATGCCCTACCGGAATCTGCCATTTCAATTTTATCCAGCAGTTCCCTTGAGCAGATGAACTGGTCGTCCCAGGCCTGAAGCGAATCGGATCTTTCCTCTTCAGACATATACTCATCGTCCAGCGTCCAGTCGCGTATCATGTCATACCGCTGCTGCATATATCCGCCCGAAACGGGATGCGGAATTTCCAGCTGCACGATCAGGTAGTTGAAAATCCACAATAGCCTTTCAGCAACACAGTTGTTCCATTCCAGCCTAATCAGATCATATAAGGGCGCAAGCTGAAGATAATAAAGCGTGCGGCCGGTATCGTAGCTTTGATAGGCTGCCAGGCAAATTGCCTCTGGAGTCTCGGTGAAAGCAAGGCCGAGATGCGGATCTTTTGCGCACAGGATTTCTTCTGCATGATCCAATGCCTGTAACAGGTTCGCAGGAAACTCTAAGTGGTCAAAGAATAATGCCTCTATTTCATAGCATGTTGAAAGATGCCCCAGCGAATTTAAAAAACAGCTTTCCAGCTGATCGATAGTTTTCATTTCCGCCAATTGTTCGCCAATCAATAACCCGAAAGAGCTATTTAAAAAACCAGGGGCAGGAAATGTGCAGGTGCTACTTTCCTTGAATCTGTCCTGATCTGGCCAAGATCTTTTCGCCTGTTCATATCTAACAGCATCCGGCCGATGTTTTGATGAAGTTGCCATTGCCTGGAATATTTTTTTATGCCTGGTTTAACTTTTACTGGTTTTTCCATTTTTATCCTTTTGTGCCCAAAGAGCTGGTAAAACGGAAGCGGATCTGGTCCTGGATGATTTCAGGTCCCTCAATCCTGGCGGTAGTGAGGATGGGATAGGTCCCGGCGTAAAAGTCAAGTACTTGCTGCGCGCTGAGATCCGGTGAAGGATCGGCCAGCAGGAGCTCCTGCCCATTGTTCTTGAATTGGAAAACACGTTCCAGTTTAGCGGTTGTGATCATGGCTTTTCGGATTATAGTAGTGACAATTGTTTGCTGCGGGTTTCAAGATCATCGCGCAGCCGCTCCAGCTCCTCCCGGTGATCAGG
>JASLDW010000014.1 GCA_030151365.1 Lysobacter sp. | reverse complement strand
CGCGGAGCGTTAGTTGGTATTGGTGTAGTCCGGCGACAGTTCGATGACCAGGTTGTCATCGTGCGCGGCCGCGATGGAATAGGTGCCGGCTTGCGGGAACTGGATCAAGGCGTAGGCAACCTTGCCCTGCGCCTGGAGCGTACACGGGGTGCTGGTCGTATTGACCCTGTTGTCGCATAACGAGTCCACCGCGCCGCTGGCGAAATCGATCGTCGCGCTCGTCCCCGTCCGCACTGCGTTGGCGGGATTGACCGACACCGCGCGCAAATTGGTGATGGCAACGGAATTCGGATAGTTGGTGAATTTCGGCGCGCCCGCAGGGCCGGTGTAATTGGCATCGACCGCGACGTTCTGGTCGCCACGGTAATCCTCCCAGCGTACGCCCTGCGCCATCGCCTGCCCCGCCAGCATCAACCCGGCGAGCACCAGGCCGATGCGGAGATACCAGCTGCACATCACGTCAGACTTTTCCACGAGTACATCCTTTCCCCATTGCGGAATGGACGCGGTCAAGCATCCACTCCGGTATCGATCAATAACTTCCCACCACGTTCAGGAACCAGCCGTGGTGGCGGTAGCTGTAATCGGTGAGATTGTCGCTGAAATCGGTGAAGTTGTAGCCGACGCCCACGCGCAAGCCCTTGGTGATGTTGCGGTCGATGCCGAGCAGCACGCCCTTGCGGACGCCGCCCTTGTCGACGCCCAGCCAACGGTACTCGGCCAACGCGTTCCAGTCGGTATGGATCAGGCCGTAGCGCACCTGCACCGCGCCGAACGTCGCCGCCGAATTTTCCCACGCGCCGGTCAATCGCCCGAAGCGCACTTCGCCCTCGCGACGCGCAACCTTGCCGGAAAATTCCCAGCGCGGCAGCGGGTGGTAGACGCCTTCCAGCGAGACAACGCGGCTCTGCTGGTCGTAGTACGCGGTGTCGCTGCCGACCTGCGGCAACGCCGAGACGTCATACAGGTAGGTGTACTTGCCGAGCAGCGCGTACTTGGTGCTGTTCCACGGACGCCAGGCGAAACCGACATTGCCCTCGACGAAACGCGCGCCGGCGATCGACTGCGTCAGGTCGTGCGTATCGGACATGTTGAGGCGGCCGGCGAAACGCAGGCTCTCGCTCCACTTGTAGTTGAACCAGTTCGTCGTGACCCATTGGCGACGGCGCTCGGCACCGCTGTCCTTGCGCCACTCCAGCTTGCTCTGCCACTGCGCGACCTGGCTGGTGTAACCCCCGTTGATGCTGACCGCCTGGCGATCGGTCTTGCCGTCGGCCTGGTCCAGCGACCCCTGCTGCAGGGTGAAGCCGGTGTTCCAGCCCAGCGACGGGTAGAAATTCATGCCGAAGGTATGGGCGAGGCCGGACTGGTTCGGCGCCTTCAGGAACTGGCTTTCGTTGAAGACGTTGACCTTGCTGTTGAGCTGCCAGCGCTGGCCCACGGTCCAGCCGGGCGTCACGCTCGGGTTGAACAGCGGATCGTACCGGGTGGTGTCGGTCGAATAGGTGTAGTTCGCGTACAGCGTGTGGTTCTGGCTGGCGCGGTATTCGCCGTTCACGCTGACCGCATTGCCGCGATCGCCCACCGTCGCTTCGCCGCCGATGTTCGACAGATTGCCGAAGATGTACTTGGCACCGACGGTCGCCGCGTTGTTCTTGGCATATTTCCCGCCGTCGTCGTCGAGCGTGACCTGGCCGATGCCGTAGACATCGAGCGAGGTCCCGATGTGCTTCGAATAGCGCGCGGCCAGCAAGGTGCCTGCGCTTTCGACGCCACCGCTGCGCTGGTCGACGCGACGCAGTTCGGCGCTCAGCAACGAGCGTTCGTCCAGGCGCCAGTCGGCGGTGACCTGCTCCTGTTCGAGCAGGTCGTTGCCGCGTTCGGCGCGGCTGACGCGTGCGTACATCCTCAGCACGTCGCTGACATCGCCCAAGACTTCGGCGCCCACTTCATGCACCGGCTGGCCGATGTCGTATCGCGAAATCGAATAGCCCGCATCGACATCGCGCCACCATGCCCCGGCAGTCCATTCGCGCCGGGTCCAGCCGAGTTCCTTGGTGTTGACGCGCGCCTCGACCGCACGCGCGGTGCCGTTGCCGTTTGCCAACTGCGCGGCGTTGGTCTGCGTGAAGCTCAGGCCACCGTTGCTGGAATAGAAGATCGGCGCGCTGGTCGCCTGCGTATGCGTCTGCTCGACCTTGAGGTAGGTGCCCCGCCCCGCCTGCAACGTGATGTCGGCGCCCGCCATGCGGTAGTCGTCGCCGGCGCGGTTCTCGTCGACATAGGTCGCACCGACGCCGACGTGATCGCCGAACCAATGCTTGACGCGCAGGCCGGCGGTGACGTCGTCGGACTTGAAGCCCTGCGGCACGTATTCGTAATCGACCAGCAGCATCTGGGCATAGCCGGTCAGCGGCGTGTCGCGCGTCAGCGTGTGCACGTTCTCGCTGGCGACCTGCGACAGCGGTCGCGTCAGCAGGATGCGGCCCTGGTAGGCATCGATCTCGTAATCGACGCCGTTGGTCAAGGTCACGCGATTGATCACCGACCCGGTGGTGGGATCGCGAATCTCCAGGACGACCTGCTCGGATCCCGGGAGGATGCCGGTATGCTTCAGGTAGTACAGGCTGCCGCCGGTGCCGAGGAATTCGCTGTGGCCGGGCGCGCTTTGCGCCTGCGAGCCGAAGGCGCGCAGCACGCTGGCGGGCTCCGCGTACTTCGTCGTCGCCTGCGAGCGCCACGCCAGCGCCGCGCCGTACAGGCTGCGGTTGTATTGCGCGTATTCGGTGCCGGTCAGGCCGGTGCTGTAGTTGCCCCACAGCGCCTGGTTCTTGTCCCAGTCGACGCGCAGGTACAAGCGCCCCATGGTGTCGACGTCGCGATAGGTCGTCGAGTCGTCGCCGTAGACCGGGTAGTACGCATCGGGATCGAGCTGGCGGAACACATCGGTCGCGTCCGCCTTCCAGAAACCGGTGAACAATTGCGAGACCTGATTTTCCCGGGTATCGGCCTGCGCCGTCCACAGGTATTTGCCCTTGGCCTTGCCCTTGAGATAGAACGCCAGGCGTCCTTCCAGCAGGCTGTCCTTGGTGAATTGCGGCTGGTTGGCCAGCGGTTCCACCGAACCCGACACGCTGTTGCCGGACAGGGTGAAATCGGCGATGCCGACGCCGAAGAAATATTTCCCGGTGACATCGAC
The DNA here is from genome assembly GCA_030151365.1 of Lysobacter sp. GTDB lineage: Bacteria > Pseudomonadota > Gammaproteobacteria > Xanthomonadales > Xanthomonadaceae > Solilutibacter. Next base: position 3,369 of record JASLDW010000014.1, on the reverse strand, counting down.
GTCGAGCTTCTTGCGGGCGGCATCGGCGTCGCCGTCCTTGCCCACCTGCACGTCGAAGGAATAGCGGCCGATCGGCAACAGGTATTCGGAGACGAACTTGCGTTCGAGGTCGACCGGCATCGACTGTCCGTTGATCGTCACCGTTTGCTGGTCCGGCACGTTGCGGCCCTGGATGCGCACGCGCGATCCGTACACCGGGATGTTCTGCTGGCGCAGCGTGTTCTGGCCGAACACCTGCTGGATCTGCAGCATGTCGCTGGCCGCGGCATCGGTCAGCGGGCGCTGCCCGTTCTGCACGGCCTGTGCGGTGACGCGCTGTTGCTGGACCTCCAACTCCTCCGGGCGCACCAGCTGCATGCGGGCGGGATAGGTTTCGTCGTAGGTCTTGTCGTCCGCCCATGCCCGCACGACGAAGATCAGTTCGTCGCCCACGCGCAACGGTGCGCCGGCCGAAGCATCGATGCTGCCATCCCACTCGCCTTCCATGATCGCGCCGAGCTTCAGCGGGATCGTGGCCAGTGGCGTGACGAGATCGCTGTCGCTGGCACGGAATACCACGACATCGGCGCGCTTCATGAACGCCGAATAGTTGGTGCTTCCGTAGAACTTCACCGGCTTGGTGACCCTGCTGCCGTCATAGGCAACGAGATTGCTCGCCGATACCGCCATCTGCGGCTGGCCCAGGCTGGGATCTTCGGTTGCCCAGATCACGCCGCCGTTGGGCAATTGCACCGACCACTTGCCGACGGCCGTCGCCTTGCCGGGTTTTTGCGACGCGTCCGCCTCGATGGTGACGCGCCGATCCGGCTGCAACGCTTGCGAGGAAGACTGCTTGTCCGTGCCTTGCGTCACCGGCTGGTCGTAGCTGCGGGAACGCAGCTTGAAGGTCACGCCATCGTTGCCGGCTTCCTGCGCGGAGGCCAGCGAAGACATGCCCGCAAGCAGCGAAATCAAGGTGCAGTCCAGCAACTTCATCTTCATCTTCTTGTTCATCGCACGTCCCCCGCCTTGCGTGCTGCATCGACGGGGGCCGCCGAATCGTTGTTGATGTCGACGCGAACCTTGGCCCGCGTTTCAGGCTTCAATCGCTTGGCCAGGGCTTCGTAGACCGCCTTCGCGCGACGCAGGCCGAGCGCGGTGTTGTAGGCGTGCGAAGCGCGCACGTCGGTATGGCCGACCAGCGCGATCGTGCCGCCGCCGCGCTGTTCGATCGCCGCGGCGACGGTATCCAGCAACTTCCCGAACTCCGGACGGATCGACGCCTTGTCGGTGTCGAACAGCACGGTGCCCAGCAGGATGGCGTGCCCATCGACGCCCGCCACCAGCGTCGACGGATCGTCGGCGTCGGTGCGGATGCTGACGGTCAATCCATCGGCCGCCGCCTTGTCGAGCTTGCCCAGCAGCGCCGCTTTCACCGCTTCGGCCCGCTGGTATGCCAGCGCGCTGGTTTCGCCGTTGGCACGGATCACCACTTCGCCGCCGCCTTGCTCGCGCGCCTTGTCGGCCATCCGGGTGATGGCCGGTTGATATTGCTCGCGCACTTCTGCACTGCCCGGGTCGAAGACCACTTCACCCAGTTCCATTTCGACCTGCGACTTGCCGCCCTCGATCACGCCTTGCGGCAGCTTGACGCCAAAGTCGAAGCGCACCGGCAGGCCCGGGGTCACCCGGCGCACCAACGGGTTGTCCGTGGTGAAGGTGGTGCCCGGAGGCAACGTCGACGGATCGACCTTGAGGATGAAGTTGCGCCCGCGCTCCCACGGTCCGCCCGGCACCGCCGCGATGTGGTAGCGACCGAACTGGTCGGTTTCGATCAGCAGGCCTTCCACCGACGCGATGCGCACGCCCGGGACGCCGCGTTCGTCCACGCCCGCATTGGTGATGACGTAGTCGACCTCGTAGCCATCATCCACCTGCGCCACCTTGCGCTCGACGCGCAGGTCGACCGCATTCAGGCCCTTGGCTGCATCGCCACTGGTTTCGACGCGCGTCTTGCCGGCGGCATCCATCCGTACGGTGACGCCTTCCTTCGAGGTCAGTGCGAAATCGTCGTTGAAGGCGAGTTCGCGCAGGCGCTGGCGAATCACGATCTGGTGCTTCGCGACCGGATCGGCGTCGGACTGGCGACCCTTCAATTCGCCCAAGGCGATGCCATGCAGCATCGGCGAACTGTGGTCGGCTTCGGGCTTCGCGCCATCGCCATGGTCGACGGTCGTCGAATTGGCGATGTAGGCCGCGGGCGAGAACCCGCCCTGCACCTTCAGGCCCGAGGCATCGGCGGAATCCTGCCAGCCGTCGCCGTCGCGATCATCGAACACCGTGCCGAGGATCAGCGTGTCGTCGGTCATCGGATCGCCAACGACCTGGACATCCGCCGTTGCCTCGTTGGAAGCGATGCGGCCGCGATCCTCCATGTGCGCGTGGTTGGTCCAGGTGCCCGGGCGGACTCCAGCTCCCACGCGCAGCATGTAGGTCACCACCGCGCGCTGGCCGACGTCGATATCGATGCCCGACACGGTGAGCGTGCGGACCGCGATCATGTTGGCCTGATTGTCGCGGTCGGCCACGGTCATCGACTTGTCGACGTAGCTGAAGCCAGCCGGTGGCGTGTCGACCAGGGTCGCGCCATTGACCGGCACGCTGCCCGTGTTCTCGATCGTCAGCGTGTAGCGCACCAGGTCGCCGACATGGACATTGGCAGGCATCGCCGTCTTGGTCACGCGCATGGCTGCAGGCGCGGTGACCACGACCGTCGCCGTCGTGCTGGCGCAATTGGTCGGGTTGATGCGATCGCAGATCGTGTACGGATACGTGTACGTGCCCGCGGGCGTGCCCGGCTTCACCGTGATGGTGCCGTCCGGATTCATCGTCAGGCCCGGGTTCGGACTCGTGCCCGGCGTCAGCGTGACGTTGGTCGTGGTCGCGGGTTGGCCGTTGATGGTGTCGTTGACCAGCACGCTGGGCGTCTTGCCGCCGATCACGCTTTCGAGCGCAGGCGGCGTATCCGGCGTTGCCACGATCACCGGTGCGGTCACCTTGACCGTCGCCGTCGCCGTCGCGCAATTGGTCGGATTGAGCTTCTCGCAGATCGTGTACGGATAGGTGTACGTCCCCGCGGGCGTGCCCGGCTTCACCGTGATGGTGCCGTCCGGATTCATCGTGATGCCACCCGATGTCGTCACCGGCGCGGTGCCCGGGGTCAACGTCACGTTGCTGGTGCTCGTCGGCTGGCCGTTGACCGTGTCGTTGCCCAACACCGTCGGGAAGCTGCCGCCATCGCCACCGTTGACCGGGGTCGCCGAATGGTCGTCGTCCGTCGCCTTGATGACGGATGCCGTCACCTTGATCGTGATGATCGCGGTATCGCAG
>JASLDW010000121.1 GCA_030151365.1 Lysobacter sp. | reverse complement strand
ATCGCAGTAAGTCGGCACGGATACTCCCCCGCCGGCATCGATCGACCCGCAGGAGACAGATTCCACGTGGGCTGAAACCGACTTGACGGTGGCCTCCACTGGGATGTTGGTGGCAGCTCGATTAGCGCCGTCTACCTGGTGAAAGAGGAAACCACCGGCGAGGAGACCACCGGCGAGAGAGGCTGCTATTACCCGGCCAACGGGAGAGAGCTTTCTTAGAATTTCCATGGTTCCATGCTACACGAGAATTCGGTAGCTGACAACGGGTCAGCTAAGGCGGCGGTAAATGCTGGCCTGGAGGTTGTCGAGCATCTTTTCGGGAGTACTGAAGAGTTCTTCGGCCACCGACTTCACCACCGTCAGCGAAACTTCCACAAACTCGATCCACTGGCTGTGGGTGAGAGCAGGCGGGCCGCTCGGGAGGTGAGTTCGCGTCCCGAGGAAGAACTCCTCGTAGCAGGCCGAGAATGTAGTGGGTTGATCAGTGAGTTCCCGCCAGGCCCGGTCTGCCCGGATAGCGGCGAGCGCCGGATGGGGGTCATCGACGAGAGCGAGAGTTACACCGACGATCGATTGCTGGAGATAGACACGGCTGTAGCGAGCCGGGAAGAGGTCGAGGAGAACCCGATCCCCAGCGAGAGCGGCCCGAAACGCAACGATGGCAGTGAATGCCAGATCCTGCTCGGTTCCAGCCACAGTGAGCTTAGCCATCAGTAGACCCCCGCGATCGGCCAGCGACCTTCGGGTCGTTCGCCGGCGTAGTCGTTGAACCCATAGAGAAGTTCCTCTCCGTAGGGGCAATAGCGAGCGATCGTCCGGAGCATGTCCTTGGATCCCACCGGGTTCGCGGAATGGACGCGGATTCCCCGGGTGGGCCAGACCTCGTGCTCAGCCATCCAGAGGACGAGCTTGATCCCGTCCCCACCGGCAGGCTCATACTCACCAAGGTCATGGTCGAGGCTAGCGAACTCAACCTCTCCAGCCTCCATGAGCCTGATCGCCTCATCGACGGAGTGAGCGCCAACCCAACCTTCGGGCACTGTGCGGATGTCGTCCAACCAAAGCTTCATGGCGCTATGCTACAACAGCCTGAAAGCTAATGCAATAGCCCGCTTAGGACTGGATCTATCACAGGTTCTAGTTTCCTATTTGCCAGCGGTTTCTTATCCGTGGCAAATAGGAAACTATACGTCCTAAAGGCTAATTTTTCAGTAGCCGTCTGGGGACATCAGCGCGATCCTGAAGTCCTCGGCTACGGTGAGCACGCTCGGATCGACTGGATCTCCAGTGAGGTCGAAGAATTGAATCCGATGGTAATCGGAAGTCCCCGTGTCATCGAGGATTTCACGGATCGTCTCCTCGGCAGCCTGGGCAGCTCTTAGAGTGGTGAACCGGTAGATCGCCATCGGTGCCAGGGTGGAGTCGAGAGTTCCTCCAAAGTCGTGGACGGTGATGAGATACATGTTAGTCTCCTTTAGATTCGAGCTTTAGCTCAGAGCTGAGCGAAAAGCTCCTTCTTCTGGGCTCCGAGGAACTCGAAGAACGGGTCGATGGCAGTCGGGAAGTCGACGAGAAGCAGATCATCCCATGACGCCTCGCCGGTGGGCTCGCCGGCCTCGCTGAGGAAGACACCGCGAACCTCGGTAATCATGTGGTCGCCGTGGTCGACGGTCTCACCACCGAAGACGGAGGCAGTGAGGGAAACTTCCACCCGGTCGAGCCGAACGAAGCGGTTCTTCTGGTTCTTGCTATCCCAGGCGGTTCGGTTGCTGTCGAACTGACCGTTGCTGAAGTCGACCAGGTAGGTGGCCGAGATCTTCGTGGTGGTGGCAGTGGGAGCGAACGTCACGGTTGTCATGGAAACTATTATAAAACGGCAAACAGCCGAACCGCAACGGGTTCGGCTGTTTTTTGTTAACTTCGCTTAGCTGAGGCTCACTGGCTGGCCAGGCTTCACGTCGGTAGCGAGCTTAGTTTTGTGGTAGATCGCGAAGTAGGGGCCGCTTGGGTTCCCGAACCCTGTCCAGGTGGTGCGAACCACATCGGTGACGAATCGATCCTCATCCCCGAAGTAACGTTCCACGTCTCGAACCCAGAAGCCCCGGTAGATCAGCCAGCCCGACTCGAACCAAATGTCCCGCTCGAGCTGGTAGTTCGGGATGTTCTCGAGATTTCGCTTAGCCCGGAATTCCATGGAGATCCCTCGCTTCTCGAGCCTAGCGGTGAGCCAGAGCGAGAAGCGGATCCATCCGGCGAAGATCAAGTAAACCGCAGGAATAGTGGCGAGCCCGAGTAGATAGGCAACGAAAGCGCTCACGAGTTTTCTCCTAGCTAATAGAAACTGTACTAGCCTATCCTATCGCGAGCCGGTAGAGTTGGCAACAAGTCAGAAGCCTTAGTTAGTCCTCGCTCCAGAGAATCTCTTTCTCTTGGAGAGCTATCATCCTATCTTCTAAATTCCATGCTGCTTCCCGCTGCTCGGGGCTGTATCTAATCTCACTGTCTATGAAGCGAGGTACTCGGTCTTTCCAGGAGAGGACGAAGCCCATCGATTGGAACTTCACTCCAGGTTCCTGGCCGTAGCCTCCGCTCTCTGGGAGGGTTCTCACGTGGGCACCGAAAGCATTCCAGCCCTCTGGAGTGAAGCTCCCCGAGGAATAGATGAGTAAGCCAGTTTCTTTCTCGATGGCTTGCCTAAGCTCGAGTGCGTAGCCTTTCCCCCTCGAGTCCAATCGAGTTTCTATGTCGCTCATGGCCAAGTGGGGGCCGACAGCCTTAGAATACTCTTCCCCCCGGACGAGGAGGGAGATGAAGCTCACGTTCCCCTCCCCGGGCTTCTTAAGCCAGGCTTGAACGGAATGGTGGGTTCCCATGGAAGAGAATTCCCGGCTGATCTGGCACGTTATCTCGCCTCCGGAGGAGGTAGTGAAAATCCTCGTCTCGCTCTGCTTCGGCCAGCCAAAATTTATTTCAGCCTGCTTCCGCTGCTGCCGGTTCTCGTAGGAAGCTCGAGCTTCCTCGATGGTTTCGTAGTGATTTACTAAAAAATCCCCGAAGGGACACTGCTTCTGCGCTTTGCAGAGCTTCGCATCTCCGTTGTTGTTGATGTGGTAAGCCATAGAAAAACTCCTCGAGATGAAGTTTCTAATACGAAAGGCCACCGCTTCAGCGGTGGCCTTTCGTGGAATTAGTGATCAGCAGCAGCCGTCACAGCCGTGGACGGAGCTAGCGTTCGGGTCGAACCGTCTCCTGTAGGCCAGATCGTCGGGGTCAGGGTGACCGATTCCGTGATCGCACCGACGCTCCATGATCCCGATATCCGCTCGCCAGATGAACGGCGCCATGGTGAGGCTGTGGAACGAGGGATTGTGGATCGCACACGTCTCGCCGGCGCAGCGGCCTAGAGCATGGACTCGGAGGTTGAGCCCACTGTCCTTACTCCCGTAGTGGAGAACATCCATCGAGCCATCGTTCTCCTTGAAAAAGATGCTCGGGTTGTCGAGCTCGTCGGTGTTCTCATCGAACCACTCGAGCTGTCGCTGAATTTGAGCGAAGACTCGAGGGCTCACGGCGTTCCAGCCGTACTCTCGGGCGACGCTGTCTAGCTCAGAGAAAACAGCCGCCGGAGGTCGGTTGGCTCGCTGGCCACGGCGGAGAATGATCGCCATCTTCTCGTAGGCATGTAGTGTCATGAAGCCGATGATACACTAAACCGCACTGGGAATCAACGGCAGAAAAAGAGGCGCGGCTAGCCAACCGCTCTGAGTCTAGGCAAGATACTAAATAGATCGAATCTCAGACCTCTCATATCCGAGCCGATCAGCTAGCAGAGTAGGGGAACAAGGAGAATAGAGGAAGGCCACACCGATTCGGTGCGGCCTTCCTCTATGTTCGCCAGGACAGAAGACGATCTAAGACGGTCTGCCGGCTAACGGTGTCGTTCCACCACTACAGGCTATAGCTGTCTTAGATCGTCACTACTGCGCTGCTACAGGCCATCTACGGTGATCATCGCAGGAAAGAAAACGGCGCTCTTCTCCAGCACGGTCGAAGCCCTATTTCAGGATGCAGTGCTGATCGCGTGGAAAGCGATCGAGTCGATGGTGTGGAGGTCGAGAAGCTCTAGGGCCTTCAAGATTCGCTCCTCAGCCGAAGCTGAGGGGACGAAGATGAGCCTCTCTCCCTGTCGGGGATCGATGCTAACCATGCTGTCCCTGATCGCTAGGAAAGCGGTGGCTCCCTCCATTTCATCCCAGGAGAGCCGGAACGAAACACCTTCGGCTCCGTTGGCGTCAAAGTATTCATCGAAGATGTTCGGATCGTACTCGTCGGTGTCTTCGGAGATGAGACCCTTACCGGTGAAGTCGCTGAGTACTTCCTGAAAAG
>JASLDW010000117.1 GCA_030151365.1 Lysobacter sp. | reverse complement strand
TCGGACCGCACTAGACCGATAGTAGTGCCATGGGCAAAATTCTCGCAGCTATAGCAGCACTACTATTACTTTCAGCTGGCTGTTCTAGTTCGAGCGATTCTAAAGTCGGCGGGGACCCGAAGGGGTTCGCTAAAATAACCCTCCACGACATCGGCTCGGGATCTATGGGCGAGAAAGAGATCCTCGTCCAGTGCGACAGCGAGCCGAAAATGTGTAGCAAAATTCTTCGCTGGCAGAAAATCAACGATGAGCTTGCTGCCCGAACCCTCATCGGCTGTGCTTCCGTCGATATAGCCGGCGTCATCGACAGGAAGAAAATCTCGATCCAAGCTGACTGTAACGTCGAAAAGTTCTACGATAGCATCGTTCGAGAGCTCAAGAAGAACTATGCTATTCCGACCGCCGGAACGACAGCCACTAGCTAGCCTATTGTGTCACCGAAAGATTCGGTGTACTATGGTTCCATGGCTGACAGCGATAAGATCGACTTCATGGAGTTCTTTTCGGGCTACGTCCTTCGCAGGGGAGACCAAGTCCAGTACCGAGGTGGCGAGAGCCATCAGCTCCACGGCGCTACCTCCGGCATCTACACCGTCCACGACACCGGCGAGTATCTCATGTGTGGCTACGTGGAGGTTAAGGACGCCCTCGGCCGAATCTTCCCGATCGACGCGGCCTACCTCGAGCCGGTCGTTCCCGCAGCTAAGATGGCGGACGCCGTAGAGCTCGAGCCGGTCGCTGCCGCTGTTCCCGTCACTTCGGCCGCAGCTGCAGCATTCCCCGGCTGAGTATCCGAAGCCACTCGCCTCCAGTTGCTCGATTCGTAGCGGCGGGTGTACCATAGTTCCATGGGTAAACTTGGAATCATGGGTGGAACGTTCGACCCGATCCACCACGGCCACCTGGTGGCAGCCAGCGAAGTGCAGGCTAAGCTCGGGCTTGACGGGGTAGTTTTCGTTCCAGCTGGCGCTCCTAGCCACAAGCTCGACAAGAAAATAGCCCCCGCTGAGGATCGCTACCTGATGGCGATCGTAGCCACAGCCAGCAACCCTACCTTCACGGTGAGTCGAGTGGATATCGATCGGGATAAGCCGACGTACACGGTTGACACCCTCCGAGACCTCCAGCTCGAGCATCCGAACGATGAGCTTTACTTCATCACTGGCGCCGACGTGATCGCAGAGATACCTGACTGGGAGAACGCGGAAGGGCTCTACGATCTAGCCCACTTCGTGGGCTGCACTCGACCTGGCTACAAGCTTCCTGCCGACGCTGGAGCAGCTTTTCCGGCCGGCCGAGTGAGCTTCGTGGAGGTGCCCGCTCTAAGCATCTCGAGCACTGAGATCCGTGATCGCTGCCGGAACGGCGAACCGATTTGGTACTTGGTCTCCGACGGTGTGGTACAGTTCATCGGAAAGCACAAACTCTACTGCTGAATCGCCTGCTTCCCCAAAGCACCTTCCAGCTACGGCCACACCAACGGTGTGGCCGTAGCTGCCTATGGAGGTGCCGTAGAGCACGATCCAAGACGTTTGCAAGTTACAGCGGTGTGATTCGACCTTCCTGGGTGAACGGCCGCCCAGGACGATTCTCTGTTTGCTCAGTGCTCCAGGCTTGATACCATAGAGTTAACTAAGGAGGACGACAGTGCGCATTTCCATCGTAAAGAAGCCTAAAATTTCGTTCTTTTCCCATCCTCTGCCGGTTCTCCACGGTGACACGAAGCTCACGGTGGCTGGATTCCCGCTGATGGTGAACGCTCTTCCCCAGAATAAGAACGGATTCCAGCACTACGAGCTCGAGTGTTTCCTCGCTTCACCGTGCCACCCCCTGAAGACTTTAGCCCTCAAGCGGGCTCTCACTAGTGGTCCGAACGGAGAGTCTTTCTACTTTGTGACCTGTGTGAAATGCGGGACTAAGGTAGAGTGGAATTCAACGAGAGTGGTTCCAGGGGATCTTCTCATGGCTTTCCCTGATCCCGTCCAGTTTAGAACGTTCGGCCGGCGAGAACTTCCATTAGACTCGAGCTTCTCTAGTCGAGCTCGAGAAAAGCTCCTCCCCAGTATACCCTACCGATGGGCCGACCTAGAGCAAAACGGTTTCTTCGTCAAGGCTCTCACAGTGCTCACTGGAAAAACAGAGTGGGATGTGGCGATCGAGGCTGGAAAACTCACCGCTGAGTTCCGGGAGAAGCTTGAGCTCTTTTACTCCGAGACGTCGTTCCAGGAGCGAACCGCCCACGGGGTGTCTTACGACGAGATAATATCTCCATGAGCATCTTCAGTCGCCGCAAAAATCTCCCAGAACTTGCTGCTAGCGCTGTCCTCACGGTAGGCCGCCAGAAGTTAGCAATCGAGGCTATTCCGATGGCTATAGCCGATTTTCAGTACTACAGAATATCTGTTTATCCGACTTCAGCTTGCTGTGGTGTGATGGTCGACCCTAAGTTCGGCTATAGCCCCTCGTCGGCCAGAGATAGCATCGAACTGAAAGCACTCTCCTGCCTCCGCTGTAGCAAACCAATAGCCGGGAACCTGGGGACCTACGAGGGGGACGTAGTTTCCAGCTTCTTTCGGACCTCCCTCAACCCCTTTTCGGCGCTATCCGTTAGACCGTTCGAAAACAGGGCTGTGAAATCCTCCCCGGCGGATGCCGATAAGTCCATCGATCTTCGGGAGCGCTTCCTCTGGCCAGCTGTAGTTAATACTGGAGCCTATTTCAAGGGGATGCTCGAAGTATTCAGCGATCAGACCGACTGGGAGAAGATCATCGAAGCCGGTAAGCTCAATGTGGGCTTTCGGGGTACAGTCGGCAAAATAGAGCTCGAAGCTAGAACTCAGGAACATCTCATCCACAATCAGAACTCTAAAGCGCTCCAAAAGATGGGCTTCAAATTGGAAGATCAGTCGGCGGGCGCACAGTGAGCACGCAGCGATCCTACGGATCCCCGGAAGAGCTAATGGGCGCTCCCTTTAGCGGCCGGAGGCTAGAGTCGTTTAGCTGCCTTAGCGGGATCACAGTGGGAGGATTCCCGCTCAACTTCGAAGTGGAGGCAACGTCGATCAGAGGGGTCCCTTTCCATGAACTCCAAGTGAATCTACTTAGCCTATGCTGTGGCTTTCCCGTTAGGGTGCTTTTCGAAGGTGAAGAGGATGTTCTCTATCCTCTTATCTGTGGCCGTTGCCGAACCGTGCCTGCGGAGTTCGCCGACAGCTCTGTCTCGTTCCAGGAGCTTCTAGATTACAATAGCTATAATATTCTATCTCAGACTTTTCTCCGCCATCTGGCTTTTCTCCAGGGGTCAGTGGGTAAAAAACGCTGGTTTGGGCTCGCTCCAGCTCGCCCTAGGGGCGTGATTCTTGAGCTTGGAGCTAAGCCAGAGATAGGCCGTAGGGAGGTAGCAAAACTGGCGGAAAAGCTCGTTGGCCACGTCCTAGACTTAACTCCCTGGGATACCGCCATAGAATCGGCCAGGCTCGCGGTAGCTCTGGAGGAGTCTCTCACAGCTGTAGCTAAGGTGCTTGAGCTTCGGGAGGTATCGCTGCGAACTAGGGCTAATCGGAGAGCAGCTCGGGCTGGATTCACCGTTAGCTACACGGGGGAGGGAGTCCCGTGTCTGTGACAGTCCACAAGCTCGCCGGCCTCCCCTGGAAGCGAAAACTTCCTATCATCCAGTCGGACGCGGAATTCAGGGCTGGTGATTTTCGACTGTTTTTGGCCGCCGTACCCAGGCTTGAGCGTAGCTCCCGGGTGGCGGCACTCGATGTCTATGGCCTGGAGGCTTACTGGGAGAGCCAGTGCTGTGAAGCTGAACTCTATCTCGACAGAACCTCGTTCCCGACGAGTGGAAAAACCTACTCGCTCATCTCCTGTTCCCGATGCTACCAGACTCAGGAAGCTAACCTATCGTTCCTTCCGGACAAGGCGGGGCCACTGGCTGTCGTAGCCGAAAGACCCTGGCAGCTGACAGTGGAGGACCCAGAGCAGGAGACTGGATTAATCGCTAAAGTGGGGAAGGAGTTCCTCTGGAAAGACCTCTCGAGCGCTGATTTCTTTCGGGATGCCCTCGGATTCTTCTCGGACCTCACCGACTGGGAACGTTACATCGAAGCCGCTAATTTGGAACTCGAGTTCTGGGGTGCCGTGGCTGAGCTCGAGGCTCAGGTGGCCATCGAAGAAAAGAAACAAGTCGGAAGCATACGCCGGCGAGCTCGAAAACTTGGACTCATACTGGAGGACACGCCGTGGACGAAAAATTAATGACCTACTTCAAGCTCAGGGATGAGGCTTATCTCCGGGAAATCGAGGAGCTGGCCTCCACATTCAGCGAGCGGGAGCTACTGCTGGTGAAAGAGGCTGCCGTGATGGGCTACGTCCGGGGGAAGATGAGTGGTCCCGCTGGACCCGTTCCGCAAGACAGTGGGATCCTGCGGGAAGTGCTCGGCGCTATCATCGGTAGCCCAGCCCTCTACCCGACCATCTCCGGCTATCGGGAAGAAAACGACGAAGAAGATAGCGACCTCGAAGAGGACGAATGAGCTAAGCTTCTAGCTCTCCAGCCTTTGCCGGTGATATCTAGAACCGTGTACCTATCTCTCCGCCGCAAGCAGTGGCTAACCGGCATCGCCATCGGGCTAGCCCAGTACGCTGCGGCAGGCTGGATCCTCGCTCCGCTCTTCGGCGATCTTCCAGCTGCCCTCATCCTCTGCTTCTTTAACCTCTGGCTCGCCTCGAGCTATAGGAACACGAACCCCTACATGGTTGCAGCCCGCTGGAGTATCTTCCTCGGGATGGGAGCAATCACAGTGGTTCGCCACAGCTACTGGTATCCACTCACCCTCAGTAACATCGTGAAAATTCGAGACTTCTACAATCCACTCCCGTGGGACGCGAAGCTCAACGGTGGAAACTGGCAGGAGGATCTCATGACTGTGGCCACTAGCATTCTCATCGTAGCTACCTACTGCTTCGTGATCCGCTGGCCGGAGTGGACTGAACGCTGGGAGCTTCTCCGCCGGTCGGTCCTATCGAGCAGCATCGGACTACAGACTCTCATCGTGCTTTCCGTCGTCTATCCAACTCCTTTCAGCGTCGTTATCGCGTTCCTTTTCGCAGCCTATGTGAGCCCACTCCTCCGGCGTCAGGTTAGGCTTAATCACATCGTTTTCCTCATGCTGCCTCCGCTCTTTGCGATGAGCGTTCCAGATATTTCGTTCTACTTCGTAGTGATCGCGGCGGTCAGCTTCTTCCTCTTCACGTTCATCGAAAGGAGCATGACTACTTTCGTAGCGAGTTTTTCGTTCTTCAACGCTGTGGCTTTCACTGGACTAGCCGTGCTCATGGTGGAAGCGAAGGGGGTCAACGGTGCCTCCACAGCTCGAGAGGCTGGACTTGTTTCGCTCGCTGCGTTTTTACTCATGCTGGCTGCAGGATATTTCCTCCTCTGGAAAGGAGATGCGCTGGTGGCCGGAGGGATAGCGCTCACTCGAAAGCTGGTCCCCTCGAAGATAAGAGATCATTCCTGGTGGAAGATCCGTGATCTCTGGGTGGATCGCGAAGTTCTCCACCATCGAAAGAAATACTACAGTTGGGATACTATCCCCCACGATCTAGGCTCGATCGTTTTCGGACCACGAAAGTGGATCGACGCAGACAGCACTCCCGAATACGTGGAGCACCCCCGCTACAATCT
>JASLDW010000102.1 GCA_030151365.1 Lysobacter sp. | reverse complement strand
CCTAGCACGGACGAAGTGATCGTTGCTAACGGTATTACGTTTGATACGGTGGCGGATCCGACATACGACATGGAAGGCTCAGGCCCATTCCCGCGTCGTTATGAAGTATTTCAGCTTGGTAACGGTTCATTGACTTCATTTCCGCAAATTTTGGTTCCGGCGACTCTTTTGAATGATGTAGGGACTTCTCTCTATCAACCGGCAAAGGTTTTGCAATACCCTTGTCGTATCGGTATTGGCCTCACGAAAGCCAATCAAGTGAGCACGATGAGTGTTGACGTGGAGATCTTCGGGACTGACGTGAATGATACGAGTATTTCGGAAATCGTTACGATCTCCGTGGCCGATGGTTATGTGGATGAAACGGTTCCATCGACGAATTACGATTCTCCTAATCAAATCTTCTACACGGATCTGGTGTTTAAAACGGTTTCTAACATTCAGGTTCTGAATCGTACGAATGACGGTCCTCTCACGACTCTTCAAATCTGGGGTGAGATCGAAGCCGCGACTGCACCGGATACGAATGACTTGGTGGCGATCACTGAGCTTTTGTGGAACGGTCAAGGTATCGCGCAAATCCTAGATAGTCGTTTGATTTCAAAAGGTTACTTTAAACCCGATTTCTATGTGATGAAACCGATTGCGGAATCGTCTTTGGATGCGAACATGATGCTCGCTCAACTGACGAATCCTTCTCTTTTGAATCAAGTATCCACTCTTATGATGACCGAGGACTTTGAAGACTTAAAACATTTCGAAACTGTTCGCGGTCGTTTCACGGTAAAGAATGCAACGGGAAGTATCACGATCCAAAATAATGGATTGATTGCGGCGAATGATACGATAGCTCTGACTCCGTCTAAAACGTTGAAGGCCGTATCAGCAACTCCGAATGTTGCAAGTGGTGAATTCCAGATTGGTGTCACGGCATCCGCGACGGTTGCGAACATCATCGCGACTATCAATGACCCTACATTTGCAAGTGGTATCACTGCCGTTACGGGTTCAGGTTTTTCTCTCACGATGACTCGAAATACTCCAACAGGAGCGGCGGGTAATGACTTCACAATTACGAAGACTATGACGATTCCATCCAGCATTGACGTGTCTGGATGGGAACAGGGTTTTGACGCGATCGGGGAGTGTTACATGAACCGCAACGTGTTGGGACTTCGCAGTACCCGCATTCCACCTTCCTCGGATCTTTCTCCTTATGGATTTGAATATCGCAATCGCTATCGTTGCCGTGCTCAGGCACTGGGTCCAACGGAAGCCCCACAGACTCTTTTTGCCGTAAGTATTCACGGGGAAGATTTGGCGTGGGGAAGCAGTGTTCGTATTCGTGGTGCGACAGCAGCGGATCCAGGAGAATGGTTGCCTTGGATGGTGTTGACGAACGCAAACCCATCTAACGTTTATATCGCGACATTCTCTGAACCTGTCTATAAAGTACAGGTGGAGTACTACGGTAAAGCGCGTGGTCTTTCGATCTATAATTTGAAGCCGAACATTTAGTAAATAGCATTAAGAGGTTTTGTTTATGCAAAAGGTGATTATAGCATTAGGTGATCCGGTCGTAGCTTCGGCTCTGCAGGACATCTTTAAAGTTCTTTCGGCTCCCGGCATTCTTTCTGGAATGAACCTCGTAGCAGCAGATGTCGATCAGATCGGTCTACTTTCCGGGGCAGCATTGACTGATTCGGGCGTATTTGTCTTTGAGGATGAAGAACGTATCTTGAACTACACGCCAACTGTATCACCTGCTAACTACACGATCTTTTATTCGTACGTGGAAAGCCAAGCGTTTGGTGGTGAAGCGGCAGTTCTTACGATGCAACCAGGTTTGATTTCGCCGGAAGTATTCAGCGATGGCGTGCTTCTCGGATGGTTCAAATATCCGGGTGGTTCGATCCCTCTTAATAATTCCATGTTCACAAGCGCTGCTCGTTTCCAGTTAGGTCAATCACCTCTGCAAACAAAAGGCGTGTTTAACACGATCTATTCACCGCTCAGTACTCGCTGGGGCCAGGCTTCGTTGTCTGGAGGTGCGTTGACTGTGTCCGAAATCTATGACGGTTCTGCAAACACGATCGTGACGGTCTTGACCAATACGGGTTTATCTCTTTCGACATCAACATACTTGATTCCATTCAAAGTACCGGCAGAGGGCTTGGGACAAATCCAATTGGAATTTGAAACAGAGTCCGCGGCATCTCTTACGGTGACGCTGCGTAAGCGCGACGGGACTATCGTGACGCCGCTTGAAACCAATTTCTACACGGACTCTGCTATGCAGAAGATCGCGTGGAGTTTACCACAGGGATCGGTTGCAGCGGGTGAGGATATTTGTTTGAATCTTTTCATGAAGATTCAACCGACATATTCGATTCGCTTTCGTTCGTTTGGAATTTCAAGTTACACGGAACCATTCTAATGACATATGTAGTATTAAAGTTTCATTATGGAAGAAGAGGCTCGGTCAATTCGATCATCAGTCAGACTATGGGACGAGTCGCTGTGATCAATCACGCATACCAAAAGGAAATGCCGCAATCGGGTTCCTTCTGGGTTTGCCGAATAGACCGCGAGATTACGTCAGCAAATAGCAAGGGTTGTTTTGTCATCTCTCCGATTGAGAAGATTGATATCAAAAAAATCTTAAAGCTAGTGCCAGGTGCGTATGAGGTTGAAATCCAAGGTACGAATGTGCTTTGTAAACCGAAAGTTTCAGGTCGTTTCTGGATCGCACCTTTTAATATTAAAAAAAGTTATATTAAAAAAGAAAAAGCGAATATTCTCTATCAGAGCGTCATTGTGCCTCTGGTTGGTTATGAGCCCCCATCGACTCCGTGAGTCGAGTACTTTGGGAAGTTTATAAGTACCCGAACTCACAGGATCAATTTTCATTTAACTTTCAGCAGCATAATTATAATTATATCTAATTAGCAAAAATTATATTGTCGATCGTAGCCCTTTCTCGTAACGTTTTTCTTGTCTGCTAGAGTTCATGGTGAATTCGATTAAGACACAAACAAAGGAGAAAAGTATGTCAATGTCGATGGACGACAATGGTGCCTATCATTCGGGAAAAACAGAACGCGAACCTTCATGGGATGCAGAGATCAAATGGTTCTCTCTCCCTGCTGACGGTGAGGTTCATTCCCTTCGCCCAGTAGCGGGCCCTTACTACTATGCTACACACTGGACTGAAACTAAAAAGAAAGACGGTTCAGCGGGGAAAGCCTTCCCGACTATCTGTAAGAACTACGATCCAAAAACAAATCAATATGCCGAGAATGGTTGTGAACACTGCCAATTCATCGACATGGTGAGAAAAGTTGTTGCGGAAAATAAACTGGATTGGCAAAAAGATTTGCCTGCCCGCATTCAACGTATGTCACGTCGTAAGACGATGGCACAGAATGTGATCGTGCGTGAGTTGCAAGAGCAAGGTGCTCCTGCGAACAACGCTAAAGGTTGGTCTTTCATTCAACCGATTCGCTTCCCTCAAGGTGTATCGACAAATCTTTACACTCTCATGGAGAAGTTTAATAAGAAGAAAGGCGAGGTCTTTGCTTTGTCTCACAAGACACAAGGTCGCGACTTAATGATTTCTTATGATCCAGAATCAAAAGATCCAAACACTGTTTATCAAATTCAATTGGGCGATACTACGCCATTGACTGAAGAAGAGCTTTCTCATGCTCCATATCTTACGGACTTTGCTTCATTCATGAAGTATCCGAAAGAAGGAACTATCACTGAAACTCTTCAACGTAACGGCTATTACGAATGGCTGGAACAATTCCAAGCCAACATCAATATGAAAACTATCAGCAAAGGTTCCGGTGCTGCTCAACAGCAAACTGCCCCTCCTAAGGCTCCACCGGCTAACCAACAGCAATCATCGACTGCGTTTGACGTAGCGGGTGATGGCGGTATGGGTGCTGCGGAAACATCTGCTAAAGATGAACCTGAGCCTGCTCCGGCCAAACCGGCTGTAAAAGCTCCGGCTCCTAAGGTAGAAGCGAAAGCAGAACCTGAACCCGAACAAGCTCCTCCTGCAAAGCAAGAGACTGCTCCGGCTCCATCTCCTGCCCCGGCGGCAAAGCCCACAGGTAATGGGATTGAAGCAAAGCTTGCTGCGTTCTCTCAATCAACGTCTATTCCTCTCGTGGAGTCGACGAAAGATTTTTCTGAGAACGGCGTGAAACTTTACAAGACGGGAATGAATGTTCCGGCTTGTTTCACGCAATACAACCAAACGGATAAGACGATCTGTAAGCAGTGTCCGCTCCGTTTGGATTGCATGATGGTTACTGAATAACATTTGGTGTGGTTATGAAATTATCAAAAGAAGCGACCCTTGAAGAGGTCT
>JASLDW010000028.1 GCA_030151365.1 Lysobacter sp. | reverse complement strand
GAAGAAGAAGAACACCGCGAGGCTGCCGGCGTAGAAGCCGGGCATGAAGCGCTGGACCAGGTCGACATCGCCAGGGGCATGGCGGCTCAGCGCGTAGGCATGGCCATAGATGACCATGGCCGCGGCGAGGTGGCGCAGGGGCAGGAAGTTGTCGCGGGTTGTTGGCGTCATCGACGCAGCTTAACGCGAGGCGATCACTCCGGGTCGTAGTCGAGGTTGGCCGCGCGCCAGCGCTCCGCCTGTTGCAACGAAACGCCGCCGCGCTGCGCGTAGTCCGCCACCTGCTCGCGCGATACCCGGCCGACCACGAAATACTGGCTGCGCGGATGGCCGAAATACCAGCCGGAAACCGCTGCGGCCGGCGTCATCGCGAAGTTCTCGGTGAGCTGCATGCCGGTGCTCTTCTCGACGCCCAGCAATTCGAACAACGTGCGCTTCTGGCTGTGGTCGGGGCAGGCCGGGTAGCCGGGTGCCGGACGGATGCCCTGGTACTTTTCGTCGATCAGGTCGTCGGTGCTCAGGGTTTCATCGGGCGCATAGCCCCAGTATTCGTGGCGCACGTGCTGGTGCAGGCGTTCCGCGAATGTCTCCGCCAGGCGATCGGCCAGCGATTTCAGCAGGATGGCGTTGTAGTCGTCGTGATCGGCTTCATAACGGGCGACACGTTCGTCGATGCCGATGCCCGCGGTGCAGGCGAAGCCGCCGATCCAGTCCTGCGTGCCCGCGCCTTGCGGCGCGATGAAATCGGCGAGGCAGAAATCCGGGCGCTCCACCGGCTTGTCGACCTGCTGGCGCAGGAAGTGCAGGGTGGTGCGCTCGGCAGTGTCGAGCACGACATCCTCGCCGACCGAGTGCGCCGGGAACAGCCCGATCACGCCGCGCGCGGTCAGCCACTTCTCGTCGACGATGCGCTTGAGCATCGCCTGTGCGTCGCGGAACAGTTCGCTTGCCTGCTTGCCGACCACGTCGTCCTTGAGGATCGCCGGATAGCGGCCGGCCAATTCCCAGGCATTGAAGAACGGTGTCCAGTCGATCAGCGGCACGAGGTCGGCGAGCGGGTAGTCGTCGAACGCATGGATGCCGGGCCGTGCCGGCTGGGGCGGCGCGTAGTTGGCCCAGTCCCCATTGAACTTCTGCGCGCGCGCCTTCTCCAGCGGGACCAGGCGCTTGGCATCGCTGCGATTGCGATGGCGTTCGCGGATGTCGGCGTAGTCGCTTTCGTTGGCGGCGACGAACGACGCGCGCAGGTCGGGCGAGATCAGCGATTGGGCGACGTTGACCGCGCGCGAGGCGTCCTTCACCCAGATCGTCGGTGCGTCGTAGTGCGGGTCGATCTTGAGCGCGGTGTGCGCGCGCGACGTGGTCGCGCCACCGATCAGCAGCGGCATCTCGAAGCCCTGGCGCTTCATCTCCCTGGCGACGTGGCTCATCTCTTCCAGCGACGGGGTGATAAGGCCGGACAGGCCGACGATGTCGGCGCCGACCTCGCGGGCGGTATCGAGGATCTTCTGCGCCGGCACCATCACCCCGAGATCGACCACCTCGAAGTTGTTGCAGGCAAGCACGACGCCGACGATGTTCTTGCCGATGTCATGGACGTCGCCCTTGACCGTGGCCATCACGATCTTGCCGTTGGACTTGCCGGCGTCGCCCGTGCGCAGCTTCTCGGCCTCGATGAAGGGCAGCAGGTGGGCGACCGCCTTCTTCATCACGCGCGCCGACTTCACCACCTGCGGCAGGAACATCTTGCCGGCGCCGAAGAGGTCGCCGACGACGTTCATGCCGTCCATCAGCGGGCCCTCGATCACGTCGAGCGGGCGCTTCGCCTGCAGGCGCGCCTCCTCGGTGTCGTCCTCGACGTACTGGTCGATGCCGTGCACCAGTGCGTGCGACAGGCGCGCGGCGACAGGTTGTTCGCGCCAGCGCAGGTCCTCGACCTTCTTCTCGCCTTTCTTGCCCTTGAACCTGTCGGCGATTTCGAGCAGGCGCTCGGTGGCGTCGTCGCGGCGGTTCAGCACCACGTCCTCGACGCGTTCGCGCAGTTCCGGATCGAGGTCGTCGTAGATCGGCAGGGCGCCGGCGTTGACGATGCCCATGTCCATGCCGGCCTTGATCGCGTGGTACAGGAACACCACGTGGATGGCCTGGCGGACCGGCTCGTTGCCGCGGAACGAGAACGACACGTTCGACACGCCGCCGGAAATGTGGCTCTTCGGAAAGCGCTTGCGTAGTTCGCGCGCTGCCTCGATGAAGGCGACCGCGTAATCGTTGTGCTCCTCGATGCCCGTGGCGATCGCGAAGCAGTTGGGATCGAAGATGATGTCTTCCGGCGGAAAACCGATCTCTTCGGTCAGCAGCTTGAACGCACGCGAGCTGATCTCGACCTTGCGTTCGAAAGTGTCGGCCTGTCCGACTTCGTCGAAGGCCATCACCACCACGGCGGCACCGTAACGGCGCACCAATCGTGCCTGGCGCAGGAATTCCGCTTCGCCTTCCTTCATCGAGATCGAGTTGACGATGCCCTTGCCCTGCAGACACTTCAGTCCGGCTTCGATCACCGTCCACTTCGACGAATCGACCATCACCGGGATGCGGGCGATGTCGGGTTCGGCGGCCATCAGGTTGAGGAAGGTCACCATCGCCCGTTCGGAATCGAGCAGGCCTTCGTCCATGTTGACGTCGATCACCTGCGCGCCGTTCTCGACCTGCTGGCGGGCGACCACCAACGCGTCGTCGTAGCGGCCTTCGAGGATCATCTTCTTGAACTGCGCGCTGCCGGTGACGTTGGTGCGTTCGCCGACGTTGATGAAGTTCGATTCCGGCGTGATCACCAGCGGCTCGAGGCCCGCAAGGCGGGTGTGGCGGGCGAGTGTGCTCATGCGGCCTGCTCCACATCGGCGCGTTCCAGCACCGGAATCGCGCGTGGCGGCACGTCGCCGACGGCGGCTGCGATCGCGGCGATGTGTTCGGGCGTGGTGCCGCAGCAGCCACCGACCACGTTGAGCAGGCCGGATTGCGCGAATTCGCGCAGGATCGTCGCCATGTCTTCCGGCGTTTCGTCGTAGCCCCCGAAGGCATTGGGCAGGCCGGCGTTGGGATGCGCGGTGACATAGGTATCGGCGACGGTGGACAGCGCTTCCACGTGCGGACGCAGGTCTTTCGCGCCGAGCGCGCAGTTGAGGCCGATGCCGAGCGGGCGGGCATGGCGCAGCGAATACCAGAACGCTTCCGCGGTCTGGCCCGAGAGGGTGCGGCCGGAGGCATCGGTGATCGTGCCGGAGATCATCACCGGCAGGCGTTCGCCGTGGGCGTCGAAGGCTTCCTCGATCGCGAACAGCGCGGCCTTGGCATTCAAGGTGTCGAACACCGTTTCCACCATCAGGATGTCGGCGCCGCCTTCGATCAATCCCTCGGCGGCTTCGCGATAGGCATCGCGCAGTTCGTCGAAAGTGATGGCCCGGAAACCCGGGCGATTGACGTCCGGCGACAGCGAGGCGGTGCGGCTGGTCGGTCCGAGCACGCCGACCACGAAACGCGGCTTCGAGGGATCCTTCGCTTCGGCCGCGTCGGCGGTTTCGCGGGCGATGCGCGCGCCTTCGCGATTGAGCTCGCGTACCAGGTGGGTGAGGCGGTAGTCGGCCAGCGAAATGCTGGTCGAGTTGAAGGTGTTGGTCTCGATCAGGTCGGCGCCGGCGGCGAGGTATTGCGCGTGGATATCACGAATGATCTCGGGGCGCGTGAGCGTCAGCAGGTCGTTGTTGCCGCGCTGGTCGTGGCCTTCGCAGCCGCAGCCGGGGCCGTGGGCATGGCCGTCGGCGGCGAACAACGCGTCATAGCCTTCGGCGAAGCGTTCGCCACGATAGTCGGCTTCCTGCAATTCGTGGCGCTGGATCATCGTGCCCATCGCGCCGTCGAGGACGAGGATGCGTTCGCCCAGGGCCCGTTGCAGCGCTTCGGCGCGCTGGGGATTCTTCCATGGCAGTGCCGTTGCGGTCATGACTTGCTCCCGATCAGGGAAATGACTTCGAAATGCGGCGGGCGGCGCTCGCGGGTGATGCTGGCGGAGGGATCGGCGCGCAGCCCGGCCTTCTCGATGAACTTCTGCAATTCCTTCACCGTGAACCCGAGGTTGACGTGGCCGAAAGGCTGCGCCGCCGCAGCGTGGGCGTGCTTGCCGAGACTGGACAGCAGCAGGCGACCGCCCGGACGCAGCACGCGCGCGGCTTCGGCGACGGCCTGCTGCGGCTTGGCGGCATAGGTCAGCGCATGCATCAGCACGACGAGATCGAAGCTGCCGTCGGCGAAGGGCAGGGCATGCATGTCGCCTTCGCGCACTTCCACGTTGGGATAGGTGCGCAGGCGTTCGCTGGCGGCGTTGACCACGCGGCTGCTGGCGTCGAGGCAGACGTAACGGCCCGAATGCGGGGCCAGCAATTCGGCCAGCACGCCGTCGCCGGAGGCGATGTCGAGGACATCGCCGGGACGCAACAGCGGCAGCGCGGAACGCGCCAGGGCTTCCCAGGTGCGACCCGGCGAGTAATGGCGCTCCATGTCGCCGGCGACGCTGTCGGCCCAGTTCTGGTCGCTGGCGCGCGCGGCCATCACTTCCGGGATGCGCGCGGCATCCTGCTTCAACAGGGGATCGTCGCTGCCGTTGCGCAATGCCTGCCACAGGCTCTGCTGCGCGGCATCGAGCGCGTCCTCGTCGAAACGGTAATAGGCGGAAACGCCGGAACGGCGGTCGCGCACCAGGCCGGCTTCCTTCAGTCGGGCCAGATGGGTGGAAACGCGCGGTTGCGCCAGCCCGGTGATCGCGGCAAGCTCGGCGACGGTGAATTCCTCGCGCGCAAGCAACACCAGCAGACGCACGCGGGTCGCATCGGCGAAGACCTTGAGGCGGCTCGACCAGCCTTCCAGATCCATATATCTCTCTATCCGGATTCAAAGATATATTGTCGCGCCACCGGGCCATACGGTCAAGTCGGGGTCGGAAAGAACAACGCCGCGGGCTACAATTTCACTTTCCTACTCCCATTGGGGACGTGATCGTGGATTTCAGCTTCACCGAAGAGCAGTTGATGATTCAGGACGTGGCGCGACGGATCGCGCAGGAGAAAATCGGCCCGTCCGCCGAAGACCACGATCGCAGCGGCGAATTCCCGCTCGACAACATCCGCCTCCTCGGCGAAAACGGCCTGATGGGCATCGAGGTGCCGGGCGAATACGGCGGCGCCGGAATGGATCCGATCGCCTACGTGCTGGCGATGGTCGAAATCGCGCAGGGCGACGCCGCCCACAGCACCATCATGTCGGTGAACAGCTCGCTGTTCTGCAACGGCATCCTGACCCACGGTACCGAGGCGCAGAAGCAGAAGTACGTGCGTGCGATCGCCGAGGGCAAGGAAATCGGCGCGTTCGCGCTGACCGAGCCGCAGTCCGGTTCCGACGCCACCGCCATGCGTTGCCGCGCGGTGAAGCAGGCCGATGGCAGCTTCGTCATCAACGGCAAGAAGAGCTGGATCACCTCCGGTCCGGTCGCCAAGTATTTCGTGCTGTTCGCGATGACCGATCCCGACAAGGGCGCGCGCGGCATCACCGCCTTCCTGATCGACGGCGACCGCGCCGGCTTCCATCGCGGCAAGACCGAGCCCAAGCTCGGCATCCGCGCTTCGGCCACCTGCGAAATCGAATTCGCCGACTACGTCGCGCAGCCGGAAGACGTGCTGGGCGAGGAGGGCCACGGTTTCAAGATCGCGATGAGCGTGCTCGACGCCGGCCGCATCGGCATCGCCTCGCAGGCGATCGGCATCGGTCGCGCCGCGTACGAGGCGACGCTCGCCTACGTCAAGGAACGCAAGGCCTTCGGCCAGCCGATCGGCGCGTTCCAGATGACCCAGGCCAAGATCGCCGACATGAAGTGCAAGCTCGACGCCGCCTTCCTGCTGACGCTGCGCGCGGCGTGGCTGAAGGGCCAGGGCAAGAAGTTCACGACGGAAGCCGCGGTCGCCAAGCTCACCGCCTCGGAAGCGGCGATGTGGATCACCCACCAGGCG
This sequence comes from Lysobacter sp., assembly GCA_030151365.1. GTDB lineage: Bacteria > Pseudomonadota > Gammaproteobacteria > Xanthomonadales > Xanthomonadaceae > Solilutibacter. The sequence goes on along the minus strand of JASLDW010000028.1, from coordinate 27,096 downwards.
CTGCAGATCCACGGCGGCATGGGCTATTCCAAGGAAATGCCGATCGAGCGTTACTTCCGCGACGCCAAGATCACCGAAATCTACGAAGGCACCAGCGAAATCCAGCGTCTGGTGATCGCCCGCCACGAAACCGGCCTGCGCTGAGCAGGCATCTTCGCCGTATCCCAAGGTTGATGACATGACATCGAAGAAACCTGCTTCAAACAAGCCTGCTTCAAACAAGCCCGTTCCCGACGAACGCGCATTCGCCACCGCGCTGTACGCCCACCAGTCGCCGGAAGAAATGCAGGCGCAGTCCGCCGCGACCCGGGCAGCGATCGCGAGTGATGCGCTGACGTTCGCGCGCAAGCGCAAGCGTGGCGCCGCCGCGGTCCGCGTGTTCAATCCGACCGTGAAGGCCAATGGCTGGGAATCGCCGCGCAGCGTGCTGCAGGTCGCCAACGACGACATGCCGTTCCTGGTCGATTCGATCACCAATGCGCTGACCGAGCGCGGCATCGCCGTGCACACCCTGTTGCACCCGGTGTTGGACAACGAATCCTTCATCCATGTCGAGATCGATCGCCTCGATGCCGCCGACGCCAAGGACGTGGAACGTGCGATTGCGGCGGTGCTGGCCGATGTCCGCGCTTCCGTCGAGGACTGGCCGCGCATGCGCGAGAAGATGGAAGCCGCCGCCGAAGGCCTGGCCAAGGGCAAGAGCCCGGTGTCGACGGAGGTGATGGCGGAATCGCGCGAGTTCCTGCGCTGGGCCGCGAACAATCATTTCACCTTCCTCGGCTATCGCGAGTACAAGGTCGAGAAGCGTGGTGGCGAGGACGTGCTGATCGCGGTGGACGGCAGCGGCCTCGGCCTGCTGCGCGGCAAGGATGGCGGCAAGCCGCGCGCGCTGAAGTCGCTGGATGCACATCGCGTGCAGCAATCGGGCGTGCTCGAGCCGTTGATCCTGTCCAAGACCAATGCGCGCGCCAGCGTGCATCGTCGCGGCTACATGGACTACATCGGCGTCGTCGAGTTCGACGCCAAGGGCAAGCCGGTATCGGAAAAGCGCTTCATCGGCCTGTTCACCTCCAGCGTCTACAACCATCGCCCGTGGGACATCCCGGTGGTGCGCAGCCGCTACGAGCGCGTGATGAAGGACTCCGGCCTGCCGGCGCAGGGCCACAGCGCCAAGGCGCTGCGCCACATCATGGAAACGCTGCCGCGCGACGAACTGTTCCAGTCCACCCACGACGAACTGTTGTCGCTCGGCACCGGCGTGCTCGGCCTGCAGGAGCGCGTCGACAGCAAGCTGTTCCTGCGCCGCGATCGCTACGGTCGTTTCTTCTCGGTGCTGGTCTACGTGCCGCGCGAGCGCTTCAACACCGACATGCGCCTGCGCATCGAGGCGATGCTGAAGGACGCGCTGTCCGCCGACCACGTCGAAAGCCACGTGACCATGGGCGATTCGCCGCTGGCGCAATTGCACCTGATCGTGCGTCCGCGCGAAGGCGCGAGCGAGAAGAAGTTCGACATCGCCGGACTGGAAGCGCGCCTGGCCGAAACCGTGCGCAACTGGCACGACCGCCTCAACGACGTGCTGGTCGAACGCCACGGCGAAAGCGAAGGCCTGGCGTTGTCCAAGCGTTTCGGTCGCGCCTTGAGCGCCGCCTACATCGAGGAAGCGACGCCGGAAGCGGCGGCCAATGACGTGGTCGAGCTGGCGAAACTGACCGGCGACGACAGCCTCGGCATCAACCTGCGCACCGATCCCGCCGCCAGCCATTGCGCCGGTTGCATCGAGGTCAAGCTGTTCCATCGCAATGGCAGCCTGCCGTTGTCGGAAGTGCTGCCGATGCTCGACAACATGGGTCTGCAGGTCATCACCGAATATCCGCATGACGTCGTCGTCGACGGCCAGCCGTATTCGATCCAGGACCTGGAAGTGCGTCCGTCCGCGGGGGCGACGATCAAGGACGGCAGCGTCGGTTTCTTCACCGAAGCCTTCGGCCGCGTCTGGCGTGGCGAACTCGAGAACGACGGTTTCAACCGCCTGGTGCTCGGCGCCGAACTGCGCTGGAAGCAGGTCGCGATGCTGCGCGCCTACTGCAAATACCTGATGCAGCTGGGCGTGCCGTTCTCGCAGAGCTATGTCGAAGCAACCTTCGCGCGCTATCCGCAACTCGCGCGTCTTCTGGTCCAGTATTTCGAAGCGCGCTTCGATCCGGCCGGCGACAAGGGCCGCGACGCGCGGATCAAGGCGATCCACGGCGAGATCCTGGCGCAGCTCGACGGCGTCAAGAGCCTCGACGAAGACCGCATCCTGCGCAGCTTCATGGGCGTGATCGACGCAACCCTGCGCACCAACTATTACATCGACTACGTCGACGGCAAGCGCAAGGACGGCGGTCCCGCCGACTACCTCGCGTTCAAGCTCGACTGCGCCGCCGTGCCGGACCTGCCGAAGCCGCGTCCGTATCGCGAAATCTGGGTCTGTGGCCCGCGCGTGGAAGGCATTCACCTGCGTTTCGGGCCGGTCGCGCGCGGCGGCCTGCGCTGGTCGGATCGTCGCGAGGATTTCCGTACCGAAGTGCTGGGCCTGGTGAAGGCGCAGATGGTGAAGAACACGGTGATCGTGCCGGTCGGCTCCAAGGGCGGCTTCTTCCCGAAGCAGCTGCCGGACATGGCGAGCGACCGCGACGGCTGGTTCAACGAAGGCGTGGCCTGCTACAAGCGCTTCATCAACGGCCTGCTCGACATCACCGACAACATCGCCGCGAACGGCAAGATCGTGCATCCGGCCAATGTCGTCCGCCACGACAACGATGATCCGTATCTGGTCGTCGCCGCCGACAAGGGCACCGCGACCTTCTCCGACATCGCCAACGGCATCGCCCAGGCCCACGGTTTCTGGCTGGACGACGCCTTCGCTTCCGGTGGTTCGGTCGGTTACGACCACAAGGGCATGGGCATCACCGCGCGTGGTGCGTGGGAGTCGGTCAAGCGCCATTTCCGCGCGTTGAACCGCGATTGCCAAAAGCAGGATTTCACCTGCGTCGGCATCGGCGACATGTCGGGCGACGTCTTCGGCAATGGGATGCTGCTGTCGAAGTGCACGCGCCTGATCGCCGCGTTCGACCATCGCCACATCTTCCTCGACCCGAACCCGGATACCGCGGCGTCGTTCAAGGAACGCCAGCGCATGTTCAAGCTGCCGCGTTCGAGCTGGGCCGATTACGACGCCAAGCTGATCAGCAAGGGCGGCGGCGTGTATTCGCGTGCCGAGAAGTCGATCAAGCTGTCGCCGGAAATCAAGGCGGCGCTCGGCATCGCCGGCGACGTGCAGGCGTTGAGCCCGACCGAACTGATGTCGGCGATCCTGAAGTCGCCGGTCGACCTGCTGTGGAACGGCGGCATCGGCACCTACGTGAAGTCGAGCCGCGAGACCAATGCCGACGTCGGCGATCGCGCCAACAACGGCCTGCGCGTCAACGGCAGCGACCTGCGCTGCAAGATCGTGGGCGAGGGCGGCAACCTCGGCCTGACCCAGCTGGGTCGCGTCGAAGCCGCGCAGCACGGCGTGTTGCTCAACACCGACTTCATCGACAACTCCGCGGGCGTCGACACCTCCGACCATGAGGTGAACATCAAGATCCTGCTCAACGGCGAAGTGCAGAAGGGCAAGCTCAAGCTGCCCGAGCGCAACAAGCTGCTGGCGTCGATGACCAACGAAGTCGCCGGTCTGGTGCTCAACGACAACTATCGCCAGAACCAGGCGCTGAGCCTGATGGAGCGGATGTCGCAGTCGCGCATGGGTTCCAAGGTGCACTTCATGCGCACGCTGGAGGCGCAGGGCCTGCTCGATCGCCAGATCGAATTCCTGCCGTCCGACGCCGAGCTCGCCGAACGCAAGGCGCGCGGCCAGGGCCTGACCCGTCCGGAACTGTGCGTGCTGCTGTCGTATTCCAAGCTGGTGGCGTATCCGCAGCTGGTGGCCAGCGACGTGCCGGAAGATCCCTACCTGTCGCGCGAACTGGTGCGCTACTTCCCCGAGCCGCTGCAGAAGAAGTACGCCAAGGCGATGGAGGACCACCGCCTGAAGCGCGAGATCATCGCCACCGCGGTGACCAACTCGACGATCAACCGCATGGGCGCGACTTTCCTGATGCGCATGCAGGAAGACAGCGGCCGCAGCATCGGCGACATCGCCAAGGCCTTCACCATCACCCGCGAGACGCTGGACGCGCGCGAGTTGTGGGCGCAGATCGACGCGCTGGACGGCAAGGTCGACGATTCGGTGCAGGTCGATGCGCTGATGGTGATCTGGGAACTGCAGCGCAGCTTCACCCGCTGGCTGCTGTCGCGCCCCGGCGCGATCCCCAACATCCAGGAAGCGGTTGATCGCTACCACGACGGCTTCCGCGACATCCGCGCCGGGGAGGGCATCCTTCATCCGTCGCAGCGTCCGGCCTACGAGGAAACCCGCAAGACGTGGCGTGCCAAGGGCGTGCCGGCCGCGCTCGCCGACCAGCTGTCGGCGCTGCCGTACCTCGAGCCGTGCCCGAACATCATCGAGCTGGCGCGTGCGCGCAAGCTCAAGGTGATCGATGTCGCCAAGGTCTACTTCCGCCTCGGCGATGCCCTGCGCGAGCCGTGGCTGCGCGAGCAGATCGAGGCGCTCAAGGTCGACGGCCGCTGGCATGCGGTCGCGCGCGGCGTGTTGCGCGACGAACTGGCGACGCAGATGCGCAAGCTGACCGAGCAGGTGCTGCCGATGGCGGGCAAGGACGCGGAGGCCAAGGTTCAGGCGTGGCTGGGTCGCGACGACCAGACGCTGCGCTTCACCTTGTCGATGCTGTCCGAGCTGGCTTCGCAGAAGACGCTGGATTACCCGACCGTCTCGGTCGCGGTGCAGCGCCTGGCACAGTTGGCCGATCGCAGCTGATCGCGTTCCGCGATGTCGACCAACCGGGGCCCAAGGGGCCCCGGTTTCGTTTTGGGCCACAGGATGACAAGTCTTCGCGCTATCCTGCGCCCATGGCTTCCCCGCGCATCGCTTTCCTCGCCAGCAACCACGACGACGCGCAGTCGGCGCTGGCGGCGCTCGAGTCGGTGCATGGTCGCGTCAGGCTGGAAGACGCGGATGTGCTGGTCGCGCTCGGCGGCGACGGCTTCATGCTGCAGACCCTGCATCGCCATGGCGGCCTCGGCAAACCCGTCTACGGGATGAAGCTCGGCACGGTCGGGTTCCTGATGAACCAGTACCGCACCGAAGATCTCGCCGAACGCATCGCCAGCGCGGAGCCGGCAGTGCTGCATCCGCTCGAAATGACCGTGCAGACCGAATCGGGCGCGACCGTCACCTTGCTCGCCTACAACGAAGTCTCGCTGCTGCGACAGACGCGCCAGGCCGCGCACATCGCCATCGACCTGCACGGGCAGACGCGGCTGGAAGAGCTGATCTGCGATGGCGCGATGGTGGCGACGCCGGCCGGCAGCACCGCATACAACTTCTCGGCGGGCGGTCCGATCCTGCCGCTGGGCGCGAACGTCGTCGCGCTGACGCCGATCGCGCCGTTCCGGCCGCGACGCTGGCGTGGCGCGGTGCTGAAGGCTGCCACCGAAGTGCGCTTCCGCATCCTCGATCCCTACAAGCGCCCGGTCAGCGCGACCGCCGATTCGCACGAAGTGCGCGACGTCGTCGATGTCGCGGTGCGCGAGGCGCCAGGACGCGCCGTCACCTTGCTGTTCGATGCCGAGCACGGCCTCGAGGAACGCATCCTCAGCGAACAGTTCATCGCCTGAGTCCAACCTCCGATGAGGACAACACCATGCTTTGGAAAACGATCGCCGCGTTCGCCATCGGCGGGGCCGCATTGATGTCGACGCCCGCGTGGAGCGCCGACGATTGGCACGCAGCCGGCCAGCGTGGTTACGAGGCCGCCGATCCGATGATCGGCACCGGCGGCGATGGCCACACCTTTCCCGGCGCGACCTTGCCCTTCGGCATGGTGCAGCTCAGCCCCGACACGCGTATCCAGCAGCGCAAGGACGGCTACGGCTGGGCCGCCGGCTACAACCATCGCGACAGCAGCATCGTCGGGTTCTCGCACACGCATTTCTCCGGCACCGGCCATTCCGATCTGGGCGACGTGCTGCTGATCCCGCAGGTCGGCGAGGTGAAAACGGAACGCGGCGATCCAGACAAGCCGGGCAGCGGCTACACCGCGCATTTCAGCCACGCCAGCGAAGTCGCCAAGCCGGGCTATTACGCGGTGACGCTGGACGATCGCGACGTCCGCGTCGAACTCACCACGACGCAGCGCGTCGGCGTCCACCGCTATACCTTCCCGAGGGGGAAGCAGGCCCACGTGCTGGTCGATCTGCGCACCTCGATGTACGACTATCCGGGCAAGGTGCTGTGGTCGCGCCTGCGCCTGCGTCCCGATGGCACGGTGACCGGATTCCGCGAGACGCGCGGCTGGGCGCCCGGTCGCCAGCTCTATTTCGCCATGCGGTTCTCGCGGCCACTGACCGGCCACGCGCTGCAGGACAGCGAGAAGGACGTGCTCTACAAGGGCTTCGCGACACCGGCATCGAAGCAGCCGGCGCAACGCGCGCAGATCGAAGGCCGCCAGCTGACCGGCAGTTTCGATTTCGGTGCGCTGGACGCGCCGCTGGTGGTCAAGCTCGCCATCTCACCGGTGAGCGAGGAAAGCGCGATCGCCAACCTCGACGCCGAAGTCGCGGATTTCGATTTCGATCGCGTCCACGCGCAGGCGCGCAAGACCTGGGAAGACGCGCTCGGCGTGCTCGATATCCATGCGCCCGACAGCGACATCCGCATGGCCTATTCGGCGCTGTACCACGCCTACATGGGGCCGTCGCTGTTCATGGATGTCGATGGCCGTTATCGCGGCCCCGACAACGCCGTGCACCAGGCCAATGGGTTCACGAACTACTCGACGTTCTCGCTGTGGGACACCTATCGCGCGCTGCATCCGCTACTGACGCTGACGCGCCCGGCACGGCAGACCAACGACATCGTCAACTCCTTGCTGGCCAGCCAGCAGGAGAGTCCCTACGGCATCCTGCCGGTGTGGGCGTTCCACGGCCAGGAAACGTGGACGATGATCGGCTACCACGCGGTGCCGGTGATCGCCGACGCGTGGATGAAGGGCATTCGCGGTTATGACGGCGCGGCGGCACTGAAGGCGATGACCGCCAGCGCCGAATACGGTCCCTACGGCGGCCTCGACAGCTACATGAAGCGTGGCTACGTCGCCATCGACGAGGAAGGCGAGGCGGCGTCGAAGACACTGGAATACGCCTACGATGACTGGACCATCGCCCGCGTCGCGCAAACGATGGATCGCAAGGATGTCGCCGATCGCTACTTCAAGCGCGCGGCGAACTGGCGCAATGCCTACGATGCCGATAGCGGTTTCATGCGCGCACGCCTGAGCGACGGCAAGTTCCGCACGCCGTTCGATCCGACGGCCAGCGGTTACGGCACCGATTACACCGAAGGCAATGCCTGGCAATACTCGTGGTACGTGCCGCAGGACGTCGCCGGCCTGGCCAAGGCGCACGGCGGCAGCGACAAGCTGCTGGCGAAGCTCGACCAGGTCTTCGATGCCAAGGTCGATCCCAAACTGTTCGAGCACATGGAAGACATCACCGGCCTGATCGGCTGGTACGCGCATGGCAACGAGCCCAGCCATCACGTCGCCTATCTCTACAGCTACGCCGGCCAGCCGTGGCGCACGCAGGCGCGCCTCGGCGAGATCATGCGCACGCAGTACGCGCCGCGTCCCGATGGCCTGTCCGGCAACGACGATCTCGGTCAGATGTCGGCGTGGTACGTCTTCACCGCGATGGGTTTCTATCCGGTGACGCCGGGCAGCAACGAATACATCATCGGCCGGCCGTTCCTGCCGGAAGTCGCGTTGCACCTGCCCAACGGCAAGACGTTCCGCATCGTCGCCGAAGGACTGGATGCCGCGCATGGCTACATCGGCAGTGCCAGCCTGAACGGCAAGCCGCTGGATCGTGCCTTCCTCCGCCACGACGAAATCATGGCCGGCGGCGAATTGCGTTTCCGCATGCAGGCCGAGCCGAACAAGGCCTGGGGCACGCATCCCGACCATCAGCCTTATTCCATGAGTGCAGCCGGGTCGCAATGAACGAGACCGCGCCGGCGCAGACTGTGGCGATGGAAGCTGCGAAGAAACCGATCCTGGTCGTCGCGATCACCTCGCGCGCGTTGTTCGAGATGGAGGACAGCCACGGCCTCTTCGAGCGCGAGGGCGTCGAGGCCTTCAGCCGCCACCAACGTGCCCGCGAGGACGAACCGCTGCCACCGGGTATCGCCTTTCCGCTGGTGCGCAAGTTGTTGTCGTTGAATGCGCGGCTCGGCGCCACCGCCGAAACGCCCTTGGTCGAGGTGATCCTGTTGTCGCGCAATTCGCCGGACACCGGCCTGCGCGTGTTCAATTCGATCCAGCACCACGGCCTCGACATCCGTCGCGCGACCTTCACTTCGGGTGCGCCGGTGTGGCCCTACATCAAGCCGTTCGGGGCGTCATTGCTGCTGTCGGCCAATCCGGAGTCGGTGCGGCGCGCGCTCGACGCCGGCATCGCCGCGGCGACGATCCTGCCGGCACGCGCCAGCGAATCCACCGGCGAACAGTTGCGGATCGCCTTCGACGGCGATGCCGTGGTCTTCGGCGACGAAGGCGAGCGCGTGTCGCGCACGCAGGGTCTGGAAGCCTTCGGACGCCATGAGCGTGCACATGCGCACGAACCGTTGTCGGGCGGTCCGTTCCGGCTTTTCCTGCAGGCGCTACACGACCTCCAGCTGATGTTCCCGGCCAGTGACGACGCACCGATCCGCACGGCGCTGGTCACCGCGCGTTCGGCGCCCGCGCACGAGCGGGTGATCCGCACCCTGCGCGAATGGGATGTGCGCCTCGACGAGGCACTGTTCCTCGGCGGGCGCGACAAGGGCGAATTCCTCAGCGCGTTCGGCGCCGACATCTTCTTCGACGATTCGTTGCACAACATCGATTCGGCGCGCCGGCACGTCGCGGCCGGGCATGTGCCGCATGGCGTTGCCAACGAGTGAGGTTCAGTCCTGCTTCGACGGTTGCGGCTTCGGCAATCGGATGTTGGTGATTTTCCAGCGCAATCCGCGGGGTTCGAGCACGAAACCGACGTCGCCGCCATCGGTCGCCAAGGTCGCGACGTAGCGGGCGGGCGATTCGAAGCGCCCATGCGCGCCGGTGAATGGATCCACCGGCCGCGCTTGCTTGACCACGCCATCGCCCACCGTATCGCCGCTGGCCTGCTTGTAGAGCGCATCGCCCTGCAGCAGCACGCTGACGCCTGCCGGCGTCGCCATCGCATTGACCGCATTGTCGGAGATCGCCTTCGCCGCCTTGCCGACCACACCGCCATTGGCGCCGCCGCCGAGCCGCGCGGATATGCCGCGGGCGATGCGGTCTTCGATCTGCGGGGACAGATTGCCGCGCAATGCGGCGAAGTCGACATAGGTATCCAGTGCGCCCGCGTCCTTGGCGGCGATCGCCTTGCGCAAGCCATGGATCGCGGCGAACGGGCCGGAGAACCAGAAGACGGCGAGAACCACCAGGAGGATGGCGGCAATGATCGAAATGCGGCGTTGCGCGCGGGTCATGCTCAGAACTCCAGGTCGAGGGCGGCGCAGAGATAGTCGACGAAGGGCGCCAGCGTCGAAAAATCCCTGGCCAGCAGTTTCACCAGTCCGGGGGATGTCATGTCGGCATCGGCGAGGGCGCGGACCATCACGAAATTGCGATGGCGCAGGTCGTCGGCGTAGGCGAAATCCTTGGGAAACCCCGCCGGCACCCGCGTCAACATCTCGCCGGACTCGAGGTCGAAGCGCTTGCGGATGGCCGGCGCGTGCGCGGCGGTTTTCCATCCTTTCGGATTGTCGACGATGAACTGGCGGATCTTGCGCTGCGTCGGCGGCTCCGGATGCCAGATGCCGGCGCCGACGAAGCATTGCCCGGGTTGCAGGTGCAGATAGAACGATGGGGCCGGCAGTTCGTTGCGGCGTTCGTGGTAAAGCCGCGCGCCCTGCCAGCCCTTGTAGGGCGACTTGTCGTTGGAAAAGCGCGTGTCGCGATGGATGCGGAACAGCGAGCCGCCATTGCCGCGCGGATCGGCGCGGAAATGCCTGCTGATCTTCGCGAGTTCCGGTTGCAGGTCGAGCATCAATTGCTGGAATGGGGCCTTCAGGTGTTGCTCGTAGTCGCCCTTGTGGTCGAGGAACCACTCACGATTGTTGTTGCGCATCAGCGCGTGCAGGAAACGGAAGGTCTTGTCGCTGAAATGGGTCATGCCAGGCTGGCCTCGATGCGGTCGCCCCAGTGCGTCAATGCGTCGAGCAGCGCCAGCTTGTCCGGCGCCTCCGCGTGCTGGTGGCGCAATGCCGTGATTTCGTCCCGGTACGATTGCAACGTGTATTCGCCCATGCCGGGTTCGAGCATGCGTGCACGCTGCAACGCGTTCCAGCGATCCTGCTCGATGAAGGCCAGTGTCTGCGGCCAGTTGCGGGCACGATAGCGGAAGAACAGCTCGCGCAAGCGCTCGTCGCGGAACGGGAAATCCTCCTCGCGCAGGCGCTGTGGCGGGGTACCGCGCAACAGCGGGAACATGCGGCGATCGCTGTCGGGCAGGAAACGGTCGTAGAGCGCGCCGTCGGCGTCGCTGGGCGCGAATTCGCGTTCGCGCGCATAGACGCGACGGATCTTCTCGGCCAATTGCGGGCCGGCGTCACTCAGGCGCTTTGCGTTTGCCAGCACAGCGTCCGGATCGATCACCAGGCGCTGGAAATCGGCTTCACGCAGATGCGCCCATTGCACCAGCATCGGCGAGCGGTTGAGGTGGATTTCCTTGAGCGGAACCCGCTCGACGCCCTCCGGCAGGGCATCGCTGGCAACGAACAATCGTGCCGCGATGGCATCGGCATCGAGGTCGAGCAGGGCGCGCGGATCGCCGGCGAGATCGAACACGATCACCCGGCCGTCGAATTGTGGATGGCGGGTCAGGGGCAGCACCGGCGCTGCGCACAGGCGCGAAGCCGGATAGCGCTGCGAGACGTGCAGCAACGGATTCGGTCGCATCGGATCGACCAGGTCGCCGACATGTCGCTTGTCGCGGAGCCTCAACGCATACTCCCACAGCCGTGGCTGGGTGTTGCGGATCAGTCGCGCCAATCCGAGCGTGGCGCGCACGTCCGACAGCGCCTCGTGGGCGTCGCCTTCGCGCAGTCCGTTGTCTTCGGCCAGGTGCTCCAGCTTGAAACTGGTGCCACCGTCCTCGCGCTGGCGCCAATGGATGCCTTCGGGGCGCAGGGCGTGGACCAGTCGCGCGACATCGAGCAGGTCCCAGCGCGAATTGCCGTTCTTCCATTCGCGCTCGTAGGCGTCGTGGAAGTTGCGATACAGCCCGAAGCGGATGAATTCGTCATCGAAGCGGATGCTGTTGTAGCCGAGGCTGCAGGTTCCCGGCTCCGACATCAGCTCGGCGATGCGCGCGAAGGCTTCGGCCTCGACCACGCCGTGATGCCGGGCATGCTGCGGAGTGATGCCGGTGATCAGCGTCGCGATCGGCGAGGGCAGCAGGTCGTCGGCCGGCTGCACGAAGAATTCGTGCGGTTCCTCGATCTGGTTCAGTTGCGCATCGGTGCGGATGGCGGCGAACTGGGCGACGCGCGTGCGTCGCGGATCCTGCCCGTAGGTCTCGAGGTCGTAGAACAGGAAGCTGTCAGCCATGCGGCCCCGCTTCATGTCGGCTCGAACACGACAAAGGCTGCAGGCGTGCCATCACCGCGGCGTCCACTTCGCTCCAGTTCACCCCTGCCAGCGATTCCAGCCCGCGCGTCGCCTCCACCAGGATCTCGCGCTGGATGTCGCTGCGCTCCAGCGCCACCGCATACGGAATGCGCATGAACGTCACCATGGTGTAATGCGGGACGAAGCGTCCGGGATGGCGTTCCTGCAATTCCAGTTCCAGTTCGCGTTGCAGCAGGAAGGCGGCATCGTCGACCTTGTCGCGCATCTCGATGTAGTTCTCCAGCGCCATTTGCTGGATCGCCGCGGCATTCGGTTTGCGCTCGGCCTCAAAGGCGGCGTAAGCCTCGCCGAGGTCGCGATCGCGATCGAGATGGTTCGCCAGCGCGATGCAGTCCTCGAAGGCGCAATTCATGCCCTGGCCGTGGAACGGCACCATGGCGTGGGCGGCGTCGCCGATCAAGACAGCGCGCGCATCGAGGTGCCAGTGCTGGTAATGCAAAGTCGCCAGTTTGCCGACCGGATTGCGCGCATAGTCTTCGGCCAGGTCGGGGATCAGTTCCAGCGTGTCGGGGAAATCGCGGCGGAAGAATTCCAGCGCTTCCTCGCTACTGCGGATCGTGGCGAAGCTCGGGTGCGCGCCCTCCAGCGGCATGAACAGGGTGACGGTGAAGGTGCGTTCGTCATTGGGCAGGGCGATGCACATGTAATGGCCGCGCGGCCAGATGTGGAGTGCGTTCGCCTCGATGCGGAAATCGCCGTCGGCAGTCGGCGGGATCTCCAGCTCCTTGTAGCCGTGGTCGAGCCATTCGGTGCGTTCTTCGCAAGGCCGATAGGCCTGCAGCGCCTGGCGCAACGACGAGCCCGCGCCGTCGGCGCCGATCAAGGTATGGAACGGCAAGTCGCGCTTGCCTTCGCTGGTGTCGAACGTCGCGATCCTCTTGTCGAAATCGACGGCGTCCAGGCCCATGCCGAAATGCAGGCGCGCCCCGGCGCGTTCGGCGGCATCAAGCAAAGTGATGTTGAGTTCGCCGCGGCTGATCGACCAGATCACCTCGCTGTCGTCGCGCCCGTAGCGTTGCAGGTGCGGCGTGCCGCCAAGCGGATGGACGAAGCGCCCGCGCATCATCACCGCCTGCTTCAGCACGGCATCGTCGAGGCCGGCCAGTTTCAGCGCGTGCAGGCCGCGTTCCGCCAGCGCGAGGTTGATCGAACGGCCGCCGGCATAGCCTTCGATGCGCGGATCGCCGCGACGTTCGAACACATCGACCTGCCAGCCTTTCTTCGCCAGCAAGGTCGCCAACAGGGCCCCGGCGAGCCCGCCGCCGATGATGGTGAGCGAGGAGGGCGGCGTCATCGGGTCTTCGTCCAGTCGATCGCGGCCAGTGCGAAACGGCGCACGTCCTCGAAGCTGTTGTAGAGCGGGGCGGGGGAGATGCGGATCACGTCCGGTTCGCGCCAGTCGCCGAGTACGCCCTGTGCGGCGAGATGATCGAACAGCGCACGACCGGCGTCGCGACCGGCCTTCACCCGCAATGAAAATTGCGAACCGTGCTGGGCGTCATCGCGCGGCGTCACGACCTCGATCGCATCGGCAAGATGCGCATCGATCAGCTGGCCCAGATAGCTCGTCAATCGCAGCGACTTCTCGCGCAGCGCCGGCAACCCCGCGCGCAGGAACTGTTCGCTGGCGGCACGCAACGGCGCCAGCCCCAGCACCGGCGGATTCGACAGCTGCCAGCCGTCGGCGCCCGGCGTCGGCTGGAACTGCGGCCCCATCTTGAAACGGACCGAGGCGTCGTTGCCCCACCAGCCGGCGAAGCGCGGACGATCGGTGGTGGCATGGCGTTCGTGCACGAAACAGCCGGCCACCGCGCCCGGTCCGGAGTTCAGGTATTTGTAGTGGCACCACACTGCAAAGTCGGCGTTCCAGTCGTGCAACTGCAACGGCATGTTGCCGACGGCGTGGGCAAGATCGAAGCCGACGATCGCACCCGCTTCATGGCCGAGTTCGGCGATGCGCCCGAGGTCGAAGGCCTGGCCGGTCCGATATTGCACGCCGGGCCACAGGACCATGCACAGCCGCGAGGCATTGTCGCGGATCGCCTGTTCGATCCGCCGCATCGAGAACACGCCGTTGGGCAGGTCGGGTTCGACTTCGATCAGCGTCGTCTTCGCCGGCAGTCCGTGGAATTTCAGCTGCGATTCGAGCGCGTAACGATCGGACGGGAAGCTGCCGGCTTCGCACAGGATCGCCGTGCGTTCGATGGTCGGCCGGTAGAACGTCACCATCATCAGGTGGAGGTTGGCGGTCAGCGAATTCATTGCCACCACTTCGCCCGGTTTCGCGCCGACGATGTGCGCCAGCGGTTCGCGCACCAGTTCGTGGTAGGGCATCCACTGCGCCGATCCGGTGAAATGGCCTTCGACCGCTTCGTTCGCCCACTTGTCGAGCACTTCCTCGACATGCGCACGTGCGCCGCGCGGTTGCAGGCCCAGCGAATTTCCGCAGAAATAGGCTTGTTCGCGGCCATCGTGGCGCGGGATCAGGAATTCTTCGCGATAGGCGCGGAGCGGGTCGGCGGCATCGAGCGCCGCGGCGTGTCCGGGGGAAAGCAGGTCGGTCATAGGAATCTCGTTTCGGACAATCCCAGCCATTCCAGCGCAGTGCCATGGTAGAGGCTGTTGCGTTCGGACTCGGCGAGGTGCAGGCGTTCGATGCCTTCGCCGGGCGTCTGTTCGCCGAGCGGGAAGGGATAGTCGGTGCCCAGCATGACGCGGTCGGCGCCGCAGACGTCGAGCAGGTAGCGCAACGCACGATCGTCGGCGACCCAGGAATCGAAATACAGTCGCTTCAGGTTTTCGCGCGGATTGCGGAAATTGTCGGTGGCGACGAGATCGGGCCGCATGTTGAAGCCGTGCTCGATGCGACCGATGGTGTACGGAAAACTGCCGCCGCCATGCGCCAGCGCGATCTTCAGTTTCGGCAGGCGTTCCAGCACGCCGCCGAACACGAGGCAGCAGGCCGCGCGCGATTGTTCCGCCGGCATCCCGACCAGCCACGGCAGCCAGTATTTCGGCATCGATTCGCTGCCCATCATGTCCCATGGATGCACGAGGATCGCGGCGTCGAGTTGCGCCGCCGCCTCGAAGAACGGGAAGAGTTCGGGGTCGTCGAGGTTCCAGTGGCGGCCATCGGGCAGATGGATGTGCGAACCGATCTGAACGCCCTGCAAGCCGAGTTCGTCCATGCAGCGTTCGAGCTCGCGGATCGCCAGCTGCGGCGACTGCAGCGGCACCGTGCCGATGCCGGCGTAATGGCGCGGATGGGCGCGGATCGTCTCGGCCATGTGGTCGTTGAGCGAGCGGTGCAGCTCCAGCGCCTGGTGCGGTTGCGCCCAGTAGCTGAACATCACCGGCACCGTGCTGATCACCTGGACCTGCACCCCGAAGCGGGCGTAGTCCTCGATGCGTTCCTGCGGATCCCAGGTCTTGGGCCAGATTTCGCGGAAGAACTTGCCGTCGCGATAGATGCGGTGGCGGCCGTCCTCCCCGTGGTGGATCACCGGGAAGCGGGGATCGCCGTATTTGCTCGCCAGGTCGGGCCAGTCGCGGGGCAGGACGTGGGCGTGGGTGTCGATGCGCAGCATCTTCCGATTCTAGCCGTGTCGTCTGCAGAAGGCCGGAATCGCCCATTCATGCAACGGAATTCGCTCCTCCAAGGTTGACGCTGTCACAAATTTTGGGATAACGTGGATGCAAGCACATAAAAATGTGTCTTCCGTCGCTGTTCCAGGGCGCGATGCCTTCGGGGCGGGATGGCAAGAGATTTGGCTGCACAACAGGGGATCAAGTGAAGAAATTGACCAAGAGCATGGCCTTGGCCATGGCAACAGCGGCGCTGGCGTCTGCATGCACCACCACGCCGGCTCCGGAATTCGGCGGCAAATGGCGTCCCGTCAATCGTTTCGCCGACACCACGCGGGAAATCCCGCTCAATCCCGCCTACATGTATTACGCGCTGCCGATGGACGGCACGCTCAAGGGCGTGTTGGCGCGCTGGGCCAAGGACACCCACGCCGGACTGTCCTACCAGCTGTCCTCGGACTACACCCTGCCGGCAGCGGTCGGGCAGATCCACACTGCGGATACCGCCGCGGCGTTGCAGCAGCTTGCCCAGGTCTATGCCGCCCAGCGGATCGAACTCACGGTCGACAACGGCGCCATTACGGCCCGTCCGGCCAAGAACTGATCCGGGGGCACCATGGCATTTGGAAAGAAGAAGGCGTCGGCCGCGATCGACGCCGCGGCGAACAAGGCCGCCAATTTCGAGGTCACGGTCGCCGATCTCGCGCGGCGCAGTGAAAAACGCGCGTGGTGGGTCGCCGGGGCATCGCTGCTGATGTCGCTGGCGCTGGCCGGCGTGCTCGCCTACATGCAGCCGTTGAAGAAGGAAGTGCCGTACCTGGTGATGGTCGATCCGTACGCGGGCATCGCGCGGCTGGCGCGCGTTTCCGGCGACGACAGCTTCCAGAGCGTCACCGCCAAGGAAGCGATCAACCGCGCCAATATCGCTTCGTACGTGCTCGCGCGCGAGTCCTATGACTCCGGCCTGGTGAACGAGCGCGACTATCGCACCGTCTACACGATGTCCGAGCCCGACGTCTGGAGCGCCTACAGCGCCGAACGCAGTGCGCGCAATCCGGAAAGCCCGGCCGTGATGTACGGCGATCGCACCGCGATCCGCGTCAGGATCACCAGCGTCACGCCGTTGGGCGCCAAGCCAGGCAAGCCGCCGACAGGCGCCACCGTGCGCTACCAGCGCCAGCTCTACGACAAGTCGAACGGCGGCGTCCGCGTGCTCGACAGCCGCATCGCCACCATGGAATTCGCGTATCGGCCCGAGCTGAAGATGGATCGCGAGGACGACAACATGGTCAATCCGCTGCGCTTCCGCGTGACCAATTACCGCAGCGACCTCGATACCGCGACGCCCGCACCGGCCGAGCACCAGGTCGTCGTGCCGGCACAGCAGCCTGCAGCGCCGCAGCCGACCGCGGCAGGCGATGCCGCGACGCCGGCAATGCCGCAAACCATCCAGTCGCCGGCCCCGGCGACGCCCAATCCCACGGCTTCGGCCAGTCCGGCGCAAGGAGTTCGTTGATGCGCATGCGCAGTCTGTTCGCTTTTCTGATCACGGGGGCGATCCTGTTCGCGGGGAATGCCTCCGCCCAGGTCGTCCAGGAATACACCTATGCCGCCGATCGCATCTATCCGATCCGCACCGGCCTCGGCATCACCACCCAGATCGAACTGAGCCCCAGCGAGAAAGTGGTGGATTACAGCGTCGGCTTCAGCGGTGGCTGGGACCTGCAGCGCCGCGACAACCTGTTCTACCTGCGACCGAAGGCCACCGACGTCGATACCAACCTCATGGTGCGCACCGAAACGCATACCTACATCTTCGAGTTGAAGGTGGTGGCGACCGACTGGCGCGCGCTCGACCAGGCCAAGGCCGCGGGCGTGCAGTACAAGGTGACCTTCCGCTATCCCGAAGACACCAGCTTCACCCAGAAGAAGGCCGACGAGCCGGCCGCCGCCGATACCGCGCTGTCGGCGGGACGTCTCTACAACTACAACTACGAATACTCGACCCGCAGCAAGGAGGGGTGGTTGTTGCCGGTCGCGGTCTATGACGACGGCAGCTTCACCTACATCCGCATGAGCGACCTCAAGGGCATCCCGACCGGCAACTTCCCGGCGGTATACGGCCGCGACAAGGCGCGCACCAGCGACTTCCTGGTCAATACCACCGTCGAGAACAACACCATCATCGTCCACGGGGTCTACCCGTTCCTGATCATCCGCCATGGCGACAACGTCATCGGCTTGCGCAGGGGATCGCAGCAATGAGCCAGTACTACCCACCTTCCGACGACAACAACGGCCAGCCGCAATCGGCACCGGCCAATGCGCAGCCGCAGCAGCAGGGGAATCCGTATTTCGATCGCGTGCAGGACAACGCCGCGCCCGATCTCGATGCCGCCGCCCCGACATTGACGCAGACCGAGATGCAGCAGTTCAACCGCAAGGCGATGTTCTTCCTCGCGGCGATCATCGGCCTGTTGCTGCTGCTCGCGTTCTGGATCATGCATTCGCTGTCCAACCGCGGCGAGGACAAGAAGGCCGTCACCGAGGCGCAGAAACCGACCCAGGTGGTGGAAACGCCCGACCTGCCGCGCGCGGCGCCGGCGGCCCCGGTTCCGGACGCGGCCGCGCAGCCGATCGACGTGGTCAGCAATGCGCCGCCGTTGCCGCCGATGCCGGATCGCGGTTCGGCGCGTCGCGCCGGCGTCAACGACTACCCGGTTTCCGTCGGCGCCGATGCGCAGCCAATGGCGAATGGCCCGCATCAGCCGAGCCTGCTCGAGCGTCGCATGTGGAATGGCAACGTGCCTCCGCAGGCCCCCAACAGCGATCCGGCGCTGGCCCAGGCGCAAGCGGCCGCAGGGGGGATGACGGGCATGTTGCAGGGGCCGCCGGGCACCAAGATGGTGATCGGGGCGGATGGCAACCCGACCTGGGTGCCCCAAGAGACGGTGAGGCAGTCGGAGAGCAACGCCAAGCTGCTGGCCAATCCGGATGCGTTGCTGGTGCGCGGCACCTATATCCGCTGCATCCTCGAGACCCGCATCATCACCGACGTGCCTGGCTACACCTCGTGCATCGTCACCGAGCCGGTGTACTCCATCAACGGTCGGCGCCTGCTGTTGCCGCGCGGCTCGAAGATGCTGGGCAAATACGACAACGGCGGCATCGCCCGCGGTCGCGTCGCGGTGATCTGGGATCGCATCACCACGCCCAACGGCTACGACATCAGCATGGCCAGCCCCGGCACCGATCAACTCGGCGGTGCCGGCCACCCCGGGCAGTACGACTCGCATTGGCCGAGCCGGATCGCCTCCGCGATGTTGATCAGCATGATCAGCGACCTGTTCAAGTACGAAGGCCAGAAGCATGGTCCCTCCGGCACGGTGGTGACGCCGGGCGGCACGGCCTATGAAACGCCGTACGAGAGCAACACCGCGCAGACCATGCAGAACATGGCGCAACAGGCGATCAATGAAAGCGCCAACCGCAAGCCCACGGTCACCATCAACCAGGGCACGCAGTTGAACGTGTACGTGGCGCAGGACGTCGACTTCAGCAACGTGCTGGCGCGGCGCTGATCGGGGGCAGGGTGGAAGACGACAGCTCCCCGGTCGCGCGGATCTCGAACGATTTCCTCGAGTATCAATACGGGGTGCTCGGAATCCTCGAGCACCTCAACTCGCCGCGCGTCACCGAGATCTGCATCAACCGTCCGGGCGAGTTGTACCTGGAAACGCGCGACGGCTGGGAACACCTGTCGGTCCCCAGCCTGACCTTCGAGCGCGCCCGCCAGTTCTGCACGGCCGTCGTCAACGAGAGCAATACTGGCCAGCGCATCACCGACATCGACCCGATGGTGTCGCTGACGTTCCCGACCGGGCAACGCGCGCAGTTCGTGATCCCGCCGGCCTGCGATCCCGGCAAGGTCTCGATCACCATCCGCTTGCCGGCCAAGCAGAGCCGGACCTTGCAGCAATACGAGGACGACGGATTCTTCGGCCAGATCCTCGAAACCAACGGCGAGCTGCCGCCGCAGGACCAGGAGTTGCTGGAACTGCGGGCGGCGCGCAACTACGGCGAGTTCTTCCGCAAGGCCGTGCACTACAAGAAGAACATCGTCGTTTCCGGCGCCACCGGCAGCGGCAAGACCACCTTCATGAAGGCGCTGGTCGACCATATCCCGATGGAAGAGCGCCTGATCACCATCGAGGACGCGCGCGAACTCTTCATTCCTCAGAACAATGTCGCCCACCTGCTGTATTCCAAGGGCGGGCAGAGCGCCAGCAACGTCACCGCCAAGACCTGCATGGAAGCCTGCCTGCGCATGAAGCCGGACCGGATCATCCTGGCCGAGCTGCGCGGGGACGAATCGTTCTACTTCATACGCAACTGCGCGTCCGGCCATCCCGGCTCGATCACCAGCTGCCATGCCGGCAGCACCGACCAGACCTGGGACCAGATGGCCCTGATGGTGAAGGCCTCGCAGGAGGGGGCGGGCCTCGAGTTCGCGACGATCAAGCGACTGCTGATGATGACCATCGACATCGTCGTCCACATCAAGGCCCATGCCGGACGGCGCTACATCACCGGGATCGATTACCAGCCCGGTCGCCAGCTGCCCGCGGCATGAGGACGTATTTGTGACAGCATTTGCAGAAATATTGACAATGCGGTTGCGTACTGGCACATTCCGAGCCATGCGCACGCTTCTTTCAGGGGGGAAGAGATGCTGCCCGGTCTCGAATTGATGGGCTGTCCGCTGGCCGTGCCGGCTCAGGTCATGCAGCACGTGGTCAACGTCGAGTCGTCCTACAACCCGTATGCGATCGGGGTGGTGGGCGGCCATCTGGTGCGCCAGCCGAAAACCCTGCCCGAGGCGCTGGCGACGGTGCGCATGCTGGAGTCGCGCGGCTACAACTTTTCGCTTGGCCTCGCCCAGGTCAATCGCTACAACCTGCCGAAGTACGGCCTGGAGACCTACGCGGAGGCATTCCAGCCCTGCGCCAACCTGCTGGCGGGTTCGCGGATCCTCGCCGAATGCAACCAGCGCGCCGGCGGCCACTGGGGCAAGTCGTTCAGTTGCTACTACTCGGGCAATTTCGTGACCGGCTATCGCCAGGGCTACGTCCAGAAGATCGAGCGTTCGATGTGGGGCGATCGCGTCGCGCAAGCAGACGGCGCCGCGGCGATTCCGGTGGTCGACAGCCGCAGTCGCACGCAGCGTGCGGCGTCCGGTGTGCGTGTCGCCGCGCGTGGCAAGAACGTGAGGGCAAACGTGATCCGCAACGAAGGCCAGCTCGATACCCGCAGCCTGGTGGCCCGTCGCGGCGGCCAGGCGATGGCCGCGGCCGCCGTGCCGGCGATGGCGCAACCGGTCGCCGCACAGCCGGTGATGGCGGCGCAGCCCGCGGTCGCGCAACCCGTTCCAACGCTGTCCGTACAGAAACCGATGCCGGAATCCGCTGGCGACAGCGCATTCGTCTTTTAACCGTTGAACCCACCTGGAGTCGAAAATGAAATTGAAGCTTTCTTCCCGCACACCCAACCTGACGCTGCTGATCATGCTGCTGGTCGCGGCGCTCTGCCTGTTCGCGCCGGACGTGATGGCGCAGACCGAAGCACAGACCAAGCTGTGCGGCGTGATGGGCAACGTCTATAGCATCCTCAAGGTCGCCTCGATCCTGATCGTCACCATCGCCATCATCTTCGCCGGCTACCAGATCGCCTTCGCCCACAAGCGCATTTCCGACGTCGCCCCGATCCTGATCGGCGGCCTGCTGATCGGTGCCGCGGCGCAAATTGCTTCGATGATGATCGGCAACAGCGCGGAGAAGACGGGCGGGGACTGCTCGACCGCCTTTCACGTGATCCAGGCCGATCCGCTCTATCGTGCATAAGAACATCATGTTCCGCGGCTGCACCCGCCCGCCCATGTTCATGGGCGTGCCTTACGTTCCGTTCTTCCTCGGGGCGGGCGGCGTGCTGCTGATCGCGATGTACAGCGGCAACCTGCTGTTCATGCTCTTCGCGCCGGTCGTCATCTTCATCATGCGGATGATGGCCAAGCGCGACGAGCACATCTTCACCCTGCTGGGCCTGAAGCTGGGCATGCGCCTGCGCATGCGCAACCTCGGCCAACACGACGGCTTGTGGGTGTTCAACCCCAATCCGTACCGCGAAAAACCCGCGCCACGCGACTAAACCATGTTCACACCCGATACTCCCGTCAGCGAATTCATTCCGTTCTCCACCCACGTCTCGCCCACCGTGATCAAGACCACGGGCGGCGACTACCTGGTGGTGTGGAGCCTTGGCGGCCTGCCGTTCGTGGGCCGCGAGGAATGGGAGATCGAACACAAGCACGCGACCTTCAACCGGTTGTTGCAGACGCTGCGCGCGCCGGACTTCCTCAACGTGGCGTTCTGGGTCCATGACGTCCGTCGCCGCCGGCGCATCGGCAGCGGCGCGAAATTCGCGCACGCCTTCAACCAGCAGATGTCGGATCGCTACTTCGATGCGCTGTCTTCGCAGAAGATCATGCAGAACGAGTTGTATCTGTGCATGCTCTATCGCCCGCACGGCGACCAGCGCATCAAGGACAAGGTCAGCGACATCGGGCGCCTCGAGCGCCTGCAGAAGGAAGCCATCGCCCGCATCCAGGAACTGGCCACCAACGTCGAAGCCGTGCTCAAGGATTATTCGCCGAACCGCCTCGGCATGTACGAAGCCCCCAATGGGGTGGTGTTCTCGGAAATCCTCGAACTGTACGGCTACATCCTCAACCGCATCGACGAGCCGGTGCCGGTGCTCAATGCGCCGATCAGGGACTACCTGCCGGTGAGCCGGTTGATGTTCTCGGCGAAAAGCGGCGACTTCGTCGTGAATCCGCCGAACAACACCAATCGGTACGGCGCCATCCTCAACGTCAAGGAATATCCGGAAAGCACCTGGCCGGGCATCCTCAATGGCCTGAAGTATCTCGATTTCGAATACGTCGTCACCCATTCCTTCAGCCCCAAGGGCCGTGCAGACGCGCTCAAGGTGCTGGAACGCACCAAGGGCATGATGATCTCGTCCGGCGACAAGTCCTACACCCAGATCCAGGAACTGGACGTGGCGATGGACCAGCTCACGTCCGGCAACTTCGTGCTCGGCGAATACCATTTCATCATCGCGATCTACGCCGATTCCCAGGAAAAACTCGGCCAGCAGATCGCGGCGACGCGCGCCGAGCTTTCCAACGCCGGTTTCGTTTCGGCGAAGGAGGACATGGCGATCGCGCCGTCTTTCTACTCGCAATTCCCGGGGAACTGGCGTTATCGCACCCGTACCGCCAACGTCAGTTCGCTGAACTTCCTCGGCCTGTCGCCGCTGCACAACTTCGCGGTCGGCAAGAAGGACAACAATCCGTGGGGCGAATGCGTCACCACGCTGCAGACCACCAACGGCCAGCCGTATTTCTTCAACTTCCACGCGACGCACCCGGGCGAAAACTCGCTGGGCGAGAAGGCGATCGGCAATACGATGGTGATCGGCAAGTCGGGTACCGGCAAGACCGCGCTGATCAATTTCCTGCTGAGCCAGGTGCAGAAGTTCGACCCGGTGCCGACCATCTTCTTCTTCGACAAGGACCGCGGCGCCGAGATATTCGTGCGTGCCTGCGGCGGCAACTACCTGGCGCTGGAAAGCGGCCAGCCAACCGGCTTCAATCCCTTCCAGTGCGAGAACAGCGAGGAAAACGTCCAATTCCTCTCCAATCTCGTCAAGGTCCTGGCGGCCAAGCCGGTCTACACAGCGCGCGAGGAAGAGGAAATCCACCGCGCGGTCGAATCGATGCTGGACATGCCGATGCAGCTGCGCAGCATGACCAATTTCCAGAAGAGCCTGCCCAACATGGGCGACGACGGCCTGTTCGCGCGCCTGCGCAAGTGGACCGCCGGCAACTCCCTGGGCTGGGTGTTCGACAACCCGGTGGACACGGTCGACCTCAGCCGCGCCAACATCATCGGCTTCGACTACACCGACATCATCGAGAACCCGGAAGTGCGCGTGCCGGTGATCAACTACCTGATCCACCGCCTCGAAGCGCTGATCGACGGCCGTCCGCTGATCTACGTGATGGACGAATTCTGGAAGATCCTGGAAGGCAAGGGCGGCCTGAAGGAATTCGCCAAGAACAAGCAGAAGACCATCCGAAAGCAGAATGGCCTCGGCATCTTCGCGACGCAGAGCCCGGAGGACGCGCTGCAGAGCGACATCGCCGCCGCGCTGATCGAGCAGACCGCGACCCTGATCCTGCTGCCGAACCCGAATGCGAGCAAGGAAGACTACGTCGATGGCCTCAAGCTCACCGAAGCCGAATACAACGTCGTGGTGAGCCTCGACGAGCGATCACGCTGCTTCCTGGTGAAACAGGGCCACGCCGCCAACGTCTGCCAACTCAACCTGCGCGGCATGGACGACGAGTTGGCGGTGATTTCGGCATCGACCGACAACATCGAAATCCTGCACGCCCTGTTGCAGGAACAGGCGATGCGCCACGGCGTGACGCCCGACGAATTGAGGCCGGAACAGTGGCTGCCGGAGTTCTACGAGAATCGCAAGGGTTCCGGCAAGCGCCGCAGCAACGACGAAAAAGACGCACGCCCCCGCCGCATGGCCGGAAGCGGCCACTAAACAAGGAGGAGCAAGACGTGAACGCCATGACAGCATCGTTATCTCCGCGCAAGCGGGAATCCGTTCCCGGTTCGCGCCGCCGTCGCAGCCGCACAGTGTTGCTCGTTGCCGTTCTGGTGGTCGGCATGGGCGTGAGCACATCGGCCAATGCATGGGTCGACTTTGCCGCGCTCGCCCAGCGCGTGGCCTTGTTCATCCAGAACATGTACCAGCAGATTCTCGACTACAAGGAAATGGTCGATCAAACCAAGACCCAGATCGACTCGCTGAAAACCCAGGTCAAGATAAATGACGTGGGGCGGGGCGATTTCGATAGTGCCACGGCATCGGAGAAAGCCGCCGACAAGCCCGACGTCACCTTCAAATCGTCGGAGGTGCCGGCGCCCAGCTCAAGCGGAATGGCGAAACTGTCCAGCGTCGTGCTGAGCGAGGACGAATATTGCGAGAAGCCCGATGAATCCATCGGTGACCAGGCCGCAAATACGGTTGGCATGGAAAGCATTCCGGCAATGCACAACAAGGTGTGCCACGACATCCTGGACACCCAGCGGGCCCAGTTCAAGTACAACGTGATGATGAGCGAAGTGGCCGACCAGCGCTTCAAGCGCCTGGAAGAGATCAAGCAACAACGCGCCGGCATCAGCGACGCCGGCCAGTTGCAGGACAATACCAACAAGATGCTGGCGCTGATCGCGTTGATCCAGATCGACCAGCAACAGCAGAAGTCCTACAACGACGCCTACAACACGCGCCTGACCTACCTGCGCAGCGTGCAGGACCGGCTGACCCAGAAAGCGATCAACGGCAGCGGCAAGACCGGGGTCAATGAAATCGTGGGGGGCGTCGCCGAGTACGCGACGCTTGCCGCAGCGCTGGGCGTGGCGAGTGAAGTGAAGTAATTCTCGAAGCTTCCATCCGGTCTCGGCCGGATGGCGCAGGGCATCAAGTACAGGGGTTGAACGACATGGGTTCCATCGGACAGTGGATCTACTTCCAGATCATCTTTGCGTATCTCGACAAGGAAATCGAGACCATGCGCAACAACATGATGGGCGGCCTGATCCAGTGGATCCTGCTGTTCGGTTCGATCATGATCACTTCGTGGATCATTTTCCAGGGGTGGCTCGTGGTGACCGGCCGCTCCCGCGAGCCGATGATGTCGTTGGTGACGCAGTCGATGCGAGTGGTGTTGATCACGTTGTGCGCGACCACGTTCTCGTTCATGGGGGCGGACATTTCCGACCTGCTGACCAACACCATGCCGAGGGCGATTGCCGGGGTTGTCACGGGCAGTGAGTCTTCGCCAGCCAAGAGCATCGACCAGTCGCTGGCGGCGATGCAGGGCACCTTCGCGTTGGTGGATGCGATGGGTGCGTCGTCCGGTGGCGATGGGTTCAAGGATCAACTGAGCAAGATCACCACGATGAGCGCGATCGGGACCGCGGGTCCGGCGGTGATCGGTGGTGCGTTGCTGCTGATGTACAAGGTGGCGCTGGGCCTGTTCGTGGGACTGGGGCCATTGTTCATCATGTGCCTGCTGTTCCAGTCGACCAAGGGCCTGTTCTCGAAATGGCTGCAGTACGGCATCGGCACAATGTTTTCACTGGCGGTGCTGAGCTTCATGGTGGGCGTGGCGATGAAGCTGGTGATCGCGGTCAGTGCGGCGATGCTGGTGAAATACAAGCTGGTGATGCACGGGATGGGTGCCGCAGACGGCATGAGCACAATCGCCATGCAACAGGGCGGCTTGGGATTGATCATGAGCATCCTGCTGATCAGCTGCCCGCCGATGGCTGCGCAATTCTTCCAGGGGACGATCGGGTCATTTGCCGCAAATACCGTATTTGGCTGGACCGGTAAGCAAATGGCGCCTGGTACTGCGCATGGGAGCTCGATGGTTCCAGGGGCGAATGGGCAGCAGGCGCCTTCGGGAGTGAATAATCAAGTAGAGGCTCGAGTAACTAATCCCCAATCTCACCATGGAGGAAATAGGCTTTTTGCAACTAATCAATCACCCATTCAGGCGGAAACTGGTTCACTCCCCCAGAAGAACTTCCAACCAGGTGGGAGTATGCAATGAGCAAGTTTCTGATCGCCATTTTTTTGTCCCTTAGTTCATATGCGGCGAAGGGTCAAGGTTGCCCCACAGGAATGGTGCCGGGTACGACACAGGCATGTATCCATCCTGGAGAGGAGGAAGGAAATGCTAGTCAAATACAACAACAGCGCTATATAGGTCCGCTCTGGCAGGATCGATATGGTGCGATTGCATTGGATGAAAAAACGGGTTCTATCGGATGGTCTTCGGGCGCAAGCAGTAAAAGAGAAGCGGTCAAGGGTGCCATCTCGGATTGTGGGGGCGGGGGATGCAAAGTTCGTGCACAAGTACGCAACAGCTGCGTAGCCGCTGCATGGGGAGGAGGAGCCAGCGGATTTGCTGGAGATCCCGACATTAAAAGAGCCGAAGCATTGGCAATTAGCAATTGCAGTAATGGGAGTAATGTTGTGTGCAAAATTGAATACAGCGCCTGCAGCCTCCCCGTGAGGATTCGCTGATGCGTATTGCCCTTGCACTTCTTCTGAGCCTGACCGTTGTGGCATGCAAGCCGCAGGCCTCGCCACAACCGCAAAAATCCAGCCAGGAATCCAGCGTGCAGGTGGGTACTGCCGCGAAAGCCCCGACAAATGGAGAGGCGATGAATCAACCAGCGAATACGAGTTCAATTCAATTGCTGGATGTCAGCAAGGACGTGCCAAGTCCGGGCGAAGTCCTGTATTGGACCTACATGGACAAGGGTGATGGGTCGAGCGCCTACAAAATCCAGAATGACGCATTCGCGACGTACTGGTTCGGCGTTGAATACATTCTCGGGAGCGAACATCGTTATACCGGATTCAGTTATGCGACGCCCCAGCGTTTCGGCGAGGATGCCAAGCATCACGATCCGACTCC
>JASLDW010000122.1 GCA_030151365.1 Lysobacter sp. | reverse complement strand
GCTACAGTTACAACGTTCTCCGCTGGAACAGAGCACAGCTACGAAGCGAAAGCCGCCGTAGGGGTCTGCAGGGAGTGACCCACGACGATTCTCGCCTGCTGGAGGACAGCAGCAGCATTCTTACAGCCGAACAGGGTGCCGCGGTGGGCGTGTGTACCGCCGGTTAGCGGGCTGTAGAAACTGTTGAGATTCGCCATTCGACTCCCTCACAGGTGCTTCTTGAGGATCCGGTAGGCCCAGTCCTTCCGGCCGAGCTTGAGAGAAATACCGACGAGAGCGAGAGTGATCTTGCGAGCGAAAGCATCCATAGGGAGTATGGTTCGTGGCTTATCTTCCGGCGCAACCATCTCCTGGCTTTCCGAAAAAAGTTTAGATTATTTTAGATTCGCCACTATCGCTTAGTAGTCGATATGATCTTTATGCCGGAGGACCCAGGCAAGATTCTAGGAGAACAGAAGTGAAAGTCACCAACGACAGCATCGTGGAGCTCACCCCCTCGCTAGCGGATAAGCTCGCCATTCAGCGGGAGTTGCGAGCCTTCGATCCGGAGCTTTGGCTCCAGAAGAAAATCGCTCTCGTAGCCGACTATTTCGCTCGATCGAAGCTCGATGCTGCCGTCGTCGGCGTGAGCGGTGGAATCGACTCTGCCCTGGTTCTTGCTATCCTCCGTGAGGTTGAGCGACTCCCCGACAGTCCCCTCCGGAAAATCGTTCCTCTCATCGTTCCCGCCTCCGGCGACCATGGAGCAACTGGCCAGGACACTGCAGCATCCAGAGCCCTAGCTCTCTGCGAGGCTCTCGACTTGAAGCCGGCCGTCGTTCCCAATTTCGGTAAGATCGTCCGGGAGCAGTCAGCTGGCATCGAGTCCGCCCTCGGCCTAGATCAGAGCCCTTGGGCTCGCGGTCAGCTCGTGTCCTCGAGCCGCACTCCGCTTTTCTATGGAGCAGTCGGGTTGCTAGCTGACGCCGGCTATTCGGCTCTCGTCGTGGGGACCACAAACCTGTCGGAGGGAGGCTACATCGGATTCTTCGGTAAGACTTGTGACACCATGGTGGATCTCCAGTTCATAGCTGACCTCTACAAGAGCGAAGTTTATGCCGTGGCAGACCTCCTTCCAATCCCCCGGGAAATCGTGGCTGTTCGGCCCAGTGGGGATATGTTCGACGGAAGACCGGACGAAGTCGTCTTCGGTGCGAGCTACGATTTCCTCGAGCTTTACATGGGCTGGCTCTCCGCTGGAAGTCCCGCCGACTGGCTCGACGATTCAACGTTCGCCACGGGGGCAGCTCACCTCGAGAAACTCCACAGCTACAACGACCACAAGTATACGGTGGGCTACCCCTCGATCTTTCTCACTGTCAACCCTTGCGCGATCCCCGGCGGTTGGACTATGGGGGTTGCCCGATGAAGCCCAACGGTGGTATCGTTAACCTAGTGGAAGTCGACTTCAAGCCCTCTTCGGGCAAAGCTATTGCCGGCTCCCTAAGCTACCGTTCTCTAGGGTTGCCGCTCGACTCCTTTCGGGGCCTTCTCTCTCCGGGAGAGTGCGCTCAATTAGTGGACTCCCTTGGCAGCTTCATCTGGGAGCCAGTCGGCATTCACGGCATGAAGGCAGACTACAGCCCCGGTGATCCTGTCGGTTCCACTCGAGCTTCTTTCTTTTCGAAGCCACTCGCGGATGCTCTTTGGGAGAGGCTCTCTCCGAACCTTCCAGCAGTTCGGAGTTTTACCGTCGAGTCTGAAACCGATTGGGACGGCACGAGCCGGTGGAGGCCGGTTAGCGTGAGCGATCTTTTCCGGGCTATCCGATACCGGGATGGCGGAAAGCTCGTGGCTCACTATGACGCCCCCTACGTCATCTCAGACTCTCAGAGAACTCTTCAGAGCGTTCTCGTCTACCTGGATTCCGACGGGAACCTTTCCGGTGCTCACACACGCTTCGTCCGTGATCCCCAGAAGAAAACTCCAATCTCCAAGCGAAATCTAGCCGACTGGGATCGGGTTGCTAACTTCGATGAAGTCATCCTCGGCCTCCGGCCAGCTCCCGGCACTGGACTTGTCTTCGACCATCGAGTGCTCCACGACGGAGAGCCGGCTTCCGGCTCGGGCGTCAAGACCGTCCTCCGCACCGACATCATCTTCGAGAGGGTGAACCAGTGAGCTTCAACCCTTCAACGCTAGACAGCTTCTACCGGCCAGTCTGGGAAGAGCGAACCTCTCTCATCGACCTCGAAGCGGCTGGCTGGTTCGATGACTCCTCCTGGGACGGCGACGAGCACCTGGATAGCTACAGCACTCCACTCGAGCCTCTCGTTCGGAGCGAAGGTGAAGTGGCAGTAGTCTATTACCCCGGCTGTTTCGCTCCCCTCCACGCTGGTCACATCCATGTGATGGCAGAAGCTAAGCGGACCATCGAAGAGCAGACTGGACTCCCGGTTGTGCTAGCCCTCTATGCTCCAGAGCATCAGGACTACGTGGGAGAAAAGACAGACGATCCCTTCCAGAGTGCTGCCGATCGAATCTTTTCTCTCCAGGCTCACTGCGAAGGTTCAGACTGGGAGCGGGTGGACCTTTACCCGGCACTGGAGGCCAATTGCCCCCAGAACTTCACTCGTCTCCTCGAGAGGCTCGATCGCTACATCGACTATTACCTCCCCGGCCGGAAAGTGAACGTTTTTCTCGCCTACGGCGGGGATAACGGCTACTTCGGGAAAGCCCTGAAGCACCGCGGAGCCGGCGTGGTCGTCCCCAGGGGCGGATATCCAGCCGGCTACTTTCCCGGAGAATTAGAGTCTGTTCTCGTTTCCACCGGTGATCCACTCACTCTATCGTCGAGTGAGATTCGGAAGTCGACTACACTTTCTGTTCCGGAGGTTAAGGCTGCTGCTAAAACTTTCCTCCTTCGGGCCGACCTAAAGCAGGTGTCAGCAGGCACAAAGCTTGAGGGGTTAGAAGATCAGC
>JASLDW010000012.1 GCA_030151365.1 Lysobacter sp. | reverse complement strand
CGAACTGTCGCCGGACTACACCAATACCAACTACCGCTCCGCGAGTTACAGCATCCTTGCAGGGTCGGTCGGTGCGTGGACCGCCAACGACACGACATTTGAAACGTTCGGGAGTTTCACGGCACCCAATCCCAACAGCTGTGCGTTGGTCCGCATGTACTGGACCAACCAGGCAGGATTGAACTTCGATCGACTGCAATGGACGACGCCGGGCGGCACCACCCAGATCGTCCCCGCCAGCGCCTTGAAGGATCCTGCCGCGGCGGCGAGCTCCGCCAGCTGCAATGGCTCGGTCACCACCAACACCATCCAGTTGAACAAGGTCATCGGTTCGCCGCGCCGCAATGCCAATGACCAGTTCACCATCGAAATCGGAACCACGCAGGCCGGAGGAACCGTCTCCACGGCGACCACGACCGGTTCGGGAACCGGGCAACAGGCGAGCGCGAACCTGAACCCGGCGAACCTCGGAACGACGTATTACCTGCGCGAGAAGATGGCGTCGGGCAGCAGTTCCAACATGAACCAATACACGGCATCGATCGCCTGTACGCGCAATGGCGTCACCTACACGGCGACGTCGGTGGGCAGTGCCGCGAGTCCCGCCTGGAGCATCTCGACCGCACTCGGCAGCGATGCCTCGGTCAATTTCGTCTGCAGCATCACCAATACCGCGCCGACGGTGAAGCCGACCGTGACCGTCAACAAGGTCAGCGTCGGCGGGACCGGGACGTTTGCGTTCACCGGCAGCAACGGCATGCCCAATGGCTACAGCATCACCACCTCGGGCGACAGCGTGCCGACAGCCGGGGCAACCTACACGCTGAGCACCGCCGGCACATCGACGACCATCACCGAAAGCACGCCGCCGACGGGCTGGACACTGCAGGGCATCAGTTGCAGCGGCCTTGGTTCCGGCGGAACTGCCTCGGCCAGCACCGCCACGCGCACGGTGACGCTGGATGCCGCCGCGACCGCGAACGGCAGCGCCATCGTCTGCACCTTCACCAACCGCAAGCTCACCGCCGACCTTTCGATCACCAAGACCAACGGGACTTCTTCCGTCGTGTCCGGCAGCACCACGTCCTACAGGATCCGCGTCACCAACAATGGTCCGGATACCGCGACCGGCGCGATCCTGAACGATCCGGTTGCCACGGGCCTGACCAAGACGGCCGTTGCCTGTTCGGCCACGCCTGGCCAGTGTACCGTTGGAACCACGCCGACGATTCCGCAGCTTGAAAATATCGGCGGATATGCCCTCCCTGCCCTGGCACCGGGGCAGTTCTACGAAATCACCGTCACCTGCAGTGTCAATTGATCGATTTCATGCCTGTCCCCTCGGGCATGAGAACGGCGAGTACGAGTCCCCATTCCCGTCTCGCCGACGGATCCGCTCCCCACCCCAGAGGACGGATCTAGATCGCTCTCCTCAAGCGATCGGTCAGGGGGAGGCGCAAGCCTCCCCCTGATTTTTTGGGCGCTACCATGGCGAATCACGATGAGGGGCGATGATTTGACTGCGAAGGACGGGATGATGCAGCGGCATTTCGCCGGCGCTGCATGGCTGCTGAAATTGCTGGCGGGCCTGCTCATCGCCTCGCAGTCCCTGGCAGCCGGTGCAATCCGCGGCGGAAACGATGTGCTGGACTTGCGTTCGCCCCCCGTGTTGCGCAATTACGGCGAAGCCGAAGGGTTGCCGCAGATCAGCGCCAATACATTGCTGCGCACCCACGACGGTTTTCTCTGGGTGGGGACTTTCGGTGGACTGGCGCGTTTCGACGGACATGAATTTCGCACCTTTCGCTCGGCCGATGGCTTGCCAAGCAGGCGGATCGTGTCCCTGTACGAGGACGGTCGCCATCGTCTGTGGATCGGAACCGAGGACGCGGGCGTCAGCCTGTACGAGCACGGGCGCTTCCGCCAATTGCCAGTCTGTGGCGGCCATTGCCTGGTCAGGCGCGTGTTGTCGACGGATGGACATGATCTCTGGGTACTGACGGATGCGGAGGCCGTCCGCGTGGATCCGGACAGCCTGCAGGCGATACAGACGCGCGCCCCCGCCAACGGGCGCGATGCTTCCGTCCGTCCGGGCAAGCTGGTGATCCTGGGCAGCCAGCCGACGCTGAAGCGTTTGTCCGGCGCCGGTCTCGAGTCCGTGCCGCTGCCGGATGGATGCAAGCTGGCCTACGGGCTGGTCGACGATGGCCCGCAGGCCTGGGTTTTTGTCGAGGGCGGCCGACTGTATCGCTATGACGTCGCCTCCGGTCGCTGGACGCTCTTGCGCGACAAGTTGCCGGTATCGGCGCGGATACTGTCCGATGGCGCAGGAGGCATCTATCTCTCGGCCGACAACATGGGCACGCATCGTCTTGCTCGCGATGGCAGCGATATGCCGCTGGATGGCGCGGAAAGGCTTTACGCGACGAGCCTGTTGAGCGACGGGGATGGCACGCTATGGATCGGAACGCCCGGAAAAGGCTTGTGGTCGTTGCGCTCTTCGCGCGTGGATCTCGCACGTTCCCGCGCGGCTCCGGATGCTTCGGGGAGCCTGGTCATGCCGGATGGAGCGGGCGGCATGTGGCTGGTGATGGGGTGTCTGTCGCTGTCGCATCGGACTGCCGATGGCCGGCAAACGACCGTGTCGCTGGACGGGAAGATCGGCGAAGGATGCATCCACAGTCTGTTGAAGGATGATGCCGGCGATGCATTGTGGATCGGCGTCACGGGCGGCGTCCTGGCGCGACTGGCAGGCGGAAATATCGAGCATGTGGTCGCGTGGCCGCAACAAGGCCAGATCGGCGTCTGGAAGACGCAGGGCGGTCTTTATTGGGTCGCGAACCGGTATTCCGTGGGGCGTCTGCGTCTCAAGCCCAACGGCGCCTTTGATGCGCTCGAGCAGATTCCGGAGTTGGCCGGAATGATGGTCAAGCAAATCGTCGATGCGCGAGCGGGCGGAGTGTGGGTCGTGGGCGATCGCGGGGCATTCCGCGTGCGTGACAATGCCGTGGTCGAACGCTGGACGCAGGACCAGGGGATTCGCGGGCGCTATTTCAGGGCGCTGTACGAAGATGCGGATGGCGTGCTGTGGATCGGCAGTTACGGCAACGGACTGATCCGCATCGAGCATGGCGCGATTCGCCAGTACACCGAGGCGAACGGATTGTTCGATGATACGGTTTCGTGCATCCTGCCGAGCACGGATGGTCGTCTCTGGCTGGCGGGAAATCGCGGCATCAGCCTGCTCGATCGCCGCATCGGGGCCGACGGGCTGCATGTCCTCACCTTGAAATCCAGCGACGGACTGGATCCATCCGAGCTCAATGGCTCCAATTCGCCCTGCGCCGATGACGGCACCGGCAATTTGTGGTTCTCGATGATGATCGGTTTCGCGCGGGTGACGCCGGCACGGCTGCGGGATTGGGCCAGCAATCGCGTGCCCCCGGCCTACATCGACCATGCGGCGGTGTCGCAGCAGGAACTGGATGTGTTCCGTCCCGCCGAGCTTGGCATCAATGCCGCGAATCTGGAAATCCGTTACGGCGCGATCGATTTCCTTGATCCCGACAAGGTGCGCTATCGCTATCGCGTCACCGGGGCTGCCGGCGGCGAGAACAACTGGGTCGATGCAGGCAGCAGCCGGAGCGTGCTGTTGCCCGAATTGCCTTGGGGGCATTTGACGTTCGAAGTCCAGGCGCGCGAACTCGGCGGGGCATGGTCGCCATCCGCGACGTTGCAGTTGAACCATCCGCAGCCTTGGTACAAGTACCACTGGATCTGGCTGGCGGCGAGCCTGGCAAGCTTGTTGGCGTTGTTGTGGATGACGCGGGAGCGGCAGACGCCGGACGTGGATGACGACCTTCTGGCGCGGCTGCGGCGGGCCGATGCGAAGGGCGATCGCTCAGGGCGCTGAGGTGTTCCCGATGGGGCCGGGTGGTTCGCGCAATGGCAGATGCAAGGTGAAGCAGGTGCCTTGACCCGGTGTGCTGGCCACATCGATGCGTCCGTCCGATTCGACGATGGTGCGATAGACCACCGCCAGGCCGATGCCGGTGCCTTGCGTTGCCGGTTTGGTGGTGAAGAAGGGCTCGAATACCTGCGCGGCGATGTCGGGCGACATGCCGCAACCGTTGTCCGTGAAGCGCAGGCGGACTTCATCGTCGACGACATCGGTCTCGATATGGAACATGCCGTCGCCGGCCAGGGCGTCGCTGGCGTTCTTGGCGATGTTCAGCACGCTGGCTTCGAACTCGGCGACATCCATGTGGATCCATGCGGCCTGGCGGCATCGCGCGATCGCCACTTGGATGTGTTTCCCGAAGATCGGCCGGAGCATCGGCAGTAGTGCGTTCAGCACTTCGTTTGCATCGAAGGTCGTGCGGGCGGGCGGATGCGGGCGCGCCAGCGTCATCAGTCTCCCGGTCAATTGCTTGCCGCGCCGGGTCGCGTTGACGATGCCGGCCATGTGCGTTTGGGCGGCATCGCCGTCGACTTCGGCCAGCTTGGCATAACCGAGGACGACGCCAAGCAGGTTGTTGAAGTCGTGGGCGACATTGCCGGCCAGCTTGCCCAGCGAATCCATGCGTTGCGAGTGGATCAGCTGGGCGTTCGAGCGTTCCTTTTCCTGCATCTCGTATTCCAGCTGGCGGCACAACAAGGCCAGATCGTGGCTGCGTTGCCGGCTGATGTCGGATTTCAGGATCATGCGATCCAGGATCAGCGCCACGATCAGGCTGCCCATCACCGGCTGCAGCAGGCTGGCCGATGCAGTGGCGACCGTGGAAATGCCGGCCACGCCGTGGCGCAGGTCCGACCAGGCGCCGATGACCAGGATCACGAAATACGCCGCGGCAGTCATCCACAACCCGGTGCGACCCAGCAGCAATCCCGCGAACAGCAGCGGCATGATGCCGAGCAGCAGGCTGGACTGCGCGAACAAGCCATCGCGGTAGTGGCTGACGGCGAGCATGAGCAAGCCGAAGGTGATCAGCGCGACGGCAATCTTGCGGGAAAGCGGCATGCTGGAAGTATCGCGCGCGCGGGCTATCGATGCAGCAGGAAGATCGTCGCCAGTCCGAGGAAACTCAGGAAACCCATCACGTCGGTGATGGTGGTGAGGATGACGCCGCCGGCCAGTGCCGGATCGAAACCCATGCGCTTGACCATTACCGGCACGAACACGCCACCGAGCGCGGCCGCGGTGAAGTTGATGGTCAACGCCATCGCGATCACCAGCGCCAGCATCGGATCGCGGAACCACACCAGCACGACCAGTGCCAGCAATATCCCGATGCCGATGCCGTTGATGATGGCGATGCGCACTTCCTTCCATACCAGCGTCATCACGTTGCTGGCGCCGATCTGGCCGAGCGCAAGGCCGCGCACCATCAGCGCCAGCACCTGGGTACCGGCGTTGCCGCCCATGCCGGCGACGATCGGCATCAATACCGCCAGCGAAACCAGGTGGGCGATGGTGCCCTGGAACTGGCCGACCACCGACGACGCCAGGAACGCGGTGGCGAGATTGATCGTCAGCCACAACATGCGGCGGCGGAAGGCGCGGCGCACGGGCGAGAACAGGTCCTCTTCCTCGTCGAGGCCGGCGGCCGACAGCACCTGGTGTTCGGCCTGGTTGCGGATGATGTCGACGACGTCGTCGATGGTGATGCGGCCGAGCAGGATGTTGTTGTCGTCCACCACCGGCGCGGAGATCCAGTCGTGGTCGGAGAACTGGCGCGCGACTTCGTCGGAGGTTTCGTGGACGTCGATCGCCGGCTGCTCGCCATCCATCAACTCGTTCACCGACGTGTTGGAGTCGTGGGTCAGTAAGGCCTGCAGCGCGATGCGTCCGAGATACTGGTGGCGCTTGCTGACGACGTAGAGATGGTCGGTGTGTTCGGGCAGTTCGCCGCGCAGGCGCAGGTAGCGCAGCACGACGTCGACGGTGGTGTCGGTGCGCACCGTGACCACGTCGGGATTCATCAGGCGGCCGGCGGTGTCCTCCTCGTAGGACAGCACCTGCTCGAGGCGCTCGCGGTTCTCGCGGTCCATCGACTTCAGCACCTCGTCGACGACCGTGTCCGGCAGGTCCTCGGCGAGATCGGCCAGGTCGTCGATATCGAGGTCTTCGACCGCGGCGACCAGTTCGTCGGGATCCATGTCGGCGATCAGGCCTTCGCGGACTTCCTCGCCGACGTGGACCAGCACCTCGCCGTCGTCCTCGGGATCGACCAATCCCCACACCACGCTGCGCTTGGCCGGCGGCAGCGACTCCAGCAGGTTGCCGATTTCCGCCGGCGACAGCGTGTTGACCAGGCGCCGCACCGGGCCGAGGCGACCGCTGTCGAGCGCGTCCGACAGCAGCCGGAGCTGGCGCGCGGTCTTGTCGTGGCGGAGGATTTCGGCCAAGGCACGGATTCCGTTGGGCGGCCGCGCCAAGGCGCGACGGATCAGGCGTTCATGGCCCGATTATCGCCCGCGAAGGTTGCCGGCGTCACCCCGCTGCGGGATTGTCCTGCATCCATTGTTCGATGGCTGCGCGATCCTGCAGGCGCAGCAAGTGTGGCAGCATCGCGCGGCGCGCTTCGTAGGTGGTGGCGCGGACGGCCTTGCGCACTTCCAGCAGGCTCGAGGGATGCATGCTGAACTGTTCGAGGCCGAGCGTGAGCAGCAACGGCGCATACAGCGGGTCGGCGGCGAATTCCCCGCACATCGCGACCGGGCGCCCGCGCAGGCGCGCGGTGCGGATGATGTCGGCGAGCACGCGCAACACCGCCGGATGCAGCGGTGTGTAGAGATCGTCGAGCGCGTCGTTGCCACGATCGGCGGCGAGCAGGTATTGCACGAGGTCGTTGGTGCCGATCGACACGAAATCGACCAGGCCGATCCAGCGCGCCAGCGACAACGCCGCCGACGGCACTTCGATCATCGCGCCGAGTGGGACCAGTTCGCGGATCGCCGAGTGTGTCTTCGACAATTCGGCGTGCAAGCGTTTTACGCGCTGGCGCACCGACTTGATCTCCTCCCGCCCCGACACCATCGGCAGCAGGATGCGCACCGGGCCGTAGGCGGAGGCACGCAGGATGGCGCGCAACTGGTCGTCGAACAGTTCCGGGCGTCGCAGCGACAGGCGCACGCCGCGCACGCCGAGCGCGGGATTGGGTTCGCCGGTCAGCGCCAGCCCGGTGCGGTCGGCCTTGTCGGCGCCGATGTCGAGGGTGCGGATGGTGACCGGGCGTCCGGCCATGCCGAGCACGGCGTCGCGATAGGCGAGGAACTGTTCCTCTTCGCTCGGCACCTCGTCGCGCTGCAGGAACAGGAATTCGGTACGATAGAGGCCGACTCCGTTGGCGCCGAGCATGTGGCCGGTGGCGATGTCCTCGCGGGTTTCCGCGTTGATCCACAGCTCGATGTCCTGGCCGTCGCGGGTGCGGGTGCGTTCGCGCCGAAGTTTCTGCAGCGCCTTGCGTTCGCGCTGTTCCTCGCGTGCCTTGATCCGGTGCTGGCGCAGGTCGGCGGCGGACGGTTCGACGATGACCGTGCCGGTGTCGCCGTCGACGATCAGCACGTCGCCGTCGTTGATGTCGGCCAGTGCCTCGACGGAGCCGCTGACCATCGGCAGGTGCAGGCTGCGCGCGAGGATGGCGCTGTGCGAATAGGCGCTGCCGGCAATCGTGACGATGCCGAGGACGCCTTGCGACGGCAGTCGGGCGAGATCGGCCGGCGCCACGCTGGGAGTGACCAGGATGTCGCCGGCGGCGCCGGCGACTTCGGCGTCGCGCTGGTGCAATGCGCTGTGGATGCGCAGGATCACCTGGTCGATGTCTTCCATGCGCCCGCGCAGGTAGGCATCGTCCATCGCCGCGAAGGCATCGGCGACGCGGTCGCGCTGCAGGCGCAATGCATAGTCGGCGCTGCACAGTTCGTCCTGTACCAGCGACTTCAGGCCGCGCAGCAATTCGGGATCGTCCAGCACCAGAGTGTGGACGTCGATCAGGTCGCGCACTTCCTTGGTCAGGGTGTCCTGCAGCTTCTCGCGCAGCGCCGCCATTTCGCCGCGCACCACGCCGATCGCGGAGCGCAGGCGCGCCAATTCGCCGGGAACATCGCTGGCCCGGATGCGTTCTTCGCGAATCTGAAGCGGATGGGTATGCACGACGCGGGCGCGACCCAGCGCACTGCCGCGTGCGGCCGGTTGCGCCTGGTAGATGCGCCGCACCGATTATTCCCCTTCGTCGAAGCGGCGTGCGAACAGATCGACGACCGCGGCGATCGCGGCATCGGCGTCCTCGCCTTCGGCGCGGACGATGACCGTGCTGCCGACGCCGGCGGCCAGCATCATCACGCCCATGATGCTCTTGGCATCGACTTCGCGGCCGCGAGCGGACAGCAGGATCTTCGACTTGAACGGCGCCGTGGTCTGCACCAGTTTCGCGCTGGCCCGCGCGTGCAGGCCGAGCTTGTTGATGACGGGAATCTCGCGCTCTGCCATCGCTCAGCCCTCGTCCAGGACAACGCCGTTGCGGCCGCCCACCGATGCGATCGACTGCAATCCGGCGAGGTCGTGGTCGGCGTAATTCATCACCCGCAGCACCATCGGCAGGCTCACGCCGGAGACGCGTTTCGCCGGCGTGCCCAGGCGCACCAGTTGCGCGGCGAGATTGCTCGGGCTGGCGCCGTAGACATCGGTCAGCACCAGCACGCCTTCGCCGTCGTCGACCTTGCGCAGTTCCGCGCTCGCCAGCGGCAATGCGGTTTGCGGATCGAGGTCGAACGGCAATTCGTAGACGCCCGTTTTCAGCGGCAGGCTGCGCAGCAGGCGCTCGGCCGCGGCCAGCATCGGCCGGCCGATGCCTTCATGGGTGACGAGGAGGAGTCCGACGCTCATGCCGTCAAATTAGCATGAGACCACGGCAATCACTCGAGTTCGCGATGGAAGGTCGCGACTTCTTCCCAGCCGCGCGCGCGGGCGTGTTCCGCGATCACTTCGGCGAGGTAGACCGAACGATGGCGGCCGCCGGTGCAGCCGAAGGCGACGGTGACGTAGCTGCGGGTTTCGCCCTGCAGTTTCGGCAGCCAGGTGTCGAGGAAGTCGGTCACCTGCTTCACGTAGGTGGTGACTTCCGGTTCGCCCTCGAAGTATTCGCGCACGGCCGTGTCGCGCCCGGACAGCGGGCGCAGCGCCGGTTCCCAGTGCGGGTTGGGCAGCATCCGCGCGTCGAGCACGAAATCGGCGTCGCTGGGAATGCCGCGCTTGTAGGCGAACGATTCGAACAGCAGCGACAGCTGGTGGTCGGGCGCCACGTCGAGTTCTTTCGTGAGCGTGCGGCGCAACTGGTGGACATTGAGCCCGCTGGTATCGATCAGCACGTCGGACAGCGCGCGCAACGGTTTCAGCGCCTGGCGTTCGAGGCGCAACGAATCGGCCAGCGCCAGGCCGAGATGGCTGAGCGGATGCTTGCTGCGCGATTCCGAATAGCGCTTCACCAGCACTTCGTCGGAGCTTTCGAGGAAGACCAGTTGCGGATCGAGTCCGATCGCGCCGACCTCGCCCAGCCATTCCGGCATTTGCGCGAGATCGCTGCGGCTGCGGATGTCGATGCTGGCGGCCATGCGCTCGACCGGGAAACCGTCGTCCGCGATCATCCGCCGCGCCCAGTCCGGCAACATTTCCGCGGGCAGGTTGTCGACGCAATGGAAGCCGAGGTTTTCCAGCGTGCGCAACGCGACCGATTTGCCGGAACCCGACATGCCGGTGACCAGGATGAGGCGGGGCGTGGTCATGGCGACGGTTCCAGGAAGTGCGAGTGGCGGGCCGTGAAGGCCGCGGCGGGATCGACGCCCTTCGCGCGCAGGATGTGCTGGCGCGTCGCCGCCTCGGTCAGCACCGCGAGGTTGCGGCCGGGCATCACCGGCAGGGTGATGCGCGGGACGTCGAGGTCGAGGATGCGCTGGGTGTCGAGGTCGCCGGTGAGGCGGTCCATGCCGCCCGGTTTCGGTTCCAGGTGCGGGCGGGTGAGGTGCACGATCAGGCGCAGGTATTTGTTGCGCTTCACCGCGGTGTCGCCGAAGGTCTGGCGCACGTTGAGCACGCCGATGCCGCGCACTTCCAGCATGTCCTGAAGGATTTCCGGGCAGGTGCCGTCGAGCACGTCGGGTGCGATCTGGGTGAACTCGGGCGCGTCGTCGGCGACGATGCGATGGCCGCGCGTGATCAGTTCCAGCGCGAGTTCGCTCTTGCCCGAGCCGGATTCGCCGGTGATCAGCACGCCGATCGAATAGATCTCCATGAACACGCCGTGCAGCGTGATGCGTGGCGCGAGCCGGCGCGCGAGGAAATACTGGATGTGGTTGAACAGCTCGTGGCCGCGACGCGGCGATACCCATAGCGGCGTATCGTTTTCCTCCGCGGCGTGCAGCAGGTCGGACGGGCAATCCTGGTTCTTGCTGATCACCAGCGCCAGCGGGCGCGCGTCGATCATGCGGCCGATCACGTCCCAGCGCGGGCGCGCGTCCAGCGAATCCAGCCACGCAAGTTCTTCCGCGCCGAGGATCTGCACCTTGTTGGGGTAGATGATGTTGAGGTAGCCGGCCAGCGACGGCCGGCGCGCATTGGTCTCGACCGCTTCCAGCACCTGCGAATCGCCGTTGCGGCCGGCCAACCAGCGCAGGTCGAGCCGCGCTTCCAGTCCGTCGAAGGTTTCGCGTGCGGTGACCGAGAGCGTCATGGAGAGTCGGTTCCGGTGAGCAGGCGGAACAGCGCATCGTCGCCGACCGCGGTGCGCAGGCGTTCGCGCAGGGCGTCGTCGGAAAACAATGCGGCGATATCGGCGAGTGCATGCAGGTGCATCTGCGGATTGTCGGTCGGCATCAGCAGGGCGAACAGCAGATCGACTTCCTGGTCGCCGAATTGCGCCGGAGTCGCGAGGCGCAGGAACGCGCCCACGGGTGTCTTCAGGCCGGCCATGCGGCCGTGCGGAACCGCGACGCCATGGCCGATCGCCGTGCTGCCCATCTGTTCGCGCTGCAGCAATGCTTCGAGCGCGCCGGGTTCACCGAGCAGGTCGGCGACGGCAGCAAGGGCGTCTTGGCGATCGAGCGCGCGTTCGCTGGTGCTGACGCGCTCGCGATTGAGCAATGAGGCAATCGGCATGGACCAGGCCGGGGAAGTGCTGGCGGGAAGGATATAGCAGAACGGGTGGGCAGCCCGCCGGATTCACTTTCCTGTCTTCGCGGATCCATATTGCAGGGCAAAAAAAGCGACGTGGACCGGGACCGGTCACAGGACACCGGATCCGGGGCTGAATGCGCGAAAACCCGCATGAAAGGTCAATGAAAGGGTTCGCCGGGTTTTCCCAGGCGCCGTCGGGCTTGCGGCAACTGTGTCCCTGTGCAATATAAAAACGGACATGGGCCACATTTCGCGGCCCTGTGCGTACCCGCCCGGGTTCAGCGTGTCCCCCCAACATCACAAAGGAATCGACAACGATGAGAAGGACGATTCACCTCCGCCGTCTTTTGCCCGCCGCGGCAATCGGCGTCATCTTCCTGGCCGGAACCACGGTGCAGGCCGCGCAACCTGCGGACAAGGCAGCCGAGAAGGCCGCCAAGCGGGCAGCCTTCCTGCGTGGCGATGCCTCGTCGAAGGGCAAGCGCGTGGTGATGCCGCGCACCGAGAG
Organism: Lysobacter sp.; assembly: GCA_030151365.1. Classification (GTDB taxonomy): domain Bacteria; phylum Pseudomonadota; class Gammaproteobacteria; order Xanthomonadales; family Xanthomonadaceae; genus Solilutibacter. The sequence continues at coordinate 54,869 of JASLDW010000012.1, read as the reverse complement.
CGAAGCCGTGGCCGCCAAGCGCGTGTTGCCTGCGGGTGTCGTCGAGATTCCGGTGCCGGAAGACCGGCTGATGAACGTGTATGCGGTGAAGCGTGCCGATGGCACGTACACGACTTCCCACGAAGCGAAGCCGGTCGAACCGGTCCGCAAGGAGGCGATCAAGTGAACAAGGGCCTTCTTCTCCTGCTCTCCATCGGCCTGGCGCTTGCCGGCGCCGCACAGGCGGCCGACATCGTGCCGATCAACGTCGATCCCGCCGGCAAGGGCCTGAACGACACCACCGTGCGCGCGCCCGAAGGCGGCAATCCCGGCACCACGGTCGGCGAGCAGCGCCGCATCGTCTACCAGTACGCCGCCGATCTCTGGGGGTCGGTGCTGCAGAGCGACGTGCAGATTCGCGTGCAGGCGAGTTTCGAACCGCTGACCTGCGACGCAACGGGCGCCGTGCTCGGTTCCGCCGGCCCGGCAACGGCCTACATCCTCACCGCCGATGGCGCGCCGCCGACGATCTATCCCGCGGCTTTGTCCGATGCGTTGATCGGCACCGACCTGCAGAACGGCGCCGGCGTCGACATCGTCAGCCGTTTCAATTCTTCATGGGGCGGCACCAATCCCGATGGTTCGCCGTGCTCGCCGGGATCGGGCTGGTATTACGGCCTCGATGGCAGGACGCCGGCCGGGCAGATCAACTTCCTCAACGTGGTCATGCATGAAATCGGCCATGGCCTCGGCTTCCTCGGCTTCGGCAACGTCAACACCGGCGCACCGCTGGCCGGCTACCAGGACATCTTCTCGAGCTTCGTCTACGACGATGCCACGCAGAAGGGCTGGTACCAGCTGACCAACGCCGGTCGCGTGGCCGCGGAGAAAGCCGGCAAGCTGGTCTTCCGCGGCCCGAACGTCACGGCCCAGGTTCCGCTGGTGCTGGGCGAGGCGCTCGGGTTGCGTGCCAGCGGCAACACCATCGGCAATTACGAGTACGGCACCGCCGCATTCGGTCCGGCAGTCACCGCATCCAACTTCAGCGGTTCGGTGGTACCGGTCAATGACGGCAGCGCAGCACCGTCGCAGGGCTGTTCGGCGTCCCCCGCCGGTGCGTATGCCGGCCAGATCGCATTGGTCGATCGCGGGACCTGCGGCTTCGAGCTCAAGGTCAAGAACGCGCAGGATGCGGGTGCGATCGGCGTCATCGTCGCCAACAACACCGCAGGCATCCTGAACATGGCCGATGATCCGACGATCACCGCGACCATTCCCGCGGTGATGATCAGCCAGGCCGATGGCGCGGCGATCCGCGCCGGTACGCCGGGCGTGAACGTTGCCGTGGCCGCAGTGCCGGGGTGGCACGCAGGTGCAGATGCGGCCGGTTATGCGCGTCTGTATGCGCCGGCGACGATCCAGCCGGGATCGACGTTCTCGCACTACGACGTCTCGGCAACGCCGAATGCGCTGATGGAACCGGCGATCACCGATACGTTGAACGCCAATCTCGACCTCGACCTGACGCCGGCGGCCTTCCAGGACATCGGCTGGACCCTGAATCCGGGCACGGCGCTGATCAACAGCTGCGACACCGGCGTGCCGGTGATCTCCTCCACTGGCGGCATCATCATCGGTGCCAGCGTGCAGGCGCGCGACGAAATGTGCCTGGCGACATCGACCAACAAGGGCACGTACCAGAACTGCCTGAGCGGCTACAAGGATCAGCTGGCGACAGCCGGCCTGCTGCAGGGCAACCAGGGTGGTCGCATCGCCAGTTGCGGCGCGCAGCGTTTCAAGAAGTAAACATCCTGTCGAAACTTGCAGCCCGGCGCTTCACGGCGCCGGGCTGTTTCTTTTGGGAAGATCGATGAACCGCATTCAATGGAGTTGCGCCATGAAGCGCGCCTGCCTGATCCTTCCGTTGGCCTTGCTGGCGAGCTGCCAGCGCGAACAGGACAAACCCGTTCCCTTGCCAACGGCCGAAACATCACCGGCTGCGGCGCAACCAGTCGTCGCGGAAACGCCGGCACCGGCGCCAGCGCCTATCGAACAACAGAAAATCGCGAAGGGTGAAACACAGAAGGTGCAGGCCGGCATTCCACGCAAGATCAAGCTGCCGCCGCCGGAAACGCCGACGCCGATGCTGGCCCCGCAAGCCGAAGTGGCCTACGTCTGCGAAAACGGCACGCAATTGCGCGTTTCGTATCAAGGCGTGGCGGCCAATGTCGCGTGGAGCGGTGGTCGCAAGCTCAAGCTCGCGCGCGGTGGCCGCGACGGCGCAGGCGAGACCTACGCGGGCGACGGCTACACGCTGCAGCGTCGCGGCAATGTCGTGCAGTTCGACGCACAGGCCGGCGGCACGTCGTGGAAATGCGAGGAATCTGCATCCAGCGCGTGATTCATACGCGCTGGATGCATTGCGTACGGATTACGCCTGCTGTCGCACCGAATCGCCGCGGCCGTGGTCGACCATGCGGTCTTTCACTTTCATCAGCGAACGATCCAGCTTGTCCACCAGCATGTCGATCGCCGCGTACATCGTCGGGGCGCTGGCTTCGGCGTGCAGGGTGCGGCCGTTGGCGACCACCGTGCCTTCCGCGCAGTGGTTCGGCTTGTCGATGGAGAGCTGGATCTTCGAGTCGAACGGATGCTCGAAGTGGCGGCCGAGTCGCTGGAACTTTTCGTTCGCATAGCTGCGCAGCGCGTCGGTGACTTCAAGCTGATGGCCGTGGACTTCGAGATTCATGGCGGCTCCTGTGTCGCCCGGATGGGCGCATCCAGCATTGCGCAATCCGTGGCGAATGGCGTGAAGATTTCGTCAATTCATGCGCACGCGTTCGTTCGACGGCGGAATGCGCAAGAGGTCACGATATTTGGCGATGGTGCGACGGGCGACCGGGATTCCGGATTGCTTCAGCTTGTCGGCCAGTGCGGCGTCCGACAGCGGCTTGCGCGGATCCTCGGCGGCGATCAGCTGGCGCAGCATCGACTGGATCGCGGCGCTCGACGCCTCGCCGCCGGCCCCGGTATCGATGCCGGAAGCGAAGAACGCGCGCAACGGCAGGGTGCCGCGCGGGGTGCGCACGTGCTTGCGGGCGATCGCGCGGGAAATCGTCGATTCGTGCAGGCCGAGCTTCACCGACAACTCGCGCAGGGTCAGCGGGCGCAGGGCCTGTTCGCCGAATTCGAGGAAGCCCGATTGCTCGCGCGCCAGGCAGCGCACCACGTTGAGCAGGGTTTCGCCACGGGCGCGGATGCCCTTGAGCAGCCAGCGCGCTTCCTGCAACTGCCCGCGCAAATAGCTGGCGTCGTCGCGGCTGGCGCGGCGGATCATCCGCACATAGCCCTCGTGGATGCCGATGCGCGGCACCGAATTGCCGGTCAGGGCGACGTTCCAGACGCCGTGATCGCGCCAGATCACGGCGTCCGGGACCACGTAGGTGTCCTGTTCCAGCGATGCCATCGCAGCGCCGGGCTTGGGGTCGAGGCTGCGCAACACGGCGATCGCCGCTGCGGCGTCATCGCTGCTGCAGCCGAGCAGGCGCGCCGCGCCATCGATGCCGAGTTTGGGCAGGCGTTCCAGCTGGGGGCCGCACAGGGCTAGGGCGAGATCGCGTTCGCGCGACAGTGGCAGCATCCGCAATTGCAGTGACAAGCATTCGCCGAGATCGCGGGCGCCGACGCCGGGCGGATCGAAGCGCTGCACCTGCGCCAGCACCATGGCGATTTCGTCGTCGCCGGCGTCGATGTCGGGGCGCAGGGCTTCGGCGATGGCGGCGAGCGAGTCGCGCAGATAGCCGTCGTCATCGATCGCGTCGATCAGCGCCACGCCGATCGCCTGGGCACGGGCGTCGAGCGGACTCAGGTGGAGTTGCCAGCGCAGGTGTTCCTGCAACGATTCCTCGGCCGCGCGATTGAGTCGCGGATCTTCGTCGTCGTCTTCTCCTGGCGCCCACTGGCCGACGACATCGCCTTCGTCGAGTTTCCATTCGACATCGCCGAGGTCGCTCGCTTCGCCCTCTTCGCGAACGGGCTCGGGTTCGTCGCGCACGTCGCTTTCAGCACCGAGCTCGAGTGCGTCGCGCGCCTCGCTGGTGCCGAGTTCGCCGCCTTCCAGCCAGTCGAGCAGGGGATTGTTCTCGATCGCTTGGGCGACTTCCGCTTCCAGTTCCAGCGCCGAGAGTTGCAGCAGGTGCAGCGACTGGCGCAGCTGCGGCGTGAGCGACAGCTGTTGCGACTGCGAGAGATTGACCTGCTGCTTCAAACCGCCTCCGGGGGGATCGGATCAGGCGGTTTCCGTCAGCCGATGGCGGTCAGAGACGGAAGGATTCGCCCAGGTACACGCGGCGCACATCGGCATTGTCCAGCAGCGCCGCGGGTGCGCCCTGGGCCAGTACCGCGCCTTCGTTCAGAATATACGCGCGATCGCAGATGCCAAGGGTCTCGCGGACATTGTGGTCGGTGATCAACACGCCGATGCCGCGATCCTTGAGGTGGCGGACGATGCGCTGGATCTCGTTGACCGAAATCGGATCGACGCCGGCGAACGGTTCGTCCAGCAGCATCAGGCGCGGGCGCGCGGCCAGAGCGCGGGCGATCTCGACGCGACGGCGCTCGCCGCCGGACAGGCTGGCGCCCATCTGGTCGGCGACATGGCCGACTTGCAGCTCGTCCATCAACGATTCGAGTTCGCGACGGCGGCCGTTGGCATCGAGGTCGGTACGCAGTTCCAGCACCAGCCGGATGTTGTCGGCCACCGACAGCTTGCGGAACACCGAGGGTTCCTGCGGCAGGTAGCCGACGCCGCGCTTGGCGCGGGTGTACATCGGCAGCGGGGTGATGTCCTGGCCGTCGAGGGTAATGCTGCCGGCATCGGCCGGCACCAGCCCGACGATCATGTAGAAGCAGGTGGTCTTGCCGGCGCCGTTGGGACCGAGCAGGCCGACCACTTCGCCGGCATCGAGGGTGAGCCCGAAATCGCGCACGACCTCGCGCGACTTGTACTTCTTGCGCAGACCTTCCGCGACCAGCACGTCAGGTGCCCGAGTCCGGTTGCAGTAGCATCTTGACGCGGGTGCCGTCGCCACCGGACTGAACCTGTCCGGTCTTCATGTTGTAGGTGACTTTCTGGCCGTTCATCGTGCCCTTGGGCTGGGTCAGCACGACATTGCCGGTGAACACTGCGGTTTCGGTATCCAGGTTGTAATCGACCTGCGCGGCGGTCGCCTTCATCGGCGAACCGTCGTCGAGCGTTTCGGTCAGCACCACCGGCGATCCCGTCATCAGGATGCGATTGGTCTTGCCATTGGTTGCCCACACGGTCGCGTGTGCGCCTTTCGCCGTCATCGTGCCCTGGATCACCACGACGTTGCCGTCGAGGACGTTGGGGGCAGTGGACTTGGTGGAATATTCCACGCGGTCGGCTTCGATGTTGGTCGGCTGCTTGCGATCGGACGTTTTCGCCTGCACGAGTGCGGACGATGCCGCGAGAACGAGCAGCAAGGGGATCAGACTGGCGCGCAGCTTAGGGGGCATATTGGATCCTGACTTCGTTGTGGAGCACGACGCGATCCTGGTTGAAATCTGCGTCCAGGCCCCGACCGCGGATTATAGTGCCCGGCTTGGTAATGACGACCGCATCCGGCGTGGTGGCGCGTTCCTTGCCCTTTTCGGTGAAAACGTCGAGCGTCGGGCTGGAAATCCGGCCCTGGTCGGCGTCGCCGGTCGGCGAGTCGATCACGGCGTCGCCGCGCAGCTTGACCTGCTCGCCCTTGGCGCTGACCCAGGCCGTCTTCGAAGTCGCCCGCCAGCGCCGGTTGTTGCGGTCGGGGAACAGGAAGGTCGGGGTATCGAGGTCCATCGCTTGGGTATCGGGATTGCGGCGCAGCTGCGGTGCCGACACCGTCAGCGCTTCCTTGCCCTTCTCGTCGAGCGAGACCATGGTGAAATCGGTCAGCACGTAGTCGGGGCGGTACTCGGCCGCGCCGCGGGTCTTGAGGTGGTTGTTCTCGTTCCAGATCGCCAGGCCGGCCAGCAGCGCGGCCACGCCCAGGATCACGGTCAGCCATGCGCGCCAGCTCACGGGTGCTCTCCCAATTCAAGGATGGCGTCGAGCTTGCCATGGGCGGCCAGCAGCAGGTCGCAGGCGTCGCGGGCGGCGCCGCGTCCGCCCTTGCGCGGGGTGACCCAGTCCGCTTCGGCCAGCACCCATGGGTGGGCGTCGGCCGGTGCGATCGACAGGCCGACCGCGCGCAGGGTGGCGAGGTCGGGCAGGTCGTCGCCCATGAAGGCGACCTCGTCCATGGCGATGCCCATGTCCGCGGCGATGGCCTGCATGCGCGCCAGCTTGCGGCGTTCGTGGGTATGGATGTGCTTCACGCCCAGCGATTTGCCGCGCAGTTCCACCAGATTGCTGACGCGGGCGGTGACGATGGCGGTTTCGATGCCCGATTCGCGCAGCAGCACCATGCCCATGCCGTCCTGGGAATGGAAGGTCTTGGACTCGTGGCCGTGGTCGTCGAAGTGCAGGCGGCCGTCGGTCAGCGTGCCGTCGACATCGAATCCGATCAGGCGGATGCGGGCGGCGCGGGCGAGCAGGTCGGGGGAATAGGTCGGGTGCATGAATGGCCGATCACACCACGCGGGCGCGCAACAGGTCATGAATGTTGAGGGCGCCCACGACGCGGCGTTCGCCGTCGATCACGATCAGCGCGTTGATCTTGTGCGCTTCCATCAGGCGTGCGGCTTCGACGGCGAGGGCTTCGGCAGCGACGGTGCGCGGGGTCTTCGTCATCAGGCTGGCGATCGGGGTGGCGCGGACGTCGATGCCGGCATCGTCCAGGGTGCGGCGCAAGTCGCCGTCGGTGAACAGGCCGAGCAGGTGCTGGCTGTCGTCGACGATGGCGGTCATGCCGAGGCGCTTGCGGCTCATCTCCACCAGCGCTTCGCCGAGGGTGGCGTTGGCGGGCACGGTCGGTACGGCGTCGCCGCTGTGCATGACGTCGCGGATATGCAGGAGCAGGCGGCGGCCGAGGCTGCCGGCCGGATGCGAACGGGCGAAATCCTCGGCGGTGAAGCCGCGCGCTTCCAGCAGGGCGACCGCCAATGCATCGCCCATCGCCAGTGCGGCGGTGGTGCTGCTGGTCGGCGCGAGATCGAGCGGGCAGGCTTCGGCGGGCACGCTGACGTCGAGATGGACGGCGGCCTCGCGGGCGAGGGTGGATTCGGGGCGACCGGTCATCGCCACCAGCACATTGCCCTGGCGCGCCAGCACCGGCAGCAGCATCAGCAATTCGTCGGTCTCGCCGGAATTCGATAGCGCCAGCACGGTGTCGGCGTCGGTGATCATGCCGAGGTCGCCGTGGCCGGCTTCGCCCGGATGGACGAAGAACGCCGGCGTGCCGGTCGAGGCCAGGGTCGCGGCGATCTTGCGGGCGACGTGGCCGGACTTGCCCATGCCGACGCAGACCACGCGGCCGCGGGTGGCCAGCAGCAATGCGCAGGCGCGGCTGAAGTCGCCGTCGATGCGTGCGCCGACCGCGCGCAGGGCGTCGATTTCGACGTCGAAGACGCGTTTTCCGCTGGCGGCGAACATCGGTGCAGTGGGTCCGGTTCCGGACATTTCCCCGGGATTCCTTTAATCTTGTGGCCGTTATTGTAGCCGTGGACCCGTAGCGCCGATGCGTGCCGAAACCATCCAGGAATTGATCGAAACCGGCCTGCCCGGTGCCCGCGCCCAGGTGCAGGGAGACGATGGCGTCCATTTCGAGGGACTGGTGGTGAGCGCGGACTTCGAGGGCAAGCTGCCGCTGGCCCGCCACCGCATGGTCTACGCGACCCTGGGCGAACGCATGGGCGGCGAAATCCACGCCCTGTCGCTGCGCACCCTGACCCCCGCCGAAGCAACCGCCGCCGGCCTGTGATTCCTCGGCGCCAAGCGCCGTTCCAAGAGAAACCCGATGCAGAAGATCGTTGTGCAAGGTGGCGTCCCGTTGCGGGGCGAGGTGCGCATTTCCGGCGCCAAGAACGCGGTGTTGCCGATCCTGTGCGCCACCTTGCTGGCCGATGAGCCGGTGGCGATTTCCAACGTGCCGCACCTGCACGACGTGGTGACCACCACACGCCTGCTGGCAGGGCTGGGCGCGGGCATCACCATCGACCAGGGCACCCTGGGCACCGGCAAGGCGAGCGCGGTGGAAGTCGATCCGCGCAGTGTGAACAGTCATGTCGCGCCGTATGAACTGGTCAAGACCATGCGTGCTTCGGTGCTGGTGCTGGGCCCGTTGCTGGCGAAGTTCGGCCAGGCCGAAGTGTCGCTGCCGGGCGGTTGCGCCATCGGCTCGCGACCGGTCGACCTGCACCTGAAGGGCATGGAAGCGCTGGGCGCGACCGTCACCGTCGAGCACGGCTACATCCGCGCCGAAGTCGAGGGCGGCCTGCGCGGCGGACGCGTGGTGTTCGACATGGTCAGCGTCGGCGCGACCGAGAACGTGATGATGGCGGCGACCCTCGCGCGCGGCACCACGGTGATGGAAAACTGCGCGATGGAACCGGAGATCGTCGATCTTGCCGACTGCCTGATCGCGATGGGCGCGAAGATCGAAGGCGCGGGCACGCCGCGCATCACCATCGAAGGCGTCGAACGCCTGCACGGCGCGCATCACGCGGTGCTCGCCGATCGCATCGAGACCGGCACCTTCCTGGTCGCCGCGGCGATGACCGGCGGTCGCGTCACTGTCGTCAACGCCCATCCCGGGTCGTTGGATGCCGTATTGCAGAAGCTTGAGCAGGCTGGCGCGGAGATCACCATCGACGGCGACCGCATCACGCTGGACATGCACGGTCGCCGTCCCAAGGCGGTCGACATCACCACGGCGCCGCATCCCGCTTTCCCCACCGACATGCAGGCGCAATTCATGGCGATGGATTGCATCGCCGACGGCGCGGCGATCATCAACGAGACGATCTTCGAGAACCGCTTCATGCACGTGCAGGAGCTACAGCGCCTCGGCGCCGATATCCACGTGCAGGGCCATAGCGCGATGGTGCGCGGCGTGCCGCAGTTGTCCGGTGCGCAGGTGATGGCGACCGACCTGCGCGCGTCGGCGTCGCTGATCCTGGCCGGACTGGTGGCCGACGGCGAGACCACGATCGATCGCATCTACCACCTCGACCGCGGCTACGAGCACATCGAGGAGAAGTTGTCCGGACTTGGCGCGCGCATTCGACGCGTGGACTGACTAACGTCGCAGAAAAGCATTGCCCGGCTGTGCGCCTATCGCGGTTATCCATATGGCCGACACGCCGTGAATACATCCATGTAGGCTCATCCGCCGCATCCATGCGGCGGAATGGTCGGCCATACGAACGAACCGCATAGGCGCTGCCGGTGGTGGCTTTCAAGCGTCCGAGAAAGCAACAGTTCGCGCGGCAAACGCACCAGTCCGGTTAATAAGCGGAGATTTGAAAAGCAACAGCTCGCGGGCTGTTGCTGTTGCTCTTGACTCACGCCCCCAGAAAGTCACAACACGCGCGCGGCGGCGGGTGCGCCAGTCCGGAGCGCGGGCGTTGCGCCGCATGGATGCGGCGCACGAGCCTACATGGATGTACTTGCGGCGTCCCGCGCGCCGGAGCTGGTCACCCGCCAAGCCAGCGCATGCCGTGAGCTTTCGCCCTCAATCAATGCTCTGCAGCTTGAGGTCGATGTTGTCCTGGTTCTTGTGGATGCGCACCGGCACCGGATAGCCGCTCGCCACCCACAGCACGAGGTCTTCGCCGGTGACCTTGGTCGCCTGCACCTGCTTGCCGGCGATGCTCAGCGTTTCCTTGCCGGAGATCGTGAAGCTGACCGACTTGGCCTTGCCGTTGTCGACCAGGCGATAGTGCAGCGGCTTGCCGGCCTCGACATCGCGGACGATCGCGAGATTCATCAACATCGCGTCGACGTCACCGTTTTGCAGCGCGATCGGACCACGGCGATCCGGCTTGACCTTGCCCGACCACGTCGCCTCGCGCTTGCCCCAGTCGTAATTGGCGTTGCGCAGGTCGGAACGGAACAACACGTTGGTGCTGTCCTGCCCGCTGAGCGGGCGCCAGGTGCCGCCGGCGTCCTCGAACGTCGTGCTCTGCTTCGCCGAACCGACCTTGGCGGCGATCGACATGCTGTATTTCCACTGGCTACCGCCTTGCGACGCCAGCGTCATCTTGCCGACCGCGTCCATGCCCATGTAGGTGGCCTGGTAGGTCGCGCTGAAGGGTTTGAGCGCGGCATGCGCGGACAGGCTGGCGGAGAGCAGGCCGAAGGCCAGCAAGGCGGTGGAGATCGGTTTCATTTCGCGGGCCCCTTGTAATCGGTCAGCAGCAGTTCGAGTGTTCCGGTATCGCTGTCGTTCTGCACGATGCGCACCGGCGTCGGCACGTTGTCGGAGACCCAGGCGTCCATGCCGTCGTTGCCGGCGTTGGTACGGCTGACGTGCCAGGCATCGTAGGAAAGGTCGCCGACGGTGACGACTTCCTTCGCTGCCGAAGTGGTGAAGGTTTGCAGGCGCGCGCGCCCATTGTCGACCACGCGATACTGCAGCGGCTTGCCGGCGTCGGCATCGCGCACCACGGCGAGGTTCACCAGCAACGTGTTCATGTCGCCAGGATGCAATGCCACCGCTGCACGGCGCTTGGAACTGACATCGCCCGTCCACTGCGCGGAGTTGCGCGACCAGTCATAGGTGCCGGTGATGCGTTTGTTGCTCAACAGCATGTGCTTGATCGTGGCCTGGCTGATCGGCCGGAAGGCATCGTCGATGCGTTCGAACACGGTGCTTTGCTGGAGGTTCAATCCGGCGAGGCCCGCCAGCCCCTGCGTGCCGCGGATGCCGAGGTCGAGCCGCCAGCGCCCGTTTCCGAGATCGACCACTTGCATCGAGGCGACGCCGGCCGGGCTGCCGTTGCGCGTCACCGAATAGGTCGCGCGGAACGGCACCAGGACCTTGCGCTCCAGCGGCGGCAACGCGGCATCCGGCGCGACGATCACCTGCTGCTGGGTCGCAGCCGGCGCCGGCATGGCGGGTGGCATCGTCTGGGCCATCGCCAAGGGCGGCAACAGGCAGGCGAATCCGGCCAATATGTGGGCGACGATCGGTTTCACGGCGGGAGGCCCGTATTCATCATTCGGCGAACTCTAGCCGTCGCGGCGTAAACAGCGTATGACCGTCGAGTATCGCGGTGCCGTCGCGTTCATGCAGTCGCCCGGCGACCGCCCAGCGCAGGACCTCCGGGTACAGACGGTGCTCCTGCGCCTGCACGCGTTCGGCCAGGGACAGCGCGGTGTCGCCGGGGCGCACCGGGACCACGACCTGGGCGATGACCGCGCCGGCATCGAGTTCGGGGATGACGAAGTGGACGCTGGCGCCGTGCTCGCGATCGCCGGCTTCCAGCGCGCGTTGGTGGGTGTCGAGCCCGCGATGGCGCGGCAGCAGCGAGGGATGGATGTTCAGCATCCGTCCGCGGAAGCGTTCGATGAAGGCATCGTCGAGGATGCGCATGTAGCCGGCGCAAACGACCCAGTCCGGGCGTGCGGCGGCGACGGCATCGCCGAGTGCCTGGTCGAAATCGCCGCGGCTGGCGAAGTCGCGCGGTTTCGCGCTCCAGCGCAAGGCGGCCGGAACGAGTTGCAGGGCTTCGCATTTCGGTTTGTCGGAGAACACGCCGACGATGTCGGCGTCCAGCGTTCCCGCGTCGATTGCCTCGATGATCGCGCCGAGGTTGCTGCCGCGTCCCGAGCACAGCACCGCGAGGCGCGGCAACGGAGCGCGATCGCTCATCGGATCAACGAATGTGCAGGCGTTCGCCGCCGCTGGCCGTGGTCACTTCGCCGATCCGCCAATGCGCGAGGCCCTGGCCATCGAGGCTGGCTTCGATCGCGGCGATGTCGCCGGGCGCCGCCATCAGCACGAAACCGATGCCGCAGTTGAAGGTGCGCCACATGTCCTCGCGCGGCACGTTGCCTTCGCGCTGCAACCAGTCGAACACCGGCGGCAGCGGCCACGACGAAGTATCGATCTCGAGGCCGAATTCCTTCGGCACCACGCGGATGATCTTCTCGACCAGCGCGCCGCCGGTGACGTGGGCCATGGCGTGGATATCGTGTTTCGCCAGCAGTTCCAGCACTGGCTTGACGTAGATGCGCGTCGGTTCCATCAAGGCGTCGGCCAATTTCACGCCGCCGACATCGAGGTCGAGCGGATTGCCTGCACGCTGCAGGATCTTGCGCACCAGCGAATAGCCGTTGGAATGCGGGCCGCTGGAGGCGATGCCGATCAGCACATCGCCCGCGCGGACCTTGCTGGAATCGATCAGCTTCGATTTCTCGACTGCACCGACGGTGAAGCCTGCGAGGTCGTATTCGCCCGGCGGGTACATGTCGGGCATTTCCGCGGTCTCGCCGCCGATCAGGGCGCAGCCCGCGATTTCGCAGCCCCTGGCGATGCCGGCGACCACATTCACGGTGGTGTCGACATCGAGCTTGCCGGTGGCGAAATAGTCGAGGAAGAACAGCGGTTCGGCGCCCTGGACCAGCACATCGTTCACGCACATCGCCACCAGGTCCTGGCCGATGGTGTCGTGGCGGTCGAGTTGCTTGGCGAGGATCAGCTTGGTGCCGACGCCATCGGTGCCGGAGACAAGCACCGGTTCCTTGTAGCGGCTGGCCAGGTCGAACAGTCCGCCGAACAGGCCGACGCCGCCCAGCACCTCGGGGCGCAGGGTGCGGCGGACGAGCGGCTTGATCCGCTCGACCACTTCGTTGCCCGCATCGATGTCCACGCCGGCGTCGCGATAGGTCAGGGGCGTCGGGGTCTGGGACACGGCGGAAATTCCGGGAAAACGGGCCCGCAAGTTTAGCCGGGATGGACGCATCACGCCCCGTGCGGCACCATTCGGGGGTGTGCGTGCCTTTGTGATGGCCCGCAAGGAGTCCTGATGCGAGCGTTCAAACTGTTCTGCTGCGCGTGCCTGCTGGCATTGGCGATGCCGGCGCTGGCCCAGCGCGTGGAAGGCGACCGTGCCGTGGCGGAAGGCCAGTACGCGACCGAAGTGCCGGTGCGCAACCAGTCCGAGGCGGAACGCAACAACGGGTTCTCGCGCGCGCTGCTCAAGGTGTTGACCAACCTCTCCGGCGAGCGCAACCCGATCGCCCGCCCCGGCGTGGCCGACGAAGTGCGCAACGCCAAGGCCTATGTCGCCAGTTTCGACTTCCGCCAGGACGAAGGCGTCTCGACCACGGGTGCGCCGTCGTTCAAGACCATGTTGGTGGTGCGCTTCAATCCCGCCAAGGTGACCGAGCTGGTCGGCAAGACCGGCATGGCGAGCTGGCCGGAACCGCGCCCGAAGCCGGTGCTGTGGCTGGCCATCGATGACGGCAGCGGTCCGCGCCTGGTCGGGCTGGCCCAGGCCAATGCCGCGCGCCCGGTGCTGGATCGCGCCAAGGCGCGCGGGTATCGCCTTGGCCTGCCGTCGGGCAATGCCTCCGAACAGGTGATGGCCGGATCGATCTGGCGCAGCGATGTCGCCGCCGTGGCGCGTGCATCAGCCGCGTACGATCCGCCGATGCAGCTGGTCGGCAAGCTCTATCGCGCCGGTACCGCGTGGCGTGGCGACTGGATCTTCGTCGACAAGGGCAAGGTGCTGGCGCGTTCGTCCACCAGCAATGCCGATGCCCGCACTGCCATGGCCGGTGGCGCCGACATCGCCGCCGATGCGCTGATCCGCAAGTACGCGCGCCCCGGCAAGCCGATTCCGAAGCAGAACAGCAACGAGGTTTCCGACTTCACCATCCAGCTGGTCGGCATCGGTTCCAGCGAGGATTACCTGCGGGCGATGGCGTGGCTGGAAAGCCAGCCGCAGATCAAGCGCGTGGTCCCGGTGGATGCGACCGCCGACGGCATGCACCTGCGCATTTCGGTGGCGGGCGGCGGCGCCGGTCTCGCGACCATCGCGGCCAATGGCGGCGTGGTGGTGCCTGAGGCCGTACCGGCTCCGGCCGCCGATGCCAACGCCAACGGCGACAAGAAGCCGTCCACCGACGTCGACAAGACGCCGGCGCCGGTACCCACCATCTATCGGGTGCGATGAACACCGGTTCGCCGCGGGCGTCGCTCGCCGGCATCGCCGCGTTCTTCCAGCGCGTGCAGTTCGCGGCGATCGCGCTCGCTGTGTTGTGGCTGCTGGGGCACCTCGCCTCCGTGCTGGTGCCGTTCGCGGTCGCGTTGTTGCTGGCATGGCTGGGCGATCCCTTCGTGCGCAAGCTGCAGGGATACCGACTGTCGCGCAATCTCGCGGTGGTGGTGGTCTACCTGGTGATGCTGCTGATCGTCGTGATCGCGGCATTGGTACTCGTGCCGCTGATCGAGCGCCAGATCGCCACGCTGATCGCGGCCTTCCCCCGTTACCGCGACTGGTTCCTCGCCACTGCGATCCCGTGGATCGAAGGCCACTTCAACGTGCGCATCGCCGAGTGGCTGGATACCGGACGGATCACCGCCTGGGTCGAAGAACACTGGAAGCAGGCGGGTGGTTATGCCACCACCGTGTTGAGCGTGGTCTCGCGTTCCGGCTTCCGCGTGCTCGGCTGGGCGGTGAACCTGGTCCTGATTCCGATCCTGACCTTCTTCTTCCTGCGCGACTGGGACGATGTCGTCCGTCGTGCCGCCAGCCTGGTGCCGCGCGACCACACCGACCTGGTGCATCGCCTGGCCAGGGAATCCAGCGAAGTGCTGCGCTCGTTCCTGCGCGGCCAGTTGCTGGTGATGCTGATCCTCGCCGTCCTCTATGCCGCGGGATTGCGCATGGCCGGCCTCGAGCTCGGCATCCTCATCGGCCTGCTCGCGGGCGTCTGTTCGTTCGTGCCCTATCTCGGCCCGATCGTCCTGCTCACGCTCGGTTGCGGCGCGGCGCTGGCGCAATACGGTGATTGGCATTACCTGATCGGCGTGTTCGTGGTGTATGGCATCGGCCAGTTGCTGGAAAGCTACGTGCTCACGCCGAAGCTGGTCGGCAAGAGCATCGGCCTTGGCGAGGTCTCGGTGATCTTCGCGGTGATGGCGGGCGAGGCGCTGTTCGGCTTCCTCGGCATGCTGCTCGCTCTTCCCGTGGCGGCGGTCGCCAACGTGCTGATGCGCCATGTCCACCAGACCTATCTGTCCAGCAAGCTCTATCGCGGCGACGAACCCGCGCAGTCGCACATCATCGTGCCCGACAGCCTCGGCGAAGCGCTGAACGACATCGACATCCCCGAGTGAAGTGAGCCGGCATCGCATCCAATTGCCGTTGGCGCTGGCGACGCGCGCCGATCGCCGCTTCGACAATTTCGTCGGCGCCGCCGCGCAGGTGTTGGCGGACGGGATCGGCGAAGGGCATCGTGCCTGGTTGCTGAGCGGGCCCGCCGGTGCCGGCAAGACGCATCTGTTGATGGCGGCGCACGGCGCGAGCGGTGGCGAATCGGCCTATCTCGCCTTGCCGCAGGTCGCGGGCAGCCTCGTCGATGTCGCGCCGATGTTCGAACGCCATCGCCTGCTCGCGCTGGATGGCCTCGAGGCGATCGTCGGCAACCGCGCCGACGAAGTCGCGTTGTTCGATCTCCACAATCGCGTGCTCGATCGCGGTGGCCGCTTGCTGTACGCCGCGCGCTCGACGCTGGAGCAGCTTGAATTCGCCTTGCCCGACCTGCGCTCGCGCCTGGCGCAGGCGACGCGACTGCCGTTGCCGGCGCTGGATGAAGCGCAGCGTCTCGCGTTGCTGCGCGCGCGTGCGCAGGAGCGAGGGCTGGTGCTGGATGATGCATCCGCCGAATGGCTGATGCGGCGTTGCGATCGCGATCTCGGCAGCCTGATGGACGTGCTCGATCAACTCGATCGCGCATCGCTGGCGGCTCAGCGGCGACTCACTGTGCCGTTTCTGCGCGAGGTGCTGGGCGGTCGCGATTAAATATCCGCGCGCAATTCCGCATCGAGCGCAGCGAGCCGCTGCGGCGTGCCGACATCGGTCCAGCGACCGCGATGGTGGGTCGCGGTCATCGCATCGCGCGCGATCGCGGCCTTCATCAGCGGCAGCAAACGGAAACGCGGCGGTGTTTCATCCGCGCCCGGTGCATCACCGACACATTCGCGCCAGCCGTCAAGAAACTGCGGGCGATAGACGCCGATGCCCGAATACGTGAGTTTCTCATCGCCGGTCATGCGGACATGGCCATCGGCGGCCAACGCGAAATCGCCCTTCGGGTGTTGCGCGGGATTGTCGACCACCACGAGGTGGGCTTCGCCGACGGGTTCGCGCGGCAACAGCGCGAAATCGAAGTCCGTCCAGATATCGCCATTGACCACCAGGAACGGGGCGTCACCGAGCAGGGTGCGCGCGTTCCACATGCCGCCGCCGGTTTCCAGTGGCGTCGGGCCTTCGTAAACGAAGTGGAGATGCAATCCCCAGCGCGATCCGTCGCCGAGGTGTTCGGGGAATTGCTCCGCCAGCCACGAAGTATTGACCACGACGTCGCGGATGCCGAACGCGGCAAGCTTCTCCAGATGCCATTCGATCAGCGATTTTCCGCCAGCCTGCAGCAACGGTTTCGGCGTGTGCTCGGTGAGCGGACGCATGCGCTCGCCGAAGCCGGCGGCGAAGATCAGCGCCTTCATTGTGCGGCATTCCCGCGTTCGGTCGTCGCCGGTTTCACCCGGCGCTGGATGAAGTCGTGGAGCGCGGCGAGTTTCGGGTGGCGCGGCAGCACGGCGTCGAGATAGGCGATGAAGCGCGCCGCGTCTTCCAGGTATTTCGGTTTGCCGTCGCGATAGTTCAGGCGCGCGAAGATGCCCAGCACCTTGAGGTGGCGATGCACGCCCATCAGGTCGACGTCGTGCAGGAAACGCTCGATCGCCGGCAGCGGCAATCCGGCAGCAATCGCGCGCCGGTGGTATTCGCGCAGCCATGCCTGCACGCGATCTTCCGGCCAGCTGATGAAGGCGTCCTTGAACAGCGAGGCGGGATCGTAGGCGATCGGTCCGGCGACGGCGCCCTGGAAATCGATCACTGCCGGCGAAGCACCGTTCGTCGTGCGCATCAGGTTGCGTGGCATGAAGTCGCGATGGACCAACACCTGCGGTTGCGCCAGAGCGGCATCGACCAGGTGCAGGTACGCGGCATCGAGCATTTCCATCTCGCCGCAATCCAGCGCCATCCCGAGGTGACGCACGCAGAACCATTCGTCGAACAGGCGCGGTTCCATCGACAGCCGCTCATGGTCGTAACGCGGGAAACCTGCCGGTGGCGCGATCGCCTGCAGCTTCGCCAGTTGCGCGAAGGCAGCATCGAACAGGGCATCGGCATTGTCGGCATCGAGATCGTGCAGGTAGGTGTTGACGCCGAGGTCTTCCAGCAGCAGGAAACCGTGTTCGAGATCGGCGGCCAGCACCTCGGGCACGCGCACGCCGCCGCGTTCAAGCAGGTCGCGGATCTCCAGCCACGGCGCCACGTCTTCCAGGCCTGGAGGCGAATCCATCACGATGCGGCTGGGCGTGGAATCGGTGCGCCAGTAGCTGCGGAAGCCGGCGTCGAACGAGGCACGATGTTGCCCGGTGTCCGTGCCGAGGACGCGTGACGTCCATGCGTTGCGTTCGAGGTCGCGGGGAGACGGTGTTTCCTGGGTCATCCGCCCAGCTTATCAATCCCGGGCGGTGATCCGGTAGCCGTTGATGTTGTGCACCGATGACATGAACGTGTACTGGTAGTGTCCATCCGGAACCACCATGGTCTTTTTCGTGAGGTCGAGGACCCCGAGCTGGTGGTAGCTCACTCCCCAATCGCCGACGATGTAGTTCTTGTCGCTGGTGGTCTCTGTGGTTTTCCCGTTCATCACGGTGGTGGTCTGGCAACTCAGCTGCCAGGCGTCGCCCGGCAGTTGCGAACTCAACGTCGATGCCGCGACCTTGGCGATGATCCGGCACTTCGTCGCGACCGTGCTGTTGAAGGCGTGGTTCTGCACGTACTCGTAGTCGTAGCGCAGTGACATTTCCGCGCCGATGCGCAAGGGATACAGGCTGCCCTGGATTTCGTGGATCTTGCCCAGTCGCCCGATGGCAGTGCCATCGCCGCTGACCGCGCCGAGGTCGAGGACGCCACCCAGGAAATAATTGCGGCTGGAGGTTGCCTGCGTTGCACCGTGACCTCCGTTGCTGTTGGTCCAGGAGCTTTCCAGCCGCTGCTCCACCTCCTGATAGCCCTGGGCATCGGGCAGCGGCACGATCCGCTTGTTGACGGCCACGGTTGTCTGCACATGGAGCTTCGCGAAATCGGAGTCGGTGACGTCGGCGTAGGCGATTTCAACGGTCTTGCGCGGATAGGTGGCGCGAGCGAGATCGGATTTTTCGATGGCGCTCCAGACGTCTTCGCTCAGTTCGAACGGCAGGCGGGGACGCGTGGCGACCATCGCCTTCGCGGGCATGGCCTTGCCCGATGCAGTGTCCGGCTGTGCGCCGCCCGCGTCGGTGAGGATCGCCAATTTCACGCGCGCGGCAGCGGCATGGCGGCCTTTGGGGAATTCCTTCAGGTAGGCCTTGTACCCGGCCGCCGCGCCGGCGTCGCGCGCGGCGATCCAGGCTTCTTCGTCGCCGTCCCTTTTTTCGGCCGCGGTGATCGGCAGGCTGGTTGCCGCTGCCAGCAGGCAGGCTGTCCAGAGCAGTCTGGTGCGCATGAAGGTCGATGCCGGTTGTGTTCGCCCGACACTAGCACGTCGCAAAAAGCCGCAAGCGCCGTGGTCGTCGTTCGACGATGGCAGTGCGTGGAACTGTGACCAATACGACAACGCCCCGGCAAGCCGGGGCGTCGGTGTGTCGCATTGTCGCCATCGACGTCAGGCGCTGTTGCCGCTGGCCATCTTGCCGCGGATGAATTCGTAGACGAAAAGCAACACGATGGCGCAGACGATCGAGATCGCGAATCCGACGAAGCCGCCCCCGTGGTACAGCAGGCTGCCGACATAGGCGCCGGCGATACCGAGGATGATCGTCAGGATCCAGCCCATCGGATCCGCTCCGGGCTTGAAGAAGCGCGCAAGGATGCCGATGACCGCGCCGATGATGATGGTGTACAGGATGCCGCCCATATCTCTGATATCCCTCTTGAGTGGTGGGAGTGTTGCGCGCCGATCCTAGCAAGGTCCGCGTGTGGGCGCTGTTGCCCTGCGGCATAAGGGCGGTTGTCAGTCGGGGAGCGCTCAGGCGGCGCGAGCCAACGGCGCGGAGGATGCCGTTTCCGGCAGTCCCTCCAGCGGGGCTGCGCCGAACCAGTGCAGGCGGGTGGCCAGTGCGGCGACTTCGCCGACGAACAGGATCGCCGGCGCGGAAACCCGGTGCGCGCGCGCGAGCTCGGGCAGTTGCGTCAGCGTCCCGGTGACTACCCGTTGTCCGGCGCGGGTGCCGTTTTCCACCAGCGCGATCGGAGTGCTGGCGTTGCGGCCGTGGGCGATCAGGCGATCGCGGATGCGCTCGAGCCCCGACACGCCCATGTAGAAGGCGAGGGTCTGGCGATCCTGCGCGAGTGCGCGCCAGTCGACGCCGTCGTCGGCGCCCTTGGTGTGCGCGGTGACGAAGCGCACCGACTGTGCGTGCTCGCGATGGGTGAGCGGGATGCCGGCGTAAGCGCCGCAGGCGATGGCGGCGGTGATGCCGGGCACCACTTCGAAATCGATGCCGTGCAGTTGCAGTGCTTCCAGTTCCTCACCGCCGCGCCCGAAGACGAAGGGATCGCCGCCCTTGAGGCGGACCACGCGCTTGCCGACCTTGGCGTGTTCCACCAGCAGGCGATGGATGGCGGATTGGGTGGCGTCGTGATCGCCGCCGACCTGCTTGCCGACCTCGATCAATTCGGCATCGCGGCGCGCGAGTGCCAGCACTTCGTCGCTGACGAGGCGGTCGTGGAGGATGACGTCGGCTTCGTTGAGCAGGCGCAATGCGCGCAAGGTCAGCAGGCCGGGATCGCCGGGGCCTGCGCCGACCAGGGCGACGCGACCGCGCACGGGCGTCGTTTCATCGAGATTCGCCTGCAAGGCGCGCTCGGCGCTGACGGCATCGCCACGGCGCAGCAATGCCGGGATCGGGCCCTTGAGGACGCGATCGAAGAAGCGGCGGCGCGCGGGAAGGTCGGGCAGTTTGGCGCGGATGCGCGCGCGCGATCGTTGCAGAAGTTCAGCCAGCGCACCCAGCGATTCGTCGAACTGGATTTCCAGTTGCTCGCGCAGATGGCGTGCCAGCATGGGGGCGCCGCCGCCGCTGGAAATGGCGATCTGCAACGGGCCGCGTTCGACCCGTGCCGGCAGGTGGATGCTCGACAGCTCGGCATCGTCGACGACGTTGGCCCAGATGCGCCGTGACTCGGCGGCGATGGCGATCGCGCGATTGGTGGCAGCGTCGTCGGTGGCGGCGATCACCAGCCAGGCGTCGTCGAGCCACGACTCGATGAAGTCGCCGGTGATCGTCTCGATCCGGCCGTCGTCCGCCAGTGCCGCCAGCTCCGGATCCAGCGCCGGTGCGCCAACCACGATGCGCGCGCCGGTCTCCAGCAATGCCGCGATCTTGCGCCGGGCCACGCTGCCGCCGCCGACCACGAGGACGGTGCGGTTGTGGACATCGGCGAACAGGGGGAACAGCCGGGCAGTCATGGCGGGCGGGTGGACCAGGGTTATCCAACCTTGGGGCGAGGCGGATCCGGACGGAAATGACGAGCCCGATCTGGCTTATTCTGGAAAGGCATGAGCCCCGCTGGACAAGGCTGTCACCGAGGCTGTAGATTTATCTCTTCATTCGAATAAAGAGATAACCATTCGGCAGTATTGCCGGTGGCCTGGTCTCTGCCGGCTTACGTCATGACCCTGACCCAGCTCCGCTATCTCGTTGCCATCGCCGATTCCGGTCTCAACATCACCGTCGCTGCCGATCGCGTGCACGCGACGCAGCCGGGCATGTCGAAACAGCTGAAGCAACTCGAGGACGAACTCGGCTTCCTGCTGTTCTCGCGCAAGGGCCGCAGTCTCGACGGCATCACCAGTGGTGGCATGCAGGTGCTGGTGCACGCGCGTCGTCTGCTCGCCGAAGCCGCCAACATCCGTGCCTATGCCGCCAACCAGCGCAGCGATGCGCACGGTCGATTGGTGCTGGCGACCACGCACACGCAGGCCCGCTTCGTGCTGCCGCAGGCGGTGGCGAAACTGAAGCGCGCATATCCGCAGGTGAGCGTGCACCTGATGCCGACCTCGGACAGCGAAGTGCTGAACATGCTCGCCAGCGGCGAGGCCGATTTCGCCTTGATCAGCACCGCCGGCCACGTGCCCGATGGCGGCATCGCGGTGCCGCTGTTCCGCTGGCAGCGCAAGGTGCTGGTGCCGCGCGAACATCCGCTTGCAACCAACGGTGCGCCGACGCTGGCGCTGCTCGCCGCGTATCCGCTGGTGAGCTACGAATCGTCGATCCGCCCCGATTCCTCGCTGCGACGTGCGTTCGCCGCGGAAGGACTGGAACCGCAACTGGCGATGACCGCGCGCGATGCCGATCTCATCAAGACCTATGTGCGTGCCGGACTCGGCGTCGGCTTGCTGGCCGAAATGGCGTTGACCCCGGAAGACGCCGTCGACCTGGTGGCATTGACGGCCCCGGCATCCATCCCAGAATGCATCGCATGGGCGGTATTGCCGCGCGAACGCGTGCTGCGCGACTACGCCACCGAACTCCTGCACGCGGTGGCGCCGCAACTCGATCGCCGCGACGTGCGTCGCGTGCTGGAAGGCAACGTCGAAGCGGATTGGCCGACGCCGCCGAGCTGGACGGAACTCAGCGAGAAGATCGCGACCTACGTGATCTGACGCGCTGCGCGATCAGGCTGCGGCCTGGTCGGGTTCGTTCCACGCTTCGTGCAGGCCGCATTCGCGCTTGAGTCCGAAGAAGCGCGTGTCTTCCTCGCTCATGCCGTCCTCGAGGCGACGCGTGGTATGGACGTCGCCGATCGAGACGTAACCATCGTGCCACAGCGGGTGATAGGGCAGGTCGTGGCGCTGGAGGTAATTCCAGACGTCGCGATCGCTCCAGTCTGCGAGCGGATGCAGTTTCCAGCGGCCATCGCGGCGTTGCAGGATGTCGGTGTTGGCGCGGCTCCGCGACTGGCTACGGCGGATGCCGGAGATCCAGGTTTCCGCGCCGAGTTCGTCGAGCGCGCGCTGCATCGGTTCGACCTTGCGCAGGCGGTTGTAGCGTTCGAGGCCGTCGACGCCCTGTTCCCACAACTTGCCGAAACGCGCTTCCATCCAGGCGATGCCGATCTGCGGGCGATAGACCTTGAGGTTGAGCGCCAGCCGATCGCTGAGCTCGTCGATGAAGCGATAGGTTTCCGGGAACAGGTAGCCGGTATCGATCAGCACCACCGGAATGTCCGGTTTCTGCTGCGTGACCATGTGCAGTGACACCGCGGCCTGCGCGCCGAAGCTCGACGACAATGCATGGACGCCGGGAAGTTCGTCCAGCGCCCAGGCGAGGCGCGCCTCGGCCGATTGACTTTCGAGCCAGGTGTTGAGCTTGACCAGTGCCAGCGGTGATTCTGCGGCTTCGGCGGGATCGGGCGGAGTCATGCGGCGAGTTCCAGGTTCAGGGCGCGGGCGACGACGATGCCGGAACGCACGAGGAAATCGCCGAAATATTCGTCGTCCCTGCGTTCGGCGGCGTAGCGCGCCAACAATGGGTCGAGCTCGGCGAGGATCGCGGCTTCGTCGATGTTCTCGCGATGGAGCACGTTGAGGCGCTGGCCGCGATGGTCGCCGCCGAGCATCAGGTTGTAGCGGCCGGGCGCCTTGCCGACCAGCGCGACTTCGCCGAGATACGGGCGCGAGCAGCCGTTGGGGCAACCGCTGATGCGGAAATGGATCGGTTGTTCGGACAAGTCGTGTTTGGCGAGCAGGCCTTCGAAGCGTGTCAGGATGTCGGGCAGGTAGCGTTCGGCTTCGGCCATCGCCAGTCCGCAGGTCGGCAGCGCGACGCAGGCGATGGCGTTCTGTCGCAGTGGCGATGCGCTTTCGTGGGTGGCGAGTCCGTGCGCGACGACCAGTGCTTCGATCCGCGCGCGTTCGCCGTCCGGGATGTTGGCGATCACCAGGTTCTGGTTCGGCGTCATCCGGAATTCCGGCGATGCTTCGGCGGAATTGATGGCGAGCAGGCGCGTGGCGATCTCGCGAAGTCCGGTGAGGTGCGGTTGCGCGCCATCGAGGATGCGCCCGGAGACGATGCGCAGGGTGAGATGCCACAGGCCGTTCTCGCCCTGCACCCAGCCGAAGCGGTCGCCGTTGTGGATGAAACGATAGTCGCGCGGTGCGCCGAAAGTGATGCCGGAACGCGATTCGACTTCCTTCCTGAACGCATCGACGCCACGATCGTCGATGGTGTACTTCAGGCGCGCGTGCTTGCGCAGCACGCGGTCGCCCCAGTCGCGCTGGGTGGTGATGGCCGCTTCGGCGATCGCGGTGACCTGGTCGGGCGCGATCGAGCCGAGCAGGCTGCCGAGGCGCGGATAGGTCAGGGGATCGCCGTGGGTCGCGCCCATGCCGCCGCCGGCGGTGACGTTGTAGGCGACGACTTCACCGTTCTCGATGATGGCGATGAAGCCAAGATCCTGCGCGAACACGTCGATGTCGTTGTAGGGCGGAATCGCGAAGCCGATCTTGAACTTGCGCGGCAGATAGGTCTGGCCGTAGATCGGTTCGTCTTCCTCGCCACTGCCGGCGACGCGTTCCTCGTCCAGCCAGATTTCGTAGTAGGCGCGGCTGCGCGGCGCGAGATGCTTCGAGAGCGCGGCCGCCTGGGCGTGGATACGGGCGTAGGCGCGCGACTCGTGCGGGTTGGCCGCGACCATGATGCCGCGGTTGACGTCGCCGCAGGCGGCGATGGTGTCGATCATCGCGGCATTGATCGCCTGCATCGTCGCCTTGAGTTCGCGCTTGATCACGCCATGGAACTGGAAGGCCTGGCGCGTGGTGATGCGCAGGCCGCGCTCGGCGTAGGTGGTCGCGACATGGTCGAGCTTCAGCCATTGTTCCGGCGACACCGTGCCGCCCGGCGTGCGCGTGCGGATCATGAACCCGTAGGCAGGCTCGAGCTTTTGCCTGCGGCGTTCCTCGCGGAGGTCGCGATCGTCCTGCAGATAGCTGCCGTGGAACTTGACCAGGCGTTCGTCGTCGTGGGGGAAAGCGCCGGTGACCGGATCGAGCAGGGCGTCGGCGATCGTGCCGCGCAGCCCGCGGCTGTCGCGCTTGATCTCTTCGACGGATTTCTCGCTGGCCATCAGTAAACGTCCCGTGCGTAACGCCCCTGCGCCTGCAGGTCGTTGAGGTAATCGCTGGCCTCGTCGGCCGACTTGCCGCCATGGTGGGCGATGATCTCAAGCAGCGCCGCGTGGACGTCCTTGGCCATGCGCGTGGCGTCACCGCAGACATAGAGATGTGCGCCGGACTGCAGCCAGTCGAAGACGTCGGCGCCGCGTTCGCGCAGGCGATCCTGCACGTAGATCTTGTGCGGCTGGTCGCGCGAGAAGGCGAGGTCGAGGCGATGCAAGGCGCCGGACTTCAGGGCGTCCTGCCATTCGAGCTGGTAGAGGAAACCGCCGTGCGCGTGCGGATTGCCGAAGAACAGCCAGTTGCGGCCGCCGGCTTCGCTCTCCGCGCGTTCCTGCACGAAGGCACGGAACGGCGCGACGCCGGTGCCGGGACCGATCAGGATGATGTCGCGGCTGGCATCAGCGGGTAAACGGAAACGGTCGTTGCGTTCGATGAAGACCGGGATCGTCGCGCCTTCTTCGCTGCGGGCGAGGAAATTGGAAGCGCTGCCCCAGCGTGGATCGGAATCGCCTTCCACCGCGTATTCGACATGGGCGACGGTGAGGTGCGCTTCCTCGCCGACGGCGCGCGGGCTCGATGCGATCGAATACAGGCGCGGCACCAGCGGGCGCAGTGCGGCCACCAGTTCGTGGGCATTCCACGTCGCCGGATATTCGCGGAGCAGATCGATCAACTGGCGATTGGCGAGGAGGTCGGCCAGCGCCGCCGTGTCGTTCGCCGCGAGGATGGCATCGAGCGCGACGGCACCGGCGCGTTGGGCATGCCGGACGAGGAACGGTCGCGACAGGCGGGTGATCTCGCGCCTGGTCGACAGCCAATCGCGCAGCGGCAGCGCGTGTTCGTCATGCGTGATGACGGCGTCGCCATCGAGTTGCAGCGTCGCCAGCAAGGCATTGACCAGGCGCGGCGGATTCACCGGCCACACGCCAAGCGCATCGCCCGGTTCGTATTTCAGGCCCGAGCCTTCGAGCGACAACTCGACATGGCGGACATCCTTGTCCAATGTCGTCCTGCGGTTGGCGCGGCCAGTGATGCGCTGATTGACCAGCACCTCGGCATTGAACGGATGGTCGCGCGTATAGATGCTGGCAACCGCTTGCGCATGGGGACGCAGCGGCGTGACGGTGGCCAGCGGCACCTGCGGCTTCAGCGCCTCCCGCGCTGCAGCCAGCGCCTTCGCCATCCATGGCGAGGCGACGGTTTCGATATCGAGATCGGCATCGCCGCGTTCGAACCAGCGGGTCGCGCCCAGTTCGGCGAGGCGTTCGTCGAGCTGGCGACCGATCGCGCAGAATTGCGGATAGCTGGAATCGCCGAGCGCGAGCACCGAGTAACGGAGATCGGGCAACTTCGGTGCGCGCTTGCCGGCGATGAATTCGACGAAGGCGCGGGCGTCGTCCGGCGGATCGCCATCGCCCTGGGTGCTGATGACGATGACGAGGTGGCGTTCGTTCCTGAGTTCGCGCAACGGATAGGCATCGGCGCGCAGCAGGCGCACGCCGAAGCCGGCGGCCTCGATCTGCGCGGACAACGCTTCTGCCTGGCGCTTGGCATTGCCGGTCTGGCTGCCGTAGACGATGGTGAGTTGCGGCGCGGCGATCGCTTCGCTGGCGACCGCGGCCAGCGTGGCTGGCTGAGCCGTGCGTCCGCGGGCAAGGCCGGCGGCATAACCCGACAGCCACCACAACCCGCTGTGGTCCAGCGCATCGGTCAGCCGGCCGAGCAGGGCGGCCTGTTCGTCGGTGATCGGCTGGAATTGCGCTGGCAGGACGGCGGACATGGCGGGCGAAGGCGGGACTGCGACAACGTCAAGACTAGGGAAGCCGGCCGCCCGCCGATAAGGAAGGATGGTTATGCGGATATGTCCGTCGGCGCATAAGCACCCACGGTTATGCCGTTATGCCGTGCGCGCATTTCCGGCTCGCGATGCCGCTGTCGATACTCGATGGCGTCCGCAGTGCATGCGGTCGTCTCCATGTCCGCATCAGGAACAGTGTCGTGTCATCGCAACTCGCCACCTCCGCACCTTTCGCCCACCTGTCATCGCCGGCAGCGGTGCTCGGCCATCTCGATCGCCTCGAGGCCGAGAGCATCCACATCCTGCGCGAGGTCGCCGCCGAGTTCCGCAATCCGGTGCTGCTGTATTCGATCGGCAAGGACAGCTCGGTCCTGCTGCATCTGTTGTTGAAGGCCTTCGCGCCGGGACGTCCGCCGATCCCGCTGCTGCACGTCGATACCGGTTGGAAGTTCCGCGAGATGATTGCGTTCCGCGATCGCCGCACCGTCGAGACCGGCGTCGAACTGCGCGTCCACACCAACCCGGAAGGCGTTGCGCGCGGCATCGGTCCGATCACGCATGGCGCCGCCGTCCATACCGACGTGATGAAGACCCAAGCGCTGAAGCAGGCGCTCGACGCTCATGGTTTCGACGCCGCCATCGGTGGCGCCCGCCGCGACGAGGAGAAGTCGCGCGCCAAGGAACGCATCTTTTCCTTCCGCAATGCCCAGCACCGTTGGGACCCGAAACAGCAGCGCCCGGAGCTGTGGTCGCTGTACAACACGCGGATCGCCGCCGGGGAATCGGTGCGGGTGTTCCCGCTATCGAATTGGACCGAGCTCGACATCTGGCTCTACATCTACCGCGAGGGCATCGAGGTGCCTTCGTTGTACCTCGCCGCCGAACGCCCGGTGGTGGAACGCGATGGCGCGCTGATCATGGTCGACGACGAGCGCCTGCCGTTGCGCGCGGGCGAGACGCCGTCGATCCGCCGCGTGCGTTTCCGCACCCTCGGCTGCTATCCGCTGACCGGAGCGATCGAATCCGATGCCGACACGCTGGAGAAAGTGATCGGCGAAATGCTGGTCGCGACGACGTCCGAACGCCAGGGCCGGATGATCGACCACGATCCTTCCGCCTCGATGGAGAAGAAGAAGCAGGAGGGCTATTTCTGATGGGCGTCGCCGATTACCTGCGCCATCACGAAGCCAACACCCTGCTGCGCTTCATCACCTGCGGCAGCGTCGACGACGGCAAGAGCACCCTGATCGGACGCCTGCTCCACGACAGCAAGGGCCTGTTCGCCGACCAGCTCGATGCGCTCGCGCAGGACAGTCGTCGCCACGGCACCCAGGGCGACGACATCGACTACGCCTTGTTGCTGGATGGTCTCGCCGCCGAACGCGAGCAGGGCATCACCATCGATGTCGCCTACCGCTTCTTCGGCACCGACAAGCGCAAGTTCATCGTCGCCGACTGCCCCGGCCACGAGCAGTACACCCGCAACATGGCGACCGGCGCGTCGACCGCCGATGCCGCGGTGGTGCTGGTCGATGCGCGCAAGGGCTTGCTGGCGCAGACGCGCCGCCACAGCTACATCCTTGCCCTGTTCGGCATCCGCCACGTGGTGCTGGCGGTCAACAAGCTCGATCTCGTCGGCTACGACCAGACGGTGTTCGAACAAATCGAACGCGACTACCGTGAATTGGCGACGCAACTCGGCATCGCCAACGTGCAGGCGGTCCCGCTGTCGGCGCTGAAGGGCGACAACCTCCTGCAGCGCTCCACGGCGACGCCCTGGTACCACGGCCCGAGCTTGCTGGAATGGCTCGAGAACGTCCAGATCGAGGACGCGCGCGATGACGCAGGTCTGCGTTTCCCGGTGCAGTGGGTCAATCGCCCGCACCAGGATTTCCGCGGATTCTCCGGCACGATTGCCTCCGGTCGCGTGCGTCCCGGCGACGAAGTGGTGGTGCTGCCGTCCGGGCAGCGCTCGCATGTCGCGCGCATCTTCACCGCCGATGGTGATCTCGCGGTCGCGACAGCGGGGCAGGCGGTCACGCTGACCTTGGCGGACGAAGTGGATGTCAGTCGCGGCGACGTGCTCGCCGCCGCCAGCCAGCCGCCGCAGGTCGCCGACCAGTTCGCCGCGCATGTGTTGTGGATGCACGAATCGCCGTTGCTGCCCGGACGTGCCTACCTGTTGAAATCCGGCACGCGCACCGTCAACGCCACGGTCACCGAGATCAAGCATCGCATCGACGTCAACACCCAGGCGCAACTCGCGGCGCGCCAGCTCGACCTCAACGAAGTCGGCGTCTGCAACCTGTCGCTCGACCAGCCGATCGCGTTCGAGCGCTACGAGGACGACCGCGCGCTCGGCAGCTTCATCCTGATCGATCGCCTCGACAACGCCACCGTCGCCGCCGCCACCTTCGATTTCGCCCTGCGTCGCGCCGGCAACATCCACTGGCAGCATCTCGATGTCGACAAGTCGGCGCGTGCGCGCAGCAAGGGCCAGGCCGCGCGTTGCGTGTGGTTCACCGGGCTGTCGGGCGCGGGCAAGTCCGCGATCGCCAATCTCGTCGACAAGCGCCTGCACGCGCTCGGTCTCCACGCCTTCGTCCTCGATGGCGACAACGTCCGCCACGGGCTCAATCGCGATCTCGGCTTCACCGATGCCGATCGCGTCGAGAACCTGCGTCGCGTCGCTGAAGTGGCGAAGCTGATGACCGATGCCGGATTGATCGTGCTGGTCAGCTTCATCTCGCCGTTCCGCGCCGAACGCAAGATGGCGCGCGACCTGTTCGATCGCGGCGATTTCATCGAGGTGTTCGTCGATACGCCGTTGCAGGTCGCCGAAGGGCGCGACGTCAAAGGCCTTTACGCCAAGGCGCGTCGCGGCGATCTCCCCAATTTCACCGGCATCGATTCGCCCTACGAGGCGCCGGAATCCGCAGACATTGTCCTTGATACCACCAGCGCGTCCGCCGAAACCCTTGCGGAACGGGTGGTCGCACGCCTCCTTGAAGGAAATTACGAAATATGAACATCCGCCGTGCCAGATTCTTCCGGAGCCGACATGACGCCGGCGACGCGACCGCTGCAGATTTCCCCTCCGATTCTGTCAAGGATTCCGCGATGAACAAGATCTTCCTGGGCGTGATTGCCGGGCTTGTGCTGATCACGGCGACGGTCAATGCCAGGGCAGGCACGCTGCTCAACGTCTCCTACGACCCGACGCGCGAGTTCTATGCCGACGTCAACCAGGCCTTCGCCGCGCAGTGGAAGCAGCAGACCGGCGAGACGGTGGACATCAAGGCCTCGCATGGCGGCTCCGGCAAGCAGGCGCGCGCGGTGATCGATGGCCTCGAAGCCGATGTCGTCACGCTGGCGCTCGCCGCCGACATCGACGCGATCGCCGACAAGGGCAAGCTGTTGCCGGCGAACTGGCAGTCGCGCCTGCCGCACAACAGTTCGCCCTACACATCGACCATCGTGTTCCTGGTGCGCAAGGGCAATCCGAAGGCGATCCACGACTGGGGCGACCTCGTCAAGCCAGGCGTCGCGGTGATCACGCCAAACCCCAAGACTTCCGGCGGCGCGCGCTGGAACTACCTCGCGGCGTGGGCGTGGGCATCGCAGCAGTATCGCGACGGCGGCAAGGTGCTCGACTACCTCACCCGCCTCTACGGAAACGTGCCGGTGCTCGATACCGGCGCGCGCGGTTCGACCACCACCTTCGTCGAGCGCGGCATCGGCGACGTGCTGATCGCGTGGGAAAACGAAGCTTTGCTGACGGTGAACGATGCCGATACCCGCGGCAAGTTCGAGATCGTGGTGCCATCGCTGAGCATCCGTGCCGAACCGCCGGTGGCCTGGGTCGACAAGAACATCGACAAGCACGGCACCCGCAAGCAGGCAGAAGCCTATCTGCGCTTCCTGTATTCGCCGCAAGGCCAGCAGATCGCCGCCAAGCACTTCTATCGCCCGGCCGAGCCCGACAAGGTTTCCGCCGCCGAACTCGCGCGCTTCCCCAAGCTGAAGCTGGTGACGATCGACAACGCCTTCGGTGGCTGGAAGAAGGCGCAGACGCAGCATTTCGCCGATGGCGGTTTCTTCGACCAGATCAACGCCAAGCGCGCGCATTGACGACCTGATCCAGTGAGTACGCCGGCCCTGCCCATTCCATTGCTTGCGCCACGCCGGAGACGCCCGTTGCCGGGGTTCGGATTGAGCCTCGGCCTCGGCATGGCATGGCTGGGCATCGTGGTGCTGCTGCCGTTGCTGGCGCTGACCTGGCATGCGCTGGGGCTGGGCACGGCAGGCTGGTCGCGCGCGATCCACGATCCGCGCGTGCAGGCGGCATTGAAGCTGAGTTTCGGTGCATCGCTGGCGGCGTCGCTGCTGGCGCTGGTCGCCGGTGCGCTGGTGGCGTGGGTGCTGGTGCGCTACCGCTTCCCCGGCCGGCGCCTGCTCGATGCGCTGGTCGATCTGCCGTTCGCATTGCCGACCGCAGTCGCCGGCATCGCGCTCACCGCGATCTATTCCAGCCACGGCTGGATCGGTCGTTTCGTCGAACCGTTGGGCTTGAAGGTCGCCTATACCTGGACCGGCATCGTCATCGCGCTCATCTTCATCGGCCTGCCGTTCGCGGTGCGCACGGTGCAGCCGGTACTGGAAACCCTTGGCCGAGAGCAGGAGGAAGCCGCAGAATCGCTCGGTGCATCGCGCTTCACCACGCTGCGCCGGGTGATCCTGCCGGAACTACTGCCAGCGTTGCTCACGGGCTTTTCACTGGCGTTCGCGCGCGCATTGGGCGAATACGGCTCGGTGATCTTCATCGCCGGCAACAAGCCGTACTCGACCGAAATCGCGCCGCTGCTGATCACCATCCGCCTCGAGGAGTATGACTACGATGGCGCGATCGCGATCGCGGCGCTGCTGCTCGCGGCGTCGTTCGCCTGCCTGCTGGCGATCAATATGCTGCCGTCGTTGTCCCGCTACGCACGCAGGAATCGCGTCCATGGATAACGCCCCGCGCGAACCGTCGTGGTTGCGCGGTCTCCTGATCGCGCTCGCCGTGCTGATCCTGCTCGGCCTGGTGGTGCTGCCGCTGTTGATGGTGCTCGCCGCGGCCTTCGGTGACGGCTTCCATGCCTGGTGGGCGGCACTGGGCGATCCCGATGCCGTCTCTGCGCTCAAACTGACGCTGTTCACCGCGGCGGTAGTGATCCCGGTCAATGCCGTGTTCGGCACCTTGATGGCGTGGGCGGTGGTGCGTTTCGAATTCACCGGCAAGCGCGTGCTGCTGACGCTGGTCGACCTGCCGTTCGCAGTGTCGCCGGTGGTGGCCGGCCTGTGCCTGGTCCTGTTGTTCAGCACGACCCACGGCTGGTTCGCGCCATTGCTCGAACGTTTCGACATCAAGATCCTGTTCGCGCGGCCCGGCATCGTGCTGGCGACCTTGTTCATCACCTTCCCGTTCGTGGTGCGCGAACTCATCCCCCTCATGCAGCAGCAGGGCAGCGACGAGGAACTCGCCGCGCGTTCGCTGGGTGCAGGCGCGTGGACGATGTTCCGTCGCGTGACCCTGCCCAACATCAAGTGGGGATTGCTCTACGGCGTCCTGCTGTGCAGCGCGCGCGCGATGGGCGAATTCGGCGCGGTGTCGGTGGTGTCCGGCCACATCCGCGGACTGACCAACACGCTGCCGCTGCACATCGAAATCCTCTACAACGAATTCAACGCCACCGCCGCCTTCGCCGCGGCATCTCTGCTCAGCGGGCTCGCGCTGGTCACGCTGCTGGCGAAATTCTGGCTGGAATCGAGTCACGGCGATGCATTGGCCAAATCGCACAGGAAGCATTGACATGGCGCAGCTTGAAGTTGTTTCCCCCGGTGCGCCGGTGGCAGAGTACCGTTTGCGTAACGCGATCGCGGCGCGGCATCATCCGCCGACGGTCGTCCACTCCGGGGCGGTCGCTGCGAGGCAGGGCATGGATCTGCACATCCGCCAACTCGGCAAGCGTTACGGCAAGACCGCTGCGCTGGACGCGGTCGATCTCGACATCGCGTCGGGCGAGCTCGTCGCGTTGCTGGGGCCGTCGGGTTCGGGCAAGACCACGCTGCTGCGCGTGATCGCCGGGCTGCTCGATGCCGATGCCGGCCAGGTGCTGTTCGGCGATGTCGATGCCACCCGCCTCAGCCTGCGCCAGCGCAACGTCGGCTTCGTGTTCCAGCATTACGCGTTGTTCCGCCACATGACGGTCGCCGAGAACATCGCCTTCGGCCTGCGCAGCCGCCCGCGTTCGCGGCGTCCGGACAAGACGGCGATCCGCCAGCGCGTGCAGGAATTGCTGAAATTGATCCAGCTCGACGAATTCGGCGGCCGCTATCCCGAGCAGTTGTCCGGCGGCCAGCGCCAGCGCGTGGCATTGGCGCGGGCATTGGCGATCGATCCCAGCCTGCTGCTGCTCGACGAACCCTTCGGTGCGCTCGATGCCAAGGTGCGCGTCGATCTCCGCCGTTGGTTGCGCACGCTGCACGAACAGACCGGGCAGACGACATTGTTCGTCACCCACGACCAGGAAGAGGCGCTGGAACTCGCCGATCGCGTCGTGGTGTTGCGCGAAGGCCGGATCGAGCAGGTCGGCACGCCGCGCGAAATCTACGAAGCGCCGGCGTCGGAATATGTCTTCGATTTCATCGGTCGCGCCAACGCGCTGGATGGCCGGGTGATCGATGGCCGTTTCGGCATCGACGGCAACAGTTACACCGTTGCCACGGATGTCGCCGCCGGGCACGCGCGGTTGTATGTGCGCCCGCACGATCTGGAAATCGTCGATGCCGTGGCAGGCATTCCCGCGATGGTGCTGGCGACGCACCTGCGTTCCGGGCGCATCACGGTCGAGGCGCGCGTGGAAGGACAATCGCGGATGCTGGAACT
This sequence comes from Lysobacter sp., assembly GCA_030151365.1. GTDB lineage: Bacteria > Pseudomonadota > Gammaproteobacteria > Xanthomonadales > Xanthomonadaceae > Solilutibacter. Next base: position 21,755 of record JASLDW010000012.1, on the reverse strand, counting down.
CGATCTGCCGGTGTCGATGGACGTCGAAGTGCCCGCGGACGGCACGACGATCGGCGTGCTGCCGCGTGCGTGGCGGATTTATCCGTCGGAACGGGCGTAGCGAAAACTTATGGCCCGGCTGAGCGCCTATCGCGGTTGTCTGCAGCCGCCGACATGCCGTGAATACGTCCATGTAGGCTCATACGCAGCATCCATGCTGCGTATGGTCGGCGCTACAGACGAACCGCATAGGCGCCGCTGGTGGCGGGCTTTTCGCTTCTCTCTCAGAGAGCAACAACACGCGCGCGGCGGCGGGTGTGCCAGTCCGGAGCGCGGGCATTGCGCCGCATGGATGCGGCGCATGAGCCTACATGGATGTACTTGCGGCGGCCCGCGCGCCGGAGCTGGTCACCCGCCAAGCCAGCGCGTGCGTTAACAGCAGCCGTGATCGCCGTGGCGCTGCCCGCTATCCGGCGCCACCGCGCTGCCGGTCGTTTCACCACGCAGGCTCGCTGCGTGATGCGCAGCAACCACCTGCGCCACGCACGCCGTCACGCCCTTGCCCATCGGGATGTGCAGGAATTCGTTGGGGCCGTGCGCGTTCGAATGCGGGCCGAGCACGCCGGTGATCATGAACTGCGCGCCCGGGAACTTCTCGCCGAGCATGCCCATGAAGGGAATCGAACCGCCTTCGCCCATGTACATCGCCGGCTTGCCGAAACTGGCCTGGCTCGCATCGTCGATCGCCTGTTCCAGCCACGGCGCCAACGCGGGCGCGTTCCAGCCCGCCGACGACTTCTCCAGCTCGAAACTCACCTTCGCACCGTTCGGCGGATCCTTCAGCAGGGTGTCGCGCAGCAGGTTGCCGGCAGCGGTGCCGTCCAGCGTCGGCGGCAGTCGCAGCGACAGCTTCACCGCGGTGAACGGGCGCAGCACGTTGCCGGCCGACGACAGCGGCGGCATGCCATCGACGCCGGTGATCGACAAGGCCGGGCGCCAGGTGCGGTTGAGCACGCGCTCGGTGTTGTCGCCGGCCATCGGCGCCATGCCTTCCATGAAGGGGAATTTGTTCCACACCTCGTCGCCGAGCACCTCCGCGACCTTCGCCGCCTGCGCCTTGCGTTCGGCGGGGATGTCGACGAACAGGCCGTCGAGGCGGATCTTGCCGGTCTTCTCGTCGTCGACGCGGTCGAGCAGTTCGCGCAGGATGCGGAAGCTCGACGGCACGATGCCCGATGCATCGCCGGAATGCACGCCTTCGTGCAACACGTCCACGCGCAGGTTGCCGCCGGCGAGGCCGCGCAGCGAGGTCGTGCACCACAATTGTTCGTAGTTGCCGCAGCCGGAATCGAGGCAGACCACCAGCGACGGCTTGCCGATGCGCGGCGCCAGATGATCGACGTAGGCGGGCAGGTCGTAGCTGCCGGATTCCTCGCAGGCTTCGATCATCACCACGCAACGCGCGTGCGGCAGGTTCTGGTCGCGCAGGGCGAGGATGGCGGTCAGCGAACCGAAGATCGCGTAGCCGTCGTCGGCACCACCCCGACCATAGAGGCGATCGCCCTTCAGCACCGGCTTCCACGGACCGAGGTCGTCGTCCCAGCCGGTCATTTCCGGCTGCTTGTCGAGGTGGCCGTAGAGCAGCACGCAATCGTCGCCGCTGCCTTCGCCGCTCGCCGGGATGTCGAGGAAGATCAGCGGGGTGCGGCCTTCCAGGCGCACCACCTCGACCTGCATGCCGGGCACGTCCTGCGCCTTGGCCCAGGTTTCCATCAGAGAAACCGCTTGGTCCATGTAGCCGTGTGCCTGCCAGTCGGCGTCGAACATCGGCGATTTGTTGGGAATGGCGATGTAGCGCACCAGTTGCGGGACGATGTCCACGTCCCATTTGTGGCCGACGAAGGCCTTCAGCTTGGCGATGTCCACGCGCGACTCCGGTGCGAAAACGCCATTTTAGCGCCGTCGGCGCGTGTCGGATTTTCCTGACCCCACGATGCGCCTCGTACCGACAGACGGTCACGGCAGAGAGGCGGAGACTGTGCAGCACGGGGGAGCGGCAACGCGTCGAATGTCGGGAGTGGACAAGGCGCGCTGCGGCGGGCAAGGACGCCCGGGTACCGCAAATGAGGGGAATGACAAGGAAGTCGGTCGTCCGGTCGCATTGGGAGGTGCGGCCGGGCGGCCAGTTTTGCGTGAACAGATCGACGGCGCACTAAACTGGGCGCGATGAGCATCCGCGTCCTCCGATTCGATGACAGTCGTCGCCAGCCGTGGGCCAATGGCGCCGGCAGCACCCGCGAACTGATGCAATGGCCGGGCGAGGGCCAGCCCTGGCAGTGGCGATTGTCGATCGCCGACGTCGATCGCGATGCGCCGTTCTCGAGTTTTCCCGGCGTCGATCGCATCCTCGTGCTGCTGAGCGGTGAAGGCTTGGTCCTGCGTTTCGCCGACGGCCGCGAAGAACGCTTGGACACGCCCCATGCGATGGCCCGTTTCCCCGGCGAAGCGGAGCTCTCCGGCGGCCCCATTGCCGGCCCAACCACCGACTTCAACCTGATGTGGCGGCGCGATCGCTTCGATGCCGAGCTGTGGGCGCGCCCGATGGTGGGATCGATCCAGCTGTTCGCATCGCCCGGGGAAACCTGGGCGCTGCATGTCGCCGCCGGTCACGTCGATGGCGACGACGGCCTGCATCTCGACGCCGGCGACACCCTCGTCAGCGAAGACGACGGCAGCGCGCGGCACATGCGCCTCGACGGCGCAGGCATGGCCCTGTTGGTGCGCTTACAGGAACGCCAGCACGAAGGCTGATCCCGTCGCCAGCATCGCCAGCGCGAACACGCTCATCACCATCTCTTTCGCGCCACGTCCGCGCGCCCACATCCACAGGCCGGTCAGCGCGAGCAGGATCATCGCGATCGCGTAGCTGTCGCTGAGCACCCGCCACCAGCTGCCGCCGATGCCCTTGTGCAGCTTGTTGAACACCGCGAGCGGGCTGCTGGTGCTCCACTTCACGTCGACGTTCTCGCCACCGACCACGTATTCCGCGCTCCAGCTGTTGCGCGCGCTGCCACCCGAGAAATTCCACTTCTGCGGGGCATCCGGCTTGCCATCGCCGCCGGGGCGCGGCTTGCGGATCATGTCGGCGTCGAGGCCACGGGTCTGCCGCAGCCACGTCGACATCGCTTCCGGCGACGTCCGCACTTCGGCGGGCGCCGCCAGCTGCTCCTTGCGCACCGGCTCGGTCTTGCCCTGTGGCCAGGCGTTGTCGCCGATGCGGTGGTTGAGGATCAATCCGGTGATGCCGAACAACAACGCCGCGATCGCGCCCCAGGCGCCGATCCACAGGTGGAGCTGGCGCATCCAGCGGAAAGTGCGGTGGTGACTGAACATCTTGAAGGCCATGTGGCAGGTTCCGTTGTCGATGGCGTGGAAATCAGCTGTCGGCCCAGCGCCGCAGCAGGTTGTGGTAGATGCCTGTCAGGCGCAGGATCGCGGGGTGATTGCCGGCGTCGCCGCCCCCGAGCTGGCGGATCGAGAGATCGAGATCGAACAATGTTTGCCGCCGTGCATCGTCGCGGACCATGCTCTGGATCCACAGGAACGACGCCAGTCGCGCACCGCGCGTCACCGGCGCGACGCGATGCAGGCTGCTCGACGGATAGAGGATGAGATCGCCCGCCGGCAGCTTCACCTCGTGCTCGCCATAGGTGTCGTGGACGACCAGTTCGCCGCCCTCGTATTCCGACGGATCGCACAGGAACAACGTGCACGAGAGGTCGGAGCGGACGTAGCCGTCGTTCGATCGCATCATCGCGCCATCGACATGGAAGCCGTATTCGCCGCCACCGCTGTAACGGTTGAAGCGCGGCGTCGATGTCTTCAACGGCAAGGCCGCGTTGAAGTAGTCGGGATTGCGCTTCAGCGCGGCCAGCACGACCTGTCCGAGTTCCGCCCGCAGCGGCGAGGATTCCGGCAACTGTTCGTTGCGCTTGGCGCGTGCCCCCTGCGGGCCAACGGTTTCGCGGCCATCCGTCCACTCCGCCGTGTCCAGCGCGCCACGCAGGCGCGCCAGTTCGTCGGGGGTGAGGATGCCGGGAAGATGCAGCAACATGGGGTGACGTTGTATCAGCCGCGGCTCAGAAGCGGAAGTCCGCGCTCAGCAGGAAGGTCCGCGCCGCGCCCGGCATGTAGCGGTAACCGCTCTTGTTGATCGCCGCGACGTAATGCCTGTTGCCGAGGTTGTAGCCGTTGAGGCGCAGGGTCAGGTTGCGGTTGACCACCTGCGAGATCACCGCGTCGTAGACCGTCCATGCCCGGGTGTAGAGGGGGGTGCCGACCGCGCTGTCGGTGCCGCGATGCAGTTCGCCGGAATGGCGCGCACCGCCGCCGATGGTCAGGCCGGAATCGAAGCGATAGGTCGTCCACGCGGTGAAGGCATTGTCCGGGGTGTAGGTGAGGTTGGGCGATCCGTCCTGCGCGGTCATGGCACCTTCCACCACGCGTGTCTTCAGTCGGGTATAGCCGGCCGAGACCTGCCAGTGTTCGCTGATGTTGCCGACCGCCGACAGTTCGATGCCTTCGATGCGCTTCCTGCCGGTCTGGGTGGGATTGCCGGCGCCGTCCAGCACCTGGGTATTGATCTCGTTGTCGACGGTGGTGCGGAACAGCGCGGCATTCAGCGACAGGCGCTGTTGCAGCGGACTCCATTTGGCGCCGATCTCCTGCGTGCGCGCCTTCTGCGGATGCATCGCCGGATTGTCGGCGCTGTTGCCGGCCGCGCTCAGCGAGAAGTTGGCGCCTCCCGGCGGCTGCTGCGAGACCGCCGAATTGGCGTACAGGCTCAGCGTTTCGCCGAACTTGTACACGGCGCCGAGTTTCCAGTTGAGCAGGGTGCCGGAGGTGGAAGCATTCATGCTCGGCAGCACCGTGCCGGCGGGATTGGTTCCGCAGAAGGGAATGCGCGTGGTCGAGCACACCGCCGCGGCAACGTATTGCGTGCGATAGCGATCGGCGCGCACACCGCCGGTGAGCAGGAAGTGTTCGCCGAATTTCAGGGTGTCGAACAGATAGGCCGAGGTGGTGATGGTCTTGCCACGCCCGTCGGCGCCGTTGTGCGCCCAGCTCAGGCCGGTGGCATTCCAGTCGGGATTGTAGAGATTCGCCGGCGTCCACGCGCTGCCATTGATAGCCGCCTGGCCGAGCGCGACCTGCGTTTCGCGGGTGTATTCCAGTCCCGCGGTCAGGTAGTGCTTCACCTTGCCGGTGGCGAAATCGGCGCGCAGGTTCAACTGGTCGGTGAAGATGCGGTTGTCCTGGTCCTTGAAGTTGGGCGTGCTGCGCGCCAGCGTGTAGGTGGAGAGATCGGCGGGATTGGTCCACTTCACGTTGCCTGCCATCGGATTGGCGGCGGTGCCGCCGGTGACCAGGAACGACGTCAGCAGCAGGTCTTGCGAGGTGCGACCCCAGCGCGTGGTATTGGTCAGCATCACCTTGTCGGAGACATCGTGCTCGATGCGCAGCGTCGCCATCGCCGAAGTCGAGTCGTCGCGATCCGAACGGGTGCCGTAGAAATTCTTCGGATCGACCGGATGCCCGATCAGCCGTTCCTGTCCGGTCTGCGGCGTCCAGCTCGGCAGGCCGATGGTCGGCACGAAGCCGTCGGGAGTGTTGTACTGCTTCACGTAGAGCAGGTTCAGCCACACGCGGGTATCTCCCTTCAACCCGAAGCCCAGCGACGGCGCGATGCCCCAACGGCTGTTGTTGACGTGGTCGCGGCCGGGCACGTCGCTGTCCTGCCACATCAGGTTGAGGCGCAAGGCGCTGTCGGCACCGAGCGTCTGCTTCCAGTCGGTGGTGACGCGCTTCTGGCCGTCGCTTCCCGCCGTCGCGCTGCCGGCCACGGCGTTCTGCATCTGTGCCTGCTTGCTGACCATGTTGATCGAGCCGGTCGGCGCGGCACGGCCGGTGTCGGTGCCGGCGGGGCCCTTGATCACTTCCACCTGTTCGATGTTGAAGACATCGCGCGACACGCTGCCGAGATCGCGGACGCCATCGACGAAGATGCTGTTCGAGGTATCGAAGCCGCGCATGCTGATGGTGTCGCCGGTGCTGGTGTTGCCGTTCTCGCCGGCATAGAAGGTGCCGACGCCGGCGCTGTTGCGCAGCGCCTCGGTCAGGTTGGTCGCACCCTGCTGGTTGAACAGGTCGCTGCTGATGATCTGCACCGTCTGCGGAGTGTCCTGCAGCGGCTGGGTGAACTTGCTGGACTGCAGTTCGTCGCGCTTGATCCCGCGTTGTCCCCGAACCTCGACGCGACCGAGCTGGTTGGCGTCATCGCCGGCTGGCGTGTCGTTGCCGGTCGCGGCGACCGCGGGCAGGGCGAGGGTCAGGCCGGTGGTGAGGACGGCGACGGGCAAGGCGTGCTTGCGCGACTTGATGTAGGCCATTGCAGCGATTCCGGGGTCTCTGGGACAGTCCGGAAATCATAAATGATAATTATTATCATTTGCAATAACTCAGCGGTTATCCCGCGTCCACACCGCTCCATTGACCACCTGCACCGGAAAGCTCGCCACCGGTGTATAGGCGGGAGGGCACATGACGGCGCCGTTGCGCAGGTCGAACTTGGCGCCGTGCAGGACACATTCGATGCTGCTGTCTTCCTGGTTCACTTCGCCGGCGGAGAGGTCGAAGTCCTCGTGGGTGCAGCGATCCTCGACGGCGTAATAGTCGCCATCGAGGTTGACGACGAGGATCGGCGTATCGCCGTCCCAGACCGTGCGCTTTTCGCCGGGCAGCAATTCGCCTTCGTTGCAGACGTATTCCCAGCCCTTCAGGGCGTCGTCGCTCACAACGGCTTCTCCAGGATCTCGAAGCGCAGGTCGTCGCGTTTCGGCAGGCCGTAGCGGGCATCGCCATAGGGGAAGGGCTTGCGGATGCCGGTGCGGCGATAGCCACGGCGTTCGTAGAAGGCGATCAGCTCGTCGCGGATGTCGATCACCGTCATCCGCATCACCGGCAGCGCCCAGTCCTCGTGGGCGACGCGTTCGGCTTCCGCCAGCATCCGCTTGCCGAGCCCGGCGCCCTGCAGGTTCGGGCGCACTGCGAACATGCCGAAATAGCCGGCGCCATCCTCGTCCATCACGTGTGCGCAGGCCAGCATCTCGCCATCGCGCTCGGCGATGAGGATGCGGCTGCGATCGCGATCGAGGTCGGCCTGGATGCGCTCGCCATCGATGCGCATGCCGTCGAGCAGGTCGGCTTCGGTGGTCCAGCCGGCGCGGCTGTCGTCGCCGCGATAGGCGGACGTCACCAGGTCGACGAGTGCAGGGATGTCGCGGTGGTCGGCCGCACGGAATTGAATGGATTGGTCGTTCATGCCAAGAGTGTACGAACCTTGCGCAGGGCGGTGGCGAAGCGCTCGATTTCGTCTTCGGTGTTGTAGAAGGCGAACGAGGCGCGGCAGGTGGCGGAGACGCCGAAGAATTGCAAAAGAGGATGTGCGCAGTGCTGGCCGGAGCGCACCGCGAAGCCCTCGATGTCGAGCAGGGTGGCGAGGTCGTGGGCGTGGGCGCCTTCGATCGCGAACGAGATGATCGCGGCCTTGCCGGGCGCGGTGCCGAAGATGCGCATGCCTGGAATGTCGGACAGCGCCGCGGTGGCATGCGCCAGCAGCTGCGCTTCACGCGCGTGGATCGCGTCCATGCCGATGCCCTGCAGGTAATCGACCGCGGCGCCGAGGCCGACGAAGCCGGCGATATTCGGCGTGCCGGCTTCGAAGCGGTGCGGCGGCGTGTTGAACACGGTGCCGTCGAAGCGGACTTCCTTGATCATTTCGCCGCCGCCGAGGAAGGGCGGCATCGCCTCGAGGTGTTCGCGGCGTCCCCACAGCACGCCGGTGCCGGTCGGGCCGCACAGCTTGTGGCCGGTGAACGCGTAGAAGTCGCAACCGATCGACGCGATGTCGACGGCCATGTGCGGAACCGCCTGCGAACCGTCGACCACGGTGACGATGCCGCGCTTGCGCGCTTCCTTGCAGATCTCTCGTACCGGATTGACGGTGCCGAGCACGTTGCTCACGTGCGCCACGCCGAGCAGCTTCACATCGGGCGTCATCGCCGCATGGAGCGCGTCGAGATCGAGCGAGCCGTCGGGCCGCAGTTCGGCGACCTTGATCTTCGCGCCGGTGCGTTCGGCGATCAGCTGCCAGGGCACGATGTTGGCGTGATGCTCCATCCGCGTCAGCAGGATGGCATCGCCGGCTTTCAGCCGCGGCAGCGCCCAGCTGTAGGCGACCAGGTTGATCGCGAAGGTGGTGCCGCTGCACAGCACCAGCTCATCGGCGCGCACATTGAGGAAGGCGGCGAGCTTGCGGCGCGCACTTTCGTAGGCTTCGGTCGCTTCGCTGCCAAGCGTGTGCACGGCGCGGCTGACGTTGGCATTGTGCCGGCGATAGAAGTCGTCGACCGCCTCGATCACCGCCGCCGGTTTCTGCGAGGTGTTGGCGGAATCGAAATAGACCAGCGGCTTGCCGTTCACCTCGCGGGTGAGCAGCGGGAAATCGTCGCGGATCTCGGACCAATCGGGCGTGGCGGTCATGCGTCGTCGCCCGGATCGAGTTGCTTCAGTGCCGCGGACAGGCGGGTGTCGAGCAGGGCGCGGATATCGATGTCGTCGACCTGCGACAACAGCGACTGCACGAAGGCAGCGGTGAGCATGCTTCGCGCCTGCGCTTCCGGCACGCCGCGCGAACGCAGGTAGAACAGGGCGTTGGCGTCGAGCTGGCCGACGGTGGCGCCGTGGGCCGCCTTCACTTCGTCGGCGTGGATCACCAGCACCGGCTGGGTGTCGATCTCGGCGTTGTCGGAGAGCAGCAGGTTGCGGTTGGAGAGTTGCGCATCGCTGCCATCGGCACCGGCGTCGATGCGGATGCCGCCGTGCATCACCACGCGCGAACGGCCGCTGGCCAGTCCGCGCCATTGCAGGTCGCTGCGGGTATCGCGGGCAGCGTGTTCCACCTGCAGTCGCGTCTCGACGTGGCGCTTGCCGGTGCCGAGCAGGGCGCCGTGCGCCGCGGTGGAAGCTTCGTTGCCGGCGAGACGGATGCGCAGTTCGTGGCGGCTCAGCGCCGCGCCGAGTTCGAGGTCGAAGCGGGCGTAATGGGCTTTCGTCGTGATGCTGACATCGGTGTGGAGGAAGCGGGTGGCGCCTTCGGGGGCATCGTTGATGCGCGCATGGCGCATGGTGGCGCCCTTGGCGAGCGCGATGCCGACAGCGCCATTGGCGAAATGCGTGTGTGCGTCGCCCGCAAGCTGGTGCTCGACCAGAGTGAGGTTGGCATCGGTGCCGACATCGATGTGCAGATGGCGGTGCCAGAGTTCGGCGTCACCGGTCGGCAGGCCCAGTTCGACGATGTGCAATCGTGCGTTGGATGCGGGTGCCAGCGTGATTTTGGTCGCCGCCTGCGCGAGTGCCTTGCGCGTGAACACGGAGGCGTGTGCATCGGTTGCGTCATCAATGACGACGTCATGCTCGATGGTGACGCCGTTGGCAAGTCCGGTGAGGTCGCTGAGCGCTTCGCTCAATACGCCATGCACGAACACCAGTCGCGGCGCCGGGATATCGGCGACCAGCTTCGGCGATGCGGATGGATGCGTCGCCGCGACGAATGCGCGGCGTTCCAGCACGCGCAACGGCATGCTGCGCCAGGCTTCCTCGCGCGATGTCGGCAGCGCCGATTCGGCGACGGCGAAGGTGTCGGAGAGCGCACTCATGTTACGCGTTCCGGCCCGTCGGCATAGCCGACGGGCGTTCATCGGCGCGCAGACCGGTGGTCTGCAAGCGCGCCTCTTCACCCTTCAACCACGCATAGCCGTGTTCTTCCAGCTGCAGCGCCAGTTCCGGCCCGCCGGTCTCGACGATGCGGCCGTCGGCCAGCACATGCACCACGTCGGGCTTGATGTAGTCGAGCAGGCGCTGGTAGTGGGTGATGACGATGAAGGCGCGATCCGGCGTGCGCAGCGCGTTGACGCCGTCGGCGACTGCCTTGAGCGCGTCGATGTCGAGGCCGGAATCGGTTTCGTCGAGGATCGCCAGCTTCGGTTCCAGCACGGCGAGCTGGAAGATCTCGTTGCGCTTCTTCTCGCCGCCGGAAAAGCCTTCGTTGACGCCGCGGTTGAGCAGGGTGTCGGGCAGGTGCAGCACCTTGATCTTCTCGCGCACCAGCTTGAGGAACTGCACCGAGTCGAGCTCCGGTTCGCCGCGCGCCTTGCGCTGCGCATTCAACGCGCTGCGCAGGAAGTAGGTGTTGTTGACGCCGGGGATCTCGACCGGGTACTGGAAGGCGAGGAAGACGCCGGCGGCGGCGCGTTCTTCCGGTTCCAGCGCCAGCAGGTCGCGGCCGTCGAAATCGACATGGCCGGCGGTGATGTCGTAGCCGTCGCGTCCGGCCAGCACGTTGCCGAGTGTGGACTTGCCGGCGCCGTTCGGGCCCATGATGGCGTGCACTTCGCCCGGCTTCACGTCGAGGGTGAGCCCCTTGAGGATTTCGCGTGCGCCGACGGAGGCGTGGAGGTTGTCGATCTTCAGCATGTTCGTTTTCTCTTCGATTCCTTGATCGCGGGGCTCAGCCCACGGCTCCTTCCAGCGACACTTCCAGCAGTTTCTTTGCTTCCACCGCGAATTCCATCGGCAGTTCGCGGAACACCTGCTTGCAGAAGCCGTCGACGATCAGCGACACCGCGTCTTCCTCGGAAATGCCGCGCGAACGGCAATAGAACAGCTGGTCGTCGCTGATCTTGGAAGTCGTGGCTTCGTGCTCGACGGTGGCGTCGCTGCGCTTCACTTCGATGTAGGGGAAGGTGTGGGCGCCGCATTTCTTGCCGATCAGCAGGCTGTCGCACTGGGTGTGGTTGCGCGCGTCTTCGGCGCCGCGTTCGACCCGCACCAGTCCGCGATAGCTGTTCTGGCCGTGGCCGGCGCTGATGCCCTTGGACACGATCTTCGACTTGGTGCGCTTGCCGACGTGGATCATCTTGGTGCCGGTGTCGGCCTGCTGGCGATGATGCGTCAGCGCGACCGAGTGGAATTCGCCGACGCTGTCGTCGCCCAGCAGCACGCAGCTCGGGTACTTCCAGGTGATCGCCGAACCGGTCTCGACTTGCGTCCACGTGACCTTGCTGCGCGCGCCGCGGCATTCGGCGCGCTTGGTCACGAAGTTGTAGATGCCGCCGACGCCGTTTTCGTCGCCCGGATACCAGTTCTGCACCGTCGAATACTTGATCTCGGCGTCTTCCAGCGCCACCAGTTCCACCACCGCGGCGTGCAGCTGGTTCTCGTCGCGCATCGGCGCGGTGCAGCCTTCGAGGTAGCTGACGTAGGCCTGGTCCTCGCACACGATCAGCGTGCGCTCGAACTGGCCGGTGTGGCCGGCGTTGATGCGGAAGTAGGTGCTCAGTTCCATCGGGCAGCGCACGCCCTTCGGGATGAACACGAATGAGCCGTCGGAGAAGACGGCGGAGTTGAGCGCGGCGAAGTAGTTGTCGCCGACCGGCACCACGCTGCCGAGGTATTTCTGCACCAGTTCCGGGTATTCGCGGATCGCTTCCGACATCGAGCAGAAGATCACACCCTTGTCGGCCAATTCCTTGCGGAAGGTGGTGCCGACGCTGACCGAATCGAACACGGCATCGACCGCCACGCCAGCCAGCTTTGCGCGTTCGTGCAGGGGCACGCCGAGCTTGTCGTAGGTGTCGATCAGTTCCTTCGGCACCTCGTCCAGCGAGGCATACTTGGCCTTGGGCGCGCTGTAATAGCTCAGTGCCTGGAAATCGATCGGCGCGACATTCAATTTTGCCCAATGCGGCATCGGCATCGTCAGCCAGTGGCGATAGGCCGACAGTCGCCATTCGGTCATCCATTCCGGTTCGTTCTTCTTCGCCGACAGCGCGCGGATGATGTCTTCCGACAGTCCCGGCGGCAGCGAATCGGATTCGATGTTGGTGATGAAGCCGGCGTCGTAGCGACGGCCCAGTTGTTCGATGACCACTTCGTTTTGAATCGGGGCGTTCTGCGTACTCATGGTTCCGGTCCTCAGGCGGTCAGGCGCACCGGGATGCCGCGCACGGGGCGCGGCGGCGTGGATTGCGCCATGCTGGCCAGGCTCACGCCGCGCAGGGCGTCGGCGATGACGTCGTTGACGCGCAGCCAGTTGGTGCGCACGCCGCACGAGGTCTCGATGCCGCACTGGCCTTCGTGGATGCTGCACTCGGTCATCGCCAGCGGGCCTTCCATCGCCTCGACGATGTCGGCCAGGGTGATCGAGCAGGGGTCGCGCACCAGGCGGTAGCCGCCGTTGGCGCCACGCACGCTCTCGACCAGGCCGGACTGCGCCAGCGGCTTCAGCACCTTGGCCACGGTCGAGAGTTCCAGCCCGGCGCGCGCGGCCAGTTCCGACGCGCTCAGCACCGTGCCGGCCTCGCGGGCCAGCACCGTCATCAGGACGGTGGCGTAGTCGGTGAGTTTGGTGACGCGGAGCATGGCGGCGGCCCGGCGTAAATCAGGACCAATATTGTACTGATTCGGGCGGTGCCCCGCCAGAACGGGGTTTCCGGGCTTCAGGTAGATGACAGCCGTCACCCGCGATGGCTGATCGATGCCACTGCCCGCATTGGATGGCCGTCGTCATGCTGAACTCACCTACACGGGAGCACCACCATGCAGACTTCGACGACATTCCCCTTCGGTTTGCGCGAGCGCCATCTGTGGCTGGCACTGGGCGTGTTCGCGGGCTGGCGCCTGTTGCGCGGATTCAAGTCGCTGTTCTGGACCGCCTTCGGCATCGCATGGATCGTCTACTGGACGCATGGCGGTCACTTCCGGTGATGACGCCGTCGCCGCGGATGGGGGACAATGCCGGTTCTTTCCTCCACGGCCCTCCCATGCCCAAGAAGCACCGCAAGATCGAACGCCGCAAGTCGGAGATCCACGGCAACGGCGTGTTCGCCACCGAGTTCATCGCCAAGGGCGAACGGGTCGTGCGTTACAAGGGCACGCTGCGCAGCCACGACGAAGTGGACAGCATGTACGGCGACAAGGACGAGGACGGCCATACCTTCCTGTTCACCCTCAACGACGACTACGTGATCGACGCCAACGAGGACGGCAACGTCGCGCGCTGGATCAACCACAGCTGCGCGCCGAACTGCGAAGCGGTGCAGGAAGAGAACGCCAAGGGCAAGACGCACAAGGACAAGGTCTTCATCGAGGCGATCCGCGACATCCAGCCCGGCGAGGAACTGAGCTACAACTACGGCATCGTCCTCGACGAGCCGCATACCGCCAAGCTCAAGAAGCTGTGGGGGTGCCGTTGCGGCGCGAAGAACTGCACGGGAACGATGCTGCAGCCGAAGAAGAAGTAAGCACCACACCACTACGGGCCATCGCTCGCGCAGGGCGCGAGCACCGCCATGTCGGAAGTCACGTGACTTCCTGCAGGCGCGAATGTCATGTGCGTTCCATAAGCTGACTCCATTGCCCCGAGCCAGCCTGCCCGATGAAACTCCGCACACTCGCTACCGCGTTGTCGCTCGCCTGCATGGGGACGTCCGCCATGGCCGCGGACATCAGGATCGACGGCAAGATGGATCCCGGTGAATGGGATGGTGCGCAACACGTCACCGATTTCCGCACCGTGCAGCCGTTCACCCAGCAAGCGGGCAGCGTGCCGACCGAAGTCTGGTACATGGCGACCCCGAAGGGCCTGGCGGTGGCGTTCCGCAATCACCAGCCGGCCGGCGTCGAGCGCCGTCGCCAGAAGACCCGTCGCGACGAGGACGCGCAGGCCGACCGCGTCAACGTGATGATCGATTTCGACGGCGACGGCCGCCAGGGTTACGACTTCACCGTGCTGCTGGGCGGCGGCATCCAGGACGGGACCATCACCAAGCTCGGCAATTTCAACAACGACTGGGACGGCAACTGGTTGCATGCCGTCAGCGAGGACGATGAAGGCTGGACCGCGGAGCTGCTGATTCCGTGGAGCGTCGCCACCATGGGCAAGGCCAGCGGCAAGACGCGCAACATCGGCGTGTATTTCGATCGCGTGGTCGGCGTCAGCGGCGAACGCATCGGTTGGCCGGCGATCACCTTCGACCGCCCGCAGTTCCTCGCCAAGTTCCAGCACATCGATGTGCCGGCCTACAGCCAGGCGCTGCTCGCGCTCACGCCCTACGCCTCCAGCGCGTACGACATGGTCGGCCACAAGACCAAGAACAACGCCGGCATGGACGTGTTCTGGAAGCCCAACGGGCAATTCCAGCTGAGCGGCACCATCAACCCCGACTTCGGGCAGGTGGAAAGCGACGACCTGGTGGTGAACTTCAGCGCGCAGGAAAGCTTCTTCAGCGACAAGCGGCCGTTCTTCACCGAGAACCAGACGATCTTCGACTTCAACCTGTTGATGGACAACAGCCAGCTGATCTATACCCGGCGCATCGGCGGCATGTCCGACGACGGCAAGGGCGCGGCCGACATCAACGCCGCGGTGAAGTTAAACGGCAGTTTCGGCAAGACGAACTATGGCCTGATGTGGGCGGAGGAGCGCGGCGATGCCGGTCGTTCGTTCCGCGCCGCGCGCGTGACCCACGCCTTCGACACCAATACGCTGGGCGCGATGGCGACCCAGGTGGTGCACCCGTTCCTCGACCGCACCGCCACCGTGGTCGCGGTGGACGATCAATGGAAGCCGAATGCCCGTTTCACCCTGACCGCGAACGCGGCGCAAAGCGCGATTGATGCCCAGGGCCGGACGGACCGCAAGAATGGCGCCACCGTGCTGGCCGAGTACGAAATGAAGGACGGCTGGCGCCAGCAGTGGATCGGCATCCATTACGACAAGGGCTTCGAGATCAACGATTTCGGCTATCTCGGTCGCGCCGATCTCAATTACGCCCATTGGGAGGTCGGCAAGCGCTTCACCGACCTGCCCAAGGATTCGATCTACGCCTCGCACAACTGGCGCTGGCGCTACGACATGATGACGAACGCCAATGGCAGCCTGGTGTTGCAGCGCGAATTCCGCATCCAGCGCAACAGCCAGCTGCGCGATGGCGGCAACCAGATGTTCCTGGTCAACCTGCGCACCCCGGCGCATGACGATCTCCTGCTGTGGGGGCATGCGCCCGTGCGCATCACCCCGGGGTATTACGCGACCTTCGACCACGAGCCGGGCCGTCGCGGCAACTGGCAGTGGTGGACGCAGGTGGAATCCGCCTATGGCATGGGCGTCGATCCCAAGCGCCGGCCGATGTACAGCCTGACGCTGGGGACGCGCTACTTCTTCAGCGATTCGTTGAACGCGCAGGCCAGCCTGTTCGGGTTGCGCGACGGCGAATGGCTGCTGTGGCAGCACGACAACCTGCTGGGCATGTACGACCGTCGCCAGCTGCAACTCTCGGCGGCGCTGAACTGGAACATCAGCCCGAAGCAGGAATTGCGCGTCAAGCTGCAGGCGATCGGCCTGACCGGGAGCGCACGCAAGGCCTGGCGCGTGCAACCCGACATGAGCGCGGTGGAAAGCGGCGAATCCATTCCCGAATTCAACCTGCACACGCTGGGCTTCCAGATCCGCTATCGCTACGAACTGGCCCCGTTGTCGAACATCTACGTGGTCTACGGCCGTGGCGGCTACGACCAGGGCGAACTGTTCACCGATGCGCCGGGCGAATTCCGCCGCGCCTTCAACCTGCGCGATACCGAAATGCTGATGGTGAAGCTGGCCTACCGTTTCGAGCTCTGATTGCAGTCATGGCAGAGGGGCCATCGCCAGGGACGGCGAAGCTGCAATCAGGGCCGTTTTATTCATTCGTCTTTCTGCAGGCGCGCCGACTGGATGCGCCACTTGCGCTGTTCGGCGCTGGCGCCGTCGACCACGCTGCGTCGCAGGATGTAGCTGCCGCTATAGGTGCTGCTGCCCTGGTCGCGGCGGGTGGCGATGACGCGGACCGGGATTTCGAGGTAGCGGCTGCCGGCCGCGGCATCGACCGTGGAAGGACGCTGGATGTCCACCGAGTCGCGCGCGGTGTCGGCGAAGCCGTCGCTGAACTGCTGCAGGGTCTTGCCGCTGGCCGCGCCGCGGTCGCTCCACAGCGCGTAGGCGCGATCGTAGGCGCCGCGATTGATGGCGTCGTAATAGTCGCGGACGAGGCGGACGCCGTCGTCGATGGTCGGCTCGGCGGCATCGCCGATCACTGCACCCTGCGCGCCGGTGTCCATCGGTGCCGCGGTCGTTGCAGGAGGAGGCGTCGCGGCCTCGTCGGTCGACGGCGCCAGTGTCGCCGGATCGGCAGTGGGCACAGGTGCCATGGCGGCCGCGTCCGGATCGGCAGCCGCGGGTTGCGTGCGCGCATCCGGCATTCCGGTGATCGCACGGCCGTCGGCCTGCGGGCGTGGCAACGGTGGTCGTGGCGTGTCGGGATCGTCGGATGTCGCCACGCCGGTGCCGGCCGGTTTGCTGCCGTTGCAGGCGGCAAGCGGCAGGGCGAGGAGCGCGGCCAGCGCCAGCCGAAGCGGCATCTTCATTCTCATCTGCCGTTCCCGAACTTGACCTGCAGGCCGGACGCGGTGACGTCGATGTTGGCGATGCTGCGTCCGCGCAGCTTGTCCTGGTCGGACGCGCTGAAGCGGTAGACCGGATCGGTGCGCGCCTCGTCCTGCAGCCACTGGTTCAACAACGATTCGACCGCGCCCTGGCCCATGCCGGCGAGTGTGGGGATGTCGACGCGTTCCACCGCCGGCGCGTCCAGCATCAATGCCATCGCGGAGGGATCGAAACGCAGGCCGCTGCTGATGGTGAAATGGCCGCGCGGCGTCGAGGGATCGGACCCGAAGGCGGCGATGCCGGCATCGAAATCGAGTTGCAGGCGATGGCGCTCCGGCTGCAGGTGCAGGCGCGGATGCATGACCCGCACGCTGACCATGCCGCCGAGTTTGCGATAGTCGCGCGGGAAGCGGCGGTCGAGTTGCGACTGCAGTTGTTCGGGCGACACCGTGACGCGATTGGACAGCAGGTCGCCGACGGTGGTGCAGGCGACCAATGCCAGCGACAACAGTGCCGCGATCGCCAGGCGGAATGCGAGAGAACGATGCATGCGGGTCGATCTCCGGATGTGCTGCGATGAGGCGAAGGATGCGCGCGCACGGATGAACGCGATCCCACGAACATGAAAAAAGCCGGCACTGGGCCGGCTTTTTTCTGCATCGCGGCAAGAATCAGGCCGCGGCGTCCTTCAGCTTCTTGAGCGGACGGACCTTGACCTTCGTCGACTTCGGACGGGCCTTGAAGGTGACCTCTTCCTTGGTGAACGGGTTGATGCCCTTGCGAGCCGGACGGGCCGGGACTTCGACGGCGGTGATCTTGAACAGACCCGGCATGGTGAAGGAGCCGGTGCCCTTCTTGTTCACCGAAGCGTGCACGGTGCTTTCCAGCGCAGCCAGGACGGCGCGCACGTCGCGCGACGCGACGCTGGTGAACTCGGCGATGTGCGCGACCAGGCCCGACTTGGTCAGGGCTTCCTTGATCGGCTTCATCGTTGCTGCCTTGGGAGCAGCTTTGGCGGCCTTGGTGGCCTTGGCAGCTTTGGCTTTCTTCGTGGCCATGTGTTTTCGCTTTCCTCGGAAAAGTGTGGAATTTGGTTGCGCGGTTGCGACCGGCAACCAACTGTATTGCATGTAAACCGCGTCGCCAAGCCCCGTGGCGAACTTTTTTGCCTTGTTTTTGCGGGGTGGAATCGTCCGGGTGGAATCGAGGGGCGTGATTTCCGCGTGAATGCGTGATGCAGGAAACGGAAGAGGCGCCGCCGCGACTTGAAGTATTGGATGAGGAATAGGGTTCGAAGATGCCGTCGCGATTCAGCGCCAGTCGAGTTCGCCGCGGATCACCGTACACACGCGGCCGCCCGACCACACGTCGCCGTCCGCATCGACGGTGAGTTCGATGATGGCGTCGTGGCCGACTTCGCGGCCCTGGCTGATGCGATAGAAGCCGCCGGGACCGGGCAGTGCGTCGCGTTGCGCCAGCCATGCCGCCAGCGTCGCGTTGGCCGCGCCGGAAGCGGCATCCTCGAATTGCGCGGGCGCGCCGACCCAGGCGCGCACGGCGAGGTAATAGACCGGATCGCCGCTGCGCGCGAACGCGCACAGGCCCATGCTGCCCGTGTTTTCGGCAAGTTTCGCGATCGCGTTCCAGTCCGGCGTCGCCGCGCGAAGCGTGGCTTCGTCCGCGATTTCGGCCAGCCACCAGCGGCGTCCGCCGTCCATCAATGCCGGCGGCAACGCACCCAGCGGCAGGTTGGCGAGAACGTCGCGCAGGCGCGGATCCTCCGCGCTGGCGGTTTCCAGCAGGCGCGCGCGCGGCGTGCGCACGGCGATCGTGCGTCCGGCGCCGTGGCCGTGGACGCGCAGCGGCAGGGCGCCGGCGATGCCGTCCTGCACCAGCAGTCCGTCCTTCGGTTCGGCGAGTCCGGCTTCGAGCACGGCGTGGGCGGTGCCGACGCTGGGATGGCCGGCGAACGGCACTTCGCGGCGGGGGCTGAAGATGCGCAGGCGATAGCTGGTGCCGGGCTTGTCCGGCGGCAGCACGAAGGTGGTTTCCGGCAGGCGCGTCCAGCGCGCGATGTCCTGCATGGTGGCGTCGTCGAGGCCATCGGCATCGAGGACGACGGCGAGCGGATTGCCGGCGCCGGGGCGATCGGCGAAGACGTCGACCTGGGTGAAGCGACGCGTGTGCAGAGAAGAAAAAGGCATGAAGAATCCGGGGGGATTGCGCGGGAGATTCGCTAGAATCGAGGGTTCACGCCCATTGTCGGGCACAGGAAGAGTGTAATGTCGCAGATCGTCTCCCCGCCGCGTTGGATCGTACTGAAGTTCGGTGGAACTTCGGTGTCGAAACGCGAGCGCTGGGACACGATCGGGACACTGGCGGGCGAGCGCCGGGCCGAAGGCGCGCGCGTGCTGGTGGTGGTCTCGGCCCTGTCCGGTGTCACCAACCTGCTGCAATCGGTGGCGGAAGGCGTCGGCAATGGCGTGGAGGTCTTCGCCCAACTGGAAACGCGCCATCGCGAGTTCTGCACGAACGATCTCGGCCTCGACCCCGACGGGGTGCTCGGCGAGCGCCTGGCGCACCTGCGTGGCTTGCTGGTCGACGACAGGCGCGCCGCGACCCGCGAGCTCGACTGGCAGGCCGAGGTGCTGGGGCAGGGCGAGCTGATGTCGTCGACGCTCGGCGCGGCCTATCTGCGCAGCCGCGGCATGGACATGCGGTGGGTGGACGCGCGCGAGTGGTTGAGCGCGCTGTCCCTGCCCAACGAAAGCCCGTGGTCGGCGCGGCTTTCGGTCAATTGCGAAATCACCGCAGATGCCGGCATGCGCGAGCGCTTCCACGCGCAGGCGGGCGACCTCGCCATCACCCAGGGCTTCATCGCGCGTCACGCCGATGGCGGCACCGCGATCCTCGGTCGTGGTGGTTCCGACACTTCGGCTGCCTATTTCGGTGCGCTGCTCGGCGCAGAGCAGGTGGAAATCTGGACCGACGTGCCGGGCATGTTCAGTGCCAATCCGCGCGAAGTGCCGGACGCGCGCCTGCTCGCGCGACTCGACCATGCCGAGGCGCAGGAAATCGCCACCACCGGCGCCAAGGTGCTGCATCCGCGTTCGATCGCACCGTGTCGCGAGGCCGGCGTCACCATGCGCATCCTCGATACCGGCAATCCGCATCTCGACGGCACCCGCATCGATGCCAGCGGCCGCACCGTGCCCGGCGTCAAGGCGGTCAGTCGCCGCAACGGCATCGTGCTGGTGTCGATGGAAACCATCGGCATGTGGCAGCAGGTCGGCTTCCTCGCCGACATCTTCGATCGTTTCCGCGCGCACGGCCTGTCGATCGACATGATCGGTTCGTCGGAAACCAACGTCACCGTGTCGCTCGATCCCAGCGAGAACCTGGTCAACACCAGCGTGCTGGCGGAGCTTTCCGCCGATCTCGCCCAGGTCTGCCGAGTCAAGGTGATTGCGCCGTGCGCGGCAATCACCCTGGTCGGGCGCGGCATTCGTTCGCTTCTCGACCCCCTGTCGGGCGTGTGGGCGACGTTCGGGCGCGAGCGGGTGCACCTGATCTCGCAGTCGTCGAACGATCTCAACCTGACCTTCGTGGTCGACGAATCCGACGCCGACGGCATGATCCCGGCGCTGCACGCGGAACTGATGCGCAGCGGCGCGATGCCGGTGCACGAACCCGGCGTGTTCGGCCCGAGCTGGCAGCAGCTGGTGGCGCCGCGCCCGCCGCGTCCGCAACCGTGGTGGACGAACGAGCGCGCCAGGCTGCTCGACATCGCGGCGCGCCATACCCCGACCTATGCCTACCACCTGCCGACCGTGCGTGAACGTGCGCGTGCATTGATGGCGATTGCCGCGATCGACAAGCGCAGCTATGCGATCAAGGCCAATCCGCATCCGGCCATCCTGCGCGCGCTGGTCGAGGAGGGCTTCGGCCTCGAATGCGTGTCGCTGGGCGAACTCGAACACGTGTTCGCCTCGGTGCAGGGGCTGACGCCGCAGCAGGTACTGTTCACTCCGAATTTCGCGCCGATCGACGAATACCGCGCCGCGCTGGAGCGTGGCGTGACCGTCACCGTCGACAATGTCGAATTGTTGCAGCAGTGGCCGGAGGTGTTCCGCGGCAAGTCGCTGTGGCTGCGCATCGACCTCGGCTACGGCGACGGCCACCACGCCAAGGTCACCACCGGCGGCAAGGACGCCAAGTTCGGATTGTCGACGCAGCGTTTCGACGAGTTCGTCGATCTCGCGCGCGCGCTCGACATCCGCATCACCGGACTGCACGCGCATCTCGGCAGCGGCATCGAGACCGTCGGCCACTGGAAGGGCATGATCGACGCCATGGCCGGTTTCGCGCGCCGCATCGGCAGCGTGGAAATCCTCGACATCGGCGGCGGCCTGCCGATTCCCTATCGCCCGGACGAGGATCCGTTCGATCTCGCCGCATGGTCGCAGGGATTGTCGGAAATGAAGGCGGTGCATCCGGCTTTCAGGATCGCGATCGAACCGGGCCGCTATCTGGTCGCCGAAGCGGGCGTGCTGCTCACCCATGCGACCCAGGTCGTCGACAAGGATGGCGTGCGTCGTGTCGGCCTCGATGCCGGCATGAACACCTTGATTCGCCCGGCGCTCTACGACGCCTGGCACGGCATCGCCAACCTCAGCCGTTTGGGCGATGAGGAAGAGCGCCTGTTCGACGTGGTCGGTCCGATCTGCGAATCCAGCGATTTGTTCGGCAAGGAACGCAGCCTGCCGCGCGCGACTGCAGCAGGCGACGTGATGGTGATCGCCGATGCCGGCGCCTACGGCTACAGCATGGCCAGCACCTACAATATGCGGGCATTGCCGCATCAGGAGATCATTGAATGACCGCGTGGGCCTTCCAGCGCGATTCCATCCGCGCGTTCCGCTTCGTCGATTGCGGCTTCGATCCGCAGACCGGCGTCGCCAGCCTGCGCTACGCCTTCGATGACAGCCCGGTCCTGACCGAGACGCTCACCATTCCGGGTGCACCATTCCAGCTCGACGACGCCCGCAAGCGCGCGGTGGATGCGGCGACGCGCCTGCTGCACCTGATCGCCGGCGTCAGCTATTACAAGGCGGCGGTGCCGGATGAAATCCGCATCGAGAACGGGCCGATCGATGCCCCGGTCGCCGAATATCTC
>JASLDW010000094.1 GCA_030151365.1 Lysobacter sp. | reverse complement strand
CGGGTGGTGGGTTCGCCGGACAGCGCGGCGCCAATGCGTTCCAGCCAGCTCCGGTGTTCGGGCTGGCCGCTGGGACTGTCAGGATCGTCGGCCATGGGGTCGAGCGGGTCGCGTCATTGCGTCAGGACGGTTCAGTCTACCTTGTGGCGGCGGATTGCTGGTGACTGCCGCATTCAGGCGTACGGATCGGCGATTCCCAGCTCCAGCAGCACCTCGCGTTCCAGCTGCTCCATGGCCTGGGCATCGGCATCGTGTTCATGATCCCAGCCGAGCAGGTGCAGGCAGCCGTGCACGGTCAGGTGCGCGTAATGATGGTTGAGCGATTTGCGCTGCTCCTTCGCCTCTTTCGCCACCACCGGCGCGCATAGCACCAGGTCGCCGAGCAGGGGGAATTTCGCCGCCTTGGGCAGCCCGGGCGGGCGTTCCGCCGGGAAGCTCAGCACATTGGTGGCGTAGTCCCTGCCGCGATAATGACGATTCAGCGCACGGCCTTCGTCGGCCCCGACGATGCGCAACGCGAGATCCGCTTCGAGGATGCGGCCTTCCAGCGCGGAAGCCACCCACAGGCGGAAACTGTTGGCGGCCGGCACGCCGGCGCGCGGCACGGCGTAGCTGACTGCGACATCGAGGCGAACGGGTCCGCGGGTCATGGTTCGAGTCTACTCCCGTGTGCCGGTTTCGACGTCGCGTGCATCGCGCGCTTCATAGGCGTTCACGATGCGGGCAACCAACGGGTGGCGCACGACATCGCGCGATTCGAAGAAGGTGAAGCTGACGCCGTCGACGTCGCGCAACACTTCGATGGCGTCGCGCAGGCCGGACTTCACGTGTTTCGGCAAGTCGATCTGGGTCATGTCGCCGGTGATCACCGCGGTGCTGCCGAAGCCGAGGCGCGTCAGGAACATCTTCATCTGTTCGATGGTGGTGTTCTGCGCCTCGTCGAGGATCACGAAGGCGTCGTTGAGCGTGCGTCCGCGCATGTAGGCGAGCGGCGCGATTTCGATCACCGATTTCTCCAGCAGCTTGACCACTTTCTCCACGCCGAGCATCTCGTACAACGCATCGTAGAGCGGGCGCAGGTAGGGATCGACCTTCTGGGTGAGATCGCCGGGCAGGAAGCCGAGCTTCTCGCCGGCCTCGACCGCCGGGCGAACGAGAATCAACCGCTGCACACGTGATTCGTTCAACGCATCGACCGCCATCGCCACGGCGAGGAAAGTTTTGCCGGTGCCGGCCGGACCGATGCCGAAGTTGATGTCGTGGGTGGCGATCTCGTGCAGATACTTTTTCTGGTTGGCGCCGCGTCCGCGGATGTTGCCGCGCTTGACCCGCACCGAGACGTCCTGTGGCACGTATTCGGTTTCGGATCCGCCGCCCCCGTTTGCGAAGGCGGCAAGGCGGACGTTGATGGCATGGTCGTCCAGCGTCTCGCCCGCGGTCTCGTCGTACAGCATGCGCAGCAGGCGTTCGGTCTCGGCAACTGCCGTTGCATCTTCGCCGGTGACGCGGAACACGTTGCCGCGATTGGCGATCTCCACGCCCATCCGCAGCTCGATCTGGCGCAGGTGCGCGTCGAACGGCCCGGCCAGGTTGGCCAGCCGCATGGTGTCGTCGGGGTCGAGGGCGAAATCGCGTTGCGGGGTGCTCATATGCGCATAGGGTACCGCTTGCCTTCGGCCTTGGCATCGCCCACAGTCGGGAATTCCGGCGAAACAAGGAGCGGCGATGCGGGCGAAACGAATGATCCTGGCGGGCGCGGCGGCGATCCTCGCCATGTCGGAACCGATGATGGCCGCCGATGGTGTCACCGTGGTGACCGCGCAGCGCATTCACACCATGAATCCGGCGCAACCGCACGCGCAGGCGATGGCCTATGACGACAGTGGCGCCATTCTCGCACTGGGGAACACGGCGACGCTGGTGAAGCGCTACCCGCGGGCGAAACGCCTCGATGCAGGGCAAGCGACGATCATCCCCGGCCTGATCGACGCCCACGGGCATGTATCGCAGCTGGGCGCGTTACGCGCCAGCGTCGACCTCACCGGCGCCGACAGCAAGGAAGAAGCTTACCGGCGAATTCGCGAGTACATCGCGAAGTCGAAGGATTCGAAGGGCTGGATCGTCGGTTTCGGCTGGGACCAGAATCGCTGGCCGGGCAAGGCGTTTCCGACGGCCGCCGATCTCGATGCGCAATTCCCCGATCGCCCGATCTGGCTGCAACGCATCGATGGCCACGCCGGCTGGGCGAACAGCGCCGCGTTGAAACAGGTGAAGCGCGATCTGTCCGGCGACTGGCAGCCCGACGGCGGGCGCATCGAACGCGATGGCAAGGGCAAGTCGAACGGCCTGTTCCTTGATGGCGCGATGGCGTTGGTCGGCGACGTGATTCCCGCGCCGACATCCGCGGAAATCGAGCGCGAACTCGAACTGGGCATGGCCGACGCCGTCGCCAACGGCCTGACCGGCGTCCACGATGCCGGCATTCCGTTGATGGAATTGCGCGCCTACCAGCACCTGGCGGACCAGGGGAAAATGCCGCTGCGCATCACCGCGATGGCGATGGATGACGGCGATGCGCTGGACGAATTGTGCAAGCACGGCCTTTATCGCCACCCCTCGGGACGCCTGCAGATGCGCACGGTGAAGCTGCATGCCGATGGCGCGCTCGGCAGTCGCGGCGCCGCCTTGCTCGCCGATTACAGCGACGATCCCGGCAATCGCGGCATCATGGTGTTCTCGCCCGAAGCGCTGCTCGCCGCCGAAACCAAGGCCAAGCGTTGCGGCGTGCAGGTGGCCACGCATGCCATCGGTGATCGTGGCGATCGCGTGGTGCTGGATACCTACGAGAAAGCGTTGGGCGCAGATGTCACCGGCGACCATCGCTGGCGCATCGAACATGCCCAGATTTTCGCGCCGGAAGACCTGCATCGTGTCAGGAAACTTCATCTGATCGCGTCGATGCAGCCGACCCACGCCACCAGCGACATGCCGTGGGCGGAAGATCGCGTCGGGCCGCAACGCATTACTGGCGCCTATGCCTGGCGCAAGTTGCGCGACGATGGCGTACTGCTCGCGCTGGGTTCGGATTTCCCGGTGGAATCGGTGGATCCGCGCCTCGGCCTCGCCTCTGCGGTCACCCGTGCCGACGCCAGGGGCATGCCGGTCGGCGGCTGGTATCCGGAAGAGAAATTGACGGCCTATGAAGCGCTGCGCGGCTTCACCCTGGATGCGGCCTATGCCGGATTCGCGGAGAAGGAAGTCGGCAGTCTCGAAACCGGCAAGCGCGCCGATTTCGTGGTGATGGACAAAGATCCATTGGCGGTCGACCCGGCGCAGTTGCGTGATCTGAAAGTGCAGGCGACGTACGTGGATGGAAAGCCGGTCTATCAGGCGAAGTGAATCCCATAACCTCTCTGGAACGAAAAACCGCCCGGACTTCCCGGGCGGTTTTTTTGTTGCCGATCAGGCTGCAACCGCCTGCGGATGGAACTGTTCTTCTTCCGTCGATCCCTTCAGCGCCACCGTCGACGACTTGCCGCCCTGGATGGTCTGGGTCACCGCGTCGAAGTAACCGGTGCCGACTTCGCGCTGGTGCTTGACCGCGGTGAAGCCGCGTTCGGCGGCGGCGAACTCCGCTTCCTGCAATTCGACAAAGGCGCTCATCTGGCGCTGGGCGTAGCCGTGCGCGAGGTTGAACATCGAGTAGTTCAGCGCGTGGAAACCGGCCAGGGTGATGAACTGGAACTTGTAGCCGTAGCTGGCGATTTCCTGCTGGAACCTGGCGATGGTCGCGTCGTCGAGGTTCTTCTTCCAGTTGAAGCTCGGCGAGCAGTTGTAGGCGAGCAGCTTGCCGGGATATTTCGCATGGATCGCCTCGGCGAACTTGCGGGCGAATTCCAGGTCGGGCTTGCCGGTTTCGCACCACACCAGGTCGGCGTAGGGCGCGTAGGCGAGGCCGCGGCTGATCGCCTGGTCGAGGCCCTTGTGCGTCTTGTAGAAGCCTTCGACGGTGCGCTCGCCGGTGCAGAACGGCCTGTCGTTGTCGTCGATGTCGCTGGTCAGCAGGTCCGCGGCCTCGGCATCGGTGCGCGCGACGATCAGCGTCGGCACGCCCATCACGTCGGCGGCGAGGCGTGCGGCGGTGAGTTTCTCGATCGCCTCGCGCGTCGGCACCAGCACCTTGCCGCCCATGTGGCCGCACTTCTTCACAGAAGCCAGCTGGTCCTCGAAGTGCACGCCGGATGCGCCGGCCTCGATCATCGCCTTCATCAGTTCGAACGCATTGAGCACGCCACCGAAACCGGCC
>JASLDW010000084.1 GCA_030151365.1 Lysobacter sp. | reverse complement strand
TCCCGGTCGCGGCCGATGCCGGCGCGAAGATCGCCGGCCAGTACGATGCGCTGCTGACGATGAAGCCCGGCTGGTCGAACCGCACGTCCTACCTGATCGGCACCGATGGCCGGATTGCCGCCGTGCATTCCGACCTCAGCCCGAAGGCGCACGTGCAGAGCATGCTCGACGCGCTGAAGGCGATGAACGCCAGGGCGGCGAAGAAATCGGCGAAGTAGTTCGGCCGCTGCATGGCGAACACCGCGGCGAAGCCGGTCGCGCTGTCATCCCGATGTCACCGCACTGACACCGGGGGTTCACCCCCGGCGTCCAGTCTTGCCGAAGCGGACAGTGGGACAGCCACATGCGGTACACCATCGTCACCGAGACGTATCCGCCGGAGATCAACGGCGTCGCCTTGACCGTGCAGGACCTCGAACGCGGATTGCGCGCACGCGGACACCGCGTGGAGTTGATCCGCCCACGCCAATCTGCCGACGATATCCAGCAACCACACGAAGTGCTGGTGCGCGGCTCGGGCATCCCACGCTACCCCGGCATGCGCTTCGGCCATCCCGCGTGGTTCAAGCTGCGCCGGCGCTGGAAACGGCAACGCCCGGACGCGCTCTACATCGCCACCGAAGGCCCGCTCGGCTATTCGGCGCTGCGCGCGGCGGCGCGAATGGGGATTCCGGTAGTCACCGGCTTCCATACCCGTTTCGACGAATACATGCGCGACTACGGCCTGCCCTTCCTGCAGCCGGTGGCGATGCGCTGGATGCGCCACGTCCACAACACCTCGCAAGCGACGCTGGTGCCGACCTGCGAACTCGCCGATTTCCTCAATGAAAGCGGTTTCCACGATGTCGTGCACCTGCCGCGCGCGGTCGACACCACGCGCTTCTCGCCGGCACGACGCAGCGACGAGCTGCGCGCCGAATGGGGCCTGAAGCCCGGTGACCTCGCGGTGATCTACCTCGGCCGCATCGCCGCCGAAAAGAACCTGCCGCTGGCGATCCGCGCCTTCCGGGCGATCCAGGCGCGACGCCCGGACGCGCGCTTCGTCTGGGTCGGCGAAGGCCCGGAACTCACCAATATCCAGCGCCAGCATCCGGAGTTCATTTATCGCGGCCTGCGCCGCGGCGACGATCTTGCCGCGCACTTCGCCAGCGCCGACCTGTTCCTGTTCCCCAGCCATTCCGAAACCTTCGGCAACGTCACCATCGAATCGATGGCCAGCGGCGTGCCGCCGGTGGCGTTCCGCTACGGCGCGGCCAAGGAACATCTGCGCGACGGCGTCGATGGCGCCGCGATCGAGGGCAAGGACGAGGACGCCTTCATCGCCGCGGCGGTCCGCCTCGCCTGCGACGATGCCCTGCGCTTGTCGATGCGCGACAATGGCCGCGAGGCGGTGGCGAAGCTGCTGCCGGCCAACGTCGCCCGCGATCTGGACGACATCCTCCATCGCATCATCGCCGTGCGCAGCGTCGCCATGCACGCGCAGCCGCAACCGTTCGACAGCGATCCCCTCCTCGCCGAGGTGGAACCATGAGCACGCCGCTTTCGCTGGAACACTGGTTACGACAGGACCGCGGCTGGACGCGCCGCTGCAACGGACTCGGCAGCTGGCGCGGACTGCGCGGCTACTTCGCCGCAGTCAGCCGTCTTGGCGATGGCATCGCCTGGTATGCGCTGATGGTGGTGCTGATCCTGACCGAAGGCGCGCGCGGCGCCCATGCCGCGGCGCACATGGCAGTCATCGGCCTGGTCTCGTTGCTGCTCTACAAGGGCCTCAAGCGCTGGACGCGACGCCCGCGCCCGTTCGCCGCCGACATCCGCGTGCGCGCGTGGATCGCCCCGCTCGACGAGTTCAGTTTCCCCTCCGGCCATACCTTGCACGCGGTGGCATTCACCCTGATCGCGATCGCGTGGTTCCCGTGGCTGGCGTGGATCCTGTTGCCGTTCGCCGCCAGCGTTGCCCTGTCGCGCGTGGTGCTTGGCCTGCACTACCCGAGCGACGTGCTGGCGGCAACCGCGATCGGCATCGCGTTGGGATCGTTATCATTGTGGATCATTCGCTGACGCAGCCGCGCTTGAACTATCGCCACGCCTTCCATGCAGGCAACCACGCCGACGTGCTCAAGCACGTGACGGTGCTGGCCCTGTGCGACGCGCTCACCGCCAAGCCCGCAGCCTGCTTCGCCCTCGATACCCACGCCGGCGTCGGCCTCTATCGCCTGCAGGGCGAACAGGCACGGCGCACCGGCGAATCCGACGAAGGCATCGCCCGCCTGCAACGCCGTGACGATCCGCTGGTCGATCGCTACCTCGCCGCCGTGCGCGCCTGCCGGGAAATCCATGGCGACGATGCCTATCCCGGTTCGCCGTGGCTGCTGGCGCACGCCCTCCGCGAACAGGACCGCATCGCCTGCTGCGAACTGCATCCCGAAGACGCCACCGCGCTCGCCGACAATTTCCGCGGCGATCCGCGCGTCGCCGTCCATGCGCGTGACGGCTATTCCGCAATCAAGGCGCTGCTGCCGCCACGCATCGGCGAAAAGCGTTTCGCGCGCGGACTGGTGCTGATCGATCCGCCCTACGAAGCGCAACTCGACGAGTTCGACACCGCCCTCTCCGCGCTACGCAATGGGCTCGAACGCTGGCCGCAAGGCATGTTCGCGCTGTGGTATCCGATCAAGCAGGCACGGGTGCTGCATCCGTTCTATCGGGCTGCCGGCCTGTTGCAGGCGCGCTCGGCATTGCGGATCGAGTTGTGCGTGCGCCCCGACGATTCGCCGCTGCGCATGAACGGCAGCGGCATGCTGGTGCTCAATGCGCCCTGGCAGTTCGACGACAGGATCGCGCCGGCATTGCGCATGCTGGAACGCCGCCTCGGCGACGGCGGCTGGACGCGACTCGACTGGTTGCGCGCCCCGCATTGAATCGACGGTGGCGGCGGGCGTGCGAAAATGCCCGGCCGTTTTCCCGATCGCCCCCATGCCTTCCAGTTTCTTCGCCCTGTTCGACGACATCGCCAGCCTGCTCGACGACGTCGCCGCGATGACCAAGACCGCCAGCGCCAAGACCGCCGGCGTGCTCGGCGACGACCTCGCGCTCAATGCGCAGCAGGTCGCGGGTGTCCGCGCCGAACGCGAGCTGCCGGTGGTATGGGCGGTGGCCAAGGGTTCGCTGTTGAACAAGGCGATCCTGGTGCCGGCGGCACTCGCCTTGAGTGCCTTCCTCCCTTGGGCGGTCGCACCGCTGCTGATGCTGGGCGGCCTCTACCTGTGCTACGAGGGCGCGGAGAAGATCCTCCATCCGCTGCTCCATCGCCGCGAAGCCGAACAACACGAAGAAGCCGTCGAGGATGCGGTGGAAGACCCCGCAATCGATCTCGTCGCCTTCGAGCGCGGCAAGATCAAGGGCGCGATCCGCACCGACTTCGTCCTCTCCGCCGAAATCATCGTGATCGCGCTGGGCACCGTGGCCGATCAGCCGTTCGTGAAACAACTGACGGTACTGGTGCTGATCGCCCTGCTGATGACCATCGGCGTCTATGGCGTGGTCGCGGCCATCGTCAAACTCGACGACGTCGGCCTGCACCTGACCCGCAAGCGCGCGACCGCGGCGATCGGCCGTGGCCTGCTGTGGCTGGCGCCGCTGCTGATGCGGATCCTGTCGGTGGTCGGCACCCTGGCGATGTTCATGGTCGGCGGCGGCATCCTCGTCCATGGCCTGCCCATGCTGCACCACACCATCGAGCCCTTGGCGCGGCTGCCGCTGGACAGCGTGGCGGTCACCCTGGCCAATGCCGTGGCCGGCCTGCTCGCCGGTGCGGTCGTGGTCGGGGTGATCCAGGGCGTATCTGCCCTGCGCCACCGCAGTTGAACAGTTAATATTGATGAACGCAACGTAATCCCACACAACATGCCATTCATGGAATGCGTGGCAGGATGAACCCATGGCTATCCGCAACCAGCTCCCCCCCTGGCATGAACGCATGCGTCTCGCCAACGGCCGCGAGATCCTGATTCGCCCGATCCGCCCCGAGGATGCCGCGCCGCTGCGCGCCTCTTTCCAGTTGCTGGGTCCGGAAGAAGTGCGGATGCGCTACCACCATGCGATGTCCGAGCTGTCGGAAGCCGAGACCGCGGCCTTCACCCAGCCCGACCCGCGTACCGATTTCGTGCTGGTCGCCGCCGAACCCTATGCACCGGGCGAGTCCCTGGTCGGCGCCGTCGCCCGCGCCCATACCGTGCCTGGCACCAAGGACGCCGAATTCGCCATCCTCGTCAGCCGCTATGTCCACGGCATGGGTCTTGGCCGCCACCTGCTGCAGCGCCTGGCGCGCTGGGCCAAGGGTCGCGGACTGGAACGCCTGACCGGCGACGTGCTGCAGGAAAACGAACCGATGCTGCACTTGGCCGATTCGCTGGGTTTCCAGGTCGATGCCGACAACAGCAACGACACCCTGGTGCGCGTCGTGCTCGACCTTTCCGACACCGAAGGCGATTCGACCGAGGTCGAGGCCGCCTGACGCGATGGCGACCGACCGGATCTTCGTCGATTACGTGATGGAGCAAGCCGGACTCGGCGATCGCCTGACGATGCGGCGGATGTTCGGCGAATACGCGTTCTATGTCGACGAGAAAGTCGTCGCCTTCGGCTGCGACAACAGTCTGTTCCTGAAACCGACCGCCGCCGCGACGCGACTGGTGCCGCATGCTCCGCTGCGCCCGCCGTATCCGGAGGCGAAGGACTATCCGGTGATCGACGAATTGCTGGACGATGGCGACGCCTTGCGCATCGTGCTGCTGGCAACGGCCGACGAGTTGCCGGCGCCCAAGCCGAAGAAGGCTGCTTCGACCAAAAAGATCGCGGCAAAGAAGATTGTGCCGGCGAAAAAGGCAGCCGCGAAGAAAGCAGCCGCCAAGAAGTCCTCCGCGAAAAAGCGCTGATACGCGCGTCGCGTCGACGCGATAAAATCGGCGACTCGATGAGCAACAAATCCTCCGCTCCCATTCCGTTGCCGCGCGCCGGCCAGTCGCGCGCGTGGTGGCGCGCGCCCGGCACCAGCTCGGGACTGGCGTGGGCGATCACTCGCGCGGCGCACGAACACGACGGCCCGGTGCTGGCGATCGCCGCCGATACCCAGCACGCGCACCAGCTCGAAAACGACCTGCGCACCCTGCTCGCTGGCAATGCCGAGTTGCCGGTGCAGCCGTTCCCGGATTGGGAAACCCTGCCCTACGATCAATTCAGTCCGCATCCCGACATCGTGTCGCAGCGCCTGGCGACCTTGCATGCATTGCCGAATCTGAAGCGCGGCATTGTCGTGGTGCCGGTACAGACCCTGATGCAGCGACTGGCGCCGCATCGCCACCTCGAAGGCGGGCGCTTCGATTACGCCACCGGACAGCGCCTCGATCTCGACGCCGAAAAGCGCCGCCTGGAAGCCGCCGGTTACCGCAACGTGCCGCAGGTGCTCGATCCCGGCGACTTCGCCGTGCGTGGCGGCCTGCTCGACGTCTACCCGACCGGCACCGACACGCCTTATCGCATCGAACTGTTCGACGACGACATCGAATCGATCCGTGCCTTCGATCCGGAGTCGCAACGTTCGCTCGACCGCGTCGACGCCGTGCGCCTGTTGCCCGGCCGCGAACTGCCGAGCGACGATGCCGCCTTCGAACGCGCGATGGCCGCGCTGCGCGAACGCTTCGACATCGATACGCGTCGCAGTGCGCTCTACCAGGATTTGAAGGCCGGATTGATGCCGGCCGGCGCGGAAGCATGGCTGCCCCTGTTCTTCGAACCTGAGCGCAACGGTGAACGTACTTCGATCCTGTTCGACTGGTTGCCCAAGGGCGCATTGCCGGTGCTGGGCGAAGGCGTGTTCGAAGCCGCGGAAAAATTCTGGACGCAGACCAGCGATCGCTACGAACAACGCCGCCACGACATCGAACGCCCGCTGCTGCCGCCCGAGGAGTTGTACCTCACGCCGGTGGTGCTGCGCGAACGCCTGAACGCCGGCGATCGCATCGAAGTCTGCGGCGACGGGCATCCCCGTCGCGGCGAGGCGCATGCGCTCGGCGTGCAGCCGGTGACCGCGGTGCCGATCGCCGGACACCAGGATCGCCCCGCCGCCGCGCTGCACGATTTCCTCGGCAATTACCCGGGACGCGTGGTGATCGCCGCGGAGTCGGCCGGTCGTCGCGAAGCATTGCTCGACGTGTTGCGCGCCGCCGGATTGCAGCCACAGGTGATGGCGTCGCTTTCGGAAGCAATGGGGGAAGCGATCTCCCCTCGTTTCACGATTACCGTTGCGCCACTGGACGACGGTTTCGCGCTCGACGCGCCGCTGCTTGCCCTCCTCACCGAACGCCAGCTGTTTCCGGAACGTGCCACGCAATCGCGTCGCCGCAAGCGCGCCGGTCGCGAACCGGAAGCGATCATCCGCGATCTCGGTGAACTCAGCGAAGGCGCGCCGATCGTCCACGAGGACCATGGCGTCGGCCGTTATCGCGGGCTGATCACGCTCGAGGCCGGCGGCGAAGCCGGCGAATACCTCGACATCGAATATGCCAAGGGCGACCGCCTCTACGTGCCAGTCGCGCAGTTGCACCTGGTCAGCCGCTACTCGGGTGCGTCACCGGAAACCGCGCCGCTGCATTCGCTCGGTGGCGAGCAATGGACCAAGGCGAAGAAGAAGGCCGCCGAAAAGGTCCGCGACGTCGCCGCCGAATTGCTTGACATCCAGGCGCGGCGACAGGCGCGCGCCGGCATGCGCCTCGACGTCGACCGCGCGATGTACGAGCCTTTCGCCGCCAGTTTCCCATTCGAGGAAACGCCGGACCAGCACGCCGCGATCGAAGCGGTGATCGGCGATGTCGGATCGTCATTGCCGATGGATCGCGTGGTCTGCGGCGACGTCGGTTTCGGCAAGACCGAAGTCGCCGTGCGCGCGGCCTTCGTCGCAGCGGCCGCCGGCAAGCAGGTCGCGGTGCTGGTGCCGACGACACTGCTGGCGGAACAACATTACCGCAATTTCCGCGACCGCTTCGCCGACTGGCCTTTGCGCGTGGAAGTGCTTTCGCGATTCAAGTCAGCCAAGGAATCGAAGGTAGCCCTGGAAAAACTCGAACGCGGCGAGATCGACGTGATGGTCGGCACCCACAAGCTGCTGTCGCCGGACGTGCACTTCAAGGACCTCGGCCTCGTCATCGTCGACGAGGAACAGCGTTTCGGCGTGCGCCAGAAGGAAGCCCTGAAGGCACTGCGCGCCAACGTCCATCTCCTCACCCTGACCGCGACGCCGATCCCGCGCACGCTGAACATGGCGATGGCGGGATTGCGCGACCTCAGCATCATTGCGACCCCGCCGGCGAATCGCCTCGCCGTGCAGACCTTCGTGACGCCCTGGGACAGCGCCCTGCTGCGCGAAGCCTTCCAGCGCGAACTGTCGCGCGGCGGCCAGCTCTACTTCCTGCACAACGACCTCGAAAGCATCGTGCGCATGCAGCGCGAGCTCGAGGAGCTGGTCCCGGAGGCGCGCATCGGCATCGCCCACGGCCAGATGCCGGAACGCGAACTGGAACAAGTGATGCTCGATTTCCACCGCCAGCGCTTCAACGTGCTGCTGTGTTCGACCATCATCGAGTCCGGCATCGACATCCCGAACGCCAATACCATCATCATCAACCGCGCAGACAAGTTCGGCCTCGCGCAGCTGCACCAGTTGCGCGGGCGCGTCGGCCGTTCGCACCATCGCGCCTATGCCTATCTGGTGATTCCGGATCGCAAGTCGATCACCAGCGATGCGAAGAAGCGCCTGGAAGCGATCAGTTCGATGGACGAACTCGGCGCTGGCTTCACGCTCTCCACCCACGACCTCGAAATCCGCGGCGCCGGCGAATTGCTGGGCGAGGAACAGAGCGGCCAGATGGCGGAAGTGGGCTTCAGTCTGTATACGGAACTGCTGGAGCGCGCAGTGCGCAGCATCAAGCAAGGCAAGCTGCCCGATGCTGACGCGCGCGAACATCGCGGTGCCGAAGTCGAGCTGCACGTCCCGGCGCTGATTCCGGAAGACTACCTGCCTGACGTACACACACGACTGACGCTGTACAAGCGCATCAGCAGCGCAACCGATGCCGAGGCGTTGCGTGAATTGCAGGTAGAGATGATCGATCGCTTCGGCCTGCTGCCCGATCCGGTCAAGCACCTGTTCGCGATCGCCGAACTGCGACTGGAGGCGACGCGACTGGGCATACGCAAACTCGATATCGGCGAATCGTCCGGGCGCGTGCAGTTCGACGCCAAGCCCAATGTCGATCCGATGGCGATCATCCGCATGATCCAGAGCCAGCCCAAGCGCTACCAGATGAACGGACCCGACGGACTCAGGATCACCGATATTTCAGCGCCGGATTTCGAGGCACGGCAGAAGCTCGCGCGCGGATTGTTCGCGTTGCTGTCGATTTCGTCATGATCAATATTCGCGATCGAGCGGACTGAGGATGCCACCGGCGCCACGCCCGAGCACGTGGGTGTAGATCTGCGTCGTCGCCACGTCCTTGTGGCCGAGCAATTCCTGCACCGTGCGGATATCGTGGCCCGCCTCGAGCAAGTGCGTCGCGAATGAATGCCGCAGGGTGTGGCAGGTCGCCGGCTTGAGGATGCCAGCCTTGACCCGTGCCGTTTTCACGGCGCGCTGCAACACCGCCTCGTCGATGTGATGTCGCCGTGTGACGTCGGCGTTCGGATCGCCCGAAATTTTCGAGGCCGGAAAGACATATTGCCAACCGAATTCCAGGTCGGCGTTCATGTATTTGCGGGCAAGGGCAGCCGGGAGCCAGACCCGGCCGAGTCCGCGGGCAATGTCGTGCTGGTGCAAAAGGCGCGTGCGCTCGATCGTGGCATGAAGATGCTCGACGAGCTTTCGCGGCAACGGGACGCGGCGATCCTTGGCGCCTTTGCCGTCGCGCACGACGATCTCGTTGCGGGCAAAATCGACATCTTTGACTCGAAGGCGCACGCACTCCATCAACCGCATGCCGGTGCCGTACAGCAGTGCGGCCATCAACCATGGCTGACCATCCATCATCGCGAGCAAGCGGCGCACTTCGTCCGGCGACAACACCACCGGAATCCGACGTGAACGCTTGGCCCGGACGACATTATCCATCCATGGCAGATCGACACGCAGTATTTCGCGATACAGGAACAATAGCGCCGACAACGCCTGGTTTTGCGTCCCCGCCGATACCCGGGCTGAATTGGCCAATGTCGTGAGGAAATTTTCGACCTCGCGCTCGCCCAGGTGACGAGGGTGACGCATCCCATGCGCGAAGATGAAACGGCGAATCCAGCCGACATAGGCCTGCTCCGTCCGTCGGCTGTAATTGAGCCGACGCACGCGTTGGCGAATGGCTTCGAACAGTTCTGGCTGGAAACCGGAAGCGTCGCGCTGAAGCTGGGCAAGATCAGTTCGCCGACCTTCGATAACAACTGTTTCTGGGGAATTGACCTGACTTTCGCGGCGCCCACGCGAACGGCGACGACTGTCTTGCTCCCACCACTCGTCCCCGGGATCGTGAACAAGCAAAGGAACGGATGGGAGGAACCATTGCCAGACCCGGATTACACCCTCAGCTTGCACCTGTAATCACCTGCTACGCCGGCGACATGCGGCATTACACGAGACTGACTGTGTCCAGATCACGCTGCCATCAGATAAGCTGTTGATGTAGGGTGGGGTTTGTCTGATGGGGTGAGTCGTTACCCGGACTACACCCTTATTCTTGAATCCAATAGAGTGTTAGGCCTCGTCCGGTGGTAGCAGCCGAACAACTTTGCTCCACGGCTGTCGGCAAAAGCCCACAGCCGTTCGGCAAGTCGCTACATGGCTAAAAGCACTTCTCCCAAATGACTGAATGCACCGCGACATGCTAGAAAAGCGCTGCAGGGATCGCGCAGCCGATGCGCGCATCGATGCGCGGCCCTAAGCGCTTTTCCGGCCGGTCCCGCTGACGTTAGCCAGCGGGCACGGCCTCCAGGCGCGCTTAGCGCCGCCGAGGCATGGCGACGGGACAATTTCGCTAAAGTCATCGCCGAGCTAAAGGGGAAATTCCTCGGACTCGGTCGAGGCCTAACTAGTCGTTCAAGTTGACGCCGCTTCGTGCCATCCGGCCCGTGCTTGCGCTACGCTAGCACGGGATCGTCGCCGTTAGGCGGCGCAACTTAACTCTGGTGTTAGGGGCCACATGAAACAGAAATGGCTACTTCTAGGAGCATTGACGCTCTGCCTAGCATCTTGTCAGCGCCAAGAGTCCAATGTTCCAGAACAGACGCCGCCACCGAGCGTCAAAGCAATCGAGACCACCCACTACCTAATCTATTCGACGGCCCTGCCCGCTCAAACCAAAGCCGTCTCTGAGGCTGTTGAAGCACTCTACTCAGCATATTCCCAAGATTTTCCTGTTGCCAAGGGCTCAAAACTTGAGCTGGTCCTTTACGCAAACCAAGAAGAGTTCAAGCAGCACAATAAAAGCAGCCCCTGGGCCGAGGCCTATTACAGCTTTCCGCGTTGCTACGCCTATCCAGGCC
Organism: Lysobacter sp.; assembly: GCA_030151365.1. Taxonomy (GTDB): domain Bacteria; phylum Pseudomonadota; class Gammaproteobacteria; order Xanthomonadales; family Xanthomonadaceae; genus Solilutibacter. The sequence continues at coordinate 5,158 of JASLDW010000084.1, read as the reverse complement.
GTGGCGCCAATCCGTTTCACTGGATGACCCATGAGGCTACACACCAGCTAATTCGCCAAGCAAGCGGGCTCCATCCGGAGAAGTGGATAAATGAGGGGCTTGCCAGCTATTACGGCTCTTCCCAGATTAGGAACGGCCGGCTGATTCCTGGTCTCCCCGATAAAAATGCCTACCCCATATGGTGGCTGGACTCGCTTCACCTCAGCGGTGATATGAAGAGGGACATTTCCAGCGGGAAAATCATCTCCCTCCGTGACCTGATAACTAATTCCGGTCCGAATATCAATGACTACGTTAATGAGTACTACATCGGCTATTGGAGTCTTACCCACTTTCTCCTGAATTTTCACGACGGTATCTATGCTGAGAAGTACAAGACCCTCATCCGATTAGGCGGGAAAATTGAGGACTTCGATCGACTAATTGGTCCCGCTGATAAAATTCAGGAAGAGTGGTACCAATATCTTATGGCTCGCTCCAATGAGTCCAGTACAGTAACCGTTACGGCTGTGACCCCTAACTAATCGTTCAAGCCGACGCCGCTTCGTGGCATGGTTTTGGGCTTTCCGCTACGCTAGCCCAAAACCGCGCCACTACGCTGCGCGGCTTAACTCAGGTGTTAGCTGCCATGAAATGGAACCTCGCCCTTATTGGTTGGCTCGCGGTAAGCCTTGGCCTAGCGGGATGTAACTACAGAACTTCCGACCCAAGCAACAGTAATCCAAAACCTTCTGAGTCCACTAAAAAAGCACTCGCAACCTTTGATGAATACAGAAGGGTCTCTACTGTGTCCGAGCAGTGCAATTATCTACTCGCAGCGCACATGCATGATTACACCTACAGATACGACTATGTTCTAAGGAAATGGGCCGAAGCGGAGTTAATGAAGACCCCAGGCTCAAATATTCGCTCTGTTCAATCAGAACTCAATGAACGTGGCGATCGCGCAAAAGAACAAACATTGGGAATGATCAAACGCGATGGGTGTGGGAGCGCCAGCATTAAGAGCATGGTTGACCGCTACAACCGTGGCTTTCCCGAAGCAGCTAACTAATCGTTCAAGCCGACACCGCTTCGTGGCACGGTTTTGGGCTTTTACGCTACGCTAGCCCAAAACCGCACCACTCTCGGCGCGGCTTAACTCAGGTGTTAGGTGTCTTTACCAAATTTCATGGATATTCGAAAAGCGACATCCGCCGATTTCGAGGCAATGTGGGATATTTTCCAGTCTGCTATTGCAGCCGGTGATGCCCTGCCATTCGCAGAAGGATTCACTTCGGATACGTTTCGTGCCCATTGGTTTACCTCTCAAACAGCCTACGTCGCTGTTTCTGATGGCAATATCATCGGCATGTACAAGATGGGCGCAAACTACCCCGATCTTGGCTCGCATGTTGCAAGCGCAACCTACGCAGTCAGCCCTGAATTCCAAGGCAAGGGTATTGGCCGCAGGCTCGTTAATCACAGCATTGCGACAGCCCAATTCGAGGGTTACATGGCAATGCAGTTCAACTATGTCGTAAGCACCAATAAACCGGCTGTAGAGCTGTACCGGAAACTGGACTTTTCAATCGCCGGGATCCTGCCAAAGGCATTTCAGCATCGCGATCTGGGGCTCGTTGATGCCTATGTCATGTATCGATTTCTGCAACCGCAAGACACCTAACTAATCGTTCAAGCCGACGCCGCTTCGTGGCACGGTTTTGGGCTTTCCGCTACGCTAGCCCAAAACCGCGCCACTCTCGGCGCGGCTTAACTCAGGTGTTAGACAGATCAGGTGAGCCATGTCGCTAAAGGCAATCGTCGGCTACACGTTGTCCCTTGCAGCAGTCGCAGGGGCCTTCGTATTCTTCCCGTACTACTCACAGAGATCTCGAGAATATTCGGCATCAGAACGCTATGATTCCGCACTGGAGCGAAAATCCAATAGCGGTGGCCTGACCCCATGTCAGGCCGACTCCGATCATTACTTTGAGTACGCTGAAAAACTTTTCCCAACTCCACCCCAAGGCACCACTTTATATATCCTTTTGATTCCTTCCTTCTCCCCACCTGAAGGAATCGCTATAAGTCACAACTCTGTCCAACATAATCGCTTTCAGCGAATGCCATTCCCACCTGACCCCAATCCTGAAATAGTCACTTCAATTTCAAAATTGAACCGTAATTTGTCATTTCGTATTGATGATGTTGTGACTAGGGAGTTGAAGTATGCAAGCACCATGCGGAGAGACGGAATGGACGGCGAAACCTACCTTTTTATAAAGCCTCGCTCCAGCTGTGCCTACACATGGTCTCCAGACTCTGGCAGAGCAGCTGAGCTCAGCAAGTTGTACCAGGCACTGGCAAATATGGACCAATATTCTGCAGCTAAGGCTGCAAATATCCTGGACACCATAGAAGCTCAAGAACTTCGCTGATCTGTCTAACTATTCGTTCAAGCCGACGCCGCTTCGTGGCACGGTTTTGGGCTTTCCGCTACGCTAGCCCAAAACCGCACCACTCTCGGCGCGGCTTAACTCAGGTGTTAGGCAGCAGACCACATGTCCAAGATCATCCAAACAGCAAATGAGCTCAACGGCCATCTAAGTGACAACATAGGATTTCTCAAAGCCTCATGCCAATCTTTTGACGCCGGCTTTGTAGGTGAAGCAAAACGACTTGCCACGACTATCCGCGTTTTACTCCATGACACGAATAACTCACGTTCTTTGCTTGGTTTGTTAGGGAAAAAGAACTCCATTTCCTACCTAAACACGGCGACGCCCTACGATTCTAGAAATCTTCTGGCACATCACGGTTTAGTTGGATTCCGCATTGGACCTCAAGGCGCTGGCTATTGGGCGCCATTGGGAGATGGTCCACCTACTCGCTATGAAAATCCTCGTATAGGCTTTGACGCTTGGTGGAATGAACAGGTAATTGTTGACGGAGCTGGCGAAAATTTTACTCGTCGAGACCTTGTTCTCACGCTTGCCAACAAAGATGGAGGGGCCCACGTCGACCCCGAACTAGATGTGAAATACGTCGCTCTTACGAGGGGCAATAGTTTGGGATGGGTAGCATCGGATGGTAATGGGCAACGCCCCCTTTCAGACGTGGAATTATTTAGCGTTCGACAAATCGCCTACGAACTCCTCGAGTCTCTTAAAGAAAACGGGCTCTCTGCTGCCTAACTAATCGTTCAAGCCGACGCCGCTTCGTGGCACGGTTTTGGGCTTTCCGCTACGCTAGCCCAAAACCGTACCACTCTCGGCGCGGCTTAACTCAGGTGTTATGCCTCAGCTTCGCAAGGTTTGCGTTGTTTCTCGGCGCAAGCGGCTTGATTTTTGCTTTTGGCGGTAAAGCTCGCAGCCGATAGATCGCTTCGGTCAGTTCCTAAAACGCGCAGCACAGCGCTGTCGCTGCCGTTCCGTCCTTCGGCGACTTGATCCTTGAGTCCCATTCGGCCAACAAGGGCGCGGTAACGGGTCAAGTCAAATCATCGTCCTAGCCCGCGCTCTGGCCTTGTTGGCCACCACCTTCCTCACCTCGGCGCCAAACTTCGGCTGGGCTGCGCGTTCCGACCCTCCAGGCTTCGGGAACCGTCGTGCTCCGGTCGGTTCGGCTGCTCCACCTGCTGCGGCATAACTGCTCATTCAAGCCGACACCGCTTCGCGGCGTCGGATCGGTGCCGTGGTATGTTGCCCCAATCCGCCGCCGCAAATCGGTGCGGCTTAACTCGGGTGTTAGGGCTCACATGTTCAAATTAATCGCGACTTTAATCGCAGCTGTCGCTTTATCCGCTTGCTCTCAGAACCAAACAGCTCCTTTCGAACCAGCGGATCAAATGACATTCGCAATGTCTACGCAGACTGGATACACCGAAGATTTTATATCCAGACTCAAACTGGACAATGGAACTTGGAAGATTGAGCACCGCAATGAAGATGGCATATGGCAAGATGTGACATGCGAGACAAAATGCAAGCTATCCGAAAGCACACAACAGCAGCTTGAAACATTACGGGCTCAAGCAAAGATCCCGTATCATGATTTCAAATGCTTACAGGATGTTGCGTTCGCCCTATGCAAGACGGGGAGCGGAAGCAATATTCAGTATTTCTTAGTAGGCGGGCTGGAAAAATCACAAATTCGCGTTGGAATGCTCAAAAAGCTTAATCCAAGTACATTCAAGCCTAGTGAGCCCTAACTATTCGTTCAAGCCGACGCCGCTTCGTGGCACGGTTTTGGGCTCTGCGCTACGCTAGCCCAAAACCGCACCACTCTCGGCGCGGCTTAACTCAGGTGTTAGGTGTCTTTGGGAGCTTAAATGGTAGATGTGGAAAGAGCTCAGAAGCTTTTAAGCGTTTTGGCCGAGGTAATTGATCACCCGCTATATGATGATTCGCCCAGAATTGGACTAAGTGCAATTCTAGCCAATACGACATTGGAATTCGGCAATTCAACTAGAACGCTTTGCGCAGAGAACCAACTCTTAGGGGCAACAGTCTGTCTAAGGTCTCAATTCGAGTCATTTGTCAGAAGTATTTGGATTGCTCATTGCGCAACTGACGCTCAAATTGATCGCCTCAACATCAACCAGCTCACTCTAGAGACCATTCAGGGTGCAAAAAATATTCCCTTAGCAAATGACATGATTGAAGATATGCAAGCAGTCCCGCACCTTGCTAATCTCATGGTCGCAATAAATGAATTTAAAGACTCTTCTTGGCGCTCGCTGAATTCTTTTGTTCACTCCGGTCTACATGCTGTCATCCACACCAAATTTGGTTGGCCAGAAAGCCTGATAGATCAAACATTTAAGATCAGTAACGGTATTTGCGTGTCCGCCTTTACTCATCTTGGAATATTGACCGGACTTCCTGGGATTCAGGCTGAAATATATCGAGCGGCTAGCAGTTTCTCTAGCGTATTGCCAGCTTACCGCAAAGACACCTAACTATTCGTTCAAGCCGACCCCGCTTCGTGGCACCGTCTGCGTGCTTACGCTACGCTAGCACGCATCCGCCGCCACTCGCGGGGCGGCTTAACTCAGGTGTTAGGCTGCGCCAGTGCGACTGCATAGAACCCTCACAAAGCAATCCTAGCTTTGCTTCGAAACCCAAAGCGAACGCCGCAACATGCAAAAACAGTTATTCCTTCGGCCTGCCGTCGG
>JASLDW010000114.1 GCA_030151365.1 Lysobacter sp. | reverse complement strand
CCCACAGCCTGGAGCAAATCGAAGCCAACTGGGGTCGACTCCTCGTTCCGTTTCCACTCGACTTCGACGAGTTTGAAGCCTACCGGGAGATGCTTGGGATGAGCTGGCAGTTCACAGCTCGAGAGGAAGAGGCTGAGCTTGTGGCTGAGTGCGTGCTGGAACGCCACCTCAACGGCTAACCCCTAAAGAAGAAAGCACCGACCTTAGTCTTTAGTCGGTGCTTTCTTCTTTTTAGCTGTCTATTTCACCAGCGAGCACCAATGTCATCTGCTCGAGCTTTGACGGCCGCGAAAAGCTCTGAAGAGAAATCCTTTCCCCGCTGGCGGCGGGCTCGCGCTCCGTCGGCTACGTAGCGAATCTCATCGTGCTTAAGCTTCTTCACGAGTGGAAGAAGAAGCTTCTCCGGAAGATCCGGATTGCTGAGGGCAGTAGTCCGGGGAGAACGGTTGTAGGTGTCTCCATCATCGACTGCCCTCCAGCCACCCCGGTGGACTTCCGTATCCCCGAGTGCTTTCTTCCACTGGGCCACCGTGAGGTCGGAGCGGGATGCCACCGAGTTTCGCACAGTGACGCTTGGGTCGTCCTGGAGCTTCGCGACAGCTATCTTCGGAGTGCCGGCGTTGCGGGCTACGGCCGAACGGACCCGGTAGTCGGCGTCATCGGCCATTCGGGTGGCTGTGGCAGCGGGAAGCTCGATGAGTTCGGCGCGAGCTATTTTAGCATTGAGGTAGGGGGCTGTGCCCGCAGTAAGCAACTCCTGGGCTTTCCGCTTGGTGCTGCTGTAGCTCCAGTGGTCGTAGCTCATCCGGCTGCTGTTTCCGGAGATGTTCCTGAGAAGTTTCTCCTCTACAGTCGGGTGGAGCTCGTTGATTCGGAAAATCTTCTCCCCGATCTTCACGGTGGTAGTGACGTTTGGATAATACCTCATCCCCTCGTCGTACTCACTGTCCGTGGTGGCCACCGTCTCGATGTGGTAGCTGTTCCCGAGACCGTCTACTACCTCCATGGTCACCGTCCCCCGGTAGCCGGTCGTGTCCCCCCGGTAGTCCTCGTCGTAGTAGCTTTCTTCTTCTTCAGTTTTCCTGTAGGAGACTGGAGTGTACTTTTGGTTGGCGGCAGCGTAGGCCTTAGCGGCTGCCAGCTGCACTTCGCTAGCTTCCTCCGGGAGGTCTCCCCAGGCTTTCGGTTTCACGTAGAGGGCTGCGAACTTCTCCTGGCTTTTCCCCTTTTTCGTAAGCTTCTCGCCGAACGTTGGCTGTAAAGTCTCGATGTAGAGTTGAGCTTCTTCCCTTGTGGCGAAGTGTTCTCCGCCGACTGGGCAATCCCTTTTGGTGGCTCTACAAACGTTGGCCCGGCCAGTTTCGGGCGAAATGTGGTATCCGTTACTCATGGAGTATCTCCTCGTTGTCAGGCAGTTTTCTAAAATGTTAGGTGTCAGGCGGGTCCCCCTGTGGTCGTTAAACAAGCACTGTTACCGGCCGGCTCACCGATTTTAGCTAGCCGATTTACTATGGTAGGTGCTCGAGGAGATCGGTTAGCCTATGTCATGGCTTGAGCTGAATCTTAGTGGAGTCAGCGGCCGGGTGGACTGGACACTCGGCGTAGCCATCGTAGACGTCCGATTCTTCGCAGCAGCAATCGGGATCGAACTTTTCGAAAGAAGCTAGGGCTTCCCACGCATCGTTCTGAAGCTCAAAGGCGTCCCGGGCTTCCCCTGGAGTGGCGTAGTGATCTCCACCGATGGGACAGGCTTTCTTCGTTGCCCTACAGGCCTTCACTTCTCCGGTTTCCGGGATGAGGTGGTATTTGGCTTCCATGGGCTATCTCCTAGAGTCGGAGGACTTATCTAAAAAGAAACCGGGCTCACCAGCGACACCCCGGCAGGAACACAAGATCAGAGTAGGGGACTACCCCGAGCGGGATCATCTTGTTCGGGTAGTATTCGGAACTGGGATCCTCTTCGGCTTCGTCGGGAATGCAACCGAAGAGCTGATACGTTCTCCAGGGGGTTTCCTCGAGCTCCTGAAGCATGGACCCTAGAGCGAAGATTGCGCTGTCGCTCTCCTCGAACATTACTAGGCAAGCGAAGTCGAGCGGACCGTCATAGTAGTTATTGACGTGAACTACCTCCACTGCCCTAAGAGTAAGCTTACTAAAATCTTCCATGGTACGATGCTATCACCGGGACAAATCCGAAGCGAACGCGATTTCTCACCTTTTGACCGAAGTTAGATCGGAGTGTAGCATACATCCATGGGTAAAATTCGAATCGTCGCTTTCGTGGCTTCAACCTTCTTCGCGGCAGCACTTTTCTCGGGCTGTAGTGGGACTGTAGATAGCAGTGGCACTTCGCCGTCTCCGAAGCCTTCGGCCACAGCGAAGACTCCCGATCCAGATGCTGGAACCTACTACCAGATCGATCTCAAGTCTGGTCTTCGCTGCACAGTGCTCGAAGGCTACGAGGATGATGATGTTGACTGCGATCTAGCATCCTGGACTACCCCGGAGGCTTGGGCTTCGAAGATCGGGGTGCTCGAGACGAAGAAGATCGATCCTGGATTTTTCGAGGTCTCGCGCTTCACCGACGGAAAGATCTGCGTGAGCTACGAGGGGTACTCCTCGGTGGCGCTCCAGTGTGTCTACCCGCCCCGCTGAATCGCACAGGGGGAGAAGAGCGATGGGAAAGAAAAATGCCACGCAGTTAGCGGAGGGTGGTTCAGAGTGACTACAGCCTCTAGTGAGCAGGAGGAGTCTATCTTCTTCTCCGGCTGGGAGCTTAAATTCTCTACCCTCGACCCGACTATCTCTCTCTACCGGATCGACTTCTACCTTCCAGAGGGAAAGAAGTTCTCGACTTCCAGCGGGGCTGAGCCCCGGCGACTTTCATTCCAGCTTTCCCTCTTTAGGACCGAAGATTACCCGCAGCTTTTAGATTTTCTTTGCCCCTGTTGCTTTTCGAACAGTGAGCCCATCGGCTTCGATCTTGCTCAGGCAGTGGGCTTCGACTGCGGCCTCTGCGGCGCCAGCAACTCCAGGGGATCGATGGTCCACTCCCCCCGCCCGAACGAAGCGGCCCGCTGGCTCTCCGAACTCCTGGTGGAATTTGACCTCTTTGGTAACCTAGACTCCGTGATCGCTGCCGCCGAGCTACTCGAGCTCGTTCAGTCCTTCGCTCAGGAAGTCGAGAAAGCTATCCCGAATGCAGCCAGCCTCGGATGGATTCAGCCCAAAGCAGAAGGGCTCGCGAAGAAGTGGAGCCGCCGGCTATGAGCGGCTACCGGTTAGACTTCCGGGAGCCCGCCAACTTTCTTGGAGATCCCTACGTCAAAGTAGACTTTGGCTTTCCGGAAGTTTCGCTCGTAGGCCCGGATTTTGAGCCACTTCAGGCTATCTCACAGCTAAGCTTCGCTGTCTTTTTCAAGCTAGGCAAAATCCGCCTCTTCTGTCCCGCCTGTGAGCAATTCATCGGCTACTCTCGTGTAGGAAGAAACGAGAATCGACTCGAGTGCCGGTCGTGCGATTTCACCACTAAAGTTGAAATCGCCGGTGTTACCTATGGTGAAGAAGCTCGAGGCTGGCTTGAAGCTATCTTCGCCGGGTTCGGCCTCTTCACAGCCTGGGAAAACACTCTAGCCTCCGCCTACCTGGCCGAGGAGTTCGCTTTACTAGGAAGACTTCCGGGGCGAAGTGGCCTAGTGAATTTCAGGGAGAAAAGCGGTCCGATACTCGAAGGTCTAATCGGCTAGCTATCGGTAGACATCCCCTAAAACCTCTGGGGCCAACCCCTTTTCCCGGAAGCTCATCTAACCGCTGCCGGAGCGATTCAGGGGAAGTAGGGGGATTCCATCACGTCCGATAGCCGGGGTTCCCAGACTCCTTTCTGGACGTTTCGCTCCACCATTGGCCAGGAATAGCCGAGGGAAGGATTGTGTGTGTTCCCGAGCCTGTCGAAGATCTTCAGATCGAATGTAACTCGAACGAACGTCCGCAGCCCGTCGAATTCCGCGAACCCGGACTCGTGGACTGTGTACGCATCCATGAAATAGAAAACGTTCGGTTCAGCCACCAGCGGCTCTCCGTCGGTTTGGAGGTCGAAGCCCCTGAAAACGTTGAATCGAGCTGGATCTGCCACTACGAAGCGCTGAGGCCAGAAAATCGTGCCACCGTTGGTTGTCGCCACGTAGTTTCGGGCGATCTTAGTCTTTTCTTCGATCCTCTCCCCCTGAAACCCGTCCACGTGGAGTCCTCCATGGCGCTGCTGTTCTCCCGCCTCCACCGGGCTCGAGTCCACCGTGATGTAGCAGTTGTAGTCCCTCCAGTTTCGGTTGTGAGCATGTTCGAGTCCGATGATCTGCTCGAGGGTCCCAGTGAGAATAGACCAGTCGTCGGGAAGAAGATAGTTTTCCTGGCCTGCTAGCCGAATCGGCATATCCAGGCAGCGGGGTAGCTCGAGATCTCCAGCCGCGAGAAGTAGGCCAGTCGAAATCGGAGGGTGTACTTCCTGAGCGTAGCGTTCGTAGCTGAAAATCCGCGGGTCTTCGAGCATTCGGCTGTTAGCCTGAGAAGATGGAGCTATAGCAAGTTCGCTAGCTTTGCTCGACGCGAACGTTTCCACGATCGCTCCATCTTCGTTCCTCATCAGCAGCCGCGCCTGCCGCCACAGCCTCCGCTGGGGCTGTAGGAGTTCGGGTTTTTAAGTCTTTCTGCTTGTTCTGCCTGACGGACGCCATCGGCTGCTTTTAGCCATTGGTCGAAGCTAACGCCGATGGCGTCCGTGAGCGTAGCGATTTCCTTGTGGTAGCGGACGTGGTCGCCTAAGAGCTCTGGACTGGCCGGCTGGCCGCTCTTAGCTAACTTTAGGATTTCCGCTTCGGTCTCGCCGAAGGATCTAACTGCGGCATTTTTCTGAGCTACTAGCTCCCCGTGGCTCCATGAAGCCTCTTTTACGATCGTTCTTAGCTCATCCACAGTTGACTTTTTAGCTGTGGGGGCTTTCTTGAGTGGCCTGTCCGCCATCGGCCCTAGCACCTTAGCGAGAGCCTCCGATGCGGCTTTCTGGCTCTCGAAGTGGCGGCCCTCTAAACCTTTAGCTCGGCAGGAGCCTTCGCTCGCCGCCTTGCACTCC
>JASLDW010000017.1 GCA_030151365.1 Lysobacter sp. | reverse complement strand
GACCGGCAGCCAGTACTTGAACTGCGGGTTCACCGCATAGGGATAGTCGCGGTCGTCGAAGACCTGGTAGTGCGAGGTGCCGCTGGGCACGACCAGCTGGTCGAAACCGCCGCGCTGCAACGCCGCGTCGGCGTGGCGCTTGACGGTCTCGAGGTGGTCGGCATAGAGGCCGGCGAGGGAGGGCTCGGACATGGGCGGATCCTGGCGGATGACGCCCTATTGTCGCCCAACGGGGATTCGCACGGCGTGGACGAATGCCGTCACGCCGGAGTGCGTTCCCCGGCCTCGCACCAGCGCGCGATCCGTTCCATCGTCGCCGGGTCGATCAGGATGAAGCGTGCACCGACCAGATCGCGGCCGCGTCCAGCGTCCTGGCCGCTCCACATCACTTCGACGCCGCATTCGACCTGTCCGCCGCCGAGTTCGTCCGGCAGCGCGAACGCCCACTGGTAGAGCGCCCCCGGTTGCAAGGCATCCGCTGCTATCGCACCGCCGCGGATCACCTGGATTCCGGTGGCGCAGAGATTGCCGACCCGGCCGACGATCGCGCCGGTCAGGGCGTCGACGACCGGGATGGTGGCGCGGACGTCGCGGCGCGCGGTGTAGCGCTGATCGGCGCTCATGACGCCACCGCCGCCGGCCGGACGAACAACTTGCCGAGGCTTTCCAGCGTTCCCAGTGTGCTGGTCCATGCGCGGTCGAGCAGGCTCATTTCGTGCTTGCGCGCCACGCGCACCTGGCCGGTCGCCATCAGTCGCGCGAGCTGGTCGAGCTGCATTTCGGCGACGCGCGCGCCACGACGATTGACCAGCAGGGCATTGCCGGTGATGCGGCTGTACCACGACAGGCGGCGACGGCGCACCTCGCCTTGCTGGTTGATGGTGAAGTCGAGCCAGCACCCGAAGGGCAGTGTGCTCAGGTGGCGATAGCATTCTTCCTCGCGCGCGCTGCGCGGTTCCGGCATGTCCTCCACCAGCTGCATGGTCTTCGACGATCCGCCGAAGCGCGGGCGTGCGCGGATCAACGTCACCAGTTCCGTCATCGACATGCGCGCACCGGTGCGCGGCAATCCCGCGCTGCGGCTGAGCGTTTCCGCGACCTCGTTGGCTTCTTCGGAGTGGTAGCCGGTGCGCTTGAGGATTTCGAAGATCGAGTCGCGCAGATCCACGTCCTCGATCGCATCGATCGCGGTGACGACCTGGAGCATGCGCCCGGTCAGGCGTTCGTGGCGCTGCCACAACGCGGAATGATCGTCGTGGCGCAGGCGGACGAAGGTGAGCGCGTCCTGCCACGCGGTGCGGATCAGCAATTCGACCTGCGGGCGCAAGGCGATGCCGGCCAGCTTGGCATCCAGGAGGGCTTGTGCGGCATTGCGGGCGATGGCGATGCGTTCCTGCCCGCGCGAGGCCTCGATCTGGTGGCGCTCGACGGCTTCGCTGCGCTGCGCATGCGCCTGGTGGGCGTCGGCGAGTTCCTGGTGGATGTTCTCGAGGACGGCGCCGTCTCCGCGATACTCCTGCTCGACGCGATCGACGGCGCGGGCGAGCGCGGCATCGAATTGGGGATCGGCATCGGCTTCGTCGGCGATGGTCGCGCCGGCCTCGGCCACGCGGCTCATGATCTGGCGACCGGGGTGCGTCGGTTGTTCGAAGAACTCCCCTCCGGTCAGCGCCATGCGCAACAAGGGGATCTGCAGGCGCTTCAGCAGTTCCGCCGCACCCGATTGCGCGCGCATGTCGTGGCAGACGGCGTCGTAGAGCATGCCCAGCAATTCGATCGAATCGCTTTGCTGCTGCGACAACTGCGCCTTGCCGCCGTGCAGCGACTTCGCGCGCGCCTTCAGTTCGTCGTGGAGGTGGCGGATGCCGCGCGGGCGACCGCCGGCATCGTGCGCGGACAGCGAATCGAGCATTTCGGAAACGATGTGGGCCGGCAACTGCACGTGCGTGGCGGAGGCCGTCGTGGCCTGCCCCTTGGCTTTCGCCAGCAACGAACGCGCCTGCGCGAAATCGGGCGCGGCGCGCGCACCGGCGGAACGGGTGCGGTCATCGTGTTCCGGTTGTTCGAACCAGCCGGCGGCGCCCTGCGAAGGCAGTGGCGCGATCGTGGCCGTCGTCGCGGGAACATCGGCGAATGCCGGGAGTTCGGGCGTGGCGGCGCGCTTCAGCGACGGGATGAAGGTCAGGCCGGGCAGGATGCTGGCGCCCTCGAGCTCTTTGTTGATGCGGTTCACCAGCGCCGCATAGTCGCTGAACAGCGCGCGCGCCACGGTGTCGGTCACCAGCATATGCGGGAAGTCGTCGCCGAACACCCGGCGCGATGCTTCCTCGATGGCGCGGATCAGGCAGCGTGGCCCGACCGGGATCCGGTCGGCATCGAAGGCCGGCGCGCCGGCCAGCACGCCGAAGCGCTGGCCCAGCAGGTACAGCGGCAGCTTGCACTGGTTGGTGACCTGGCCGATGCCTTCCGCTTGCGGTGGCGCGACAGTGTCGCCGGCCTCCGCCAGCGTCCAGCTCTCCGACGACGACCACAGTTCCGACTGTTGCGGCCGGTGGCTCTGGTCGCGGATGGCGACCAGTTCGTGTTCGATACATTCCAGCAGCGCCGGCAGCACTTCGCCGGAATGCACGGACAACTGCTTGCAGTGCGAAAACGCGACGATCTCGCGGCGTGCAGCCATCGGATTGCCGATCATCAACGGCATTTCCTCGCGCAGGCCGGCGAGCGCCTGGCGCACCGGATGGGCCATCCCATCGGCGCATGCGGCCATCATTTTCGAGATCGCGTTCTGTACGCGCGGCGGCAGCGCGCGCGGCTGCCCGAATTGCGGATGTTCCATATCCCTGGCTCCGGTCCCGTCCATTGGGTCCTTGCGGCCGATAGTACTGCCGACCGTGGCGACTGGAACAGGGCGATCGCGCCATTTGTGAACCGACGTCGCAACTCTGCTGGGATCAGGTGGCCATCCCGGGGATCCAGTGCACGAGCCGGCCTTCAGGCGTATCCGGGATTGGCTGCGGCGCACCATTGGCCGATCCGCGTCGTGACTTCGGGATCGACCAGGATGAAACGCACGCGCACCAGCCTGATGTTTCGATCCGGAGGATCCTCCACCGACATCACTTCGATCCCGCACTCGGCATGCCCGCCACCGAAATCGCTCGGGAGCGCGAAGGTCAGCTGGTAGAGCGCGCCATTGCGCAGGGTTTCCGGTCCCCCGGGATTGCAGGCGACCTGCATGCCGGAAGCGGAGAGCGCGACGATGCGGCCGACGTGCTTGCCGGTCAGGGTGTCGGTGACCGGGATCAGTTCGGAGACTGCCCGGGTCCCTCGGTCATGCGTCGTGGTCATGACGCGGCCGGTAGCGCCGGGTTGGCAAGCAGCTTGCCGAAGCTCTCGAGGGTGTTCTTCGTCGCCATCCAGGCGCGATCGAACAGGCTTGCCTGGTTTTTCTCCACCACCCGCACCTGGCCGATGGCCATCAGGCGCGCCAGCTGGTCGAGTTCGATCTCCGCGACGCGAGCCCCTTGCCGGTTCACCAGCAGGGCATTGCCGGTGACCTGGCTGTACCACGACAAGCGGCGTCGACGCACGTCGCCCTGCTGGTTGATCACGAAGTCCAGCGCGCAGCCAAAGGGAAGATTGCGCACGCGCTGGAAGCATTCCTCTTCCGCGGGCGTGCGCGGTGCGGCAACCGTTTCGATCTGCTGCGCTTCGCGGCCCGATTCGCCGAAGCGCGGACGGGCCTTCACCGCGATCACGAGCCTCGTCATCGGCATGCGATCGGGATCGTTCGGGGCCGATGCGCTGCGGCTCAGCGCATGGCCGACCTCGGTCGCGTCCTCGATGTGGTAGCCGGTGCGCTTGAGGATGGCGGCAATCGATTCGCGCAGGTCGACGTCGTCGATTGCATCGGGGCTTTCCGCGATTTCGAGGATGCGGTTGGTCAACCGGTCGTGGCGTTTCCAGGTGTCCGTGTGCGGTTCGTTGCGCAGGCGGATAAAGGTCAGTGCATCCTGCCACGCGGTGCGCAGCAGGATGTTCGCGTGGGCCGGCAACCGGCGCGCGCCGATGCGTTCGTCGAGCAACGACCTGGCCGCTTCGCGGGCGATGGCAAGGCGCTCCTGGCCGCTTGCCGTTTCGACATGGCGCTGTTCGACGGCCTGGTTGCGCTTGAGCTGCTGCTCATGCGCCTCGGAGAGCTCGACGTTGATGCTCCGGAGCACGGCTTCGTCGCCCCGGTACTCCTTTTCGACGCGTTCGACCGCGTGCTGCAGGGCCGCGCCGAAGCGCGGGTCGACGCTGGTGCTGTCGTCGTCGATCGCCGCGCCGGATTCGGCCACGTGATTCATGATCTGGCGCCCCGGATGCGAGGCCTGTTCGAAGAAGGCCTGGCCAGACACCGCCATCCGCACCAGCGGAACCTGGAGGCGGGTCAGCAGTTCCAGCGCCCGGGATTGCTTGTGCACGTCGCGACAGATCGCGTCATAGAGCATGCCCAGCAACTCGATGGAATCGCTGAGCTGGCTGTTCAGGTGCGCATCCGGCCCGTGCACGGCTTTCGCGCGCGTGTTCAATTCGTCCTGGAGTTGCCGGATCCCGAGCGGGCGCCCGGAGGTATCGCGCGAGGGGAGTCCATCGATCAGCGATGCCACCGCCGGTCCGGACAAGGCCGATTGCGCCTCCATCCCGGCGGACTGGCGCCACGGCATGCGGCCTTTCGCGCGGGCCAGCAGGGACTGCATCTGCGCGAAATCCGGCGTCGCCACGGCCTGCACGAAACGCTCGCGCGCGCCGGAGTCCGACGGCATGTCGCGATATTCGACGGAGTCGTCCGGAATGCCGGTCTCCATCGGCGGCATCCTGGGGGCGTTCGTGCCTTCCCGTTTCAGCGAGGGTACGAACGCCAAGCCGGGCAGGATGCTGGCGCGGTCCAATTCCGTATTGATGCTGTTCACGAGCGACGGATAGATGCGGAACAGCTTCTGCGCGACCGCGTCCGCGAGGAGCGCGTGCGGGAAGTCTTCGCCCAGCACTTCGCGCGAGGCTTCGGTGAGGGCGTCGACCAGTTTTTGCGGGCCGATCGGAATGGCGTTCGGCTCGAACGCGGCCGATTCCGCCAGGACGCCGAAGCGTTGACCAAGCAGGTACAGCGGCAACCGGCACTCGTTGATCACCCTGCCGAAGTCGGGCGTTCCCCCTCCCTGCCCATCGCCGCCGACATCGGAAAGCGTCCATTGCGACGACTCGATCCTGGCATGCGCTTGCACGGTGCGTTCGCCGTCCACGTCGCGGATCGACGACAAGC
>JASLDW010000101.1 GCA_030151365.1 Lysobacter sp. | reverse complement strand
CGCGATTCTTGGCGACGGCGTTGTCGCCTTCCAGCGCCTGGATCATCACCGGACCCGAGATCATGAAGTTGACCAGCGCGGCGAAGAACGGACGCTCGCGGTGCACGGCGTAGAAGCCTTCGGCTTCCTGCTTCGACAGCTGCTTCATCTTCGAGGCGACGACCTTGAGGCCGGCCTTCTCGAAGCGGGTGTAGATCTCGCCGATCACGTTCTTGGCAACGGCATCGGGCTTGATGATGGAAAGAGTGCGCTCCAGCGCCATATCACGGTTCTCCGGAAATTGGAAGGCCGGATTCGAGCCCGGCCGAGGCTAGCATGAAAAATCCGCATTCACACGCGGACTTAGAGAGGTTTCCCCGAAATATTCTAACTTTCTTGACGCCTTCTTGCACTTGCAGGCGTTGACGGCGTTCAATCTTTCCGGCACATTCAAGTGATTGTTTCAATCGAGTGTTGCCATGGCCGCGACCCAGTTCAATACCAAGGACCGCATTCTCAACGCTGCTGAGACGCTTTTCGCGCTCAACGGATTCGCCGGCACCTCGCTGCGCGAAGTCACCGGCATGGCCGACGTCAACATCGCCGCGGTCAATTACCACTTCGGCAGCAAGGAAAACCTCGTCAACGAGGTGTTCCGCCGGCGCATGGACGAAATGAGCGCCGCCCGCCTCGCCCAGCTCGAACGCGCCCGCAAGGAGCACGCCGGCGAACTCGAACCGGTGCTGGCCGCCTTCATCGAACCGCCGCTGGCCATGGCCCAGGACCGCCAGGGCGCCGCCTTCGTGCGCATCCTCGCCCGCGCCTACGCCGAGCAGAACGCCGGCCTGCGCGACTTCGTGTCGACCCGCTACGGCCATGTCCTGCGCGAGTTCGCCCACGAACTGGCGCGCTGCCTGCCCGCCCTGCCCAAGGACGAGCTGTACTGGCGCCTCGATTTCGTCGCCGGTGCGCTGACCTATGCCATGGCCGACTTCGGCCTGATCCGCCGCCCCAGCCATCGTTCCGAAAAGGAACACCTGCAGGATGCGGCCCGCCACCTGATCGAATTCGCGGCCGCCGGCCTGCGCGCCTGATCCGCACACATCACCAATTCCCCAAGGAGTTTTCCCCGATGTCGAATCCCCTACTCGTCCGCCGCGTCGCCGTGCTCGGCGCGGGTGTCATGGGCGCGCAGATCGCCGCGCAGCTGGTCAATGCCGGCGTCGATACCGTGCTGTTCGACCTGCCCGCAAAGGAAGGCGACAAGAACGGCATCGTCCAGAAGGCGATCGCCAATCTGGCCAAGCTGTCACCGGCACCGCTGGCCAGCAAGTCGCTGGCCGAAGCGATCGTCGTCGCCAACTACGAAACCGGCCTCGATGAACTCAAGAGCTGCGACCTGATCATCGAAGCCATCGCCGAACGCATGGACTGGAAGCAGGATCTCTACAAGAAGATCGCGCCATTCGTGCCGGCGCATGCGGTGCTGGCATCGAACACTTCAGGCCTCGGCATCAACACCCTGAGCGACGTGCTGCCGGAAGAAATGCGCCACCGTTTCTGCGGCGTGCATTTCTTCAATCCGCCGCGCTACATGCATCTCGCCGAACTGATCCCGGCCAAGCACACCGAAGCCTGGGTGGTCGAAGGCCTCGAGACCTTCCTCACCACCTACCTCGGCAAGGGCGTGGTGATCGCGCGCGATACCCCGAACTTCATCGGCAACCGCATCGGCGTGTTCTCGATCCTGGCGACCATGCATCACACCGCGCAGTTCAAGCTCGGTTTCGACGTGGTCGATGCATTGACCGGCCCGCTGGTGGGTCGTCCGAAATCGGCGACCTATCGCACCGCCGACGTGGTCGGCCTCGACACCATGGCGCACGTGATCCAGACCATGGCCGACACTCTGCCGAACGATCCCTGGCACCAGTACTTCGCGCCGCCGGCGTGGCTGAAGGCGTTGATCGAGAAAGGCGCGTTGGGCCAGAAAACCGGCGCCGGCATCTTCCGCAAGGCCGGCAAGGACATCCTCGTCGTCGATCTCGCCAAGCAGGATTACGTGCCGGCGAATCCGGTGGCGGAACCCGTCGTCGTCGAGATCCTCAAGGAAAAGGATCCGGCGAAGAAGTTCGCGGCGCTACGCGCCAGCGATCACCCGCAGGCGCAATTCCTGTGGGCCTGCTTCCGCGACCTGTTCCACTACAGCGCCTATCACCTGAAGGACATCGCCGATACCGCGCGCGACGTCGACCAGGCGATTCGCTGGGGCTACGGCTGGTCGCTGGGTCCGTTCGAGACTTGGCAGGCCGCAGGCTGGAAGCAGGTCGCGCAGTGGATCGCCGACGACATCGCCGCCGGCAAGGCGATGAGCACTGCACCGCTGCCCGAGTGGGTACTGCAACGCGATGGCGTCTACGCCGCCGACGGCAGCTACAGCCCGACGCAGAACCGCGACGTGCCGCGCTCGGCGCTCGCCGTTTACAAGCGCCAGCGCTTCCCCGATCCGATGCTGGGCGAGCGCTTCCCCACCGGCGAAACGGTGTGGGAGAACGACGGCGTGCGCATGTGGCGCGACAATAATGATGATAGCGACATCGCCGTGCTCAGCTTCAAGACCAAGTTGCACACGGTGAACGACGCCGTGCTCGACGGCGTCCAGGAAGCCGTGCGTCGCGCCGAGAAGGACTTCAAGGGCATGGTCATCTGGCAGGCGAAGGAGCCCTTCTCCGCCGGCGCCGATCTCGCCGGCGCGCTCGGCCTGTTGCAGGCCGGCAAGGTCGACCAGTTCGAGGCGATGGTCGCCAACTTCCAGGCCACCAGCCAGGCGATCAAGTATTCGCTGGTGCCGGTGGTCACGGCGGTGCGCGGTCTCGCCCTTGGCGGCGGCTGCGAATTCCAGATGCACAGCGCCAAGACCGTCGCGCATCTCGAAAGCTACATCGGCCTGGTCGAGGCTGGCGTCGGCCTGCTGCCGGCCGGTGG
Source organism: Lysobacter sp. (assembly GCA_030151365.1). Lineage (GTDB taxonomy): Bacteria > Pseudomonadota > Gammaproteobacteria > Xanthomonadales > Xanthomonadaceae > Solilutibacter. Next base: position 10,532 of record JASLDW010000101.1, on the reverse strand, counting down.
CGGTCTGAAGGAATTCGCGGTGCGTGCCTCGCAGGCCGCGGGTGCGAACGGTGATGTCTTCACCGAACTGAAGAAGGTGTTCGAGACCGTGGCGATGGCCAAGGTCTCGACCTCGGCGATGGAAGCCAAAGAGCTCGGCCTGATGCGCGCCGGCGACCGCGTGGTGATGAACGCCTACGAGTTGCTGCACATCGCCAAGTCGGAAGCGGCTGCACTGGCCGAAGCCGGTTATCGCCCGCCGCTGCCCGCGCGCAACATCCGTGTCGCCGGCGACGTCGGCATCGCCACGTTCCGGATGATGCTGGTGAACATGTCGGAGGGACGCTTCATCAGCCCGTACGACGAGGAGATCGCCACCCGCATCGCCACCATCCTCTGCGGCGGCGAAGTCGATCGCAACAGCGTGGTCGACGAGGACTGGCTGATCCGCCTGGAACGCAAGCACTTCGTCGAACTGGCGCAGCAGCCCAAGACCCAGGAACGCATCGCCTACATGCTCAAGAACGGCAAGCCGCTCCGCAACTGATCGCGACGACAAGGACACTCAAATGACCAAGCAAGTACAAGACGCCTACATCGTCGCCGCCACCCGCACGCCCGTGGGCAAGGCGCCCAAGGGCATGTTCCGCAACACCCGTCCCGACGACATGCTCGCGCATGTGCTGAAGTCGGTGGTCGCGCAGGCGCCGGGCATCGACCTCTCGCGCATCGACGACGCCGTCATCGGCTGCGCGATGCCGGAAGGCGAGCAAGGCATGAACGTGGCGCGCATCGGCGTGCTGCTGGCTGGCCTGCCGAACACCGTGGCCGCCCAGACCATCAACCGCTTCTGCTCGTCGGGCCTCCAGGCCGTGGCGCTGGCGGCGAACGAGATCCGCCTCGGCAATGCCGACCTGATGCTGGCCGGTGGCACCGAAAGCATGAGCATGGTACCGATGATGGGCAACAAGGTCGCGCTCTCGCCCGAGGTGTTCGCCAAGGACGAGAACGTCGCCATCGCCTACGGCATGGGCATCACCGCCGAGAAGGTCGCCGAGGAATGGAAGATCTCGCGCGAGGACCAGGACGCGTTCGCACTGGCCTCGCACCAGAAGGCGTTGAAGGCGATCGCCGCCGGCGAGTTCAAGCAGGAAATCACGCCCTACGACATCGTCAGCCACCTGCCCGACCTTGCCGCCGACCGCATCGTCACCCGCGACCGCATCGTCGACACCGACGAAGGCCCGCGTGCCGACACCACGCTGGAAGGCCTGGCGAAACTGCGCCCGGTATTCCGCAACGGCATGTTCGGTGGCTCGGTGACGGCCGGCAATTCCTCGCAGATGAGCGACGGCGCGGCCGGCGTGCTGCTGGCGTCGGAAGCGGCGATCAAGCAGTACGGCCTCACCCCGCTGGCGCGCTTCGTCAGCTTCTCGGTCGCCGGCGTGCGTCCGGAAGTGATGGGCATCGGCCCGATCGCGGCGATCCCGAAGGCGTTGGCGCAGGCCGGCATCAGCCAGGACCAGCTCGACTGGATCGAACTCAACGAAGCCTTCGCCGCGCAGTCGCTGGCGGTGATCCGCGACTGCAAGCTCGATCCGTCCAAGGTCAATCCGCTCGGCGGCGCCATCGCGCTCGGCCACCCGCTGGGCGCGACCGGCGCGATCCGCACCGCGACCATCGTCCACGGCCTGCGTCGCCACAAGCAGAAGTACGGCATGGTGACGATGTGCATCGGTACCGGCATGGGCGCGGCGGGAATTTTCGAAGCGCTCTGAGCAACACGCAGTCTCAGGGTCCGGGACGGATTGTTGCTAGGCTAGTCGCCGATGTCGGAATCCGCCCTGCCCCTGCTGCGTGATATCTTCGGCCACGCGGCGTTCCGCGGCGCGCAGGAAGCGATCGTTGATCACGTCACCAACGGTGGTGACGCGCTCGTACTGATGCCGACGGGTGGCGGCAAGTCGCTGTGCTACCAGTTGCCGGCGTTGCTGCGCGAAGGCACGGCGATCGTGGTGTCGCCGTTGATCGCGTTGATGCAGGACCAGGTGGACGCGCTGCGCCAGCTTGGCGTGCGCGCCAACTTCCTCAACTCCACGCTATCGGCGCAAGAGGCGCAGGAGGTTGAACAGGCATTGTTCGCCGGCGACCTCGACCTGCTGTACGTCGCGCCGGAACGACTGCTCACCCCGCGTTTTCTCGCCCTGCTCGACCAGACGCGGATCGCGCTGTTCGCCATCGACGAAGCGCATTGCGTCTCGCAATGGGGCCATGACTTCCGCCCCGAATATCGCCAGCTCACCGTGCTGCACGAACGCTGGCCGCAGGTGCCGCGGATCGCGCTGACCGCCACCGCCGACGCCCCGACCCAGCGCGAGATCGCCGAACGCCTGCAACTGGAAGACGCGCGGCATTTCATCAGCTCGTTCGACCGCCCCAACATCCGCTATGCAGTCGAAGCCAAGGACGGCGGCCTGCGCCAGCTGATGGAGGTGATCGATCGCCATCGCGGCGCCAGCGGCATCGTCTATTGCCTGTCGCGACGCAAGGTCGAGGCGACCGCCGAAGCACTGCGCGGACAGGGCATCGACGCCCTTCCCTACCACGCAGGTCTCGACGCCGAAGTACGCGCCGAACACCAGCGGCGCTTCCTGCGCGACGACGGCGTGGTGATGGTGGCGACGATCGCCTTCGGCATGGGCATCGACAAGCCGGACGTGCGTTTCGTCGCGCACATGGACCTGCCGAAATCGATGGAAGGCTATTACCAGGAAACCGGGCGCGCTGGCCGCGATGGCGAACCCGGCGAAGCCTGGCTCTGCTTCGGCATGGGCGATGCGGCGTTGCTGCGGCAGATGATCGAGAACTCCGACGCCCCCGACGAACGCAAGCGGGTGGAACATCGCAAGCTGGATGCGCTGCTCGGCTATTGCGAATCGACCACCTGTCGTCGCCAGTCATTGCTGGCCTATTTCGGCGAGGACTACCCGGAGCCGTGCGGCAATTGCGACAACTGCCTGTCTCCGGCCGCCAGCATCGACGGCACCGAAATCGCGCGCAAGGCATTGTCCTGCGTGTATCGCACCGGGCAACGCTTTGGCGCCGGGCACGTGATCGACGTCCTGCGCGGCAGCGACAACGCGCGCGTGCGCCAGTTCGGCCACGACACGCTCTCCACCTACGGCATCGGTCGCGATCTCGACGCGCGCCAATGGCGCAGCGTATTCCGACAGCTGATGGCCGCGGGTCTGCTGGAAAGCGATCTCGATGGCCACGGCAGCCTGCGCCTGGGCGCATGCAGCGCGCCGTTGCTGCGTGGCGAAACCACGCTTTCGCTGCGCATGGATCCTGCGCGCAGGATCGCGCGCCGGGAGCGCGGCAAGCGCAATGACGCCCCACCCATCGAAGCGCTGCCGGAAGATGCGCAACGGCGTTTCGACGCCTTGCGCGCCTGGCGCGGCGACAGCGCGCGCAACCAGAACGTCCCCGCCTACGTGATCTTCCATGATTCCACCCTGCGCGAGATCGCGATGCGCGCGCCCGCGGACCTTGGCGCATTGGCGCTGGTCAACGGCGTCGGCGCGGCCAAGTTGGAGCGCTACGGCGACGCGTTGCTGGAAGTGTTGGCCGCCGCCGATTGACACCACGCATCCCGACGGGAAGCCCGACCGTGCTTCGCGTGTTCACTCGTCCTTCGATCCCGGCAGATACCAGTTGAGGATCGGCGTGGCCAGATCGCGCTGCGCGGCGGGCAGGCTGACTTGATGGCTGCGGTACGGCAAATCGCTGGCGCTGTCGTAATAGGCAATGCCATCGATCGGCTGGCCATCGACCACCGTGCGATACAGCATCCGGTGCTTGCCCAGGCGCGTGAGCGTCAACGGCGAGGCGCTGCGCTCGTACGCGGGATAGCCGTCGCGCTTGGCATCCGCGCGCGCTTCCGGGAAGAACAGGCTGGCCGGCGTTTCCGCGCAACCGCGGCAGGCGCTGGCGTCGTAGAAATCGAAATGGCCCTGCCCCGATGACGGCACGAAGGTGATCGCGATCGATCCATCGGCGCCGACTCCGCCGGCCAGCAATTTCCAGCCGCGTGGCACCAGCATCCAGCCGGCCGGCGTGGAATACGCCGCTAGGCGCGCGGCCTGGGCCGCCGCGAGCTTCGCACCGTCGATCTTCATCGTTTCCGGCCGCGCCGTGGTCCAGCCATCGATGCCGTCGACCACGGTGATCGCATACGCGGGCATGCGCAACGAACCATTGACCACCAGTTCGCCGATCGGCCTGGCCTTCGGCGCATCGGCCGGCGCGGGCGCCGTGCGCTCAAGCGTGAAGCGATGGACACCGGCATCCGCAGGCACGCCGGCCAGCGCGAGAGACCATGCAAGAACGGCAGTCGCGATCGACCGAATCACCAGTCCTCAGGTTTCGGTCACGCCCATCTCGCCCAGCGCCGACTGCATCATCTGCGCCGCCGGCGCACTCAGGATCTCGTGGTCGAGCGCGTATCGCACGGTCGCCTCGATCAGGCCGAGGTGCGTGCCGCAATCGAAACGCGTGCCCTGGAAGCGATAGGCATCGACCGGCTTTTCCTTGAGCAGGCCTGCGATCGCGTCGGTCAACTGGATTTCGCCGCCGGCACCGGTCTGCGTGGTTTCAAGCAATCCGAAGATGCCCGGATCGAGGATATAGCGCCCGACCACGGCCAGCGTGCTCGGCGCGTCGGCGGGCTTCGGTTTCTCGACGATGGCCTCGATGCGTCCCGCGCGGCCCGAAAAACTCGGCGCGTCGACGATGCCGTAGCTTCCGGTCTGCGCACGCGCGACGTCCTGCACCGCGATCACGCTCGCATTCGTTGCCTCGGCATGGTCCGCCATCTGTTTCAGCGCGCCCGGGCCACGACTCCAGATCAGGTCGTCCGGCAACAGCACCGCGAAAGGCGCGTCGCCGACCACCGGCTTCGCGCACAGTACCGCATGCCCCAGGCCCAGGGCTTCGGCCTGGGTCACGAAGACCGCGCGCACATGCGACGGCAGCACGTTGCGGATCAGCTCGAGCTGTTCCTGCTTGCCGCTTTTCTCGAGCTTCTGCTCGAGCTCGTAGGCCTTGTCGAAATAATCGGCGACCGCGTGCTTGTAGCGATTGGTGATGAAGACGAGCGTGTCGCAGCCGGCTTCGATCGCCTCGTCCACCGCGTACTGGATCAGCGGCCGGTCGACGATCGGCAACATTTCCTTGGGCACGGTCTTGGTCGCGGGCAGGAAGCGGGTACCGAGGCCGGCGACCGGGAAAACGGCGGTACGGATGCGCATGAAATCTCTGGAATCAGCGGCGACTGGCGCGAGAAGGGAATTTCACCACGACCGCGTTGTCGGCGTCACCATCGGCGGCTTCGGGTTCGAACTCGGGCACGGTGTCGCGCAGCAACTCGATCAGGGCATCGAGATCGTACTCGTCGCTGGCCTTGCGGATGGCGCGGCTGCGCTCTTCCAGCATCGCCGCATCCACCGGCCTGGCGATGCCCTGCAGGATCTTCGGATGCGCGGTGCGACGGTACTGCTCCTCGGAATGGAACAGCGTTTCGTGTAATTTCTCGCCCGGGCGCAGGCCGGTATAGATGATGGCGATGTCGCGGCCCGGTTGCTTGCCGGCGAGGCGGATCATCTGCTCGGCGAGTTGGCGGATCGCCACCGGGCTGCCCATGTCGAGGGTGTAGACGGCCTCGTGCGAACCGATCGCCGCCGCCTGCAGGATGAGCAGGCAGGCTTCCGGGATGGTCATGAAGTAGCGCGTGACCTGGGGATCGGTGACGGTGACCGGGCCTCCGCTGTTGATCTGGTCGCGGAACAGCGGCACCACGCTGCCGGCGGAATCCAGCACGTTGCCGAAGCGCACGGTGACGTAGTGCGTGCGCGAATCCGCGGCATAGGCCTGGCACAGCATCTCGGCGAGGCGCTTGCTCGCGCCGAGCACGTTGACCGGATCGACCGCCTTGTCGGTGGAAATCAGGATGAAGGTGCTGACGCCGGCCTCGGCGCTGGCCGCCGCCATGGTCTGCGATGCCAGTGCGTTGTTGCGGATGGCCTCGCGCAACTGCGATTCCAGCACCGGCACCTGCTTGTAGGCCGCGGCGTGGAAGACGGCATCGGCCTCCGACAAGGCGAGCGCACGGCACGCCACCGCGGCATCGCCGCAATCGCCGAGGATCGGGATGAGTTCGATCGAGGCGAAGTCGCGCTGCAATTCGGCATGGATGCGCATCAGCGACAGCTCGTCGAACTCCAGCAGCGTGATCCGCCTTGCCCCCTGGCGCGCGCACTGGCGGCAGAGCTCCGAGCCGATCGATCCGCCGGCGCCGGTCACCAGCACCGAACGTCCGCCCAGCCATTCGCGGATCGCGCGCCAGTCGGACACCACCGGTTCGCGGCCGAGCAGATCGTCGATGTCCACTTCCTTCAGCTGGCCCGGCATCGCGCGGCCTTCCAGCACGTCCTTGAGGCGCGGCACCATGCGGAACGGCAGGCCGCTGCGCTCGCAGGTGGTGATGATCCGCTGCATCGACGTCGCATCCAGCGAAGGCATGGCGATGATGAGCAACCGCGCGGCGGTCTTGCGGGCGATGTCCGCGGCCTGGTTGATGGTGCCCAGCACGGGGATGCCGTGCAGCTTGCCGCCACGCAACTGCGGCGAATCGTCGAGGAAGCCGACCGGATGATAGGCGCTGGTCCGGCGCAGGTCGCGCACCAGCTGTTCGCCGGCGCGACCGGCGCCAAGGATGAGCACGCGGGTCGCCGTCGCCGAAAGCTGGCGCTGTTCGCTGGAATCCTTCCATGCCCGGTAGAGCAGGCGCGGTGCCCCGAGCAGGCCGGCCAGCACGAAGGGATACAGCAGCAGCACGCTGCGCGGCACGCCGCCGAGGCGGTTGTAGACGAACAGTGCAAGGGTGATGACCACGATCCCGGCCACCGCAGCCTTGAGGATGTTCCAGAGATCCGGGGTGCTGGCGAAGCGCCACAGGCCGCGGTAGAGGCCGACCCGCCAGAACACCAGACCCTGGGCGAGCAGGACGATGGCGGTTTCGCCCGACCAGAAATCGGCCTGCGGCGGCAGCGGTCCGGCGGATGGGATCCCGTAGCGGATCCAGTGCAGCCCCATCCAGGTCAGCCAGACGATCGCGAGATCGTGGGTAACGATCAATCCCCTCGGCAACCATGCATTCAGCCGATCACGCAGCGACGCCAAGACCCTCTCCCATGAAGTTCAACCAACCCGGAACTGTGCACTCCCCCACAGTGCAGCCAGTCCGATATACCACAGCGTTATGAACGAAACCGTGACCATGGCTTCCTGAAATTTTAACATCCAGCCCAGAACAGCCCCTGAAGCAGCCAATACAAGGTAGATGGCAGTCACAGTCGCGTGGCTTCCCCAGGCGCGCGCCAGCCGCTGGTACGCGTGTTGCGAATGGGCCTGCCACCAGCACTCCCGGCGCCAGATTCGCTTCGCCAGGGTCAGTCCGGCGTCGACCAGGAAGGGGGCGACAACGCAAAGGCTTCCCGATGCCGCGCTGCCCTGCTCCCGAACCAGCAGCAGGCCGCTCCCCGCGATCAGGAATCCGAGTGCGCCGCTGCCGACATCGCCCATGAACACCCGCGCCCGCGGGAAATTGAACGGCAGGAAGCCGAGACAGGCCATCGCCAACGCCAGGCCGATGCCCCCAGCCAGGGCCGCAGGCGTCCATAACAGGAGGGCGAACCCCCAGACCATCGCCTGGGTCGCGGCGATGCCGTCGATGCCGTCCATGAAATTCCAGATATTGACCAGCACCGGGATTGCCGCGAAGCCCAGTAACGCGATCCAGGCCGGCCAGCCGGACGCGATCATCGCGACCGCCACCAGCACGGCGGCGAAGACATGCACGGCAAGCCGGGTGCGCGCCGGGATCGGGCGATGATCGTCGAGCCAGCCGACCGCACCGACCAGTGCCAGCCCGGCCAGCATCGCCAGCAGCACGAGACGTCGCGAATCGTGGGCATAGGCCGCCCATGCCAGCATGCCGGCCATGACCGCGACCATCGCGATACCGCCGCCGCGCGGTGTCGGCATGGCGTGGTTGCTGCGCTCTTCCGGATGGTCGAGCACCTGTTCGCGTCGCGCGTAGCGCAGCGCCCATGCGCTCCCCGCCAGCGCGGCGATCAGGCACAGCAGCCAGCCGAACGGCGGCAACATCGACCGGCCCTAGACCACGGCGTAGTTGAGCAACGGTTTCACTGTCGCCCACTCCTTGCAGCTCGGGCATTGCCAGTGGTGCGAACGCGCGCCGAATCCGCAGCGATTGCAGCGATAGCTGGGATTGCGCACCAGCAGCTGGTCGGTGATCTGGCGCAGGTTGTGCAGCGTCGCCTCGTTGTCGGCGGAAGCATCGTTCAAGGTGAGGTCGATCAACGCCGCCTCGCCGCGCACCGACGGGCGATCGCGCAATTGCTGCGCGAGGTATTCGCGCGCCGCGCCGATGCCGTCCTGGCGTTCGACCAGTCGCGTCAACGCCAGCACCGGCGCCACGCCGCGATAATGCTCGCTCATCTCGCTGAGGAATCCGCGCGCGCCCGGGACATCGCCGACGCGTTCGTAGGACTCGAGCAGGTTCGGCAGGATTTCCGGGAGGAAATCGGAATCGTGGCGCGCGGCGCGCTCCCAGGCGCGGATCGCGGCCCCGTCGTCGCCACGCTCGTGGGCGATGCGGCCTTCGATCATGCCGGCACGGCAGCAGGTGGGATCGGCCTCGTAAGCGCGCGTCACCGCCTGCAGGGCCCCGCTGGCATCGCCCGCCGCGCGATGGCGTTCGGCGAGCTCGCATTCGAACTGCGCGATCAGCTTGCCCATCGGTTCGCCGGTGACGGTTTCGTAGCGTTGCGCATTCTCGATCGCCTTGCCCCAATCGCGTTCCGACTGGTAGATGCCGATCAGGTGCTTGAGCGCCAGCGGTGCGCGCTGGTCGAGCGCGGCCAATTCGGTGAACACGGTTTCGGCGCGGTCGAGCAGTCCCGACCGCATGTAGTCCTCGCCCAACGCGAGCAGGGCCTGTACGCGTTGCTGGTCGCTGAGGTCGCGGCGTTCGACCAGGCCCTGGTGCATGCGAATCGCGCGGTCCACTTCGCCGCGACGACGGAACAGATGGCCGATCGCCACCTGCGTCTCGAAGGTGTCCTTGTCGAGTTCGGCGACGTGCAGGAACAACTCGATCGCCTTGTCCGGCTGCTCGGTCAACAGGTAGTTCAAGCCGCGGAAATACGTCGTCGAGAGGCGACTGACCTGGCTGTCGTGCAGGCGCGCGCCGCCACGACGGCCGAGGATCCAGCCGACCACGGCCGCCACGGGCACGAAGATCGCGACCCACAGCCACTGATCAAGGAATTCAAACATGTTCATGCCACCTGATCGGGACGGGTCACTCTAACCCATGCCCCGCACTCGTCACTGCCTTGTGGCCGCGTCAATCTTCTTCCGGCTTCGGTTCCACCGAACTCACGCGCTCGCGCAGTTCCTTGCCGGGACGGAAATGCGGCACATGGCGTGCCGGCAATTCCACCGCTTCGCCGGTGCGCGGATTGCGCCCGGTCCGCGGAGGACGGTAATGCACGGAAAAACTGCCGAAACCGCGGATTTCGATCCGCTCGTGGGTCGCCAGCGAGGCGGCCATCATGTCGAGCATCAGGCGCACCGCCAACTCGACGTCATCCTCTTTCAGATGAGGCTGCTGGCCGGCCAGGATTTCGATCAGTTCGGACTTGGTCATCCCCATTCCAATTCACACGATCCGTTGCGATCCAGATGGTGGTCCCCACCACCACGACACCACCATCACGGCTGCGGGCCGGCTTGTGCCGGCCCGCATCGTTGCAACTGCAGATTACTCGGAACGACCGAGCTGCTCGCGCAGCAGCGCGCCCAGCTGGGTGGTGCCGCTCGAAGCATCGTTGGACTGCTTGTTGTACTCGGCCAGGGTCTCGTGCATCTCGTCCTGATCCTTGGCCTTGATCGACAGCTGCATCACGCGGCTCTTGCGATCGTTGCCGATGATCTTGGCTTCGATTTCGTCGCCGACCTTGAGCTTCTGGCTGGCGTCGTCGACGCGCTCGGCGGCGATGTCGCGGGCGGCCAGGTAGCCTTCCACGCCGTCGGCCAGCTCGATGACGGCGCCCTTGGCGTCGACTTCCTTGACGGTGCCCTTGACGATGGAACCGCGGCTGTTGGAAGCGACGTAGGTGCCCATCGGGTCCTGTTCCATCTGCTTGATGCCCAGCGAAATGCGCTCACGCTCCGGATCGACCGCCAGCACGACGGCTTCCAGGTTGTCGCCCTTCTTGAAGTTGCGGGCCAGGTCTTCGCCGGTGGAGTTCCAGCTGATGTCGGACAGGTGGATCAGGCCGTCGATGCCGCCGTCCAGGCCGATGAACACGCCGAAGTCGGTGATCGACTTGATCTGGCCGGACACCTTGTCGCCCTTCTTGTGGATCGCCGCGAAGGTTTCCCACGGGTTCGAGCTGACCTGCTTC
>JASLDW010000133.1 GCA_030151365.1 Lysobacter sp. | reverse complement strand
GTTTTAGGTTCCAGTGAGGTTGCCCTCGTGCGGGTTCGAGTCCCGCCTTTCGCACCACATAATCCCCTGATTTCCAATGATTTCAGGGGCTTATGCTTTCTTCATTCCACGTCTCGGGAATTTCCATGTCTCGGATGTCTCCACATAGCGATCCAGAACAGCTACCGGGCGCGTGAATAAAACCGGCACCTATAACGAGCCGAAACCGAGCAATAAAATCGGCACCGTAGACGGAGGCTGGGTTACATTCATAACTCATGTTGTCTGGCCTCCCTCCGGGGCCACCGAACAATCCCGTAGTGCCCGACCTAGGTTCCCAACAAGGGAGCCTGGGCGTTTTTCTTTTGTCCAGTCATTCCACATAGAGAGAACTTCCACATGCGTGTGAAATCTTGGTGCTCCCGAACCGTCCTCAATCCCCGCTGGCTGCTGGCGCTGATTCCCATGTTCCCCCTGGTCGTCCTGCTGACCCTGCTGGAAGTCGTCAAGGCCGCAATAGATGTCCTTGATGCACTTCTCGACAGCTGGTTGGGCCGTCCGCTCGACCGCCTGAACCGCTGGACGTTCAAGGAGGTGAACTGATGGATATCACCCAGACCCCTCTCTACAAGAGCCTCGCGGCTGCCACCCGCAAGTCCGACCACAAGCGACTCGCCCGGGAACTCCAGCGGGCAATCGATGCTGTCGGGGAGAGCCGTGGCGCAGACAAGAGGCGGACGGACGAGACCAGCCTCGGTTCCGCATTCGTGTGGGCCAGCACGCCGCAAGGCCACGCCTTCTGGTCCGAATACTGCGGAAACCTTAGCCGGAACGGCTGGAAAGAGGAGTCCGGCTGGCGTGGCAACGGCCCGACCCCCGCGCATGCGGCGGTAGCCACGATCCGCAAGCTCGCCACCTCCGGGTACACCGCAGGTGACATGGCAGACCAAGCGCAGATCAAGATGACCCCGGAGCGCGCCGCTGAGTTCATGAGGCCGCTCGGCGCATACGAGCTGTTCGTGTCAGGGATCGGCGGCTGCATCCCGAAGGACACCGTCAAGCGCCTCCTGATGGGCATTCTGCCGGCATGAGCGCCCCGGTCTGTCTCTAACCCAACCAAGGAAACTCGATGACCACTATCCAGAGCCTCATCTGCATCGCCGTGATCGCCCTCGGAGCGATCCTGTATTACCGCAGCGTCAATCGCCCGTACACCGGAAACGTCGATCCGAGCGAGCTGCGTGATCCGGAGCAGAGCGACACCAACGCCTAAGTAATACCACCTCTGAAGAACCGAACGCCTCTCCCTTCACCGGGAGGGGCATTCGTTTGTCCAGTCGTTCCACATACGTGGAACTTCCACACATATGCGAGCACATGACCAACATGCAAGGCAAAGACCTTTTCGCAATCCAGAAGCAGCTAGAAGAAGAATCCGTGTCCCTCGGCGTCGCGCGCTACGAGAAGTTCAGGGAGAACAACTCCGAATCCGAGACTGGCCCAGGTCAGCGACTCGTCGGCGCATCGATCGATTCGGTAGCAAAAGCAATTTCCGAATTCATCGCCGAGGCGAACACCGGCAAGCCCGGCAAGCGCCATTCGGCAGTTCAGTACCTTCAGCACGTCAACCCCGCAGCCCTCGCGTACCTGACGGCTACGGTCTGCGTATCGCAGATCACCCTCAAGCAGAAACCGCGTCTCGCAGCCGCTTCGATCCTCGTTGGCGCTGCTGTCCAGCATGAGTTGAACTTCGCTCTCATGCAGGACAAGGCCCCAGGGCTGCACCGTGTTATCCAGCGCCAGGTCAAGAAGGCAACATCGGATCGCCACCGTGTCGCGGTGATGAACAAAGCACTGTCCGGAACGGAACTGAGCAAGCTCGACCTCCCGCTCACCACGCTATCCACGGTCGGCTTGAAGCTCATCGAGCTGTTCATCGGTGCCACCGGCCTGTTGTCCATCGTGAACATCCGTAAGGGACACAAAACCGAGAGTTTCCTACAAGGCGACGAGAAGACGCTGGAGTGGCTGGAGAGCGCACACAAGAGCGCCTCCATGTTTACGCCTGTCCTTCAACCGATGGTCGTGCCGCCGCGCCCGTGGGTGTCCCCAACCGAGGGCGGATACCTCAGCAACCTTCCAACCGCCAACGTGCTGGTCCGCACGCGAAACAAAGCGTATCTCGCCGAGCTTGCGCACGCCGACATGCCGAAGGTCTACGAAGCACTAAACGCGATCCAAGGAACGGCATGGAAGGTCAACACGTCCATCCTCGCTGTCATGAAGGAAGCGTGGGAGATGGGCGGCGGAATCGGCGGACTCCCGGATCGCGAGCTGGAGGAACTGCCGGCGCGCCCGGCGATGCTCGACAGCGACCCTGAGTTCTACAAAGAGCACCACAAGGACGAGTTCAAGGCATGGAAAGGCGCGCGCGCGGCGGTGTACGAGAACAACACTCGTTCCGTTTCAAAGCGCGTAGCGGCTGCACAGAAGATCGAGCTGGCCGAGAAGTTCTCCGAGTTCCCGGCGATCTATTTCCCGCACAACCTCGACTTCCGTGGACGCATCTATCCGATCCCTTCGCAGCTCAACCCGCAGTCCGACGACCAAGGTAAGGCGCTGCTTCAGTTTGCCGAAGGCGTTCCGCTCGGTGAGCGGGGGGCGTTCTGGCTGGCTGTACACGTTGCCAACTGCTTCGGCGTGGACAAAGTGCCGTTCGATGATCGCCTTGCCTGGGTGGAGAAGCACGAGGATCAGATTCTCGACTCGGCGCTCAGCCCCCTCGACGGTCAACGCTTCTGGGTGGACGCGGATTCCCCGTGGTGTGCGCTAGCGGCCTGCATGGAATGGCTCGGGTACAAGCTCAACGGCACCGAGCACCTGTCGCGCATTCCGGTTGCGATGGATGGTTCCTGCAACGGCCTCCAGAACTTCTCGGCGATGCTGCGCGACCCTATCGGTGGAAAGGCGACGAACCTCATCCCCAGTGCGACCCCTGCGGACATCTACACAGAAGTCTTGAAGGTGGTGGAGCGGAAGCTAAGTGAACGCGCTGTCGGCGGGTGTCCCAACGCGATTCGCCTGTCGGGTCGGCTTACGCGCAACGTATGTAAGACGCCCGTGATGACGTTGCCATACGGTGTGACCAAGCCGGGAATGCGCGACCAAATCCTCAAGTCATTCCCGGATGCGGGCATTGAGGACGACTGGCACCTCGCTGAATACCTCTCGACACTCATGTGGGATTCGATTGGCGAGGTGGTCGTGGCAGCACGTCATGCGATGGACTGGCTGAAGGATGCGGCCAAGACCGCATCGTCTGGAGGGCACCCTGTCAGCTGGACGACGCCGGCAGGTTTCCCAGTGATGCAGGACTACCGAGAGGTAGAGGGCAAGCGGGTCTCCGTCCACCTGGGCGGAAAGCAGCTGAATATAATCGTTGCTATAACTGGAAACAAACTTTCGGGCCGACGCCAGGCACTTGGCATCGCACCGAACTTTGTTCATAGCTGCGATTCGAGTCACCTGATGCTGACCACCGTGGCGGCGAAGACGAACGGAATTTGTTCGTTCGCGATGATCCACGACTCCTTCGGCACCCATGCTGGCAACACCGATGTGCTTGCTGCGGCGCTCCGTGCCGCCTTCATCGAACAGTACAGCCCTGATGTCCTCGGAGCATTCCGAGACGAGCTGGCCGAACAGCTCCCGAAGGAGCTTGTTGAAAAACTCCCAAGGCTTCCAGGCTTCGGGACTCTCGATCTGAACGCCGTCCACGAATCTAAGTATTTCTTTGCCTAATCGTTCCACATACGTGGAACTTCCACACGGAGATAACGTTGAACATCATTTTCCACTCGAAGCTGAAGACCTACATCGCCACCGACAAGTACGGCTACGTGCTCGGCACGTATGACCCGAAGCGTCATGGGACTCTGGAGGAGTTCCGCGAGGCCATGAAGGAGCTGGTGAGCGCATGATCGAAACATCCCCAAGCTCGTACGTAGATGCCCTCGCAGCACTTGGCCGCGAAATAGCGAGTCACGCAAACACGCGCGCGCTCCTTCTGTCCTGCGAGTCGAGCCTTCTGTCCTGCGAGTCGAGCCTTCAGCAGGCCAAGAATGACGCAGCGGCGCTTCGCGTGGAGCTGAAGGCCAAGCAGCATGGTATCGCCCAACTGCATCGGAAACTCAGCGAGAAGGCAGAAAGCGAAGAAGCAGCGAAGTCCGACGTGAAGATGTTGGAAGACTGGATCGGACGCGCAGCCGTGAGCTGCATCCGAAGGGATGCCGGCCTGCGTGAGTGAAATCCGCGAACGCATGGCGGACTCATTGATTACCCGGACGCCTCAAGCCATTGCGCTTGGGGCGTTTCAGGTTATCAACGTCACCCAGGAGGTGCGCCATCCCTCCGATCAAATCCTCAGCCTCGCGTTGGTCCTCAAGTACCTCTGCGAAGCCTGCGGGTTCACTCCGGGTGAGCTGTTCCACATCGTTGACCAGATGGAGCGCGACTGCCGCTTCCGCGACGTGAACACGCTCGACGCGGTGAAGACCTACATCACCAACGAAATCAGGCAGAAGTTTCCTTGAGCCTTGACCCCATCACCGAGCGTAGGCTCGATGCAGCACTCGCCCTCAACGCTCAGTTCGACGGCGAAGACCTTGAAGACTTGGCTATCGACGCCGGTCTCGATACCGAAACCCTCCCGTGTGTTGCTCATCTTGAAGATGACCTCATGCGGGAGGGTTTCTTCATTTCACCACTCAGGAGTTTTGATGAGTAAACCGAAACGTGATGTTCGCATCACGCCGAAGGGTGTTGCTGTGTGGCCGCGCCTGAATGAGCCGGACACCAAGTACAAGGACGAGGGCGAATACACCGTCAAGCTCGCGTTCGACACCGACGACAAGGAAGCCCGCAAGCTGATCGTCGATCTGGAAAAGATCCGTGACGAGCAGTACGCACAGTGGAAGTCGGAGAACCCGAAGAAGGCCAAGACCGCCACCCTCGGTCCCGTCTACACCGACGAGCTGGATGACGACGGCGAGGAGACAGGCCGAATCCTGCTGAACTTCAAGATGAAGGCCAGCGGCGTCTCCAAGAAGACCGGCAAGAAGTGGACGCGCAAACCGGACATCTTCCCGGCCAAGGGCAAAGACCCGCTGAAGAACCCGCCGAGCATCGGCGGCGGCTCGGTTCTCCGTGTGAGCTTCGAATACTTCACCACGTTCGTGGAGTCGAGCAAGACCTTCTACCTGTCCCTGCGCATGAACGCGGTCAAGCTCATCGAGCTGGTCGAGTTCGGCAAGAAGGATGCGAAGGGTCACGGCTTCGAAGACGAGGATGGCTACGAAGGTAGCACCTCGGACTTCGATGACGACGATGACGATTCCGACGAAAAGTCGGAAGACTCCGACGATGACGACGACGGCGATTACTGACGGAAACACGGTGGCCCCTTCGGGGGCCACTTTCGTTATCCCGCTCGAACCTGTTCCCGCCTCACGTCCCCGCGTAACTCGCTGGGGAACCTACCACGCCAAGCCGTACAAGGAATGGCTCGCCGCAGCGAACGCGGCGCTTGCCGACGTGGACTACGCGGCTCCCGAGGGTCAGCACCTCTCTATGGTGATTGAATCCGTATCGACCAAAGCGAAGACATCCAAGCTCTACACGCCACGCTATGACGTGGATAACGCGGCCAAGGCCGTGCTTGATGTCCTTCAACACGCCGGCATCCTAAGCGATGACCGCTGGGTCGTGAACCTCGCCACATCCAAGCGGTTCGCTCTCAGGGGCGAGCCTGCACACACCCGAGTCAAGATCATCGAATGCGATTGAAGCCACTCACCGACGTGAGCGTGCTGCATGTGTCGGCCAGCATGACCCGTCCAGACCAACTAAAGACGGCTGAAGACCTCGCGCGTTTCCATCGCAACCAGGGCTACTCCAAGATCGCCTGCCACTACGTCATCGAGCGTGATGGCTCGATTGTGGACGGACGCCAAAGGAAAGAACCCGGCGTCCTGGCCGGCAAGCTCAATGGCTGCTCGTATCAGGTTGTCCTCCTGGGCGGCGTGAACGACGAGATGCGCCCAGAGCACAACTTCTCCGACGCACAGCTCGAATCCCTCGCGGCTCTCTGCGAGGAGTTCGCCTACCTGTCCGTCAAGTACGCACAAACCTTCCCGAAAAAGGACTGAACATGAAACCGCTGTCCCCGCAAGCGCGAATCGTTCGCGATCACCTTCAGCAGTACGCCCACCTGACGCACTGGCAGGCCGAGGGCGTCTACCACATCCGTCGCCTCGCATCCCGCGTGGATGAACTCCGAGCACACGGCTACGTCGTGGAGACCACCACCTGCGAAGACGCGAAGGGGCAGCGGTACACCCGGTACTCCTTCAGCAAGGCACAGCGCCGAGCCAAGCGTCCGCTCGGCCAGCCCCGCACGAAGACCAAGCGGTACACCGCCGCCGCCATCGCTGCTCTCTACGAGAGCTACTGCGAGAACGAGCTGGGCCTGTCGGGCTTGGAACTCCAGCTGGAGACCAGTGCATTCCTCAATTACATCGGAGCAGACGCTTGAAGATCATCGCCGACAACACCATGCGCGCCGCGTTCGCCAATGCCGCGTCCTCTTACGCCAGCAGTACGCCCATCAATAAGCGAACATCAACGTTCGCAATGGTGCGCTCCGCACTGAGTCGAGGTCTGGGCCGCATCAAGCACCCGACCGGATGGACCGTCATTCGCCGTGGGCGAAAGTGAGTCCAGCTTCCTCCGTCACATCCCCTGTGACAACTGTGGTTCACGCGACGCCAACTCCCTATACACCGACGGTCACCAGTTCTGCTTCGCCTGTGAGAGTCATGTGCGTTCCCCGTCCTCTGGGGGGGAAGTCGATGGTGATACAGGCACTCATCGACGCAAAAGCTCTCCGGGAAATAAAACCAGAGTGAGCGCCGACTTTCTGTCCGGCGAGGTGAAAGCCCTCGCCGCGCGGGGATTGACCGAAGACGCTTGCCGCAAGTACGGCTACAGCATCGGCAAGAACCGCCAAGGAAAGACCGTCCAGATAGCCACGTATCGTAGAGACGGCTCCATCGTGGGCCAGAAGGTTCGCGGTAAGGACAAGCAGTTCGCTTTCATCGGCGACATGAAGAAATCCGGCCTCTACGGCCAACATCTGTTCCAGCCCGGGCGACGCCTCGTAATCACCGAAGGTGAAATCGACTGCATCTCGGTGGCACAAGCGATGGGCCTGAAGTGGCCCGTGGTGTCGCTACCAAACGGTGCCGCTGGTGCCGTCAAGGCGGTCGCTCGTGAACTGGAGTGGATCGAGGGGTTTGAAGAAGTCGTTCTCATGTTCGACATGGACGAACCCGGCCAAGAAGCCGCCGTCGAGGTGGCTGCACTGCTGACACCGGGCAAGGCGAAGATCGCCCAGCTACCGATGAAAGACCCGAACGAGATGCTACAGGCTGGTGAAGCCGATGCACTCGTGCGCGCGGTTTGGGAAGCACAGGTGAAGCGCCCAGACGGCATCGTCACTGTCGGTCAGCTCCGCGAGCGAGCACTCAAGCCACGCGAGATGGGCCTGCCGTGGCATGACGAACGCCTTACCGCACTCACCTTCGGCAAGCGATACGGAGAGGTATACGGCTTCGGTGCCGGTACTGGCAGCGGCAAGACCGACTGGCTCATGGAAGAAGCAATGTTCACGGCCACGGCCTGTAACGAGAAGGTCGCGCTGTTCTTCCTGGAGCAGCCCCCGGTGGAAACAGTTGTTCGCCTAGCGGGCAAGTACGGCTCCAAGCGATTCCACGTTCCTGACGGGAGCTGGACGCAAGAGGAGCTGGTGGCCGCATACGACAAGATCGAAGAAGGCGGTAACGTCTTTCTCTACGACCACTTCGGTTCTACCGACTGGGATGTCATCAAGGCCAAGGCCGCGCATCTCGTTATCTCCGAAGGCGTCAAGCACGTCTTCATCGACAACCTGACTTCGTTCGCGGCAGAAGCCGACGACGAGAAGAAGGTGTTGGAGCAGACGATGGCGCAGTTCGCGGGTTTCGCACAGCAGTACAACGTCTGCCTTTACTTCGTGTCCCATCTGGCGACTCCGGAAGGAAAGCCGCACGAGGAAGGCGGTCGCGTGATGATCCGCCACTTCAAGGGCAGTCGCGCTATTGGCTTCTGGTCGCACGGCCTCTACGGCATCGAGCGCAATCAGCAGGCCGACAGCACCACCGAACGCAACACCTCCATCCTCCGAATCCTGAAAGACCGTTACACCGGCCAAGCAACGGGTAAGTGTCTCCACTACCTGTACGACGGGATCACTGGGCGACTCAACCCGTGCGACGAGCCGGACAAGAGCAACCCATTCCCAGATGACGACGACAGCCCACCGTTCACAACCACCGACTACTAGCCGAGCCTTCCTCGGCTACATCCCGCACGACGCGCCTCTGTCATTCGCAGAGGCTCTCGCACTCCCATATGAACTCCCACGTACACCTGCTGACTGCCTGAAGCGATTCGGGAAGGTCGGCAGGCGCGTGGTCATTCACATCCAAGCCGAGGAGGCACCATGAAGAACTACCTGACCGCGATCATCCGCAACGCCCTCAACATGCACACCGTCGCCAGCCTGGTGGGCGATATCGAATCCAAGATCGACAAGCTGCTGAAGCACGCCGAGAAGCAGACGAACAAAGCGGACGACTTGCAGGTCAAGGCCGGCAAGCTCCAGGGTCGGGCCGCTGAACTCACCCAGGACGCCAGCCGCGCCGCTCGAATCGCCCAGCGGTTCATGGACATCACTGCATGAGCATCGAGCAGTTCGTAAGGGACACCCTCGGACTGCTGCCGGAAGAAGTCAGGCTCCTCCCGTACATCGCGGGAGGAGCACTGCGTTCCCAATATGACGGAACAGCGGTGAACGATATCGACCTGTTCTTCCGCAGTGAGTCAGACTACACCCGAGTCCGCGAGGCTCTGATCGCACACGCGGACTTCCGATACGAGGGACACAACGGCTCAACCTTGCACTACCGCCACATCACAGGTGCTGACTTCAATCTCGTTGGGTTTCTGTTCTGCTCCCCTCACGAAAAGATGAATCAGTTCGACTTCCGCTGCACCCGAATTGCGGCATGGTTGGAGCACGAGGACGGCGCGCTTGTCTACAGATCATTCGGCTCGTTCTACGCCGTCGCGGACTGCCGTATGAAGCGCCTTGTCGTGCTTAACAACAACGGCACTGCGCGCACCGCCAAGCGGATCACGAAGTACGTTGAGAAGTACGGCTACACGCTCGACATTCCGATTCCGGGAGATGAGCCTGAGCTGGCCGAGGACGAAGAGCATGAGGGAATTGACGCCCATCTCCCCGCGTGGCCCATTGACCAATCGGTAAAGTCCTATCTGCGCCGCCTTCGTCCCTGTGCAACTCGCGGGTACGGCGATTGAGGCGTTGGACGTTCGACATCGAGTCGGACGGTCTGCTTGATGTTCTCAGTGTTATCCACTGCGTCTCGCTCCAAGAAGTTGACGAGGACGGAAACCCCATCGGGGATTCTAAGCACGCCAACGATCACGGGGCGAAACTCACGGTGGCTGATGCGGTAAACATCCTGCACGGCCAGCACGTCATCGGCCACAACATTCTTGGCTTCGACATCCCTGCCATCCAGAAACTGTTCCCGGACTTCGCGCCTGGGGGCTACACCGACACGCTGCTTCTGTCCACTCTGCTTTACCCGGACATCAAGGACATCGACTTCAATGTCCGCAAGAAGGAAACGCGTGCAGGCAAGGAGCCGTCACTTCCTGGCAAGTTGATTGGTCGCCACGGCCTCGAAGCGTGGGGATACCGGCTCCGACAGTGGAAAGGCGATTACGCCCAGCAGTGCAAGGAGCAAGGCATCGACCCCTGGGCCAACTGGTCGCAGGCAATGAGCGACTACTGCGATCAGGACGTTGTGGTGACCGTCGAGCTGTTGAAGCGACAGCTCCGCAAGGGCCTACCGCCCAGAGCACTAGAGCTGGAACAAGCGGTCGCGCCCATCGTGGCTCGCATGACGAAGCACGGGTGGCTGCTCGATAAGCACGCCGCTACCGAGCTGGAGAAGACTCTTGTAGCGAAGCGCGCGGAACTGGCGGCAGAGCTTGCAAAGGTGATCCCGCCGTGGCAGCGGGTGAAGAAGCGGTTCGTGCCCAAGCGCGATGACAAGCGTAGAGGCTACGTCAAGGGTGTCGAGGCGGTGGTCTACGAGACCATCGTGTTCAACCCGGCGTCCCGCGACCACATCGCTAACCGCCTGAGCGAGTTGTACGGCTGGGTGCCTGAGGAGTTCACGGAAAGCGGGAAACCGAAGATCGATGAAACAGTCCTTGAGGGATTGAAGTACCCGATCATTCCCCTGCTGCTGGAGTTCTTCATCGTCAATAAGCGGCTGGGCCAGCTCTCCGAAGGAGATAAGGCTTGGTTCAAGGTGGTGAAGAAGGATGGCCGAATCCACGGCTCAGTGAATCAGAACGGTGCCGTCACTGGCAGAATGACTCACAACGATCCGAACATGGCGCAGGTGCCAAAGGTCGGTGTTCCGTATGGTGCAGAGTGCCGAGCACTGTTCATCGTACCGAAGGGTAAGAAGCTCGTAGGCGCTGACGCTAGTGGTCTGGAGCTTCGCTGCCTGGCTCACTTCATGGCTCGCTGGGATAACGGCGAGTACGCCAAGGTCATCCTCGAAGGCGACATCCACTCGGTCAACCAAAAGGCCGCAGGACTTCCCACACGCGACAACGCCAAGACCTTCATCTACGGCTTCCTTTACGGTGCCGGTGACGAGAAGGTCGGCAAGATCGTTGGACGTGGACGTAAGGCAGGCGGCGAACTTCGCAAGAGGTTCCTCGCAGGACTGCCGGCACTCAAGAGTCTTGTGGATGGCGTCAAGAAGAAAGCCAGGGCTGAAGGGTTCCTGCTCGGACTCGACGGTCGAAAGCTGCACGTCCGCTCGGACCACGCGGCACTCAACACTCTCCTCCAGTCCGCAGGCGCACTCATCATGAAACAAGCCATCGTGAACCTCGACCGCGAACTCCAGCGCCTCGGCTACAAGCCTGGGGTGGACTACGAGTTCGTCGGCATGATCCACGACGAAGTGCAGATCGAGTGCAACGAGGACATCGCGGACACCGTGGGTAAGACCTGTGTGTGGGCGATGAACCAAGCAGGCCGCGACTTCAACTTCCGCTGTCCGATTGATGGCGAATACAAGGTAGGCAACAACTGGGCAGAGACCCACTAGCCGGATGCAAGCGGGAGCTGACGCTCTCGCTCATTCGCAATGCAAGAGGCAGGGCAAAACGAAAGGGACTCCCGTTCGATCTTCACTACGGAGACTTCGATGTTCCCGACGTTTGCCCTGTGCTCGGCATCCCGCTGTTTCGATCCACCGGAAGCAAGGGCCAAGGCCCGAACTCTCCAACCCTAGACCGACTCGACCCTGCGCTGGGCTACACCCCAGAGAACGTGGTGGTCATCTCGGCGCGCGCGAATCAAATCAAGACAGATGCCACCGTGGAGGAACTCTACCGCGTGGCTACCTACTTCATGGAAAAAGGACTAACACGTACTAAATGAAATCCCGCAAGACGCTCCGCGTCTTGGTTGGTTGCGAATACAGCGGGAAGGTTCGAGACGCCTTCATACGGCTCGGACACAACGCCATCTCTTGCGACTTGTTGCCCTCCGAAACACCTGGGCCACACTACCAAGGCGACGTGCTGGACTTGATAGAGAGAGAAGTTCGACCTCGCCATCTTCCATCCGCCCTGTACCTACCTCACGGTAGCCGGTATGCACTGGACGAAGCGCGGTCTGCGTGACCCTCAGCACACCGAGGATGCACTCAAGTTCGTGCAGGCGTTACTCGACGCCCCCATCGAACGCATCGCTCTAGAAAATCCTGTCTCTGTCATCTCCAGCAGAATCCGCAAGCCCGACCAGATCATCCAGCCGCACCAGTTCGGACACGATGCCAGTAAGCGAACGTGCTTGTGGCTCAAGAATCTCCCACAGCTGACGCCGACAGAACACATCGCACCCCGCATCGTGGGCGGCAAGAGTCGTTGGGCAAACCAGACGGACAGCGGCCAGAACAAACTCCCGCCGTCTGAAGACCGCTGGAAGATTCGATCCGAAACCTATGCCGGCATCGCTGATGCGATGGCTGCGCAGTGGACCAACTACATCGCCAAGGAAAACACATGAGCAACTGCAAGTTCAAAGTCGGTGACACCGGCAAGACCCGCGACGGGCGCGACTACCAAATTCTGCTTGTTGATGCTGCTCTCGCAGACAACGAGTCGATCATCGCGAAGGTTGGAGGCTATGCCCTCACCTATTTCGATAACGGGAACTACTACAGCTCTGGCAGAGAGGCAGCTGCCGACCTCATGCCGCCAACCAAATCTCTGTACCTCAACATCTATCCCAAGGGCGGCTTGGGGTATGGCAATGATGTTGCCGTGCATCCGGACGAAGACACTGCGCGCCGCAAGGCAGGACCAACCGCACTTCTCGTAGCCCACAAGGTCGAGATTCCCCGCCAGTGACCCCAAAGGCAGCACTCAACACGCTGCTGGGTCTTCTCCTCCTCATCTGCATCTCCGCTGGGTTCTTCGCAGTTCGCGCCTACAACAAGGCAATCGAACTGCGTCCCCAGCTGGATCAGCTGCGGGCGGACTACAACTCGCTCTCCGCACAGTACGCCGAGAGCGAGGCCCAGCACACGAAGCGCACGAAGCAGGATCAAGGCATCCGCGACAAGCGCAGCTCCATCCAACAAAAACTCAAGAGGACAGCCGATGAGACACCTGCTGTGGCTGACTATCTCAATCAGCCTATTCCTTCCGGGGTGCGCGACGCATTCCGCGAAGACGAAACACCCTGAGTCGTTCCTCCAGCCGACAGTCGCCGATGGTCCCTACAAGACCCTCGGTCAACTCATGCGCGACCCTAAGTCCAAGACGGGTGATGTCTATGACTTCGCCGGGTGGCAGCAGGATGGCCTCCAGCGTTGCAATGCGGACAAGCTGTCAGCACTGGAAGTGCTGAAGCCATGATCGCTAACCACACGCACGAGTTCGAGCGGCTGCTCACGACGCCACGCAGGGCGCAGATGCTTGGTGGGGAGTACCACGGTCGAATCTACAGAATCCCCAGCAATAAGCCGGCACCGGAGTTCGCCGAGACTGCCTACGGGAAGTACCGGCACGTCCGTACTGAGTTCAAGAACGACGAGACCCTCTACGTCTACAAGATCGTCCGCAGGTTCCAATGGCCCAGCAACGCCTGACGCTGCTGATCGACGCCGACGTTCTCCGCTACCTCATGGCTTTCCGCAACACCTCGCGCACCGACTGGGGCGACGGGGAGGAAATCACTGAGTCCATCAACCCCGAAAAGGCCAAGACGGAAGTCGAAGGCTGGATCGAGGAGATGTTGGAGAAGTTCGGCGCGACCGATTACCTGCTCGCCCTGAGCTGCAAGAAGCACAACTTCCGCAAGGATGTCTTCGAGACCTACAAGTCGGGACGCCACGCGAAGTCCAAGCCGAAACTCTGGTACGTCCTTGACGAGTTCATGTACGAAACATGGGCCGACAAGATCGTGGAGATACCGAACCTCGAAGGCGACGACGTGCTCGGCCTACTGGCGACACACCCGAATCCCAAGCGGGCACCGGGTAAACGCATCGTCATCTCCATCGATAAAGACCTCCAGACGATCCCGTGCCGTCTATACAACCCGAACAAGCCCGACATCGGCGTCCGAACGATCAGCCGCATGGACGCCAACCTGTTCTGGATGAAACAGACGCTCACCGGGGACGCCACCGACGAATACCCGGGTCTCAAGGGGATCGGCCTCAAACGCGCTGACGAAATCCTCATGCCCGTCCACGAGGCATTGCTGGACGCCACACCCGAGGAGCACCTCAAGGCCCTGTGGAACACCGTCGTCAAAACCTACGAGGCCCGAGACTCCACCGCCGAGGACGCCCTTCAACAAGCCCGCTGTGCGCGAATCCTGCGCAACGGCGACTACACCAAGAAACATGGAGTGAAACTATGGAAACCGTGATGCTGTTCCTTACGATCCTCGCGGTCGTCGTGCTGGTGGCCTATGCGATCAGATGGGCCGCAATCTTCGCCCTTCTGGCCTGCACTGGCATGTCGTTCTGCGACATCAAGTACGGATGGGATGACTGGGTGGCGATCAGTGCCACTTGCTTCCTGATTGCCCGGGCCTACACCTGATGCTGGTGTTCGGCCTCACCGGACAGGCACGCTCCGGCAAAGACACCCTCGCGGGTTATCTCGTGGACAACCACGGGTTCGTTCGGATCGGCCTGGCTGACCCGCTGCGCGAGTTCGTGAGCCTCGTCACTGGCCTCGACCCGGACTCGCTGATGGACGGATCAATCAAGGAAGAGCCGCTGGACTGGTTGGGTGGCAAGTCCCCCCGACAGCTCATGCAGCTCCTCGGCACGGAGTTCGGGCGCGACATGATCGACAAGGACATCTGGCTGAAGGTGGCCCAACGCCGTATCGAGCTGGCGAAGGATCGCGGCGCAGCCGGCGTGGTCATCTCGGACGTTCGATTCGACAACGAGGCCGCATGGGTGGACAAGATGGGCGGTCATGTGATCCGCATCGTTCGCCCGGGTGCCCAGAAAGTGTCCAACCATGTGTCCGAAAGTGGCGTGGATGACGGTTGGGTATCGAAGGTGATCTACAACGATTCTTCGCTCACCAAGCTGGCCCTCGCAGCGCCACATTTGCTGTACGAATACGGCGAATAAAACCGGCCCCTAAGACGGAAAGCGCTGTTTCGTTTTCCTGGGAAGGTAGCTCAGTTGGTAGAGCACCGGATTGTTAATCCGGCTGTCGATGGTTCGAGTCCATCCCTTCCCGCCAGATACATGGGTATAGCTCAGTCTGGTAGAGCACTCGCTTTGGGAGCGAGTGGTCGCGGGTTCGAGTCCTGCTGCCCGTACCAAATTCGCATGTGGCCGAGAGGTTTAAGACACCACACTCTAGGTGGGGCGGTTCATCTGTCCGTGGGTTCGAATCCCACCATGCGAAGTTCACACATAGGTTCAGTTATTCCCCAACGGGCGCCACCCGGGGAGTGGCTGGACCTATTTTTTTCTTGAGGCCACATATGTCCCTCCCGTTGACCGCCCTCGAACTCATCGAGTGGCTGGATGAAAGCATCCGCCCGGAGGTGATATTCGACCCCTCCGAATCCCGCGAGGAGTTCCTCCTCAAATCAGGCGAACGCCGACTTGTGCTGCTACTCAAGCAGCACGCCGCCGCCGACGAACAAGAACGACAAGGAGCGCGCCGCCGATAATGTGCAGCACCCCCAAGATGCCGAAACCGAAGGACGACTCGCCGCCTCCGGTTCTGCTTTCAAGCGCCGAAGTTAGCGCCGAGTCCGGCTCGGCAGCAGCTCGACGCCGCCGCTCGGAAGTCCGGACGGACATGAACAACGCGACGCTTCCTTCCCAGTCGCCGCGAACGGGACTGATGATCCCAAATGGCTGATAAGCAAGCCTCAGCTGCGGAGAAGGTATCCGCCGCGGCGCGCTATGCGCAGCTGAAGCCCCTCCGCAGTACCGCCGAAAGCCGCTTCCGCCGCTGTGCGGCAGTCACGCTGCCCCGCCTGTATGTCACCGAGGGTCAGAAGAACCGCAAGGCCCCGACCGCGTACACCGACACAGGCCCGAAGTGCGTCAATTCGCTGTCCGCCAAGATCGTCCTTGCATGGCTGCCTCCCGGCGCTTCCATCGTGAAGTTGTCACCGGATAACGCCGTCAAGGACAAGATGGCCGAACAGGCAGGCGTCTCGTCAAGCGAAGTCGAATCGGCCCTTGCCGAAGTCGAACGAGCGGTGGTTAACGACATCGAGACCTCGGGCTGTCGCTCGGTGCTCTCCGAAGCCGTCAAGCACGCGCTCGTGAGCGGCAACTTCCTGTTCTATGACCCTGACGATGGTCCACCCAAGTATTACCCATTGACCTCTTACGTGGTCGCTCGGGATGGCTTGGGGAACGTCCTCGAAATCATCACGCTCGACAAGATCGCCCCCACGCTGTTGCCGGATAACGTCCGCGCGGCGGTGATGCAGAAGATACAGGCAGAGTCCAACGGCTCCATCGACAAGATGGAAGAGGACGTAGACCTCTATACCCGAATCTCCCGCTCAGAAGACAACAAGAAGTGGGAGGTCATCCAGGAGGTCAAGGGCTTCGAGATTCCGCAGACCGCCAAGACCTACGACATCGACGCATGTCCTTGGATGGTGGTAGCGGTTCCTCGCTCGTCCTATAGCGACTACGGCGAAGGCATCGTGTACGACTACGTGGGTGCATTCGAGTCCCTCGAAGGTATCCGCAAGGCCGTCCGCAAGGGTGCAGCGGCTGTCGCCAAGATCATCCTGCTGCTGAAGCCGGGTTCGCCTCTCCGCGAGAAGCATCTACAGGAAGCTCAGTCGGGCGACATCCTACGTGGAAATCGCGACGACGTATCCACGCTCCAGCTCGATAAGACGATGGAGCTGAACTTCGCGCGCCAAGAAGCGGATGCGATCAAGACGAGCCTAGAGGTTGTGTTCGGGGTTAAGTCCGCGATCCAACGCCCTGGCGAGCGCGTTACTGCAACCGAGATGCGTCTCCTCTCGCAAGAGCTGGATGACAACCTCGGTGGGTTCTACGCGATCACCACGGAAGACCTGATGCTCCCGCTCGTGAAGCGACGCATCGCCAAGATGACCGCCGAAGGTCGCCTGCCGGAAATCCCTCCGGAGCTGATGAAGCCCCGCATGACGGTCGGCATGGCTGCGCTGGGCCGAGGCCACGATCTAGAGAAGCTCCGCGTGTTTGGCGAGGCCGGCATGGCCGCAATCGGCCAGCAGGAAATGGCTCGACGCATCAATGCCGAAGAGTACCTGTTCCGCATCGCAGCGGCTTCGGACATCTCTACCAAGGGCCTCATCTACACCGATGAGCAGCTCCAGCAGCAGCAACAGAACAACAGCATGAACGAGGCAGCTGTGCGTGCAGCGCCGCAGCTCGTCCAGGGCATGTTGCAACCACAACAAGAAGGAGCACCTCAGCAATGAGTGAACAGAACGACGCCCCGAAGGGCAAGACCAAGGAAGCCAAGGCTCCCGTCAACACCAACCCGTATGTCGAAGTCACCGAACATGCCAATGGCACGGTGATCGAGAACTGCACCGTGGCCCTCGCCACCGTCAAGGACGCTGAGTGAGTCATCCCGACGCATCCGTCGTCGTCGCTGACACCTCCGTTGGCAAGGAAGGAAGTGAAGATACTGCGGCTCAGGGCAATCCCGAGTTCGCCGGCTTCAATTCCGCAGAGGAACTCAAGGCCGCATACGAATCCCTGAAGGCGAACAACCCGGGCACCCAAGAGGTGCCGAAGCCAAAAGAAGGCGATCAGGGAACGAAGGATGGTGAGGGCAAGACGCCGCTGACCATCGAGGACGAAGAAGACGACGGCGACCAGGCCGTTGCCAACGTCCTCAAGAGTGCGGGACTCAACCAGGACGACTTCACCAAGGAGTTCGCCGAGACCGGCACGCTTTCGGAGGAGTCCTTCAAGAAGCTGGAATCCAAGGGATTCGACCGTCAGATGGTCGATGTCTACCTGATTGGCCTCAAGGCCCAGGCACAAACGTTCGACAACGCCGTATACGGTGCTGCCGGTGGCGAAGCCGAGTTCAAGGAACTCGTGAACTGGGCCAAGACCGGCCTGAACGCCGACGAGAAGAAGGTGTTCAACGAGGCCATCCAGTCCGGCGACGCCACGCGCGCCCACATGGCAGTCAAGAGCCTACAGGCCCAGCGAGGCTTCGCCGGCAAGGGCGGAATGCTCCAGGGCAAGACCGCCACGGGCGGTGGTGGCCCGCAGCCATTCCGCAGTCAGGCGGAAATGGTTCGCGCCATGCAAGACCCTCGCTATCGCACAGACAAGGCGTATCGCGCCGACATCTCCGAACGTCTCCGCATCAGCGAGATGTTCTGACGAAACACGCCCCAGCACTGGACCGCCTCGCGAGCGGTCGCTGGGGCGCTTCAGTTGTACCCGCTGTGCCATTCAGACCACTTGTGAAACAGGCGATCACCCGAGGGTGCTTCGGGCTGCGTATCGGGCAGAGGTAGAGCGCGCATAGCAACACACCTCAACAACACAAGGAAATACATGGCAGTAAATCGTCTCGGTCTCGCTTCTGGCACCTCCGCTGTTGCGGGCATCGCCGGTGAGGCAGACGGACAGGCCCAGTGGGCGCTGTTCAAGAAGAACTACATGGGCGAGGTTCTGACCTCGTACACCTCGGAGTACAAGCTGGATGGTCGAATCACCACGCGTGACATCGATTCCGGCAAGTCGGCTGCGTTCCCGAACATCGGCACCATCGGTTCGGAATACCACGTCCCCGGTACGGAAATCGGTGGCCTCGCCGTCGAGTCCAACGAAACCATCCTGACCCTCGACCCGATGCTCATCTCGCACGCGTTCATCGCGTCGATTGATGAAGCGATGATCCATTACGACGTGCGCTCGGAGTATTCGAGCCAGCAGGGCCGCGAACTGGCGATGAAGCGACAGCTCAATGAGCTGCGTTGCGCCATCCAGGCCGCTCGCGTCACCACGCCGAAGGTGCAGGGTCAGCCTGGCGGTGCCGTCATCAAGAACACCACGATGGGCACCGACGCCACTGTTCTGGCAGGTGCGATCCGTTCGGCTCGCCAAATCTTCGATGAGAAGAACTTCACCGACAACTCGGACGAGTACTCGGTGGCTCTGGCTCCGGCTCAGTATTACCTGCTGACCTCGAACAAGGACCTCATCAACCGCGACTTCAACCCGAATGTCCGTGGTTCGCTGAACGACGCTACGCTCGAATCGGTCGCCCGTCTGCCGCTGGTGAAGATCAACGTCATGCCGACCGAAACCGTTGCTGGCGGTCAGGCCGCAGGCGTGCTCGCCAAGTACCAGGGTGATTACTCCAACACCGTTGGTGTGATCTTCCACCGCTCGGCTGTCGGCACCCTGAAGCTGATGGACCTCCAGCTGGAGGACATCTACATCGGCCAGAAGCAGGGAACCCTGATGCTGTCGAAGTTCGCACTGGGCCACGGCGTTCTGCGTCCGGCTGGTGCCATCGAGCTGTCGAAGGCTCCGTAAGCAACACAAACCCTCTGGGAGTTCCCGGGGGGTTCCTCCTATGGGGGACATCTGGATGTTCCAGGTGTCCTCCATTTTTTTCTTTCGCAGGAATCCCCATGAACCTCATCGTCCCGACCTCCGAACTGGAGGCCGTCAACATCATGCTCGGCACGATTGGCGAAACCCCCGTGAACACCCTCGATGGTGTCGTGAGCGTGGACGCCGCGATGGCCCGAGATGGCCTACGAACCTTTTCACGCCAAACGCAATCGCGCGGCTACTGGTTCAACACTGACGACACTTATACGTTCACGCTCAATGCGGACGGTAAGGTGCCAGTCCCACAGAATCTCCTCGCTGTCCGTCCTATTCGTGGCGGGCCGCAGTTGGTCCCACGCGCCGGATTCCTCTATGACCGTGCGGCGCAGACCGACACCTTCACCACCGCCCCACAGGCTGAAGCAGTCTGGGGCTTCGACTTCGACACTCTTCCGGAGTCGGCTCGTCGCTTCATCACGGTGAGCGCCGCTCGCACCTTCCAAGCACAGGTGCTGGGCAGCGACGCGCTCGACGTGTTCACGAAGAACGACGAACAGGAGGCACTAACCATTCTCCTCGCCGAGCACAACGACTTTGTTGTGGCGCAGGGCTACAACTACCACGCCAACACTGGCGAAATCTGGGATCGCTGATGGCATTGCAGACAGGCAACTACGCTGCATTCATCGGCGGAATTTCCCAGCAGGACGACACGGTACGCTCGGGTAACCAAACGTCCACCTCGTACAACTCATGGCTGCACGCGGCGATGGGTGCAGGTAAGCGTCCGTCAGCCAAGTTCGTCAAGGTTCTCCGCTCGGACATCTCCGAGTACGCGCACTTCCACTCTATCGTCCGCGATGACGTGGAGCGGTACGTGGTGGTCATCGACGCCGGCAAGGTTCGCGTGTTTGACCACATGACTGGTCACGAATACATGGTCATCACCGCTGCCGGCTCGGAGTCCTACCTCGACACTCAAGGCCGTCAGCCGTGGTCGGTGTTCAAGACGGCGACACTGGCGGACACCACGTTCGTCATCAATCGCAACAAGATCGCCAAGATGGCACCCGACCTGTCCCTCGGGGGCATCGCGGGTTCCGTGCAGACCATGAACGACCTGCCGAAGACCGCAGCAGCATCAGGCTGGCACTGGAATGGCATTGGCGACATTGCCACGCAGCAGCTTATGGAAGCGATGGGCGGGAGTCAGGCGACGCCTCCGGGCGAACAACCGGGTTCCATCTATCACGTCTCGGGTATGCCCCAGTCGCCGTTCGATGATTTCTACGTCGAACGCATCGGCTCAAACGTGTGGGAGGAATGCGCCAAGCCGGGTATCCCCTACAAGTTCGACAAGCTGACGATGCCACATATCCTGAAGCGCATCCCGGATACCACGGTGCCGGACGGCTTCTACTTCGCCTTCGGACCGGCCAACTGGTCAGTGCGGATCACCGGGGATGAACTCTCGAACCCCGATCCGTCCTTCATCGACCAAACGTTCTCCGACGTGTTCCTCCATCGCAACCGCGTGGGCTTCCTGTCTAGCGAGAACGTGCTGATGTCCGAGACCGACAAGCCGTTCAACCTGTGGCGCACGTCGATCACCCAGTATCTCGATAGCGACCCCATCGACATCGCGATCCCCACCAATGGTGTCGCCAAGCTGGACTTCGCTGTCCCGTTCCAACGGGCCATCTACGTGACCGGCGCTGATGCTCAGTTCCTCGTGTCGGCAGAGCCGTACATGAGTCCTAAGCACATAAAGACCGACACGGTGAACGTCTACAACAGTTCCCCGTTCGTCCGCCCGCGACTCATGGGTGACTCCCTGTATTTCGTTGATGACTCCGGCGAGTTCGCCACGCTCCGCGAATACTTCATGAACGATGCCTCGGTATCCGGCGATGCCGCCGAATGCACCGCGCATGTCCCTCGTCTACTTCCGGGCCGCTGCCGTTCGCTCATGCCGAACACCGATGGTGACTGCGTGATGATGGCGATGGAGTCCGGCGACGTTTACGTCTACTTCGTCCGCTGGGCTGGCGATGAGAAACAGCAGTCCGCATGGGCGCACTGGAAGTTCTCAGGCGTTGGCAAGGTGCTCCACATCCACTCCATCGGCCAAGCCACGTACATCTTCGCTGTCGCCCCCGGTGGCGGCGTGGAGATGCTCAAGATGGACATGATGTTGAACCGGCAGGACAGCGACGCCACCACCGGCTACTCGTTCCTGTTGGATCGTGAAGTGACCACCACGCCTGTGTATCAGGCGCTCGGCAACTACACCGACATCCCGGTGCCGTATGTGCTCGATTCCCTCATGGGCGTCGAAGTCATCAAGACGGACGACTGGGGTGACCCCGGTGCGTACTTCGATCTTCAGGGTGCCACTCTGGTGAACGGAGGTCAGGCCATCCGCGTGCAAGGAAACCGTGCAGACGGACGCCTCGTCGTCGGCCTCACCTATGAGACCAAGATCGGACTCACCAAGCCCGTCATCAAGCAACGCGATGGCACTGCGGTGATCGTTGGGCGTACTCAGGTGCGCGACATCGAGATTGCCTACAAGGACGCCGCGTACTTCGAGGTCGGGGTGGAAGCCTATGACCAAACGCGAAATGAGCGGTTTCTCGCTGCACATTCGGAGGCGTACACGGCGCGCACCTTGGACGACTCGGTGTTCAAGCTGTCGTCCCCGGTGTTCCATTCTGGATCGCGACGGTTCCCTGTGCTCTGCAACGCAGACAAGGTTCGCATCAATCTCATCAATCGCACCCCGTTCCAATGCTGGTGGCAGTCAGGCCAGTGGCGGGGAATGTTCGTAACAAGGAGTCCTGTGTGACCTATAGCTTTCGTCCTCAAACGTATGAGGCAATGAAATTCATCGCCGACAACATGCGCCAAGAGGACGTGCTGGAGGTTGCCGAATCCGGCGGGCACAGTCCATACGCGGCTGTGCTCTCCTCGGTTCAAGACTCGCAGTATTCGTTCGTCTGCTACGCCGATGAAGAACCCCTGTGCATCTTCGGGTTCAACTACGACGTGACGGATGACAGCGCCGCCATCTGGCTTCTGGGAACAGACGCCTTGGTGTCGCCCAAGCACCGCCGCGAGTTCCTCCGGCGTTCCAAAGAGTTCCTCGCAGAGTGGTCTACACACTTCGGGGAGATGTACAACTACGTGTCACGCGATTCCAAGATCACCCGGCTGTGGCTCAAGTCACTCGGGTTCTCGGAAGAAGAACTCCCTGAGTGGGGTGTCGCTGGCACTCCATTCGTGAGGGTCAGTCGAAAGCGCGATGTGTGAAGCAGTATCCGCGACCACCGTCACCATGTATGTCATGGCGGCTGTGGCGGCAGCATCGGCCATTTACGGCTATCAGCAGCAAAAGAAGTCCATCACTCAGATGGCAAAGATTCAGCAGTCCCAAATCGATTCGCAGTCACAACAGCGAACGATGGACAAGATGGAGGAAGCCCGCAAGCTACGCGCAGAAGCGCGCGCCAGCGCGGCAGAGGCCGGCGTGTCCGGCAACTCGGTCCAAATCTTGATGGACGACATCGAGGCCCAGCATCTACGAGATGCGGCTCTCATCGAAACCAACCGCAAGAACGGCGTAGACGCCTCCGGCGCTGAAGCATCCGCGCGCCTCCGATCCTCCAGGGCAGAGATGTACGGACAGCTCGGCCAAGCAGCCGGATCGGCGGCGGGCGCATATACCTCAAACGCAAGGTACAACGCAACTGTGAATACTGACACTGGCGCGAGGCCGCGCTGATGGGTGATCCCCATGTTCGCAATCGGGAAACCGTCCGCCGCAACCTAACTCTGGATCGCACCACAGGTGTTCCGGATTTGGCTGTGCAGGCGGATCAAGACGCTTCTCGTGGATACCAGGCGCTCTCGTCAGCAGCCGTTGGCATCTTCGGACGCATCAATGACACCCTACAACAGCACCAAGACCTCGTAGGCAGCGTTGCGCGCGAGAACAAGGCGAAGCAGGACAAGCTCGATGAGGCGGCTGGTGCGCGTGATCGGCAGAACGAACAGCTCTCCGGGAAACCAGCAGCCGCCCTCGATGCACTTGCCGAACACACGAATGCCTACATTCGCGGCTATCGCAAGCTCGACGGCCTGAACCGGCTGGACGACGCCAAGGGAAAGATGCTGGAGGACATCTCCAAGGCAGAACCCGACGCTGACATCCAGCCGATCATCCAACAGCATCTCGGCGAGGTGTTCGCTCAGCCGGAGTTCCAAGACCCGGAAGTGCGCGCCGCGTTGACACCTGCCATTGCGCAGGTCGCTCAGGATGCGCAAGAGACACACCTGAAGCTGGCCCATCAGGAATCGATCCGACGCACGGACGAGTCCCTGACCAAGGTCGCCGAAGGTATGGCGCAGGATGGCACGCTGTTCACCGCAGCCGGCCAGAAGTCCTTCTACGCGCTCGGGCAGAACCCGCAGTTCGCTGGCTACCACCGAAGTGAACTTGATGAGGTCATGGCGAACGCCACGATCAACATCCTGCAACAGGGCAACGCCGACCCGAAGAAGGCGCTGGAGTTCCTCAAGCAGGATCGCCCAGACGGCACCCCTGGTCTTTACTTCAACCGCAAGGTGCAGGACAAGCTCGACATGGCCGCGAAGGCTGGCGAGGCGGTCATCGCCAAGCGGCTGGACGATGCGCGAAACGTCATGGCAGCAGAGTCCGAGACGAAACTCCGGGCAGCTGCCGACAATGGCGTTCTGACCCAGGGTTCGATCATCGCGGACCTGAAGGCGCGCGGTGTAACTCCCGAGTCCGATCCGAAGCAGTATGTCTCCGAGCTTCGTTACTGGTCGAACCAGAACGATCAGACGCTCAAGGAACGCGCCACAGCTGCACGGGCGCGTCAGCAGCACGCCGACATCCAGGCGATGCTCAGTCGGAATCCTTACGAGGTTCCGCAGGCGAAGGCCGAGAAGGCGCTTGAGAAGATGTACGAAGGTGCGAAGACGAACGAGCAGAAGAACGCGGTCATCGCGAAGGCGTTCAGCATGGGCCTACGCGTCCCGCAGTTGAACAACATTCTGGATCGCGCAAGTCCCGGCGCTCCTGGCTGGGAAGAGGCAGTGCGGCTCCGCGATGCACTACAGAAGACCTACGGTGCGAACTATGCGGCTCGCTATACGAGTCCGGCTGTTCAAGCGCAGATGGACGAATACACCTTCAAGGTGAAGCAGCAGGGTTACAGCCCGCAGTCAGCGGCGGCATCACTGAATGTTCCCAAGGTAGCCAAGGATGAAGCACGCGCCAACCTCAAGCAGGCATGGGACGGCAAGGCAAACAAGGCGACCCGGGAGATGTTCTCGGTGTCAAAAGTTGACGGCAAGCCGTACTCACAGAGCGAGCTAAATCACCTCCTCGACATCGCCTCCGACATCATGGCGCAGGCACCCTCGGTGACACCGCAGGGCGCTCTCCGATCCGCCAAGGCATCCCTGGATGCACAGATGGGTCTCATCAATGGTCGGCGTGTTCCTCTCGCGGGAATGCCGCGCACCCCGCAGGGTATCGCCGCCACCGAAGCGTTGCTTGAAACCGTCGCAAAAGAGCACGGCGTCAAGAAGGACCAGGTGTTCGCTGTTCCCGCACCGGGTTCGGACGGGAAGATGTGGCGAGTTGTTGGTCCGGACGGCTGGTGGCTGGAGACGAAGAAGGGATCGGGAAAGCCGATTGACTTCAATCCCCAGGCTGTCGCCGCAGTTCACCAGAACTACACCAACGACAAGGCGCTGGCGGATGCCTCCCGCGAGCAGGTGTTGTCCCGAGCGTACCGCGATGCTGGACTGGGACAACGCGCATTCGATGGTGGTCTCAACGCGAACTACGCGCAAGTGACCCAACGCTTGCACGATGAAATGTACCGACTCACCAACGAAAAGTTCAAGGCCAAGCAGAGCGGTAACACCGTGAGCTGGGGAATCCTCGACCGCGAGTATCAAGGTGTAAAGAAGCGGTACGACAAAATCCAGTCCCTTTCTGGGAACCTTCCGAAAGACCCGGGTTCGTTCTCGGACTACATCACCTCACTAGGAGAATAAATGGCTGACCTGTTCAGTGGCCTCGACGCCATGAATAAGAAGTATGGCGAGAGCAAGGCCGGCGTGCTGCCGCTGAAACAGGCTGTCCAGCTCCGCGAGGCGGAGGACCAGGCGAAGCAGAAGAAGCCACATGCACCGTTGGGTGAAGCCATCGGTGCTGTGCAGGTCAAGGGACCAATCGGAACGATCGACCGCTTCCTACATGATCGGCAGTACAAGGACGACCCGAGCTTTCTTATCTCTAAGGAGGAAGTGGACAACTGGGCCAAGGAAGGAATCCGTCCGGATCAGTATCAAGTTCTGTCCCGCGCAGTCTCCGCAGATCACCTGAGTTATCTCAAGCAGATCGCGCGCGAGAACCAGAACGCCGACGACACGCTGTCCACGTATGGCATCGCCGGTAACATCGGACTCTCGCTGACCGATCCTGTCGGTACTGGTGTTGGTCTGCTGTCTGGCGGTATTGGCTACTCTGCGAAGTTGGGGCGACTGGCGAACGCTGTGCGTTCTGGCTCAGTAGCCGCAGCGCAAACGTTCGCGATGGACACCGCCGCAGGACAGTTCGACCCAACAAGGCAGGACTGGGCAGAGAACGCCAAGAACGCGGGGATCGCCTTCGCCTTCGCTGGTGCTCTGGGTGCCCGCAAGGGACTCGATTTCGATCCCAAACGACCGCTCATCGATACCTCCGAGAGCGGCATCACGCTAGACAAGGTTAAGAGCCACGTCCACGGCGACGATTCGTTGTCCGCTGCTCGCGTGAAGGGTTCTGAGGAACCCGATCCAACCCCGGGCGTGATGCCTCTCCGTAACGAAGGCGATCACTACCTCGACTTCAAGGACGCCGCTCGGGACAACGCTGACCTCCGCAGCATCACCACGAAGGGTCGTATCAGCCTGTCCGCCCAAGGCGACCGGATGAAGGCCCCAACTCTACGCGAGGCTTTCAAGCGCCTGTATCGCGAGGGCGTGGGCTATAACGACCGCAACGCTGCCATCGAAGAGTCAGCCGTAGAACACTCGCAGCGCGCCCTAAGTGTCCTGGAGACACAGTGGCGTGCCGCAGCGAACGCCCAGTGGCAAGACGCCGTGGCCGAGCGCACAGGCGGCTCCATCTCCTCATGGTTCAAGTCCCGCGTGGACTTCGCTGGACGCAAGGCGTTCAACGAGGAGATAGGCCGCGCCGTCCGTGGCGACACCGATGTGTCCCCGCAGGCCACGAAGGCCGCAAGCCGAATCCATGAGGTGATCGCCAACATCACCCAGCACGCGAAGGACAACGGACTCGATGAGTTCGACTTCGTGAAGCCACGCCCGAACTACCTGCCGCGCTACTGGAGTGTCTCCGGGTTCCGCAAGGTGTTCGGCGAGATGGGCCTGCACGAAGACGACGTGATCGACAAGCTGCTCGTTCCCTCCATGCGGAAGGAATGGGAAGCCAACCTCAGCGCAGCTGCCGCCAAGACGGGTGCGGGTGTCCAAGAGATTGACCCAGATACCATCCGAGGTGTAGCGAAGGCATGGCTAAAGCGCGCACAGGCTGCACACGATGACGTGAACGCAGACGCAGGGCTTCGTCCGCTGGCTCTGCATGACGTGGATGAGGTTGCGGCGCTGCTCCGTGAAGGCGGTGTCCCCGACGCCCAGGCGGCGTCGCTGCTTACCCGACTGAAAGAGAACGTCGAGCAGGCCGGCCAGCATGACCGGACCAAGCACCGCATCGACATGGACGAGAACTTCCAAGCACAAATCCCCGATGACGCCGGTAACCTGCAAACGGTGAAGGTCTCCGATCTACTGGAGAACGACATCGAGGACGTGATGTCCAGGTTCACCCGCGACATCACGGGCTGGGCCGCGATGAAAGCCAAGTTCGACATCGCCAACCAATCGCAGCTCATCAAGTTCCGCGACAACCTCATGCAGGACGCTCGCAAGTTTGGCGAGAACAAGGCTAAGGTGGAACGCATGTTGGACATTGGGTTCAACTCGGTACTCCATCGGAGCACTGAGCGTGACCCCACGTCTGCCATCAGCCGATTCGGTCACTTCTTCAGGCAGACACAGTTCGCCCGAGTGATGAACCAGTCCGGCCTCGCCCAGTGGGGCGACTTCGGCCCAGCCATTGCCTACGCGGGAGTGAACAACTTCCTGAAGGCCGGCTACGAGTTCACCACGAGCATGGGCCGGTTCATCCGTCGTGACGAGGGTGGACGCCTGCTGGACGCAGAGGCCCGCGCGATGGAAGAAGTGTTCGGCGTCGGTACTGAGTGGATGCGTCATCCGCCGTTTATGCGGTTCGATGGTGACTCCCTGTTGCCGCCGACGTTCGGTGACAGCAAGATCGCTCAGGTCGTGGACAACGTGAATAACGGTGCCGCGTACATCTCCAGCGTACTCTCACTGCTCGCGCCGATCACGAAGGCACAGAAGATCATCGCAGGGCGCTCGATGGTGCTCCGCATGATCGAGATGGCGAACCAGGAGAAACCTCTGGACGCCGCGATGACCCGCAGGCTTCGCCAGTGGGGTCTAGGCGAGAAGGCTCAAACCGACCTGTTCAACGCCCTGAAGGGCAAGAAGGGATTGGCCGACATCGATCCCAGCGCGGTCTCCTTCAACACCCGCGAGAGCATGGCGCACTTCCTCAAGCGCGCTACGGATCACATGATCCTGGAGCCAGATGTCGCCGACACGCACCAGATGCTCCACAACCCGGTCGGTAAGCTGATCCTCCAGTTCCGCAGGTTCACCTTGGCCTCCCACGAGCGCCACTTTATGAACGCTGGTGCGAACTACGACGACTACCGGACTTACATGATGCTCGCTTGGTCTACCGCCATCGCCTACGCGGGGTGGACGACTCGCAACTACGTGAACACCATCGGTGACCCGGAGCGGCGAGCGAAGATCATGACGCCGGAGAATGCCGTCAAGGGCTCCATCAACCAGGGCGCGTACTCCGGGTTCATCCCAATGATGGCCGACGCACTATGGACGGACGTTGCCCGCAACGGCACGGTGTTCACCGACAAGGAGAACATCCCTGAGTGGGCGCGCAACGGTATCTTCGCGAACAGCTCCGGTCGTACCACTGAATTGGAGAACGGCATCAAGGGCATTCCCGTGGTGGACTACGCCTCGAAGTTGTACCAGACGCCGAACCTGTTGGCCGCGATGATGAGTCCCAACGCCGAGGTCAAGGAGAAGGACTTGCGCAACTTCGCGAGCATGTTCTATTTCCAGAACATGACCGGGGTGCAGAACATCAAGAACTGGCTCATCAAGCAGGCAGCGAACAACAAGGGCGACAACTTCGACAACGCCGCTGAGGCGCAGGTTCTCCAGAGCAACCCAGCTCAACCTGACAACCACACGTCAGAGTTTACGGACTGGCTTCAGTCCAACCATTGATTCACACGGGGCACCTTCGGGTGCCCCTTCTTTTTCATAGGACAGCATGATCGAACTCGCACGCGGACTCTCGTTTGTCCGCTATTCCCGCGCAGCGGGTGAGAACAGCTTCACCGTCACGTTCCCCTACTTGGCACGTGAGCACGTCAGGGCTTTCGTTGGCCCAACCGAAGACGACCTCCGTCCGGTATTCGCGAAGTGGATTGACTCCACCTCCATCCAGATTCCATCACAGGATGCAGAGCTTGGCACTGCCTACTTTGTCGTCCTTCGTCGGGTAACTCCGACAGATCGTCTCCTCGTAGATTGGAAGAACGGCGCGAATATGCCCGCTGCCGACCTCAATCTCATATTCAAGCAACTCCTGTTCTTGCAGCAGGAACATTCGGACAACTCAGGTACCACTTCAGGTATCCCCGGTGGCGGTACGGGTAGCGACCCGAATGCTCCGGACATCAACGTCCTCATCAATCAGATTCTTCAGTCACAAGCTCTCGCCGAGCT
The DNA here is from genome assembly GCA_030151365.1 of Lysobacter sp. GTDB lineage: Bacteria > Pseudomonadota > Gammaproteobacteria > Xanthomonadales > Xanthomonadaceae > Solilutibacter. The sequence goes on along the minus strand of JASLDW010000133.1, from coordinate 9,765 downwards.
GGTGAATGCGCGTGACCTGATCGACCTCAACGCCGAGCTTATGCTCGACCAGCTGCGTCGCTCGAACGACTACTTCGACCTTGCGCGCTACAACGGTAGTCGCATCGCCATCGCGGAGACGAAGCTCGACACGGTGGTCACAGATACATCTGCGCTAGCCGAGCAAATCACCACCCTGCTGGCCAACTTCGCCACAGAGCATCAGAACAACGCTGCGGTGTTCTCCGAGATAAACAGAGCGATTGCCGACGAAACCTCTGCGCGAGTCACCACGTACTCCCAACTGGAGGCCAAGGTGGACACCAACAACTCCACGGCCCTCGCAGGGATCACTGAAGCGAAGACAGCAGTGACAACCGAAGCTGCGGCGCGCACCTCTGCGATGAACCTGCTGGAAGGTAAAGTCAACACCAACAAGGCATCGGTGGACGCTGCCGTGTCCCGCTTGGACACCGCTGACGCCACGGAGGCCGCTTCGCGCGCATCCGCGATCACCGCTGTCGAATCGCGGATCACCGACGAAGTGAACAACCGCGCAGCCGCCATCGCCTCGGTGAACAACACCATGTCCACCAAGATCGATGCGACTCAGGCCAACGCCATCGCGTCAACGCAGGTGACGGCATTCAAAGACGGCGAGTTCGCAACGCTGAAGGCCAGCTACAACGTTACTGCCGGCCAGAACAGCTCCATGTACGGTCAATGGTCTGCCGCGTACTCCGTTCGGATCGCTGGTCAGACCGCAGATGGACGGCAGGTGGTCTCAGGTATCGCAATGTCCGCCAATGCGACGCAAGGCTCCGACATCGTGTTTATGGCTGACCGCGTTGGTATTGCAACCCCAGTGACGGACGCGAATGGCAAGTTCATTGACGTGAAGGTTCCCTTCGTGGTCGGTACTGTCGGTGGTGTCTCGACGGTTGGTATCAATGGCCAACTCGTTGTGGACGGCACCATCTCCGCGAACAAGATCAAGGTCACCAGCCTGTCGGCAGTATCGGCCAACATGGGAACGGTCAACGGCGGCACGTTCAAGACGCATACGCTTGACGCCAACGGCGACATTGTTGACCCCAACGAGTTCCGGGTTGAAGTCTCGAACCTCGGTAACTGGCCCATCTGGGTCGGCTCCGGAGTCAAGAACGAGAACAACGCGGTCTTCTGGGTTGACCGCAGCGGTAACGCGAAGTTCTCCGGGAAGGTTACTGCGCCCAACATCGTTGGCAAGTTTCAGAGTGCTATTGCACTTAACTGGAGCGGCAATACTCCGCTTACTGTTCCCGGAACATGGATGACCAACGGCTGGCAGACAGTCAGTACGTTCGTGCTACCAACCCCACAAGGTGTCGGCGAGAACCACACGCCAGCGTTCAGCATCACTGTGTACTGCACGCCCGGTGCTCCGGGCCTCGACGTGATTATTGAGCAGTATGTTTCCAATAGTTGGGTCGAAGTTGGTAGAACTGTCACTGGAAATTTTGTTGGCCCCGGTAGCTACTACGGCTATCTGACCAACGGCGGGAACACGCCTATTTACTACACAAGCGGAATCCAGTCGCTATCCGTCAACGTGTCAGGTGTTGGCCAAAGTACCGACACGAGTTCGTCTTTTAGAGTACGAGCACAGACGCGAGACATCATTCTGACCAACAGTGACGGTCCACAGAACATCGGAACTCGCGCCGACTACGCCGTGACCAAGATCACCGGGTTCATCTTCGGAATCCGCTAACAGGAACTCAATGTCCATCCCAAACTACGTTTCAAACTCGGAGCTTGCCGAGCGCATCTCCGAACTGGTGGATCGCTGGAATCGGCGAGAGAACCAGATGATCGCCTTCATCTCCCAGCCGACCGGCACGGTCACAGTCACGGACGGCGTGGGGATCGATCATGTACTGGACTCGTTCCCCACGATGCAGTCGAAGGTCAACGCACTCACCGCGCCGCTCACTGGCGCAGCTGCTCAGGCACAATCGTCGTCCAACTTGGCACTGCAACACGCCAATGACGCAGCCACGTCTGCTGCTGATGCCACGGCGTCGATGACTGCTGCGGCAGCAAGCGCGACGGCGGCGGCAACCTCGGAAACCAATGCAGCCTCGAGTGCAACTGCCGCGAACGCATCGAAGACCGCAGCGGCCTCAAGTGCAACTGCGGCGGACGCATCGAAAACCGCAGCAGCCACGAGCGCATCGAATGCTGCAACCTCAGCTACAGCGGCAGGCACCAGTGCGACCAATGCGGCCACGAGCGCAACCAACGCGGCCACATCGGCTAACACCGCTGCCGCATGGGCTGAAGGCTCGCCTGTCGGTGGACAGTCCGCGAAATACTGGGCGAACACCGCGCAGGCTGCAACGACCGGCACGCTGGTCTACATGGGTTCGTGGGATGCCTCGACGGCATACCCGGCGAATCCGAACAAGGGGCACTTCTACAAGGTGTCCGTGCAGGGTACCAAGGGAGCAATCACGTACCGCGTAGGTGACCACATCATCTACAACGGTTCCGCATGGGATCAAATCGACAACGCCGAGTTCGTCACTTCGGTGGCCGGACGTGTTGGTGCAATCACGCTGGACGCAGGCGACATCGTCAGCGGGACGTTTGCCCTCGCGCGCATCCCTAACATGGATGCATCGCGCATCCCGAGCCTCGACTGGTCGAAGATCACTACTGGCAAACCGACCACGCTGGTCGGCTACGGAATTACTGACGCCTACACGAAGGCCCAGACGGATGCAGCCGACGCACTCAAGTTCGACAAGTCAGGAGGCATCGTCACAGGCGATGCGCAGTTTGGGCCGTCTGGAACGAATGGCTACACTGTTGCGATGCGAGGCGCACCGAACAAGCCCGGTTACCTAGCGTTCTTCACGCAGGAAGGGACAAGGCGTGGTTACATCGGTTGGGCCTCGAATCCGGGGTTCATCGATATTCAGTCTGAGAATGGCTGGAACTACAACTTCAACCAGCGTCCGCTGTTCAACGGCTACACCCCGTGGGACAGCGCGAACTTCGACCCGAACACGAAGGCATCGACCGGCGATCAGTCCGGCACTGATCTGAATAACATCATTACTAGCGGCATGTACCGTCTCGGCGCGTCGAACGCAAACATTGCCCCGGGCACCGCATATGGGCAGGTATTCGTGTCTCGCGGTTCCGATACGGCAACACAAATTGCGTCTAACTTCAACGGTAGTGTGCTCATGTGGCGCTCGGGCAACGCTATCGGTGGCGGCTCTCCTAACTGGTCTGCATGGCGAACCATCTGGCACAGCGGTAACCAAGGCGCAGGTTCAGGTCTTGATGCCGACAAGTTCGATGGCATGGAGTCGAACCAGTTTGTCTTCGGACAAAACAACACCGGCACCACCACAGTTGAAGACTTGAACACGCTCCAAAAGAGTGGGTTCTACGATTCATCGCTTGGTACAAACTCGCCGGCTGGTTCTGGGTGGACGTGGTACATCAACCACACGCACACGGGACAGAACTGGGGATTCCAGCTCGCCTCTCCGATCAACACCCAAGACCTTTATCTACGCACGCGCATAGCAGGGACGTTCCAGTCGTGGAACAAGCTCTGGCATGCCGGAAACCTCGCAGCTCCGTCTACTTCCATTTCGAATAGCACACTTGTCCAGCGCACCCCCCAAGGTGCCATCTGGGCACAGGATGTGTACGCGAGTCGTGGCGATGGCTCCGGAGTGATCTTCTTCGGAGACAGCAGTCACTACCTGTACTACCAAGGTGGAGACCAGTACGTCATTCCCAACGGGCAGCTCTCGATCAACGGTAAATATGCCGTAACGTCGGACGGAGGAGACATCCTCTACACCCGCAAGATGACCCAAGCAGCCTACAACGCGCTCGGTACGAAAAACGCCAATACTCTCTACGTTATCGTCGGGTAGCCATTGGCGAACATTAAGATCGGCGGGAGCGACGCTTCCGCCCTCTATATCGGCTCCAGTGCAGTCTCCTCGGTCTACCACGGTTCCACACTTGTGTGGTCGGCGTTTACCCCAGTAACCCGTTCGTACACCACAGGTACTGGCGCAACCGAAACTGTTCCTACTGGCGCAACCCAAGTGACCATTGAGGTCTGGGCGGGCGGCGGTAGTGGCTCCATCGGCATTCGCGAAGTTGACGGTGGTGATGACGGTAGCGGCTCTGGTAGTGGCGGATACGTCCGATCCACTTATGCGTGCTCGGGCGGTCAAACGCTAACTTACACCGTTGGTGCTGGTGCGGCTCCGTCAAGCAACACAGGCGGTGCCAGCACGGTCGCCAGTGGCTCACTCTCGATCACAACGCTATCCGCAGGTGGCGGTGCGTTGTCTGGTGGCGGCTCCGCTTCAGGAGGCAACGCCGCAAACGTCCCTGGAAACCCCGGCAACGATGGTTTCTCTGGGGGAAGCGGCGGCGCTGCGGTCGTCGGTCTCAACAGCGACTCGGCTGGTAGAGGCGGCAACGGCGGCATCGGTGGTGGAACATCAAACCGCCCAGGACAAGCCGGCGCAGCCGGCAAGATCAAATTCATTTACTCGTGAGGAACACATGAACGAAGACGTAAAGATCATCACCGCAATCGGCGGTGCTGGTCTCATCATCGGTATCGCCAAGATTCTCGCGGCGGACGAGCCGATCAAGCTGCGTCAGGCAATTGGCCGCGCGTTGCTGTCCGCCGGCCTCGGCTGCGGTGCTGGCATGGTCGTACTGCTGATTCCCGGCCTTTCGATGGTCGGCTATGTCGGCCTGTCGTGCGCTCTCGCATCGCTCGGTGCATCCGCAGTGGAGAAGCTGTTCTCTAAGGCGATCCTGCGTGAGTAAAGCGGCATCCAAGAGTGCTCTCGAAGAACTGCACGACACTCTGGCTACCGTGCTGACTAAGGCGCTTGATGGGGAACCGAACGCGGCTCTCCTCAACGTCGCGCGCCAGTTCCTCAAGGACAACGGCATCGAAGCCGTAGTTGTGCCGGGAACTCCGATCGCTGGCCTTCAGAAGAAGGTCGAGGAAGGTAAGTTCCCGTTCAACCCTGAAGACCACATGCACCAGTGATCGAAGACGGACATCCCTTCAGGGACTTCCGTAACTTCGCCTTCCACATCTGGAAACTGCTGAACCTCCCGTCACCGACACCGTTGCAATACGACGTGTGTCTGTACCTTCAGCACGGCCCTCGCCGCCGCATCATCATGGCGTACCGAGGCATCGGCAAGAGCTGGCTGACAGCCGCCTACGTGTGTTGGCTGTTACTGCTCGACCCCCAGAGGAAGATCATGGTGGTCTCTGCGAGCAAGGAGCGCGCCGATGCGTTCTCCGTGTTCGTCAAGCGTCTCATCGACACGATCCCCGAGCTGGCTCACCTAAAGGCCCGTGCAGGGCAGCGTGACTCGAACCTGGCGTTCGATGTTGGTCCTGCGTTGCCCGACCAAAGCCCCTCGGTGAAATCCGTGGGTATCACGGGCCAGCTCACGGGTTCGCGCGCGGACACCATCATCGCGGACGACGTTGAAGTCCCGAAGAACTCCATGACTGTGGTGCAGCGAGAGAAGCTCGCTGAACTCATCAAGGAGTTCGATGCAGTGCTCAAGCCGGATGGCGAGGTGATCTACCTCGGCACCCCGCAGACCGAGGAGTCGATTTACAACAAGCTCCCGGAGCGTGGCTACCAGATTCGCATCTGGCCGGCGCGCTACCCGAAAGACAAGAAGCAGCGAGAGTCCTATGGGGACCGTTTGGCTCCCGTCGTGGCGAATGCCTACGACGCCCAGCCTTCACTCGCGTGGACCGCAGTAGAAACCGTTCGGTTCTCCGAACAAGACCTACTCGAACGCGAGGCGTCCTATGGCCGCTCTGGCTTCATGCTTCAGTTCCAGTTGGACACCACCATGTCCGACGCGGAGCGTTACCCGCTGAAGCTCGGCGACCTCATCACTATGGACCTGGACAACGAGGTTGCCCCGATCCGCGTTGTGTGGTCTTCCGATCCGAAGCTAATCCATGCGGACATCCCGTCCGTTGGCTTCACCGGGGATCGTCTGTATCGCCCCATGTACGTCTCGCAAGAGATGGAGCCGTACACCGGGAAAATCCTCGCGATAGATCCCAGCGGTCGAGGCGGGGACGAGGTGGGCTATGCGGTGACCGCGATGCTTCGCGGCATGGTGTACCTGCGTAAAGCCGGGGGTCTCTCTGGAGGTTACGACATCAAGAACCTCGAAACTCTCGCGCACATCGCGAGAGCCGAGAAGGTGTCCACGATCATCATTGAGTCCAACTACGGCGACGGCATGTTCGCCAAGCTGATGGAGCCTGTGCTTGCTCGAATCTATCCGTGCTCGATTGAGGACGTGAAGAACTACGGCAAGTCGAAGGAAGTCCGCATCATCGAGACCCTGGAGCCTGTGATGAACTCGCACCGCCTTGTGGTGGACGCGGCGTTACTCAAGGCCGACCAGAAGGTCGAGAAGCAGATGTACCAGCTGTTCTACCAGATGACCCGCATCACGAAGATGCGAGGCGCGCTGCGCCACGACGACAGGCTAGAGGCCGTCGAGATGGCCGTCCGCTACTGGATGGACCAGCTGTCACGCGACGTGACGAAGGAAGAAGACCGCTACCGCGAGGAGCTGGCCGATAAGGTCTACGAAGACTTCATCAATTCGGTCCTTGGCACGTCATCCCGATCAACCAACTTCTTGGACGTGATCTAAGTGACGAAACCACTGGGTACGATTAAGTACCTGACGATCCACTGTGCGGCGACTCCTGAAGGCCGCGATGTAAAAGCAAGCACTATCAGCCAATGGGACCAGGCCAAGTTCGGACAGGTGAGCTATCACTACGTCATCGAGCTGGATGGTCGCGTTATCCAGACGCTCTCCCTGGAAACCCTTGGGGCACACACGGGAGGCCACAACACCGGAAACATCGGCGTTTGCTACGTCGGCGGCATGGACAAGAACAACGCCAAGCCGAAGGACACCCGCACGCCGGCTCAGAAGGCCGCTCTCCGCGAGTTGGTCGCCAGGCTGAAGAAGGACTACCCCGGGATCACCATTCGTGGTCATCGGGATTGGCCGGGTGTCGCCAAGGCGTGCCCCTCGTTCGACGTGAGGACGGCGCTGTGATGCACTCGCCGCTGTACGTGGTTCTCCTGGGGTTCTGGCTGGACTTCCGCCAGGCCACCTATGACCACTTGGAGAATTTCCTACAGGGAACCATCAATGCCCTGAGACGCATCCAGCCGGCCTGTAAGGCCATCGCGACTCACAGCTACCTCGGTTACCTGTCGGTGCTCGCAATCGTCATACCGCCCGTTACAGCGATGCTCATGGCGGAAGCTGTGTGCTCCTTCGCGGCGCGCTGGTACGAGGAGATTCCACCGCTGTTTAAGTCCTACCGGGGCTGGAAGGCGTGGCGGGACTGACGACGATCATCCGCAAGGTGGACGCCAGCAAGGACAGCATCAAGCACTGCCTCCTTTGGATGCAGAACGAGGCACTTCCCCATGACACCCCTCGGGAAATCGAAGGTGACCACTGGTGGATCGCATACGCCGATGGCAACCCCGTCGGCTTCGCCTCGCTCGCTATCTGGCCGTCCGATGACGCCGACCCGCGACCCATCGTCTACCTGTCGCGTGCTGGGGTTCTCCCACACGCCAGAGGCGGTGGCCTACAGAAGCGCCTCATCCGCGCCCGGGTGAACTACGCGAAGAAGCTGCCTGCGCGCGGCGTCGTGACGTACACCCGAGACAACCCGCCGTCGATGAACTCCCTCATCTCGGAGGGCTTCAAGACCTACCACCCATCATCCCCGTGGGCCGCTGACGATGCGGTCTACTGGTTCAAGGACATCTAATGCCCCTGTACGAAACAATCTGCTCCGACTGCGGTAAGGAGAAGGACGTGCTCGTCCGCTCCCACAGTGACCCAATGCCTCCATGTCGTGAGCCAAACTGCTGCGGCGTTCTTCATCGAACCGTCAGCGCAACCAATTTCAACCTGAAGGGCACCGGCTGGTACAAGCCGGGCGCATCGCGTTAACCCTGTATTTCAAGGCCGAGAATAAAACCGGCACCGTAGATAGACGGGTGGGTAAAGATATCTATTCATAACCTATGTGTACCTGATGTTCTCCACAGGACACCTAGGTACACATGAGATAACCTAAGTGTGCCCGTGTTCCCTCGGCTGACTCCCCTCAGCTACGCCCTCCCTAGGCACCCCGACTCCAGCCTGTTCGGGGAGAGGGGACACGGGTGCTTCTCCGTAGGCATTACCCTCCAGAGAGAACTTCCACATATCGAGATGTACGCCCCTGTGAGGCCATTCGGTGCCCTTGGGCTACCAGCGGTGGTCCTAAGGTGTGCGCGGGGCACAGAGAGGCGCACAGAGCGTCCTAGGTGGATCGCTGGTGTACCTGGCCGGAATGTCTACCGTAAATTTCCGAAGGGGTATGTATTCTGTAGCACAGGCCGCATCACCCCCCGTGGGGTGCCTCGCCACCACCAGCGGGACACGTTCGGGCACCATCGCTGCTTCCCATGTCACCTGTCGCGTCACCTCGAATTGTAAGTTCTTGATTCGATTAGATACGCGCTGGATTGGGTATCCGATTCCTATGTGTATTGCAGGTGCATCGCATGTGGCCTGCGCGCTGCATGTTCGCGCGTCCGTCTTTCATCATCTGTTTTTTTTCGTGGGTGGGCACACGCGTACTCATGCGATCCACCTAAGTCCACCTGCCGTTCCCCTAATGCAAACCGCGTGACCTCTTGGGGACAACCCTAGGTGCGGTGCCGTAGGTCGTCTCTAGTGACTGCCAGGTCTTGAACGCAATGTGTCCCTCATCGGGCGGGACGAAGTGCTGGCCGGTCTCCGTGAATACCTCACCGATGCCGCCACCTATGTCCACCACGCGAACCCTAACGACACCATAGGACACCAGCTCGCGCACTGGGCGACCCTGGGCGTCTTCCGTGAGTCTGCTAACGCGCTGTTCGGGGTCGGCGCGCAGCCACTTCAAGACCGCTGCGGTTAGCGTTTTTTCGTCTGCGGGGTACATGGGCAAAGCCTAGCGCACGAGATGGAACGAGTGGGTTCAGTTAGTTAACCAATGGAATGTGTGATGCACCTCGCAAATTCAAACATTGATCCACATATGTGGATTGACATCGCTATGTGGAATGAGTTTAATAGACCCATCGAGGCAATACATCGCCACCGATTCCGGGCCGTGAAGTGCTGCAAAGCGTCTACCGGGAACACGCCTGTTACTGGCGAAGGTTAGCCCACCTAGGACGGGCATAGGACTCAGGGGAAGGCGCGATGATGCGCGGACTCGGAAAGCCCGGGAATGCTGGCCACAACAGTGGCGTGTAGGCATCCCACATGGCGAACCCGAGACGTTAGCGGAGCGGCACTGGGTTAGACCGGCAACGGTTCTATTCGATGCCCGCAAGGGTAACGAGTGGAACCGACAAGGCGTCATCTAAGCATGGGGCCTTGTCGGTTCGATTCATTTTGATTGATCGTTCCACATATGTGGCAATACTCACGCCTAGGGAGGCACTCATGTACACCATTAACTCTGCTGTGGATTCCGTCCTCGACACGCTGGGGATGCGTAACGCTGTTCTGCTGTTCTGCTCGGGCGCTGTCTCGTTCATCTGCTGGGCGGTGCTGTGATGAGCCGCCGTTACTACTTCGAGTCCTACAGGGACGCCATGCGTTTCCTCAAGGTCA
>JASLDW010000108.1 GCA_030151365.1 Lysobacter sp. | reverse complement strand
GAAAAGCTTTTTAAGAATGCTCTCCTGTATTTACCTGCAACCATAAAACGAATCGTGACCTGGTCGGACAATCGTTTTTCTGAGGGGAAAGTATATCGACGCTTGGGGTTCAACCAAGATGGAATTTTGAAACCTGATTATTACTGGTGCAAGCCCGGATCAAATCCTTGCCGAGTTTCTAAGCAATCTATGAAAAAAACGGCGGAAGAAAGAAAATTCGGTAAAACGGAAACGGAGTTGCGCCGTGAAGAAGGTTGGTATCGCATTTGGGATTGCGGCAAAATTCGTTGGATCTGGAAAAGAGAGTTGCCGCAAAAATAAACTTTAAACCGCGCATATAATTGGAGTTAGTATTAATTTAGTGCTATGAGTTACTTGAACGGACGAAGGGAGTCCAAGGAGGTAAGGCGTGGACCACAACTATATGGATATCGCTCAATTCTTAAAAGAGAGTGATGAGATCGAAGGTATCTTTAATCCGCTTGCAGAATATGAAGCGGCCTTGCAAGGTTCTTTCCCAGTGGAAGACCCAACTTATGTTTCGGATCACGTGTACGCTTTTTTGTATGCGGTTCATAACAAAAACTCTGCCCCGGACATCTATGGCGCGAATCAAATCCACAAGCGCCTCATGATCGGTTCCAAAATCAACATTCACGAGATCGGTCAATTCAGACGCTGCCAAGTATTCATCGGTGGCCACGTACCCCCTCGCGCGGAAGTCCTTTACTACTCGATGGCAAACTGGCAAGAGATGGTTCGCGACATCAAATCGAACCCTCTCGATAATCACAAGAAATTTGAATACATCCACCCTTATGTAGACGGAAACGGTCGCACGGGTCGTATCTTGTGGGCTTGGGATCGCATGCGTCGCGGACTTTCCGTGAAACCTTTTCTCAAAACGGAATTCGGGAATTACCCTGAAGGAATGAGAAAAGACGCGTATTTCCGCAGTCTTGACACGGAACGCGGGCCTCTCGCGGTACCAAAGATCCACGAACAACTTCCACTCAATCCTTGATCCGTTAGGTCCTCCCCCTTATAGTGTTGAGGTCGCATATCACCCGGTGGTGAACGCGGCCTACAACCTAAACCGATTGCCCCGGTGGGCAAGGAGGACTTATGCGTTCGTTAACTGCGAACCACGAAAAGCTATTTATCAATAAAGATATGTTCGAACGAGTTACGAAGCTTCACCACGAACTTCGTACCTTGCATGAAGGTATTCTCACAAACCAACCCACGCTTCTTGATTACCTGGCCGACCCCAACACGGGTTTCCGTAACGGAGCCCATCAAGCTCTTATTAAAAAAGCCTTTACTGACTATGCGCCCGGCGATATTCCGTGGAAGATTTTTGGTTTCAAAGCAGGTCCCGAGATCGCGATGCTTAAGGCTCGTCATGAGTTTGTGTGGCGTCTATGGAATCTAAAAGATGGTTGGGAAACGATCCTTGATAGCGAATACATAATGAAAGTTTCAGACCTTCAGTTCATCAGTTATTTCGGCCATCAACCTTCGGTGGCTCTCGCGATCAAGATGTATTGGAATAAGTACCACTCAGAAATTTATTGGCCCAAATGGTGTAGTGATGATGAGAATCGCGGTGGCATGCGCTTTTACCGAGGGTATCTCTCGACCACGAAACCCGTCAAAGAAGCTATCAAGGCGATCTGGGGAAATGTCGCGGGTGGTGATCTGATTGAGCTTTCAGACTTCCAGCACCGCGCAGCCCATGAGCTTAATGTTTGTCCTCAAGTATTTAATTCTATGTTGTGGATTCTGGGGAAAGATTTTCTGAAGGAGCCGCTGCTGGAACCTGTACCTGAAGAGTAGAACGCTGCGCATCGTTATTCAAAATAGAAATCAAGCCCTCTTCGAAAATCGAATTCAACAAAAGGATTTGAAGATCCCGAGGGCTGTACCCTTCCTCGACGTACCGGCGAAAAAGCGGTGCGATGTGGGTCGTGAACTCACCTTCAATTTGAACAGCTTCAGAAGTGTATTTAAAGTTTTGATCAAAGAGTGATTTCATAAAATTCTTTCTAGATTTGTAGGAACAATCGGGTTTCTGATCCCTTTTAGTCCATTGTTTCTATGAACCTAGAAAGTATTCCCTAACCGGGCCAGTTCTTGTCAATCACAGAATGCATGTGCTTGAAATACTGTATTCGCTTCTCTTCTTGAGCGACCCGTTCGTCCGAAGGCTTACGAGCCCCGAACCACTTTAATACACGGCCAGTTTTCTTTGAAACCAACGCATATTCCTGTTGATCAGTATGGGGGTTGTGTTTCTGAACGAGACGCGCTTCGACTTTCATGCTTTAACAATAACCAGTAAAACCGTATCAAGATGAACCGGATTTTATTTGGGATTGAACCCAAACCGTGAGTTCATTATAATTATAAGTATAAGGAAAACTGTAATGGAGAACGTAACGGGTAACCCCGAAGGGAACGAATTGCAAATGGCTAAGAGATATTCAACAACTTACGATAAGATCCAATGGACTGCCGTCGAGTCCTCGACGATCGATTCCGTATCGTATGAAGCAGAAAAGCAAGAATTGCGTATTCATTTTAAGACAAAAAAACCAAGCACGACGTTCTACGTTTATGCCGGTGTGTCCCAAGAAGAAGTCGACGAAATGCTTAAAGCTGAAAGCGTGGGCTCTCATTTTGCGAAGCAGATCAAATCTGTTAAAAATTGTTCCAAGGTTGATGAGCATGGTTTGATGGCGGATGTTTCGATCGCCATGGGTAAGAAGTAATTTGACCGGCACGGCGGTCATTAAGCTGTTTAATGACCGTCATAACGACCAAAACATAAAGGGTAAGGCATGCATAAATTGAAAGCCAAAAGACTTCTCGCGGTGGCGGAAGAACTCAAAGATAAATACCCCACGGTCGCGGCGGAACTTGAATCCATCGTGGGCTCTGCCATGAATCCTCCACACCCTCGCGTGCCGGGAGCAACAAAGGTCGAGGGGAACGTGGCAACGGCCATGAAGCAAGTGATCGACGGGCTTGGTGGACAGAACATCGCGATTGCCGGTGGTTGGGCCGTACTTCATTGGATTGATATCCGTAAAACGTACGATTTGGATTTCGTCGTATTGGCCGATGACTTCAAGAAGTTACCGGAGATTTTCCCCGGTGGGTCGTTGAAGCCTTTGATCTACACGGTCAAGATGGATGGCGAGGATGTGGATTTCTTGCAACCCAAGGGATTGCCTTGGACGGTGGAAGCTATTCAGAATGCGCCGACAGAGGACTTCATGGGTTTTGGGAAGGTCAAGGTGTTGTCTCCTGAGTACCTGATTCTTTATAAATTCCAGGCCGGG
>JASLDW010000019.1 GCA_030151365.1 Lysobacter sp. | reverse complement strand
CGCACCGTAATCGGTGAGGTTCTTGACGACGCCCTTCAGGCGCGCGCCCTCGACCAGCTTCTCGAGCAGCTGCTCGCGCTCTTCCGAATGCTCGTTCTCGACCACCGCGCGGCGGGAGACGACCACGTTGTTGCGCTTGCGGTCCAGCTTGATGAGCTTGAACTCGAGTTCCTTGCCTTCCAGGTAGTTGGGATCGCGCACCGGGCGCACATCCACCAACGAACCCGGCAGGAACGCGCGGACGTCCTTGATGTCGACGGTGAAACCGCCCTTCACCTTGCCGTTGATGCGGCCGACGATGGTCTGGTCGTTGGCGAGCGCTTCTTCCAGCTCGTCCCACACCATGGAGCGCTTGGCCTTCTCGCGCGACAGCACGGTTTCGCCGAAGCCGTTCTCGATCGAATCGAGCGCGACCTTCACTTCGTCGCCGATGCCGACGTCGATTTCACCGGCGTCGTTGCGGAACTGTTCAATGGGAACGATGCCCTCGGACTTGAGGCCGGCGTTGATGACCACGACGTCGTTGCGCACGTCGACGACGATGCCCTTGACGATGGCGCCCGGCTTCAGCTTGGCGAGGTTGGTTTGGCTCTGCTCGAACAGCTCGGCAAATGATTCAGTCATGTTGATCTCTGGTTGATGTACAGGCCGCGATGCATTCACGATGCGCATCGGGCCCACCCGTTGTCGGCGCGGGCGGGATTGCCCATTGGCCGGAAAGGATGAGGTTGATGGACCACCGGTCGCCCGATGGATGGAGTTCTGCAGGTCGGGACCGACGCCGTCAGCGCGCGGGAAGCAGATCCAGGACGCGTCGCACCACCGCTTCGATGCCCAATCCGGTGGTGTCGATGACGACAGCATCCGCAGCGGGTACCAGCGGCGCGACCGCCCGGTTGGCGTCACGCTCGTCACGGGCGAGAATCTCGCCCAGCAGACCGCTTAGCGTAACCGAAACGCCCTTATCCTTCAACTGGTTATAGCGCCTGCGCGCCCGTTCATCGGCGCTGGCGGTGAGGAAGACCTTGGGGCTGGCGTCGGGGAAGATCACCGTGCCCGTGTCGCGGCCGTCGGCCACCAGCCCGGGCGCCTGCCGGAAGCCCTTCTGGAGATCGACCAGCGCGGCCCGCACCGAGGGGAATGCCGCGATCGCCGAGGCCGCCCCGCCCGCGGTTTCGGTGCGCAAGTCGTCGGTGGCGTCGACGCCGTTGACGATCACCCGCGGTTCGCCCCCATCGGCGACCGGCTGGAAGCGGATCTTCACCCGTCGGGCGCAATCGGCGACGGCGTCTTCGTCCGAGAGATCGATCGCCTCCCAGGACGCGGCCAGTCCGGTGGCGCGGTAGAGGGCGCCGGAATCGAGGTAGTGCCAACCCAACTGGAGGGCGACGGTGCGGCTGATAGTGCCCTTGCCGGAGCCGGAGGGGCCATCGATGGTGAGGACCGGCACGGCGGAATCGGACATGGGGGAAATCGGCAGCCTGGACGACACATGATGCCATGCCGTCGCCGGGGCTTTCCCCCTGCCGAAAAGGCGACTTGACCGAACAAGGACAGGCCGGCTAGAATATTGGGCTGTTTCAACCCAGCCGAGTTTACGCATCATGAAGGTCCTGTCCTCACTGAAGTCGGCGAAGGCCCGTCACCGCGACTGCAAGGTCGTTCGCCGTCGCGGCAAGGTCTTCGTGATCTGCAAGTCCAACCCGCGTTTCAAGGCGCGCCAGCGCTGATACGCCCGGCCCCGTGCCGGCATGAAGGGCCGCTCTCCGGAGCGGCCTTTTTGTTTGTATAGAATCCAGCCATCCCCCGACCCGGAATTCCGCCGATGCGCCAGATCGTTCTCGCCGCCGCTGCCGTTTCCTTCATCGCCTGCGCCACGCCCGCGTTTGCCGGCGATACCAGCACGCCCCTGGCCATTCGCGCGCAGCAGCCGATCAACGCCCCGCACCCGACCCGTGGCATGACCATGGCCCAGGTGCAGAAGCAATTCGGCGCCCCGCAATCGAAGATGGACCCGCGCGGCGGCCAGAAGCGCGACTGGCCGACCATCAACCGCTGGGTCTACCCGCAGTACACCGTGTATTTCCAGCGCGACCGCGTGCTCGACGTGGTGGCCAACAAGGCTGACCCGAACGAAGTCGGGCCGAAGCCAGCCGTCCGCTGAGGCATCCATGACGAATGCAGTGCGCTTCCCCGCCGAGTGGGAACCCCAATCGGCGGTCCTGATCGCGTGGCCGACCGCCGGGACCGACTGGGCGCCGCGTCTGGGCGAAGTCGAGGACACCTATATCAAGCTGGTCGAGGCGATCACCCGCTTCCAGCCGGTGGTGGTCATCGTCGCCGACGACGACATCGAGGCCTATGCGGAAGCGCGGTTGCGCAGCAACCGCATCGACATGGCGCGCGTGCGCTTCGTCGGGGCACCCTACGACGACACCTGGCTGCGCGACAGTGGCCCGATCACGTTGCGCAATGGAGATCGTTTCGACCTGCTCGATTTCCGCTTCACCGGCTGGGGCGGCAAGTTCGAAGCCAGCGCCGACGACCAGCTGGTGCGCACGCTCGACGAACACAAGGTGTTCGCGAATGCGACGCGCGACGAGATTCCGTTCGCACTGGAAGGCGGGGCGATCGAGACCGATGGCGTCGGCACCCTGCTGACGACCTGGGAATGCCTGCGCCTGCGCCATCCCGACGCCAGCCGCGAAGAGCTGACCACGAAACTGTCCAGCTGGCTGCATCAGGAGCGCGTGCTATGGCTCGACCACGGCCAGCTGGAGGGCGACGACACCGACGCCCACATCGATACGCTGGCGCGCTTCGCGCCGGATGACGCCATCGTGTTCCAGGCCTGTGACGACGAAAGCGATTCGCATTACGCCGACTTGAAGGCGATGGCCGACGAGATCGCCGCGCTGCGTACCGCCGAAGGCAAGCCGTATCGATTGTTTCCTCTGCCCTGGGCGCAGCCAGTCCTCGACACCGACGAAGAAGGCAACCCGCGTCGCCTCGCCGCGAGCTATGCCAACTTCCTGATCGTCAATGGCGCGGTGCTGATGCCGAGCTATGGCGATCCCGCCGACGCCAAGGCTGCCGAAGTGCTGGCGCAGGCGTTCCCGGGACGCGAGATCGTGCAGGTGGATTGCCGGCCGATCATCTGGCAGAACGGCAGCCTCCATTGTCTGACGATGCAGCTTCCGGAAGGACTGCTGGCCTAGAATGCCGGCATGAAGACCAAGACACTGCCCGTCGCCCTCGTCCAGGAACGCAACCACGGTGATGCCGCGGCGAATCTCGCCGTCATCGAGGAACGCGTCGCCGAAGCCGCGCGCCAGGGTGCGAAGCTGGTATTGCTGCAGGAGCTGCACAATGGCCCCTACTTCTGCCAGCACGAATCGGTGCACGAGTTTGATCTCGCCGAACCGATCCCCGGCCCCAGCACCGAACGCCTCGGCAAGCTGGCCAAGCAGCACGGCGTGGTGCTGGTGAGTTCGCTGTTCGAGAAGCGCGCGACCGGCCTGTACCACAACACCGCGGTCGTGTTCGACGCCGACGGTTCGACCGCCGGCAAATACCGCAAGATGCACATCCCGGACGATCCCGGCTTCTACGAGAAGTTCTACTTCACCCCGGGCGATCTCGGCTTCGAACCGATCGACACCTCGGTCGGCCGTCTCGGCGTGCTGGTGTGCTGGGACCAGTGGTATCCGGAAGCCGCGCGCCTGATGGCGTTGGCCGGCGCTGATCTGCTGCTGTACCCGACCGCGATCGGCTGGGACCCCGACGACGACGATGCCGAGAAGACGCGCCAGCGCGATGCCTGGGTGTTGTCGCATCGCGGCCACGCCGTCGCCAACGGATTGCCGGTGCTGAGCTGCAACCGCGTCGGCCACGAACCCTCGCCGCTCGGCGCATCCGGCATCCGGTTCTGGGGCAACAGCCACATCCTCGGGCCGCAGGGCGAATTCGTTGCCGAAGCCGGCACCGACCCGACCCTGTTGCTCGCCGAAGTCGACATGGAACGCAGCGAGCACGTGCGCCGCATCTGGCCGTTCCTGCGCGATCGCCGCATCGACGCGTATGGCGATTTGCTGAAGCGCTATCGCGACTGATTCCGAATGACTGAAGACATCTCTTCCAACGTCGATTGGCGCGCCCAGCCGCACGCCGAAGTCGAACGCGACGGCGTCCGCTACACCCTGCTCGGCACCGCGCATGTCTCGAAGACCAGCGTCGATGCCGTGCGCGCAGCAGTCGCCAGCGGCGAATTCGATGGTGTCGCGGTCGAGCTCGACGAACAGCGCTACAAGGCGCTGAACGATCCCGATGCGCTGGCCAGGCTCGACCTGGTCAAGGTGATCAAGGAGCGCAAGCTGGCGATGTTCGCCGCCAACCTCGGGCTCGCAGCCTACCAGCGCCGCCTTGCCGAACAGCTGGGCATCGAACCGGGCGCGGAACTCAAGACCGCCGCCAACGAGGCGATCGCGCGCGACCTGCCGATGAACCTGATCGATCGCGATGTCGGCCAGACCTTCCGCCGCGCGATGCACAAGCTCGGCTTCTGGCAGCGGATGAAGATCGGCTCGGGCATCGCCGCGTCATTGTTCGTCGACGACGAGGTGTCACCCGACCAGATCGAGGGCCTGAAGGAAGGCGACATGCTGGAGTCGAGCTTCGGCGAATTCGCCAGCGGCTCGCCGGCGTTGTATTCGGCCTTGATCGACGAGCGCGACCAGTACATGGCGGCCCGCCTGCGCGAAACCGCCGATACGTCGAAGCACGTGCTCGCCGTGGTCGGCGCCGGGCACCTGAAGGGCATCGCCAACTACCTGGCCAACGACACGCGCGAACCGACCGCGTTGATCGAGGAATTGTCGGCGAGCAACAAGAAGAAGCGCATCCCGTGGTTTTCGATCGCACTCACCGCGTTGATCCTCGGCGGCTTCGCCTGGGGCTTCATGCACGGCGGCGCCGCGCTCGGCAAGCAGCTGGTGCTGCAATGGATCATGTGGACCGCGGGCCTGACCGCCCTCGGCGGCATCATCGCCCTCGCCCATCCGCTGGCCACCTTGGCGGCGACGATCATGGCGCCGCTCAAGCCGTTCCGTCCGCCGGGACTGAGCTCGGGCATCTTCGCGGCGTTCGCGCAAGTGCGCCTGGTGCGACCCACCTACGCCGATTTCCTCGCCTTGCGCGACGATGCGCAAACCTTGCGCGGCTGGTACCACAACCGCGTGTGCCGGGTGATCCTGGTCTTCATGCTGACCAATTTCGGCACGATTGCCGGAGAGTGGATCGCGATCGCCAACGGCGCCCGCCACCTGGTGGGTTGATTACTCACCCGCCGCGGGCATTGCCACCGAAGAAGCACCACCACGCCGCCACTGTCGCGCACGACGCCAGGTGCGTGCTGTCGCCGCGCGCCAGTCGTCGAGGATCGCGTAGATCGTCGGCAGGAACAGCAGGCTGACCAGCGTCGAGAATGCGAGGCCGCCGGCGATAGCGCGCGCCATCGGGTTGTAGGGCGGGCCATCGCCGGCGATCTGCGTGTTGGAGACCGCGATCGGCACCATCGCCAGGATCGCCGTGCCCATCGTCATCAGGATCGGACGCAGGCGTTCCTTGCTGCCCTCCACCAGCGCGTCGGTCCGCGACATGCCGCTGCGTCGCCGGTTGTTGATGTGCTCGATCATCACGATGCCGTTGTTCACCACCACGCCCATCAGCACCAGGATGCCGATGAAGGCCATGATGTTGAAGGTGGTGCCGGTCAGGAACATCGCCCAGAACACGCCGAAGATCGAGAACACCACGCCGCTCATGATCGCCGCCGGGAACAGCAGCGATTCGAACACCGCGGCCATCACGATGTAGATCATGATCACGGCGATCAGCAGGTTGAACATCATCTGGCTCATCATCTCGTCGCCGCCCTGGAAGCCGTTGCCGCTCTTGAACGAGTAGCTGTAGCCGGGCGGGAACGAGGTCGCCTTGAACACGCGCTCGATGGCCGCATGCGCCTTTTCGCCTGTGCTGCCGGGCGCGACATTGGCCTGGATCTTCAGCGACGTCTGGCGATCGCTGCGCTGGATCTGGTTGGCCGACGGCGAAACGCGCGCATCGACCATCGCCATCAACGGGACCTGCCGTCCGTCGGCGGCCTGCACCATGAAGCCCTGCAGGTCCTCGATCCGCGACTGCTCGGCACCGGCGAAGCGTACCGTCACCGGGATCTGCTTCTGGTCGCGCTGGAATTCGCGCAGGTTGGAGCCGCGCAAGGCCATGCCGACGTACTTGGCGACATCGCTGGAACTGAAGCCATATGCCGCGGCGCGCGCGCGGTCGACGCTGATGGTCAGCTCGCTGTTCTGGTCGCCGGAATCGATGCGGACGTCGCGGAGTTCCGGCTGGCGCGCCAGCACCGGCAACATGTCGTTGGCGAGATCCTTCAGGCCCTGGCCGGAATCGCCCAGCAGGTTGACGCTGACGCCCTGTTGCCCGGTGTCCTGTTGCTGGTTGCCGATGCCGATGCGCGCGCGCGCGGACTTCGGCATGCCCTTGCGCACGTCTTCCTCGATCTGGGTGACCAGCTTGGGATCCTTGACGTCGAGGCGGATCGTGGTGCGGGCCCAGCCCTGCTCGCCCCAGCGCGAGTTCAGCTGCTTCACGTGGAAGCGCTGGCGGTTGGCGTTGACGTAGCGCTCGACCTTGGCGATTTCGTCGCCCATCTGGTCCTTGGTGTAGGCGCCGTTCCACTGGTAGAAGATGTCGACGCGATCGGGATCCTGCGCGTCCATCATGCTCTTCTTCGACAGCATCATCGGCACGATGCTGATGGCGATCACCAGCAGGATACCGGCGACACTGGCGCCACGATGTTCCAGGGTCCAGCGCAGGAACCTGGCGTAACGGGCCTGCATGCGCGGGATGATGCCCTTGTGCGACGCCACCGCCGGCGGCGTCTTCAGGCGCGCCGACAGCATCGGGATCAGGCTCACCGCGACGAGCCACGACGCCAGCAACGATACGGTGATGGTGATGGCGATCTGCGACAGCTGGATGGTCAGCATGTTGCGGGTGCCGAACATGTTCGGCAGGAACACGATGCAGTGGCAAAGCGTACCGGCGGTCAGCGCAATGGCGACGTGCTTGGTGCCGATGATCGAGGCATAGCGCGGGTTGTCGGGATGGCGCTCGCGCTCCTGGTAGATCGATTCCACCACCACGACCGCGTTGTCGACCAGCATGCCGATCGCCAGCAACAGCCCCATCATCGACAGGATGTTGAGGGTGACGCCGGAGAAGTACATGAAGCCGAGCGTCATGATGAAGCAGATCGGAATCGCCAGCGTCACCATCAGCGTCGACGGCCAGTGCCGCAGGAAGAAGAACAGCACGGTGATCGACAGCACGAGGCCGATCGCGCCCGCTTCCGCCAGCGCCGACAGCGAGCTGATCACGCCCTGTCCGGCGTCATCGACGACCTCCATGTCGATGCCGCGCGCGTTGCCCGAGGCCTTGATCTCGTCGAGCTTGGCGCGCACCACCTTGCTCATGTCCACCAGGTTGGCGGTGCGCTCCTTGTAGACGTCGATGGCGACCGCGGGACGTCCGTCGATGATGCGCGCGTAATCCATGCGCTTGGGCTTGAGTCCGACGTCGGCGATGTCGCCAAGGCGGATGCCCTTGGAATTGACCGGCATGTCGCGCAGTTGCTGAAGGTTGCGCAGCTCGCCAATCGGTTGCACGCGCAGGCGCATGCCGCCGTCCTCGATCTCGCCGGCGGAGACCGCGAAGTTTGCCGACTGCATGCGGGTGACGAGCTCGTTCAGCGCGACGCCGGCCGCGGTCAGGCGGTCGGGATGCAGCGCGATCTCGACCTCCATCTGGGGAATGCCGTCGACTTCGACCCGGGCGACACCGGGCAGGCGTTCGAGCTGGCGCTTGAAGTCGCGATCGATGCGGTCGGCCTGGGTGCGCAGGTCGCCCTGCTTGCTGGTGAGGCGGATCGTCATCGCCGACTGGTCGTTGGTCGACCAGCGCCAGACGAAATACCGCTGGAAATCGTCGGGAAACTGGTCGCGCGCGGCGTCCAGTCGCTGGCGAGCATCGGCCGCCGCGATCGCGACGTCGCGCCCCCAATCGGTGAACCACACCATCAACTGCGCGCCATCGGCATTGGCGCGGCCGTTGATCGACTTGATGCCGCTCATCGTGCCCAACGCTTCCTCCGCCGGGCGCAACACGTTGCGCTCCACTTCCTCGGGCGTCGATCCCGCATAGGGCAACTGCACGAACATGAAGGGCGCCGTCATTTCCGGCATCGATTCCAGCGGCAGGCGCACCGCGGCGATCAGGCCCACGACCACCAGCGACACGAACAGCATGATCGTGCTGACGGGGCGCTTGATGCTGAGTTCGGCAAGCGTCATCGTGCGTCCTCAGGCAGCCGGTTCTTGATCGGGCGCGACGGCGTCGGATTCGACGAGGTCGAGGGCTTCGTGCCTGCGGCGGCCGCGTTCGCGATAGAAGGCGTCGTCGTGGCGGTCGAGGCGGTCGTACACCACCGGGATCACCACCAGCGTCAGCAGCGTCGATACCAACAGGCCGCCGATCACCGTGATCGCCATCGGGCTGCGCACTTCCGCGCCCTCGCCGAAGGCCAGCGCCAGCGGCAGGAAGCCGAACAGCGTGCACAGCGTGGTCATCATGATCGGGCGCAGTCGTGAACGCGCGCCTTCGATCAAAGCCTGCTGCTTGGGCATGCCCTCCTCGCGCAATTGGTTGACCTTGTCGATCAGGATGATGGCGTTCTTCACCACCAGGCCGACCAGCAGGATCAGGCCGATGAACACCACCACCGAGACCGGCGAGCGCGTCAGGAACAACGCCAGCACCGCGCCGACCAATGCCAGCGGGATGGTGAAGAGGATGACGAAGGGATGCAGCAGCGATTCGAACTGCGAGGCCATCACCAGGTAGACCAAGAAGATCGCCAGGCCGAAGGCGAACAGCAGCGACTTGATGGAATCACCGAGCTCCTCGCCCTGCCCGCCGATGTGCATGCCGACATCGGCGCCGAGCGGATCGTCGGCGACCATCTTCTGCACTTCCTTCACCGCGCCACCGAGGTCGATGCCGGACAGGTTGGCGGAAACGATGGCGACGCGACGCTGGTCGGCGCGATGGATCTCGCTGGGGCCGGTGGTCTGCACCACGTCGGCGACCGAGGCCAGCGTCACCGGCGCGCCCTTGCCGGGATTGACGATGATGTTGCGGATCGCCTCGACCGAACCGCGATCGGCCTCGTTGGCGCGCACCAGCACGTCGATCTTGCGATCGCGGAAGCTGTAGCGCGTGGCGACGTTGCCGGCCACCTTGTTCACCACCACGTCGGCGATCTGGCGCGTGGTCAGGCCGAGCGCGGCGGCGCGGTCGGCGTCGAAGCGGATCTGGATTTCCGGGAAGCCCTGCTCCACGCTCGACTTGACGTCGGTGTAGTGCGGATTGTTGCGCAGCATCGCCGCCAGTTTCTGTCCCGCCGTCTTCAACGTCTCAAGGCTGTCGCTGCGCACCTCGATTTCCAGCGGCGGTGCGAATGCGAACAGTTCGGGGCGGGCGAAATCGACCTGCACGCCGGGATGGCCGGCCATGCTCTTGCGGAAGGCATCGATCGCCGCGGCCTCGGCCTTGGTGTCGCCGCTCTTCTCCATCACGATGCTGAGCTTGCCGATGTTCTCGCCACTCTCGGTCGGGCTGGCATCGAGGCGCGTGCCGGTACCGCTGACGCCATAGCGCAGGCGCACGCCCGCCACCTTCGCATTCTCGGTCGCGACCTGGTGCAGCACGTCGTCGGTGATGCGCAGCGGCGTGCCCGGCGGCAGCTTCGCGGTCATCTCCACGCGATCCTGCGCCAACTGCGGAATCAGGTCGGCGCCGAGCAGCGGCACCAGCAGCAAGGCACCGACAAACGCCGCGGTCGCGAAGACAACCACCAGCACCGGGCGCTGCAACGCCGCCGGCAACAGGCGCAGGTAGCCGCGTTCGGCGCGCTCGTACGGCGCCATCGAGAGATCGCTGGCCTTGCGCATCACCGGGCCGACCACGGCGGACAGGCCGTTCCAGAGTCGCATCACGATCCATGCGAAACCGTAGCCGACGAAACGCACGACCCAGCCCACTGCGCGACCGATGAAGGCGAACGGTTTCTGCCAGCCCTTCTGCGGAACCCACCGCGGATGCGGCGGTTCTTCCGGGAAGCTGTCGAGATTGCGGCCGCGGATCGACGACAGCATCGGGATCAGCGTCATCGACACCACCAGCGATGTCGCCACCGCGATCGCCACGGTCAACGCCTGGTCGCGGAACAGCTGGCCGGCGATGCCCTGCACGAACACCAGCGGCAGGAACACCGCGACCGTGGTCAGGGTCGAGGCGACGACCGCCATGCCGACTTCGCGCGTTCCCGCGATCGCCGCATCGACGATGCCGAGCCCGCGTTCGCGCGCCTTGGCGATCGATTCCAGCACCACGATCGAGTCGTCCACCACCAGGCCCGTCGCCAGCGCGAGGCCGCCGAGCGACATCACGTTGAGGCTGAGACCGAGCCGGTCCATGAAAAAGAAGGTCGAGACGATCGAAACCGGCAACGACAGCGAGATCACGAACGTGCTCCAGCCGTCGCGCAGGAACAGGAAGATGATCAGGATGGCCAATGCGCCGCCGATCACCGCGTCCATCTTCACGTCATGGATGGCGTTGCGGATGAAGATCGACTGGTCGTCGATGATCTGCAGGTCCATGTCCTTGGGCAGATCGCCCTTGATCGAATCGAGGCGCTTCTGCAGGGCATCGGCGGTGGCGACGGTATTGGCGTCGCCTTCCTTGTAGATCGCCAGCTCGACCGCTTCGCGGCCTTCGAGGCGGATAATCGCCTCGCGCTCCTTGTAGCCCTGGCGTACCGTCGCGACGTCGCCGAGGCGGATCGGCACCGTGCCACTGCTGCCACCCTGCGCCGCCGAAGCGGCGGCGATCATTTCCGCCGAACCGCTGCTTGCCGCCAGGCGCGCGAAGCGCAGCGTGGCGTCGTTGCTTCCCGAGCTGCCGCTCTGCACCGTCAGCAACAGGTTGCGGATGGTCTCGATGTTGGGGAACTGGTTGACCGTGCGCACCAGATAACGCTGGCTGCCCTCTTCCAGGCGACCGCCGGAGACATTGATGTTCTCCTGCTGCAGGCGCTGGATCACTGTATCGGCGGTGAGGCCGAGCTGCGCGAGCTTGCGCTGGTCGATGTCGACCTGCACTTCGTCCTCGAGGCCACCGGCCACCTTCACCGCGGCGACGCCGGCAACGGTTTCCAGCTTCTTCTTCAAATCATCATCGGCATAACGGCGCAGGCCGACGAGCTGGGTATCGACGCCATCGGCGCCGGGACGCGCGGTCTTCGGCGCCAACGCGATGCGCACGATCGGCTGCGTCGACGGATTGAAGCGCAGCAGCACCGGGCGCTTGGCGTCCAGCGGCAATTGCAGCGCGTCCATCTTGTCGCGCACTTCGAGGCTGGCCTGGTCCATGTTGGTGCCCCAGGCGAATTCCAGCACCACGTCGCTCTGGCCGGTGCGCGACACCGACTTCATCTTGCGCAGGCCCTTGACCACGCCCAGCGCTTCTTCCGACGGCTGCGAGATCAACGTTTCGATTTCCGACGGCGCCGCGCCGGTGTAATCGGTGCGCACGGTGAGCGTCGGGTAGCTGAGATCGGGCAGCAGGTTGACCTTGAGCGCCGCCAGCGCGATCACGCCGAACAGGAACATCGTCACCCAGAACATCGCGACGGTGACGCGGCGGCGCGTCGCCAGTGCGATCAATCCGCCCGATGCCTGTTTGGCGTCGTGGCCCTCGTGTCCGTCGGAATTTTGATTCATGGCGTCTTCGCGACCTGCGTCGTTGCTGCCGCGGCCTTGCCATTGATCACCTGCACCGCCACGCCGTCACGCAGCGCGGCCTTGCCCGCGGTCACCACCGGATCGCCGGACTTGAGTCCCGACAGCACTTCGACCCATTCGCCGTCGACGTAACCGGTCTTGATCGGCACGCGCGCGGCCTTGCCGTCGCGCACGGTGAACACCGCGGCCTGGTTGTCGTCCTCGAGCATGGCGATGCGCGGGATCGCCATCGCGCCGGCGCGGCGATCGAACACCACCGCGATGCGCCCGAACATGCCCGGCTGCAACACGCCGCCGCCGTCGAAGGCGCAGATGACGCGGAAAGTGCCGCTGCCGGAATCCACCACCGGCGAAATGCGCGTCACCTTGCCCTCGAAGGTCTTGCCGGGCACGGCATCGACGGTCATCGTCACCGGCAGGCCGTTGCGGATCGCCTCGAGGCTGCGTTCCGGCACGTTGAGCGTCGCTTCCAGGCGATCGTTCTCGACGATGCGGAAGATCGGCGTGCTGATCTGCACCAGGTTGCCGGCCTTGATCGAACGCTGGGCGATCACGCCGGAAATCGGCGCGGTCACGCGGGTATACGACAGGTCGAGCTTGGCCAGGTTGAGCTGGGCGCGCGCGTTCTGGAGGTCGAAGCGCAGCTGTTCGACATCGTTGGCGCTGACCATCTTCTGCTTGGCCAGTTCTTCCGAACGCGCGAGGTTGCGCGCCAGTTTCTCGGCCTGGGCCGCGGTCTGCTGCACGCGCAGGGCCTGTTGCGCGGAATCGATCTGCACCAGCACCTGGCCCTCGTGCACGCGCTGGCCCTCCTCGACGAACACGCGCTCGGCGATGCCGGACGTCTTCGCCACCACCTGCGCATCGCCGCGCGCATCCAGCGGCGCGGTGCCGCTGAAGCTCGCCGTCATCTCGCGCACCGTCACCGGCGTCACCTCGACGGACACGGCGTCGTTGTTCTTGCCGTCCTTGCCACCCTTGCCGTCCTTCGTCGCGGCCTGGGCATCGCCAGGACCGCCCTGTTTCTTGCAGCCCGCGACGGGCGCCAAAATCAGGGCCGCGCAGGCAACGGCCAAAGCCGTTCGCAGCAATGGCGCAGTCGGGCGGGAACGCGACGAAATCGACATAAAAATCAGCTCTGGCTTTGGTGTGGTAGAAAGATATAACACCCCGGTTCAACGACCAATCTGCCGGAGGTCACCATGACTTCCGGCCCGTGCGCATCCGAGGGCTCGCGAGGCCACCCACGCCTCGATTCCGCTGCAGGTGAATGGCGCGATATACTGCCGCGATTGCATGTCACGCGGCCACGCGCCGCACGAACCACGGAACCCGCCGATGCGAATGTCGCTGTTGACGAAGGCCGCCCTCGCCGCCCTTCTTGCCCTGCCCGCGCTGGGCCAGGCCGCCGATGCTCCTGCCGCCACGGCGAAGGGCGATGCCGCGAAAGGCAAGGACCTCGCCTACACCTGCCAGGGCTGCCACGGCATCACCGGCTACAAGAACGCCTATCCGAATTACCACGTGCCGATGATCGCCGGGCAATCCGAGCAGTATCTGCACAACGCGCTGATGGACTACAAGGCCGGCAAGCGCAAGCACCCGACGATGCAGGCGCAGGCCCAGAGTTTCTCCGACCAGGACCTGGCCAACCTCGCCGCCTACCTCAGCAGCCTGAAGACGAAGTGAGCGCACCGATGACGAACCGTTCGAAGATCGCCGCGGTCGCCGCGCTCGCCATCCTGCTGTCCGCCTGTTCGGCTGGCGAAAAGGAGCACGAAGCCAAGGCCGAAGGCGAAGCCCGCCAGACCGCGCCCAATTCGATGGCGAGCATGCCCGCCGGCAACGCCGAGCACGGCAAGGTGCTGGCCGAAACCAAGACCGGCACGCGCCAGGCGTGCGCCGAGTGCCACGGTCCGGCCGGCAACGCGCCGATCGACCCGACCTACCCGCGCCTGGCCGGCCAGTACGCCGACTACCTCGAGCACACGCTGCAGATGTATCGCGACGGCGAGCGCCAGCAGTCGGTGATGGGCCTGCAGGCGAAGGACCTGAGCGACCAGGACATCGCCGACGTGGCCGCCTACTTCTCGACGCAGAAAAGCGATCTCGGCGACCTCGCCACCGCGCACTGACCGGATCGCGCATCGCATATCAAACAAAGGCGGCTTGGGCCGCCTTTGTTTTTGCCCGAGTGCGGGCTAAGGCTTGCCCGCCGCGTCCGTCTTCGGCTGCTCGATCTCGGCGCCCTTCTCCGGCGCGCCGAGCGCCGACGGGTCGTCGAAATACTTCGACTTGAACGGCACCGCCGGCGGTTTGCGCGCGCGGGCCGGATTGTCCTTTACGCCATTGATGCCGCCACCGATCCCGCAACCACCACCGAGCTGCAGGATCGAGATCGTGCACTTGATGACGCGCTTGCCGTCGCCGCCGAGCGGAATCTCGATTTCCTTGATGCCCTTGCGCACCCATTCCTCGAGCAGGTTTTCGTGCGGCACCCAGTACGGCTCGAACATCGTGGGATCGTCCTTGCGCACCTGGCGCCTGATCCACGACCCTTCCTTGTAGGGATCCTTGACGCGCGCGACGAACTGGTCCGCGCCATATTTCGCGGTGCCCGACGTGTCGTACTGGCTGCCGTTGGCGCCGCCAGCGCGATTCCCGTCGATCGCGCCATGCGGCTGCCCGGCGACGTTGCGGCTGGCCGCGCCCCAATCGTCGCCCTTCAAGGGCGTCGGCGGGCCACCCGTCTTCGCCTGCGTTCCCGCGCCGACGCCACGACCATTGGGCTGGATGCCGGTGCCAGTGCCCGCGGTCGTCGAGGGCGCCCCGGTCGTTGCTGCACTTCCTCGCAGTGGCGCATTCGCATCGGATGCCGAGGATGTCGCAGCGGCAGACGCCGCCGTCGATGCCGCGGCAGGCGCCGGCGGCGTTGGCAGGTCGCGTACGGCCTGCGACAGATCCGCCGTCGTCACGCTGCGTGATTGCGTCGGCAAGGCCGGCATCGCCACCGCCTGCGTGCGCACGCTCGGCAGCGGCGTCGGCTCGGCAGGCTTCGGCTCCTGCGGTGCCGGCAACATCTGCGCGT
Source organism: Lysobacter sp. (assembly GCA_030151365.1). Taxonomy (GTDB): domain Bacteria; phylum Pseudomonadota; class Gammaproteobacteria; order Xanthomonadales; family Xanthomonadaceae; genus Solilutibacter. Next base: position 50,816 of record JASLDW010000019.1, on the reverse strand, counting down.
GCAATTCCGGTTGCGGCGGCATGACCGGGGTCGGCAGCGGCGACATCCGTTGCAGTGGCTGGGTGAACTTCGGGACGGCCTCGGTCGGCTTCGCCACGAGGATCGGCGTCGATGGCGGCAACGGTTGCGGCGCGGCGGGCTTGACCGGCGTTTGCGGCACCTGCATCGGCATCGTCGATACCGCTTCCGTTTGCACCTGCACCTGCGATGGCGCGACCGATGCGCTTTCCGGCGCCGCGGATTCCTGCGTCGCGTTTGCCTTGCGCGGCGACGCGCGCGCGACGGTGATCTCGGGCTGCGGTTGCGGCGTGCCGCCGCCTTCCTCGTCGGGCGCGCCCTGCCCGATCAGCTGCACCTGCATCGCCAACTCTTCTTCCTGCGGCGGCCGCGCCATGAAGCGCAGGTACATCAGCCACAACAACATCGCCGCGAAAAACAGGTTGATTACCAGGCTGGCGATCGCCGAACCGATGCGCAGGCGGCGGTTGCCGTCGTCCTCGCTGTCCCAGCGATTGCGGAACAGGCTGCGGACGCTCTGCCATCGCGTGAGTTGCATGCGCGATGCCGGCTTGCGCCTGGACAACGGACGGGCGGCCAGCAGCTCGCGCAGGTCGGACTCGGGATAAGAGGGGGAGATCGCCTTGGTCGGCGCGGCATGCAGCCACGCCCGCCAACTCGTCAGGAATGGCGATTCGCCTTGCGGGCGGATGGAACGAAGGGCGCGACGACGACTGCGCAGAGCTGCTGCGAGATCATCGGGCCCGAACATGGATCAGCCGTGGCCCTGCTGGACTGGCGACTGCCCGTCGTCGCGCTGGTAATACGGCGCGTCGCCGGTGTCGTGGTCGGTGGCGTCGCGCACGGCGGTCACGCCAGGCACACGCTCCAGCAAGGTCTTCTCGATCCCCTGCTTCAGGGTGACGTCGGCCATGCCGCAACCGTGGCAACCGCCGCCGAAGCGCAATGTCACCACGCCATCGGCACCCACTTCCTCCACCCGCACGTTGCCGCGATGCGAAGCAAGTTGCGGATTGATCTCGTTTTCCACGATGTAATTCACGCGTTGCGCGAGCGAAGCATCCTCGCCCGGCGCTTCGCCCTTCACCTTCGGTGCGCGGATCTGCAACTGGCCGCCGGTCGCCTGGGCCACGTAATCGATGCTGGCGCCGTCCAGTGCGGAGACGCTGGCGGCATCGATCCACAAGGTGAAGCCTTCGCAGTCCACGGCCCATTCATCGCCGGAAAGATCGCCGGGCGCGGCGAATTCCAGGCGTACGTCGGCGCGCGGGGTTCCGGCATGCAGCGCGGACAGCTTCACGCCGAGGCCGGGGATGTCCTCGCGCTCGATCAGCTTGCGGAAATGCGCCTGCGCGGTTTCGGAGATATCGATCATGCCGGTATTCTAGCTGCCCCGGTGTCCGACCCGAGACGCCCGCAGGAGTTCCCATGTCCGACATGATCCCCTTGGTTCAGGCCCACTGCAGCCCGCGTTCCGGCGCGTCGCACCGGCTGGGCGAGGCGGAACTTCGCGACCTGCTGCCGCAGGTCCCCGGCTGGGAGCTGGTCGAGGACGGCCACGCCATCAGCAAGACCTTCCACTTCGACGACTACTACCGGACGATGGCCTTCGTGAACGGCTTGGCCCTGGTCGCCCATCGCGAGGACCACCACCCCGACCTGTCGGTGCACTACAACCGCTGCGTGGTCCGCTATTCGACCCACGACGTCGGCGGCCTGAGCGAGAACGATTTCATCTGCGCTGCCAAGGCCGATGCGCTGACGGAGTGAGGAACCAGCCGCAATGCACATCCTCGCACTGATCGCGGCACTGGCGGCAAGCAGCGCCAATGGTTCTGCACTCCCCGATCTCGACCGCATCCTCCAGGCCTACGACAGCGGCGACTATCGAGCCTGCTCCGACGGACTGATGTCGTATGACGCATCGCCGACCCCCATGCCCAGCAACGCCGCGCTACTCGCCGCCGAATGCCTGTCGCGCCAGAACCGTTTCGACGAGGCCTTCGCCTATCTGCGCCGCCACATTCCACGCGGCGACATCGCGATGGGTGACCTGCGCGAAAAGGATCGCCCGGGACTCGACGCCCTGCGCAAGCAACCGCAATGGGCCGCCTTCCTCGCCGACGCACAGCGTCTCGATGGCGAACGCATGGAGCACATGGACCTGCCCCTGCGTGCGGAAATCCTCCGTCGCTACGCCGTCGACCAGCAGGCCCAGCATGCCTGGATCGACAGCAACTACGCCAAGCCGCAATCCGATGCGCTGGCCGCGGTGAATCGCGACAACTTGGCATGGCTGAATTCGACATTGGTGCGCGCCAAGCAATGGCCCGGTCGCGCCAAGGTCGGCAACGATGGCGCGAATGCCCTGTGGTTGCTGGTGCAGCACGCCGACAAGGACCCGGCGCTGCAACGGCGCGCGCTCGACTTGATGGCGCAGGCCGCGACTGGCGAAGTGTCACCGCCGGATCTTGCATTGCTCACCGATCGCGTGCTGGTGAACGAAGGGAAGCCCCAGCGCTATGGCACGCAATTCAAGGCGGACGACAAGGGCGTAATGAGGATGCGTCCCGCGGATGCCGGATCCGAGGCCGAATTGGACAGCCGTCGCGCTTCGGTGGGGCTGCCGCCCCTGGCCGAATATCGTCGCCAGCTGCAAGAGCTGTACCACAGCGCGGTGCAATAACCGCCGCGACGAAGTCGTGTCGCCGCGATCAGCCCAACCTGTCCAGCACTTCGCGCAGTTCCGGCGCCAGCGGCGCATCCAGCACGTATTCCGCACGACCACCGTCCAACGCGAAGCGCAATGACGACGCGTGCAGGAACAACCGGCGCAATCCGGCCTGGTCGCGCAACCGCTTGTTGACCTCTTCGTCGCCGTATTTGTCGTCGCCCGCCACCGGATGCCCGAGATGCTGGGCATGCACGCGGATCTGGTGGGTGCGGCCGGTGTCGATCTTCACCTCGCAATAGGAATGTCCGCCGACGCGCTGCAGCAGCTTGAAGTGGCTGAGCGATTCCTTGCCGATGTCATTGACCTGCACATGGCGTTCGCCGCCCTGGCGCAGGCCGATGTGCAGCGGCGCGTCGACGTCCATGGTGCCGTTGGGCATCTTGCCCGCCAGCAGGGTCAGGTAGCGCTTGTCGATGCCGGCGCCGTGGTCCTCGCGCATCAGCGCCTGCAACTCGCGCAGGGCCGAACGCTTCTTGGCGACGATCAGCAGGCCCGAGGTGTCGCGGTCGAGGCGATGGACCAGCTCCAGGGTTTCGCCGGGTCGCAGGGCGCGCAAGGATTCGATCGCGCCGTGGCGGATGCCGCTGCCGCCGTGGCTGGCCAGTCCCGACGGCTTGTTCAGGGCCAGCAGACGGGCGTCCTCGAAGACGATCGCTGCATCCAGCGCCGCCAGCAAGCTCTTGGGCGGAGGGGCCTGCTCCCCGGCTTCCTCCAGCCGGACCGGGGGAATCCGGACCTCGTCACCGGCCGCCAGCTTGCGCTCGGGCTTGCCGCGGCCGCCGTTCACCCGGACTTGCCCGGAGCGGACGATCTTGTAGATCAAGGACTTGGGCGCACCCTTGAGCTGGCCCAGCAGGAAGTTGTCCAGCCGCTGGCCGTCCCGGTCCTCGGGGACCCGGACCATGCGGACCCCGGGGCTGGCGGTTGGTGTTCCTGAATTGGCCATGCTCGATCTGATACACTATATAGACGGGACAAGTTCCTGATTTCGCTGCAGTCTTTGGCCGAAAGCCTGCCGCAGCGAATCCGCGCAACCGGCACCACCGTCCACGGGGCGGCCATGTTAACCGGCTGGGCGGCAGCGAACGCGAAACGTCGGACGCATTCGTGCATCCGTGCTCCACATACGCCGCGTGGCGTGGCCCTCCAAGGGGCGACGCGGCCGGCATCCACAATTTGAACATGAACGATCAAGCGCTCCCGCGGTCCGCCGTGGTGTTGTAGCGCTGGAATCCTCCCAGGCCCGCGCAGCGATGCGCGGCCAGCGGTCTCCAGAGGCACGATGCCCGGTGTTCCGCGCGAATGAGCGCGAGGAACACACAATGAAGCGCATGCTGATCAACGCGACGCAGGCGGAAGAACTCCGCGTCGCCATCGTCGATGGACAGACCCTGTACGACATCGACATCGAGCAACCCTCGAAGGAACAGAAGAAGTCCAACATCTACAAGGGCAAGATCACCCGCGTCGAACCGTCGCTGGAAGCGGCCTTCGTCGAATACGGTGCGGAACGCCACGGCTTCCTGCCCCTGAAGGAAATCTCCCGCGACTACTTCCAGCCCGGCGTCGACCACCGCAGCGGCAACATCCGCGAGCTGGTCCGCGAAGGCCAGGAAGTGGTGGTCCAGGTCGAGAAGGAAGAACGCGGCAACAAGGGCGCGGCCCTGACCACCTTCATCTCGCTGGCCGGCCGCTACATGGTGCTGATGCCGAACTCGCCGAGTGCGGGCGGCGTCTCGCGCCGCATCGAGGGCGACGACCGCGCCGAGCTCAAGCGCGCGATGGACGCCTTGGCGATCCCCGACGGCATGGGCGTCATCATCCGCACCGCCGGCGTCGGCCGCGACGCCGAAGAGCTGCAATGGGACCTCGACTACCTGCTGTCGGTGTGGAAGGCGATCGCCGAAGCCGCGCTGAGCAAGCCCTCGCCGTTCCTGATCTACCAGGAATCGCGCCTGATCATCCGCGCCCTGCGCGACTACATGCGCCCGGACATCGGCGAGATCCTGGTCGACACGCCCGAGATGTACGCCGAGGCCCGCGAATTCGTCGAACAGGTGATGCCGCAGTCGCTGCGCAAGCTCAAGCCGTATACCGACGACACCCCGCTGTTCAACCGCTTCCAGATCGAATCGCAGATCGAAAGCGCCTACGAGCGTGAAGTGCGCCTGCCCTCCGGCGGCGCCCTGGTGATCGACCAGACCGAAGCCCTGACCGCGATCGACGTCAACTCGGCGCGCGCGACCAAGGGCGGCGACATCGAGGAAACCGCGTTCCACACCAACTGCGAGGCGGCAGAAGAAGTCGCGCGCCAGCTGCGCCTGCGCGACCTCGGCGGCCTGGTGGTGATCGACTTCATCGACATGGAGTCGAACAAGCACCAGCGCGAAGTCGAGAACCGCCTGCAGAACGCCCTGCGTTCCGACCGCGCGCGCGTGCAGCTCGGCCGCATCTCCAAGTTCGGTTTGATGGAGATGAGCCGCCAGCGCCTGCGTCCGTCGCTGGGCGAAGCCAGCCAGATCGTGTGCCCGCGCTGCGAAGGCCACGGCCGCATGCGCAGCGTCGAATCGCTGTCGCTGTCGATCCTGCGTCTCGCCGAAGAGCATGCGATGAAGGACAACACCGGGCAGGTGCTGGTGCAGGCCCCGGTCGAGATCGCCAACTACCTCTTGAACGAGAAGCGTCGCGCGCTGAGCGAGATCGAGAAGCGCCACGACGCGCCGATCGTGATCGTCGCCGACGAGCAGTTGCATACCCCGCACTACGAAGTCACGCGCATCCGCGAAAACGAGCTGGGCGAAGAAACCAGCAAGCCGAGCTACCACCGCGGCACGCCGCGCAAGGTGGCGACGCACGCGCTGAGCAAGTCGCACCTCAACATCCCCGAACCCATGGTCAAAGCGGTCAAGCACGCGCAGCCGGCCCCGGTCCGCGCCGAAGCGCCGCCTCCGGCACCGGTTCCGCCGCCGGCCCCGGTGGCGCCCCCTGCGCCGGTCAAGCGCAAGGGCCTGCTGAGCCGCATCATCAGCGCGATCGCCGGCGACGAAACGCCCGCGGTCGCGCCTGCCCCGGCGCCCGCGCCGGCGCAGTCCGCGCGCAATGATCGCGGCGGCAACAACAAGCGCGATCGCGATGACCGCCGCCAACGCGATGGCCGCGACAACCCGCAGCGTGGCCAGAGCGGCAGCGGCCAGCAGAAACAGAACCAGCAGCGCGATCGCGGCGACAAGCAGCAGGGCCAGCAGCAGAACGCCCAGAAGCAACCGCAGAACAACAAGCCTGCCCAGCAGCGCGACCAGCAACAACAGAAACCGCGCGACCCGCAGGAACAGGTCGCCGCGCCGCAGATCGATGCCCAGGGCAGCGATCACGCCGCCGCCGTGAATGGCGAACAGCGCGAACCGCGCAACCGCCGCCGCAACCGCAACCGTCGCGGTCGTGGCGAAGGCGCCGCAGCCGCGCAAACCGAAACGGCGGCCGATGCCAACGTCGAACAGCTCGACGCCGCGGCGGCAGCTGCCGTGACGGCGGTGACCGCACAGGAAACCGTTGCCGCTCCCGTCGTTGCGCCATCGACTGCCGCCGAAACCGCAACGGACGAGTCCACCACCGCCATCGCCGAGGCCGTCGAAGGCGAAACCGATGCAACAACGCCGGGTGACGATGCCGACAAGCCGAAGCGTCGCCGCGGTCGCCGTGGCGGTCGTCGCCGTCGCAAGGGCGGCATCGAGGGTGAAACCGCCGACGACGTTTTCGATGAAATCGAAGGCGAGGAAGCCACTGCCAGCGGCATCGGCAATGGCCACCAGCCGGAATTCGAGTTCGACGATCTTGAAGTCGCCGCGCCTGCCCAGCCGAAACCGCTTGCCCCGGCGGCGGTGCAGGCCACGCCTGCACGGGAAACGCCAGTGGCGGCGAGCGAACCCGCTCCCGTCGCCGCTGCGGAGCCCAAGGCGGAAGAAGCGCAGCCCGCGGTCGAGGCAACGCACGAGCCCGTGAGCGCGCCGGCCCCCATCGCGTCCGCCCCGGGTCCGTCGTCGATGTTCGCCAACACCCGCCCGCGCGAAACCAGCCAGGCGATGCCGCTGTCGGCCGCCATCGCGGTGTCGCTGGTGGATTCGATGCGGATGCCGCCGCGTCCGTCGACGCCGGCCCCCGTGGCGCAGCCGCAAGTCGCGGCGGAAGAAGCCAGCGCGACCGCTCCGGAAACCAATGCCGCTTCCGAAGTCGCTACCGCCGCAACCGAGGAAGCGACGCCTGTCGATGCAGCCGCCGAGGCGGCGGAGTCGACTGCGCATTCGGCCTCGCCGATGTCGGGCGAAGAGATCGAGCGCGCCCACGACGCCTGACGCGGCGTCGACTGAAACGAAAAGCGCCGGCATGACCGGCGCTTTTTTTATTGCGGTGGATGATTCGGCATTACACCACGTCTGCGGTGTCGACCATCCCGTATTGGCTGGCGAGGCGCGCGAGCGCCACGGTATCGCGGATGCCGAGCTTCTCGAAGGCGCGCGACTTGTGGGTGTTGACGGTCTTGGCGCTCAGCGACAATCGCTTGGCGATCTCTTCCTGGCGCAGTCCGCGCAAGAGCAGCAGCGAGACTTCGAGCTCGCGGCCGGAAAGACCGTCGAAGGGCGAGGCATCGCCACTCACCGACGACAACGCGATCGCCTGGGCGACGCTGCTGGCGAGATAGCGCTTGCCGCGCGCGACATCGCGCACCGCGCGCACCAGTTCGGAAGCATCGCCTCCTTTCCCCACGTAGCCGCTGGCGCCGGCATCGAGCAGGCGCTTGGGCATCGGGCCATCTTCCAGCACCGACACCGCGATGACTTTCGTCTCCGGCAGGCTGCGGGTGATGCGTTCGGTCACTTCCAGTCCGCTCAGGCCGGGCAGGTGGATATCGCAGAGCACGACGTCGGGCTTGAGCTGGCGCACCTGGGCCAACGCCACTTCGCCGGTGTCGGCATCACCCACAACTTCGATGTCGACCTCGCCGGCCAGGATCATCTTCATCCCGGCCCGGACCAGCGCGTGGTCATCCACCAGATAGACGCGAATTGCCATTCCCGATCTCCTCCCCTCGTTCCGTAGAGGTTAACGCCGTCACGAAAGCGGGGAAAGTGCGGCAAATCCGGACGGACATGTCGGGAAAATCCGGTCCGGTGAACAATCGCGCCCCGAATGGACGTGGCTGGCCTCAGTCCCGGTCATGGATGCGCTTGTCGAGCGGCTTCTCCTTGAGGGCATCGACGGTCCGGTCGACGAATTGCCTGACATCGCCCACCTCGGCAAACAGTCCGTCATAGGCTGCTCGAATCAACACGGCGCATTGCTCGAACTTCGCCAGCTGCGTCACGCCTTCAGTGGTGAGCTCGAATGGATTCGTTCAGGAATTGGAGCAGTCGGGATTATCCAGAAGTCGTCCGGAATGCAGGGGCGCATCAAAGCTGGCGGAAGCGGTGAGATTCGAACTCACGGTGGTATCGCTACCACGCCGGTTTTCAAGACCGGTGCCTTAAACCGCTCGGCCACGCTTCCGTATTTGGTTGTCCCCGCCATTGTCGCACGGGTGGATCGCGCGATTACGCGATCTTTTCTACTCCGCCCATGTACGGACGCAGCGCTTCCGGCACGGTGATGCTGCCGTCGGCGTTCTGGTAGTTCTCCATCACCGCGATCAACGCACGACCGATCGCCACGCCGGATCCGTTGAGCGTGTGCACCAGTTCCGGCTTGCCGGACTCCGGATTGCGCCAGCGCGCCTGCATCCGCCGCGCCTGGAAATCCCCGCAGTTGGAGCAGGAGGAGATCTCGCGCCAGGTGTCCTGCGACGGCAGCCAGACCTCGAGGTCGTAGGTCTTGCGCGCGGAAAAGCCCATGTCGCCGCTGCACAACAGCATGCGCCGGTACGGCAGGCCGAGCTTTTCCAGCACCGCCTCGGCACAACGCGTCATGCGCTCATGCTCGGCGTCGCTGTCCTCGGGTTTGGTGATCGACACCAGTTCGACCTTCTCGAACTGGTGCTGGCGGATCATGCCGCGGGTATCGCGTCCCGCCGAGCCGGCCTCGGCGCGGAAGCACATCGAATGCGCGGTGGCGCGCATCGGCAATTTCGCGGCATCGACGATTTCGTCGCGCACGAGGTTGGTGAGCGGAACCTCGGCGGTGGGAACGAGGTAGCGCTTGTGGTCGCCGAGTTGCGTCGAGAACAGGTCTTCCTCGAACTTGGGCAGCTGCCCGGTACCACGCATCGATTCCTCGTTGACGATCACCGGGACGTTGGTTTCCTCGTAGCCGTGTTCGCCGGAATGCAGGTCGAGCATGAACTGGGCGAGCGCGCGATGCAGTCGCGCCAGTCCGCCACGCAGCACGGTGAAGCGCGCGCCGCTGAGCTTGGCCGCGCTTTCGGCATCGAGCCAGCCGTTGCGCGCACCGAGTTCGACGTGATCCTTGACCGCGAAATCGAACGTGCGCGGCGTGCCCCAGCGCTCCTGTTCGACATTGGCGGTTTCGTCTTCGCCATCGGGAACGGAGGCGTCGGGAAGATTGGGGATGCCGAGCGTGACCGCCTCGAGTTCGCCACGAATGGCATCGAGGCGCGCCTCGCTTTCCTTCAGTTCATCGCCCAGGCCAGCGACCTCGGCCAGCAGCGGCGCCACATCCTCGCCCTTGGCCTTGGCCATGCCGATGGCCTTGCTGCGGGTATTGCGCAGGTTCTGCAATTCCTGGGTGCGCACCTGCAGCGACTTGCGCTCGCCTTCCAGCCGCTCCAGCACCGCGACGTCCAGGGAATAGCCACGGCGCGCCAACTGGGTGGCGAGGCCGGCGGGATCGGTACGGAGCAACTGGGGATCGAGCATGGGACGGGGGGAACATGAATGACTGTCCATTATCGCCCAGAGCGGAGCGGCGCATCCGTGCCAGAATCGGGTTTCGATCAAATTTCCCGGCCGATTCCTCCCCCGAGCATGACCGATATCGTTTCCCGAATCCGCACTTCCGCTGCATACCAGCGTGCATCCGCCTTCGCCCGCCGCGGCAACACGCCCTGGCTGCTGGCCGCGATCGCGGTGGGCTTCGTGCTGTTCCTGCTGATGTGGGGCCATAGCCGCAAGCAGTTCTTCACCGTCGAACCGGTGGCGAAAAGCGATGCCGACCAGGAATACGCCCCGCTGCCGATGCCGTCGCCGGGCGGCTCCATCACCGATACGCCGACCGCGGGCCCGTCCCCGGATTCCGGCAACCGCCCGCGCCTGCTCGATCCGCCGAAACCGCCGCCGGTCGCGAAGGCGCCGCCGCCCGCCGAAACCGCGCCGTCCGTCAATGCGGCAAACGCCGGCCATGGTTCGAATGCGGCGAATGGCGCGGCGACCGCCGCGGTGCCGATCAGCCAGCCGCCGCCGACCTATCCGCGCAACGCGATGCAAATGTCACGCGAAGGCCGCGTGCGCGTGCGCGTCGACATCGGTGCCGACGGCATTCCCACCGACAGCAGCGTGGTCGAATCCAGCGGCGACCATGATCTCGATCGTGCCGCGATGCAGGGCGTACGGCGCTGGCGCTTCAAGCCCGCGATGGCGCATGGCGCACCCGTCGCCAGCAACGTGACGGTGCCGATCGAATTCAAGCTGGGCCAGTGACGCGGGATGCCCGCGGCTCAGGCCGTTGGCCGTGCCCGCATCACCATCCACGTCATCGCCAGCATTCCCAGCAGCACGCAGGTCGCGCCACCGCCCAGCATCGGCGCCAGTGAATCTTCGCTGCCGTGGCCGGAGAACAGCAGGAGCAATCCGACCGCCAGCAGCACTGCACCGATTTCATGCAGGAAGAACTGGATCGATTTCAGCTTTCCGGTGATGCCCGGCAACCATAGCCGATGGATCGTGGCGTAGATGAAAGAGAACACGAAACCCACCAGCATGATGTGCGCGTGGGCCGGCATCTCCGAATGGTTGCGCGACGCTGCCATGTAGATGCCGAGGCACAGCCCGGAGATGGCGAACAACAGTCCGCACAGCAGGAATTTGCGATCGACACCCATCTCACCGACTCCTTGGCAACCCCGGGGTTGCGGCGGAGTATGCGCCCGACGATCCCGGCGGACGAACGCCGGCGTATGGATCAATCGCCCCGGAGGCGAAAACCGATCGCGCGCATCGATTCCGCGAAGCCGGGATAGGACGTCGCGACATTGGCGGTATCGCGGATGACGATCTCGCCCGAGGCCCGCTGCGCAGCCACCGCGAAGGCCATCGCGATGCGGTGGTCGCCATGGCTCTCGATGATGCCGCCATGCAGGGCGCCGCCGTGGATATCGGCCCCATCCGGGGTTTCGTCGACGCGAATGCCGAGCGCGCGCAGGCCATCGGCCATCGCGGCGATGCGATCGGATTCCTTGACCCGCAGTTCCGCGGCGCCACGCACGCGGGTCACGCCCTTGGCGAGTGCGGCGGCGATGAACAACGCCGGGAACTCGTCGATCATGTCCGGCACGCAATCGAGCGGCACGTCGATGCCGTGCAAGGCTGCTGCGCGCACGTGCAGATCGGCGACCGGTTCGCCGCCCTGCCCGCCGGCATTCTCGACGCGGATGTCGGCGCCCATCCCTTCGAGTGCGCGCAGCAATCCGGCGCGACGCGGACTCATCCCCACCTGTTCCAGCACCAGATCGGAACCGGGAACGACGCAGCCCGAAACCAGCGCGAATGCCGCCGACGAAAAATCGGCGGGCACGTGGATGTCGGTCGCGACCAGGCGATGGCCGCCCTCGACTTCCGCCCAGCCTTCGCCGAAGCGGATCGGCCAGCCGAAGGCCTGCAGCATGCGTTCGCTGTAGTCGCGGGTCGGATGCGGCTCGCTCACGCGCGTGGTGCCGGCGGCGTAGAGACCGGCCAGCAACACTGCCGACTTCACCTGCGCGCTGGCGACCGGCGATGCATAGTCGATGCCGTGCAGCGCCTGTCCGCCGTGGATCCGCAGCGGTGGCAGACCGCCTTCCCGGGTATCGATGCGCGCGCCCATCTGCACGAGCGGATCGGCGACGCGGCGCATCGGCCGCTTCGACAGCGACTCGTCACCGACCAGCGTGCTGTCGAACTGCTGCGCCGCCAGCAAGCCGGCGAGCAACCGCATGCCGGTGCCGGCATTGCCGCAATCGAGCGGTTGCAACGGTGCTTTCAGCCCATCGATACCGACGCCATGCACGATGCGGCGCGACGGCGACGGGGTTTCGATCTTCACCCCGAGTTGGGCGAAGACGTTCGCGGTCGCGCGGGTGTCCTCGCCTTCGAGGAAGCCGTCGATCCGCGACACCCCATCGGCCAGCGCCGCCAGCATGATGGCGCGATGCGAAATCGACTTGTCGCCGGGAATCGCGACGCGCCCCTGCAACGGCCTTCCCTGCCCCGCGATCCACTCGCTCATCGGATGGCGTCCAGCGCGGTCAGCAGCTTCGCGTTCTGTTCGGCAGTCCCGACGGTGATGCGCAGGCAATCGGGCAATCCGTAACCGCCCATGGGCCGCAGCACGATGCCGCGCTCGCGCATGGCGTCATCGATGCGGGAAGCGCCCTCGCCGAAACGCACCAGCAGGAAATTGGTCTGCGACGGGAACACGAACAGGCCGCGCGAACGCAGCGCATCCGCAAGACGCTCGCGTTCGGCCTCGTTCCTGCGCACGCCCTCGACGAGATGCCGCGGATCGCCCAGCGATGCTTCCGCCGCCGCGAGTCCCAACAGGTTGACATTGAAGCTCTCGCGCACGCGCTCCAGCCAACCGATCAGTTCCGGCTGGGCGATGCCGTAGCCGACGCGCAATCCGGCAAGCCCATGCGCCTTGCTGAAGGTACGCAGCACGATCAGGTTGGGATGCTTCGCCACCAGCGGGATGGCCGAAGCCCATTCCGGCGCATCGACGAATTCGGCATAGGCCTCGTCGATCGCGACCACGGTGTCGGCAGGGATTCGCGCGAGGAAACGCTCAAGTGCTTCGGCGCCGAACCAGGTGCCGGTCGGATTGTTGGGGTTGGCGAGATAAACGAGATTGGTATTCGCGTCCACCACGGATGCGATTGCATCGAGGTCGTGGCCGCCTGCCATGGGATGGTCCATCGCCAATGCCGGCGCCGCCTTGAACTTCGCGCCGACTGCCGCGGCGGCAATCGCGTATACCGCGAAGCCGTATTGCGAGGCGACTACGCCTGCACCCGGACCTGCGAAGACCTGTGCCAGCTGCATCAGCAATTCATGGGAACCGTTGCCGAGCACGAGTTGTTCGATCGCGACGCCGTGTTGCCGCGACAGCGCGCGCTTGAGATCGCCGCCGCGCGGATCGGGATACAGCGCGAGCTCGCCCAGGCAGCGCTGTACGGCCTCGCGGGCTTTCGGACTCGGGCCCCAGGGATTCTCGTTGGAGCCGAGTTCGACCAGCGCCTCGCTGGCGGCACGCCGCAACGCGACCAGGTCGTGGCCGGGATCGTAGGCGCGCAGGCCACGGATGGCCGGCTGGACGCGATGTTCGAGCATTTCAGGAGCGTCGCATCAAAGCACCGCGACGGGATACGAACCCAGCACGCGGACGTCGCCGGCGGCGGCATTGATTTCCGCCAGCGCATCCTTCAACGGCGATTCGTCGCGATGGCCGTTGACGTCGATGAAGAAGGCGTACTGCCACAGCCCTTCGTGCGACGGCCGCGATTCGATGCGATTCATGCTGATGCCGTGGCGCGCCAGCGGTTCGAGGATGCCGTACAGGGCGCCGGGGCGGTCGCGGATGAAGACCAGCAGCGAGGTGCGGTCGTGTCCCGACGGCGGGAACAGCGAACGCCCGATCACCAGGAAGCGCGTGGTGTTGTCGCTGCGATCCTCGATCGGACCGGCGATGGTCTTGAGCCGGTACACCAGTCCCGCCGATTCACCGGCGATCGCCGCGGCATCATCGGCATTGCGGGCGCGACGCGCGGCTTCGGCATTGCTCGACACCGGGATGCGTTCGGCGTTCGGCAGGTGCTGGCGCAGCCAGCCGCGGCACTGCGCCAGCGACAACGGATGCGAATAGACGCGTTCGATGTCTTCCATCCGCCCGGTGCGCGACAACAGGTGCTGGTGCACGCGCAATTCGACTTCGCCGCAGATCGTCAGCGGCGAGGTGAGGAACATTTCCAGCGTCGACTGGATGGTCCCCTGCCCGGAATTCTCCACCGGAACGATGCCGAAATCGGCATGCCCGGCCGCGACTTCCTGGAAGACCTCCTCGATGCTCGCCAGCGGCAGGCCGGTCGCGGAATGGCCGAAATGCTTTTGGACCGCCTGCTGCGAGAACGTGCCTTCGGGGCCGAGGTAACCGACTTTCAACGGCTCCTGCTGGGCGAGGCAGGCCGACATGATTTCGCGGAACAGGCGCACCAGCACTTCGTCGCCGAGCGGGCCGTCGTTGCGATCGATCACCCGGCGCAACACCTGCGCCTCGCGTTCCGGCCGGTAATAGTCGACCGCCGCGGCGAGATCGCCCTTGGCCTGCCCGACCTGGCGGGCGAAGCGCGCACGCTCGAGGATCAGCTCCTCGATGTGGGTATCGATGCCGTCGATCCGCGCGCGCAACGCGGCGAGATCGATGGGGGGATTTTGCTCAGCCATGGCGTTTCCGGAAGTCGTGCATGAAATCTGCGAGCACGCGCACGCCGTCGACCGGCATGGCGTTGTAGAGCGAGGCGCGCATTCCGCCGACTGCCTTGTGGCCCTTGAGCCCGATCAGGCCCGCGGCCTGCGATTCGGCGAGGAACACCGCATCGAGCGCGGCGTCATGCAGCACGAAGGGAATATTCATGCGAGAACGCACCGATGTCACGACATCGTTGCGGTAGAAACCTTTCGAATCATCGATGGCGGCATAGACCATCGCCGCCTTTTCGCCGTTTCTGCGGGCAAATTCAGCGGTTCCGCCCTGTTCGATCATCCAGCGCACGCACAGGCCGAGCAGGTACCAGTTCCACGTCGGCGGCGTGTTGAGCATCGAGCCCTGCGCGGCATGCGAGGCCCAGGTGAGGATGTCGGCGCGCCGCTGGCCGCGGCGCTCGAGCAAATCCCTGCGCACGATGGCGAGCGTGATGCCCGACGGCCCGAGGTTTTTCTGTGCGCCGGCATAGACCATCGCGTAGCGCGAGATATCCGACGGCCTGGACGCGATATTGGAACTGAAATCCGCGATCAGCGGCGCGGTCGTGCCGTCATCGATGTCGTCCGGCAATTCGACGCCATGGATGGTTTCGTTGGCGGTGACGTGGAAATACGCGGCATCCGGCGACCGCTGCCACTCCGACTTGTCTGGCACTGCGGTGAAACGCTGCGCGTCGCTGCTGGCGACGACGTGGGCATCAACCGCGGGCGCCGCCTGCTTCACCGCGACCTTGCCCCAGTGGCCGGTGACGAGGTAATCGGCGCGCTGGTCGCGTTCGGCGAAATTCAGCGGCAACAAGGCCTGCACCGTGGTCGCGCCACCGGACAGGAACAGTACGGCGTGCGTTTCGGGAACACCCAGCAAGGTACGGACGTCGGCTTCGACTTCCGCCGCCAGCGCCATGAACGGCGCGCCACGATGGCTGAGCTCGGCGACGCAGGCACCGGTCCCGCGCCAGTCGAGCATTTCCTCTTGGGCCTGCCGCAATGCCGCTTCCGGCAGCACCGCCGGGCCGGCGCTGAAGTTCAGGACGCGCGCCACATCAAGCCCCGAACCAGAACAGCGCAAGCAGCGCGATGGCGATCGCCACTGCCGCGATCAGCAACCACGGCACGCGCATGCGCTGTGGCGCGTCCACTTCAGGCGCCGCTTTCGGTGCAGACGCGCGCACGACGGTTTCGCCGGCATCCGCGCGCAATTCCGGGCCTTCGAACAGGAAACGCTGCCCATTCGGCAGGACCAACTGGTCGCCGATGCGCAACCACGCGGACGTCACGGTGGTGCCGTTGACCTGCAGCGGCACCATCGGGTCGAGACTGGAAACGCGGACGTCGGCGTCCTGCATGTCGACCTTCGCACCGACCAATGTCGCGCCTCCGCTGTCGGCAGCGATCACCGGAACCGCCTGGCCGTGCAAGGCGCCGCCCTGTCCGCGCAACACCGGGGTGACATCGCAACCACGCGGACGCGCCGAGCCGGCAACGGGCTGC
The DNA here is from genome assembly GCA_030151365.1 of Lysobacter sp. Classification (GTDB taxonomy): domain Bacteria; phylum Pseudomonadota; class Gammaproteobacteria; order Xanthomonadales; family Xanthomonadaceae; genus Solilutibacter. The sequence continues at coordinate 34,898 of JASLDW010000019.1, read as the reverse complement.
GGCGATGGCTCGCTGGCCAGCACCATCTCGCGGCCTTCGACATGCAGGCTGTCGCCGGCGTGGAGCATCGCCAGCTTGCGAATCGGGCGACCGTTGACGTGCACGCCCCAGGTCTCGGGCATGACGTTCATCCACACGCCACGCTGGTCGACCACCAGTTCGATCAGGGCCGGTTCGCCGAGCGGGGCAACACGCAGGCCACGTTCCTGGTCGGGATCGCGACCGAGTCCGGTCGCTCCCGGCGCAAGCGCGAGATCGGCGTGGGCGTGATCGGGGAAGCGGAGGACGAAAGCATTCACGATCCCTCGATTTAACCACAGAAAGCGGCCTCCATTGCACTGCAGCATGCAAGTCATCGGGGCCAGTCGCGATGCCGTGGCACCATCCCGGGATTGCCCGGAGCCTGCCATGTCGAAATCGCGCGTGTTCGCCTTCGCCGCCTGCCTGCTGTTGACCTGCCGCCCGGCCATGGCGCTGGACAAGCCGACCGGCGATGGCGACCTGCTTCGCCTCCTCGCGCTCACCCCTTCGGCGCAGTCGCAGGACTACCTGAACAACAAGCAGCAATTCCAGCTGCACACCCTTCTCACCGAACAGCGCCATCCCGAGACGATGGATCTCAGTCGCCGCATCTCCGGCGATACCGCGGCCGGGCTGCGCGAACTGTTCGCGGTCGATCGCGATGTCGTGAAAACCATGGACGCGGTCGCCTCCGATCCCGCGCGCCTGCACCAGCTCGAAGCCGCATCGAAGGCGATGCAGGACGCCCTCCGCGGCGGCCATCGGATCTATTTCTACGGCACCGGGTCGACCGGCCGCCTCGCCGAAACGCTGGAAAGCAGCCTGTGGCGACCGTTCTGGGAACGCGTGGTCGAAAGCCCCGTGCAGCAAAAGGTCGCCCGCAAATTGCCCGGGATCATCGACAACGTGCGCGGCGAAATCACCGGCGGCGATCGTGCGCTGATCGCTTCGCTGGAAGGTTTCGAGGACCTGCAGCTGATCGGTCGCCTGCAACTGCAGGACAACGGCATCCAGCGCGGCGACGTGGTGTTCGCGGTGACCGAAGGCGGCGAAACCTCGGCGGTGATCGGTACGGCGAAAGCCGGCGCGGAGCTCAACGACGGGCGTGCCGGGATGACGTGGTTCGTCTACAACAATCCCGACCGGGTGCTGATGCCCTTCACCCGCAGTCGCGAAGTGATCGAGGATCCGCGCATCGGCAAGATCAACCTCGCCACCGGCCCGCAGGCGATCACCGGATCGACCCGCATGCAGGCGACCACCACCAGCCTCTATGTATTGGGCGTGGTGATGGAGGATGCGATCCACCGCCTGCTTGCGCCGGTGCTGACCGGGCCGGAGTTGCGCTCCCTCGGTTTCGATGATCGCGCCACGATCGCGTCGCGTTTGCGCCAGTTCGCCGACCTGCAGGAGCGCGTCGCCGCAACCGCGCCGCGACTCGCCGCTTGGACCGATCGCGAATCGGCGGCCTATGCCAACGACCGCCATGCCATCTACCTGGCCGGCCGTGCACTGATGCCGGTCTTCGTCGACGTCACCGAACGCGCGCCGACCTTCCGCCTCGCGCCACTGGATCGCGTCGATGCCAAGGAGCGCCGCTCCTGGATCCAGGTGCTGGCGCCGGTGGGCGACCCCGCTTCGGCATGGCTGATGCTGTTGCACCGTCCCTTCCACGGCCTCGATCCCGCGCGCTACGCCAAGCCGTTCGAGACGCGGATCGACGACCCGTGGCTGCGCGCCGCCGCCGCGCGCAGCCTCGCCAATGCCGGCGCGGAACAGCAGGCGCTCTACGACCTGTCGCTGGCGTCGCGCAACCCGCATGCAAGCAACGTCGCGCCCGGCGACCATGCCGCGCTGATCCTGCTCGGCACCGAGGCGCCCGATGCGCTGTCGAACTCATGGCTGCGGAACGCCCGCAAGCAGGGCGCATCCACGGCCATCGTCCATGTCGGCACCGCACCGTTGCCGAAGCGCTCGCTGGCATCGCTGCCTGCGGGTACGGCGAGGCCCTTCCTGCTCGATGTCGCCTTGCCGCTGCGCAACGACCCGCTCGAGCTCGACCAGGTCATCGCCCTGAAGATGCTGCTCAACGCGCACTCGACCGGAATCATGGCCAAGCTCGGGCGCGTGGTCGGCAACACCATGACCGCGGTGCAGCCCGGCAATCTCAAACTGATCGGTCGCGCGACCTACCTGATCCAGTCGCACGTCAATACGGTGCTGGCCAGCGATGCATGGCGGAAAGCGCACGGCCCGGCACCGGCGATCGGCTACGCCGATGCCAACGCCGTGCTGTTCGACGTGATCGAACATCGCGCCGGCGATCCCGCGCTGGCGTCCAGCCCGGAAGTGGAACTGGCGATCGTACGCATCCTCGAAAGCCTGGCCCATCGACGCGCGATTTCACTGGACGATGCCGCCGCCCTGCTGCGCGCACGTAAACTGGACGCCTATCTCGGCGACTACGATCACTGAATGTCCAGCATCCACCTCCAGCACGCCCACTCGCTGTCGCCGGAACAGGCGCGCAACGCGCTGTCCGATCTCGCCGATTCGCTGGCGCGCAAGCTCGGTGTCGAGAGCCGCTGGGACGGCGACAACCTGCACTTCCAACGCAGCGGCGTCGACGGAACGATCAAGCTGTTGCCCGGACAGGTCGAGATCATGGCCAAGCTCGGCATGTTCTTCGCGCCGATGAAGGGGGTGGTGGAACAGGAAATCCGCCGCGTGCTGGCCGAGAAGTTCTGCTGACGGTCGGCAAAGCCCCAAAAACACGAAACCCGGCGTGCGCCGGGTTCCATGCATTTCGATCCTGGTGGGCGGTGCAGGGATCGAACCTGCGACCCTTGCCGTGTGAAGGCAATGCTCTACCGCTGAGCTAACCGCCCGGAGCCGCCCAGTATAGCGGCTGGACTCCGGTTTGTCAGCTTCGACTTCCCTGTCTTCATTTGATCGGGATCAAGGCACGCCGCCCCGGCCGCACCTACCGTGCACGCCATGACTGCCAATACCATCGTCCTGGACCTCGATTTGCTGCGTCGCTACGATCGCCCGGGCCCCCGCTACACCTCATACCCGACCGCACCCCACTTCCACGCGGATTTCGGCGAGACAGAACTGCGCGACGCCGCACGCGCCAGCAATGGCGATCCGATTCCGCGCCAGTTGTCGTTGTACCTGCACGTTCCATTCTGCGAAAGCCCGTGCTTCTATTGCGGCTGCAACCGCATCATCACCCGCGAGCACTCACGCGCCGACGCCTACCTGGCGCGGCTGTACCGGGAAATCGCCCTGACCGCGCGACTTTTCGACCACGACCGCGAAGTGATCCAGTTGCACTTCGGCGGCGGCACCCCGAACTTCCTGGCGCCGGCACAGTTGCGCGAAGTGGTCGCCGCGCTGCACCGCCACTTCCACTTTTCCGATTCGGCCGGGCGCGACATCTCCATCGAACTGGATCCGCGCTTCGTGTCCACGGACGATATTGCCGAACTGGCGACAATCGGCTTCAACCGCGCGAGCTTCGGCGTGCAGGACTTCGACCCGGCCGTGCAGGCGGCGGTGAATCGCCTCCAAGGCGTGGAGGAGACCCACGCCGTGATCGACGCCTGCCGGGCGCACGGTTTCCGCTCGGTCAACATCGACCTGATCTACGGACTCCCGAACCAGACACCCGAAGGGTTCGGCAAGACCCTCGACATCGTGACGGCCATGCGCCCGGACCGGATCGCGGTCTATGGCTATGCGCACATGCCGCACCTGTTCAAGCCGCAGCAGCAGATCCATGCCGTCGACCTTCCCGATCCGCAACGCAAACTCGCGCTGTTGCAACTGGCGATCACCAGGCTCATCGCCGCCGGCTACAGTTACATCGGCATGGATCATTTCGCCCTGCCCGATGACGACCTGGCCATCGCCCAGGCCCACGGCAGCCTGCATCGCAATTTCATGGGCTATACCACCCACGCCGATAGCGACCTGATCGGGCTGGGCGTGAGCGCGATCAGCCATGTCGGCGACAGTTTCAGCCAGAATCCCCGCGATCTCGCCAGCTGGCAGGCCGCGCTGGACGACGGCCGCCTGCCCGTCTTCCGCGGCATGCAACTCACGCGCGACGACCAGTTGCGCGCCGACCTGATCCAGTCGCTGATGTGCCAGGGCGAAATCCCGGTGGATGCACTGGAACGGCGCCATTCCATCGAATTCGTCAATTATTTCGGCGACGCGCTGCGGCAGCTGGAGCCGCTGGAGCGCGATGGACTGGTCCGGGTCGAATCCGGACGGATCGCGGCGACGCCGCGCGGGCGCCTTCTATTGCGCAACATCGCGATGTGCTTCGACGGTTATCTCGACCACGGCGGGCCGGTGGCGACGCCGCATTTTTCGCGAACGATCTGATTCTTCCACGGTTTGATCTGGATCAAGCCCCGATTCGCGCATCGCGGCAAGAATCCCGGTGCAGCCCCAACCCGACGACACCATGACTGCCAACCAGACGATTGCAGGGATTCCCGGCGCGATACCGGCGACGGACGCGCGCTACGGTTATTACAACGACAAGGTGGTGCTGCAGTTCGCCGTGGCCACGGTGGCCTGGGGCATCGTCGGCATGCTGGTCGGCGCCTTCATCGCCGCGCAACTGTACTGGCCGACCCTCGGCGAAGGCATCCCGTGGCTGAGTTACGGTCGCCTGCGTCCCCTGCACACCAATGCGGTGATCTTCGCCTTCGGCGGCTGCGCGCTGTTCGCGACTTCGCTGCACGTGGTCCAGCGCACCTGCCATGTGCGACTGATCAGCGACAAGCTGGCGGCCTTCGTGTTCTGGGGCTGGCAGGCGGTGATCGTCGCCGCGGCGATCACGCTGCCGCTGGGCATTACCCAGGGCAAGGAATATGCCGAACTGGAGTGGCCGATCGACCTGCTGATCACCATCGTCTGGGTCGCCTACGCGGTGCTGTTCTTCGGCACGATCGCCAGGCGCCGGGTCAAGCACATCTACGTGGCCAACTGGTTCTATGGCAGTTTCATCATCGCCGTAGCTTTGCTGCACATCGTCAACAACATCGCCATTCCGGCCGGCTGGTGGAAGTCCTATCCGGTCTACAGCGGCGCCGTCGACGCGATGGTGCAATGGTGGTACGGGCACAACGCGGTGGGCTTCTTCCTGACCGCCGGTTTCCTCGGCATGATGTATTACTTCGTGCCGAAGCAGGCGCAACGCCCGATCTATTCCTATCGCCTGTCGATCGTGCATTTCTGGGCGCTGATCGCGGTCTACATGTGGGCCGGCCCGCACCACCTGCAGTACACCGCGCTGCCCGACTGGGCGCAGTCGGTGGGCATGGTGTTCTCGCTGATCCTGCTGGCGCCGAGTTGGGGCGGCGCGATGAACGGCATCCTCACGCTCTCCGGCGTGTGGCACAAGCTGCGCACCGATGCCATCCTCAAGTTCCTGATCGTCGCGGTCAGCTTCTACATGATCGCCACGTTCGAGGGGCCGATGATGTCGATCAAGACGGTCAACTCGCTGTCGCACTACACCGACTGGACCATCGGCCACGTGCACGCCGGCGCGCTCGGCTGGGTGGCGATGATCTCGATCGGATCGATCTACGCGCTGGTGCCGCGCCTGCTCGGCCTGAACGCGATGCATTCGACCAAGTGGATCGACACCCACTTCTGGCTGCACACCCTCGGCGTAGTGTTCTACATCGCCGCGATGTGGATCGCCGGCGTGATGCAGGGCCTGATGTGGCGCGCCACCAACGCCGACGGCACGCTCACATACAGCTTCGTCGAGGCGCTCAACGCAACCTATCCCTACTACCTCGCGCGTCTCGGTGGAGGACTGCTGGTGCTCTCCGGCATGGGACTGATGGCCGTGAACATGTGGAAGACCTTCGCGATGGCGAAGTCGCCGGCGCCGCAGGCGGTTCTGACTCCCGACATCAACGATGCGCGCGCCTGAGGACCCGACATGAGCGACAACACGCAAACCGGCGCACATCCCGCCAATCCGCACGAGAAGATCGAGAAGAACGTCGGGCTGATGGCGATCCTGATCGCGGTGGTGGTGTCTTTCGGCGGGCTGGCCGAAATCGTCCCGCTGATGTTCCAGGCCGAGACGATCAAGCCATTGCCGGGCGTCAAGCCCTATCCAGCCCTGCAACTCGCTGGACGCGACATCTACGTGCGCGAAGGCTGCTACAACTGCCATTCGCAGATGATCCGCACGCTGCGTTTCGAGACCGAACGCTACGGCCACTATTCGCTGGCCGGCGAATCGGTGTACGACCGTCCCTTCCAGTGGGGCAGCAAGCGCACCGGCCCCGACCTCGCCCGCGTCGGCAGCCGCTATTCCGACGACTGGCATCGCGTGCACCTGACCAATCCGCGCGACGTGGTGCCGGAATCGAACATGCCGAGCTTCCCGTGGCTGGAGAAAAACCGGCTCGACGGCCAGGAGGTCGCCACCCACATGCGCGCGCTGAAGCGCCTCGGCGATCCCTACAGCGATGCAGACATCGCCAAGGCGGCGGACGACGTCGCCGGCAAGACCGAACTCGACGCCGTGGTCGCCTATCTGCAGGGCCTCGGCAAACACGCACCCAAGGGGAACTGAGCCATGGTGTCCGGAATCGTGACCGTGATGTTGCTGGTGGTGTTCCTCGCCGGCTGGACGTGGGCGTGGAGCCCGAAACGCCGCGCGGAGTTCGAGGAAGCGGCGCGCCTGCCGCTGGATGACGGCAACGGGGAGATGCGCGAATGATGAGCGGCGGCTGGTCGGTTTACGTGATGGCGCTGATCGTGCTCAACATCGGCGGCTGCGCCTGGCTGTTGTGGTGGACGTCGAAGCGCCGCCCCGGCGACGGCAAGCCGGAAGACACCAGCCACGTCTGGGACGGCGACATCACCGAGTACAACAAGCCCTTGCCGAAATGGTGGATCAACCTGTTCTGGATCACGATTGTCTTCGGCATCGGGTATTTCGCGTGGTTCCCGGGATTCGGCAACCTGCCCGGCATCGGCCATTGGACATCGCAGAAGGAGCAGGCGAAGGAAAAGGCGAGCTATGACGCCACGCTCGAGGAAACCTTCGCGCCGTTCAAGGGCCAGCCGATCGACGTGCTCGCCGGCAATCCCGAAGCGGTGAAACTGGGCCGCTCGATCTTCAACAACACCTGCGCGACCTGCCACGGTTCGTCCGCCAAGGGCGCGATCGGCTATCCCAACCTCACCGACCAGGAATGGAAATGGGGCGGTTCGCCCGAGCGTGTCCTGCAATCGGTCCTGGATGGCCGCGAAGGCGTGATGCCGGCCTGGGGTCCGGTGCTGACCGGCATGGATGGCGAGAACGCCGTCGACTATGTGGTCGCCTACGTGCGCAGCCTGTCGCAGCCGGGGAAATCGCTCGCCAACGATTACATGGCCTCGCAAGGCAAGCGCCTCTATGACGGCATCTGCGTCGCCTGCCACGGTGCCGACGGCAAGGGCAACCAGGAACTCGGCGCCCCCGACCTCACCGACACCGTGTGGTTGTACGGCGGCAGCAACGCCGCCATCCACGAGAGCATTGCCAACGGACGCCACGGCAGCATGCCCGCACACCGCCCCATCCTCGGCGAAACCCGTTCGCGCCTCGCCGCCGCCTATGTGTGGTCGCTCTCGCATGCCGCCGCCGGCAACAAGACGCAAGCGCCCGCCGCGAGGTGACGACGATGACGGACGGCAATCGCGACTTCGATCATCCACGACGCCCCATGGCGCAGCGCATCGGCGCGATCGCCTGGCCGAGCTTCTTCGCCGCGGGCGTGGCGACGATGGTGTTCTTCGCCTGCGTCGACCCGCTGAGCCTGCGCGACATGACCTTCCCTTCCCTGCAGATCACCCGCGAGATGGGCTACACCGTCGGCTTCTTCATGTTCTGGCTGGCCACGGCGTCGTCCAGCCTGTTCACCTGGTGGCTGCTGCGGCCGCGCAGCCGCTTCAACCGCCCGCTCCCGCTGGATTGAGCGACGCGAAGGACGACGACGTTGAAGAAATCCATCGACATTGCGTTGACCGAAGACAGCACCTCGTTCTACGTCAGCGAACGCAAGGTCTATCCGCGCGATGTCAGCGGTCGCTTCGATCGCCTGCGCAAGATCGCCGTATTGTGGTTGCTCGGCATGTTCTACGCCTTCGCATGGCTGCGCTGGGACGGCCACCAGGCGGTGCTGTTCGACCTGCCTGCGCGCAAGTTCCACGTCTTCGGCCTGACCTTCTGGCCGCAGGACTTCCCGTTGCTGGCGCTACTGCTGATGATCGCCGGTGTCTCGCTGTTCTTCTTCACCGCCCTCGCCGGCCGCCTGTGGTGCGGCTACGCCTGCCCGCAAACGGTGTGGACCGAAACCTTCCTGTGGATCGAACGCTGGTGCGAAGGCGACCGCAACGCCCGCATCAAGCTCGACGCCGCGTCGTGGTCGGGCGGAAAACTGCTGCGCAAGGGCGGAAAGCATCTCTTGTGGCTCATATTCGCGTTGTGGACCGGCTTCACCTTCGTCGGCTACTTCACGCCGATCCGCGGACTGTGGGCAAGCCTGCCGTTCCACGCCAGTGGCTGGGAAGCGTTCTGGATCCTGTTCTATGCCTTCGCCACCTGGGGCAACGCCGGCTTCCTGCGCGAACAGGTATGCAAATACATGTGCCCCTACGCGCGCTTCCAGAGCGCGATGTTCGATCGCAACACGCTGATCATCGCCTACGACGCCAGGCGCGGCGAACCGCGCGGCCCGCGCAAGCGCAGCATCGCCGACGTGTTCGCGCGCGGCCGCGGCCTGCTCGATCTCGCCACCGCCTACGATTACGTGTTCCGCGCCAGCCGTCATCCCAGCGCCGCCGATTCGCGCGCGCAGGCCAAGGGCACGATCACTTTCGACAACGCCGTCGGCACCGAGGTGCAGCCGCTGCCGAAATTCGCGCCGGAAGAATTGGGCGACTGCATCGATTGCACGATCTGCGTGCAGGTGTGCCCGGTCGGCATCGACATCCGCAACGGCCTGCAATACGAATGCATCGCCTGCGGCGCCTGCATCGATGCCTGCGACGACGTGATGGCGAAGATGGGCTATCGCAAGGGCCTGATCCGCAACACCACCCAGAACGCGCTCGACGGCGACCGCACCCGGGTGTTGCGCCCGCGCATCGTCGTCTACGGCATGTTGCTGCTGGCCCTGCTCGGCGGCTTCGCCTGGGGCGTGGCCAACCGTTCGCCGTTGATCGCGGAAATCCTGCGCGATCGCAACGCGCTCTATCGCGAAACCGCCACTGGCATCGAGAACGGCTACACGCTGAAGCTCGCCAACAAGACCGATCGCGCGCAGCGCTACACGGTCGCCATGACGACCGCCTCTCGCGACCGGGACGCACTGGAATTGCGCGATATCGCTCCCGTTACCGTTGCGCCCGGCGACGTCGCATCCGTGGTGCTGACCGTCCGCGCCAAGGCGCCCGTACAGGGCCGCCACGACGTGCGCTTCGTGATCGCAAGCATGGACGGCATCGTCCACAAGGAAGTGGACAGCAGTTTCTTCGGACCCGCGCCATGATCGTTACCCGCGAATCCCCGACGCAAAAGCGCAAGCCCTGGCGCGAGCCGATGGTATGGCTGGTGTTCGCCATCCCTGCCACGGCCGTCTTCGCGTCGTTCGGATTGCTGTACGCATCGGCGCGTTCGTCCGGCAACAACGACATGGTGCCGGATGACGTGAAGCGCACGGCCCAGATCCAGACCGCCGACCTCTCGCCCGACGCCCGCGCGCAACAGCTCCGCCTGAGCGCCATCGCACGCGCGGCAAAGGGCGTGGTCGAAGTGGACCCGGTCGCCGGCGAATTCGATCGCACGGCGCCGCTGGTACTTTCGCTGCATCATCCGACCGCGGCGAGACTCGACATGACGGTGAAGCTTGCGCCCAGCGCAAACGGTTGGAGCAAGGCACAGGACATCGACCTGTCGCACGACTGGAACGTGCAACTGGCGCCTGCGGACGCTGCGTGGAAATTGCATGGCCGCTGGATCGCCCGCCGGCAGGCCATCTACCTGCATCCCGCGATCGGCAGCGACTGATCGCCATGAACAGCGTGCCCGCGGACTTCATCGGCACGGCCAGCGCCCCGCTCGCCATGTCCGCCTGCTTCCATTGCAACGAACCGCTGCCGGCCAATCCCGCGCTTGCCCGCCTGGATGGCGCCGAACGCAGTTTCTGCTGCGATGGCTGCGCCGCCGCCGCAGCGTGGATCCGCGACGCCCGCCTCGACGATTACTATCGCCTGCGCAACGCGCCCGCCGCGCGCGTGGACACGGGCGACGCCGATCTCGCACTGTGGGATCGCGAGGACATCCTCGCAGAACATGCCCGTGCGATTCCCGGCGGACGCGAGCTCACCCTGCTCGCCAACGGCATGCGTTGTGCCGCCTGCGCGTGGCTGATCGATCGCGCGTTGGCGCGCGAACCCGGCGTGCTCGAAGTCAGCGCCAATGCCGTGACCGGACGCATCCGCATCGCCTGGGATCCGGCCCGAACCCGCTTGTCGACGGCGTTGCGACGACTGCAATCGCTCGGCTATCGGCCCTGGTTGGCGACAGGCGAAGCCGGCGAGCGCGCGCGTCGCCGCGATCGCAACCGCTGGCTGCTCAGGCTCGGCATCGCCGGCCTCGGCGCGATGCAGGCGATGATGTTCGCGGAAGCGCTCTATCTCGACACCCGCGGCAGCATGTCGCCGGCGATGCGCGATTTTTTCCGCTGGATCACCTTCCTGGTCTCCACGCCGGTGGTGTTCTATGCCGGCTGGCCGTTCCTCGCCGGCTGCTGGCGAGAACTTCGCCATCGCACGCCGGGGATGGACACGCTGATCGCGACCTCGGTGATGCTGGCTTATGTCGCCAGCGTCGTGGAAACGATCCGTGGAGGTCCGCAGGTCTGGTACGACGCCGCGGTGATGTTCGTGTTCCTGTTGTTGCTGGCACGACTGCTGGAACAGCGCGCGCGCAATATCGCATCCGCGCAGGTGGATGCGCTGGCGCGGGCGCGCCCGGCGCTGGCCGTGCGCGAACGTCCCGACGGCACGCGCGAACATGTCGCACTGGCGGCACTGCAGGCCAACGACGTCGTCTGCATCGCGAGTGGCGAACATGTGCCTGCGGATGGCGTCCTGCTCGATCCCGAAGCCGCTTTCGCCGAGGCATTGCTGACCGGCGAATCGCATGGCGTCGGCAAGATCTCCGGCGATCCCGTCTACGCCGGGACGATCTGCGGCGACCGCCCGGCGCGCATTCGCGTCACCGCCACCGGACAGGCGACCCGGCTGTCGCAACTTGCACGGCTCGCGGAACAGGCGCAGGCCCATCGCCCCCCACTCGCCCGCACCGCGGACCGCATCGCGGCCTGGTTCGTGCTCGCGATGCTGGCCACCGCCACGATCGTCTTCCTGGCGTGGCACGCCCGCGATCCCTCGCGCGCACTGGAAGTCACGCTGTCGCTGCTGGCGATCAGTTGTCCGTGCGCAATGTCGCTGGCCGTTCCGGCCGCCCTCGCCTCGGCCAACGGTGCACTGGCGAGACTGGGCATGCTGCCGGTCAGTGCCGATGCGCTCGATCGCCTCGCCCGCATCGACCATATCGTCTTCGACAAGACCGGTACGCTGAGCGATGGCTCGCCCGTGCTCGACGGCATCTCGACATCCGATGCCATGGATCGCGACACGGCGCTGCGGATCGCACGCGCGCTCGAACGCGACAGCACGCATCCGCTGGCGCGCGCCTTTCATGCTCCCGGCGCCGCTACGGCGGTAGCCAACGACATCACCACGCATCCGGGCACGGGGATCGAAGGCACGGTCGGCGGCCGTCGATGGCGCATCGGCCACGCCGCCTTCGCCTGCTCGGGCGAAGACGACGGCGCCATCTGGCTCGGCGATGGCGAACATGCCGCCGCACGCTTCGCCATCCGCGAACAGGAACGCGGCGATGCCGGCGATTCGCTGGCGGCGCTGCGGCGACTCGGCATCGGATTGCATCTTTCCAGTGGCGATGCACCGGCCGCGGTCGAACGCCTCGCCGCGCGACTCGACATCGGCGACATACACGCACGACAGACACCCGAAGACAAACTGGCCTTCGTCCGCCACCTGCAGATGAACGGACACCATGTCGCAATGGTCGGCGATGGCCTCAACGACGCCCCGGTGCTTGCCGGCGCCGACGTCTCCATCGCGATCGGTGACGGCGCGGCATTGGCGCAGCGTTGCGCCGATCTCGTCCTTGCCGCGCCCGCACTCATGCGCATTCCCGCCGCGATCGCGCTCGCGCGGCGGACGCGCCGCATCGTCCGCGAGAACTTCGCCTGGGCGATCGGCTACAACCTGCTGGCATTGCCGCTGGCCGCGGCGGGACTGGTCACGCCATGGATCGCCGCGCTCGGCATGTCGCTGTCGTCGCTGGCCGTCACTCTCAACGCATTGCGGCTGGCGAGGATCCGGGCATGATCATCCTGTTGCTGCTGGTTCCGCTCAGCCTGATGCTGCTGGTGGTGGCGATCGCGGCATTCGCGTGGGCAGTGAAGCGCGGGCAGTTCGACGACCTCGACACGCCCGCGCTCGACATCCTCGTCGACGACGACACGCCTTCCGGATCCCGCGAGGATCCCGATGCCGATTGACTGGCTCGTCCTCGGCGGCGCCCTCCTCAGCGGACTGTTGGGCGGCGCCCATTGCGCGGTGATGTGCGGCGGCATCGCCACCGGTCTGTCGCTGCAGCAGCGCGGCGGCTGGTGGCGCGCCTTGCAGCCCAATCTCGGGCGAACCGGCGGTTACGCCCTGGCCGGCGCCATCGCCGGCGGCATCGGCCACGGCATCATCGGCATCGCCCGCCAGCCCTGGCTCGCGCTTGCGTTGCGCGCCGCCGTCGGACTGGTATTGATCGTCGCGGCCCTGCGCCTGCTCGATCGCGGGGGACGGCTGTCCTTCCTCCGTGGCCCGGGCGGCAGGCTGTGGCAAAGACTGCGCCCGCTGCAGCGCCGCCTGTTGCCGGCCGATACCACCGGCAAGCGCATCGCGCTCGGCATGTTGTGGGGATGGATGCCCTGCGGCCTCAGCACGACCCTGCTCGCCGCGGCCTGGTTGCAGGCCAGCGCCATCAACGGCGCGATGACGATGACCGCATTCGGGCTGGGCACCCTGCCGGTGATGTTGCCGCTCACCTGGGCCGGCGCCCGCATCGGCCAACGGCTCCAGCGCGGCGGCTGGCGCATCGCGATGGGCGCCTGCGTGCTGATCGCCGGGGTGCTGACGTGTACCGCGCCTTTGCTGATGAAAGCACCGGCACTGCACGGCGTACTGTCCGCGCTGGGCTGCCAGAGCCTGCCGACCTGACCTCAGGCGCGGCTGCGTCCGCGCGGCGCCTCCTGCTCCACGCCATGGGCAAGCCGATCCAGCTCCACGCAATCGCGGATCTCGATCCGGCGGCCGACCACCGCGATCACTCCATCGTCCTGCAGCTTGCCGAAGCCGCGACTCACGGTTTCCAGCGCAAGCCCGAGATAGTGGGCGATATCCTCGCGACTCATCGGCAGCCTGAATTCGAGCCCCGACTGACCGATGTTGCGATAGCGCTCGGCCAGGCCATGCAGGAACAGGGCGATGCGTTCGACCGCCTGTCGTCGCACCAGGATCCCGAGATGATCGTGGTCACGACCGACGCTCTGGCCGATGACCCGCAACAACTGCTGTTGCAGCCCGGGCAATTGCGAAGCCACCTCCGAGAGCTGCTCGAACGGCACTTCGCAGACATTCGCAGTCGTCAGCGCCACCGCCTCGCAACGATGCTCGCCCGCACCCAGCGCATCGAGCCCGATCAACTCGCCCGGCAGGTGGAAGCCGACGATCTGCTCCTCGCCCGCTTCGCTGATCGCTACCGTCTTGAACGCGCCGTCGCGCGCCACGTACACCGCCACGAGGGGATCCCCCAGCCGATACAGGCGTTCGTTCTGGGCGATGGGCCGGCGGCGGCGCACGATATCGTCCAGTCGCTGCAGCTCCTCCGCACTGATCCCGGCAGGCAGGCACAGCTGCCGCAGCGAGCAATGCATACAGCTGCTCCGGATCGAAGCCAGGTCGAATGTCTGCCCCTCAGCCATGCGGGCATGGTGCCATACGCAAACACCTGTTCACATTGGCCATCTTGTCCCAGCCCCGGCTCCCCGGATCGGCCTCCGCTTTTTGTGAACGCTTTCGCGGGACGAGACCCTTGTCACGGTGCTACGATCTCCCCCGTGCACAGGATTCGTGCACTTCCCTACAGGACGTAGGCACATGGATTTCACGGACGAAACAGCATCGCTTTGCCGCAAGTGCGGCGCCCCCATCTCATACAAGACGCGCGAGGGCGAGTATTGCGCCTTCGGCCATCGACAGCATGTCTTCACCACCTACGACATGCGCCCGACCGATGCGAAGGAACTCGAGGAATCGCAACTGAGCGAAGTCGAGCGCCGCATCCTGACCCGCCTCGGCTACCACTTCGAGGAAGCGGCCTGACTGGCATCATGGTGCACTCCCCACGGGAACGCCGCGATGCCCGAACTGACCCTCTACCACAACGACGCCTGCTCGAAATGCCGCGCCACGGCCGCCCTGCTCGCGGAGCGTGGCCTGCAACCGCACGTGGTCGAATACCTGCAAACGCCGCCCGATGCCGGAACCTTGCGCGATCTGCTGGCCAAGCTCGCCATCCCTGCCCGCGAATTGTTGCGCAAGGGGGAACCGGAGTACGCCGGGCTCGGTCTGGATGACCCCGCCCTCTCCGACGCCGACGCCATCGCCGCGATGGTCGAGTACCCGCGCCTGATCGAACGCCCGATCCTGGTCCGTGGTGACCGTGCGGTGATCTGCCGTCCGCCGGAACGTGCGCTCGAGCTGATCGACGCAGCCTGAGGTTTCCGGCGCGGGGTTTTCCTACAACCGTGTCGGCTGCTTCCCGAGTGCCGGGACGCCCATCTGGCGCCATGCTGTCCCTGCGGCCACGAAGGCCGCGCAATCGTCAGGGAAGACACATGGACATGCTCGCGTCGCCACGCCGGGAACCGATCCACGCGGATCACCTGGCCGGATGGCAGGCCGGTGATGCAGCGGACTGCAACTCCGCTTGCGCCGGCCACGAATTCATCACCCACGACCAGCGTGCGGGCGATGCCCGCGAACTCGCATTCGACGAGCTCGACGCACGCGAGCGCGTGATCTTCCTGCGCTGCGGTTTCCAGGCACCGCTGGCTGCGTAACCGCCGCCTCAATACGATTTCGAAGCGCGCATTTCCGCGATCCGCGCCGGCGCCGCGAAACTGTCGCTGCGCGCCTCGCGCCAGAACAGACGGAAGACCTGGTGGTTCGGCTCGCGGGCCTCGAGCAATTCCCCGGGATGGAGCCTGGGGTACAGCTGCGACAAGGCACGAATCTCGATCGGACTGACCCGGCGCAGGATGTGCTCGGGCCCGAGCTCGCGCGGATGGGTGAGGCCCGCCGCGCACAGCATGTCGCGCAACGCCTTCAGGGTGTTCCCGTGGAAATTGCGCACGCGTTGCGCCTTGTCCTCGACATCCAGCCGCTTCCATCGGCTCGGATCCTGGGTGGCGACGCCTGTCGGGCATTTGTCGTTGTGGCAGCTGCGTGCCTGGATGCAGCCCACCGAAAACATGAAAGCGCGCGCGGCGTTGCACCAGTCCGCGCCCAGCGCCATGGTATGGGCGAGACCGAAGGCGCTGGTGATCTTGCCCGCCGCACCGATGCGGATGCGGTCACGCAAGCCGAGGCCGATCAGGGTGTTGTCGACCAGCATCAGTCCTTCGTGCATCGGCACGCCGACATGATTGATGAATTCCGACGGCGCCGCGCCGGTACCGCCTTCGGCGCCGTCGACCACGATGAAGTCCGGCAGCAATCCGGTTTCATGGATGGCCTTGGCGATCGCGAACCATTCCCAGGGATGGCCGATCGCCAGCTTGAACCCGGCCGGCTTGCCGCCCGACAACTCGCGCATCTTCGCAACGAATTGCAGCAACTCGATCGGCGTCGAAAACACCGTGTGCCTCGCCGGCGACACGCAGTCCTGGCCCATCGGCACGCCACGCGTCGCCGCGATTTCCGCCGACACCTTGGCAGCCGGCAGCACGCCGCCGTGGCCGGGCTTGGCACCCTGCGACAACTTCAACTCGACCATCTTCACCTGCGGATCGCGGGCGTTGGCCGCGAACCGGTCGGCATTGAAACTGCCGTCTTCGTTGCGGCAACCGAAATAGCCGGAACCGATTTCCCATACCAGGTCGCCCCCGTATTCGCGGTGATAGGGCGAGATCGAGCCCTCCCCGGTGTCGTGGCTGAAACCGCCGAGCTTCGCTCCCCAATTGAGGGCGCGGATCGCGTTGGCCGACAGCGCGCCGAAGCTCATCGCCGAGATGTTGAAGACGCTGGCATCGTAGGGCTGCGCGCTGTCCTCGCCGATGGTGATGCGGTAGTTCTCGTCGTGGTGCGGTGTCGGCGCGATCGAATGGTTGATCCACTCGTACTGGTCGCCGTAGACGTCGAGCTCGGTTCCGAACGGCACCACGTCGCTGAGGTCCTTGGCGCGTTCGTAGACCAGCGTGCGCTGCTCGCGCGAGAACGGCACTTCGACGATGTCGGACTCGACGAAATACTGGCGGATCTCCGGCCCGAACGATTCCAGCACGAAGCGGATATGGGCGAAGATCGGGTAATTGCGCCGCAGCGTGCTCTTCGCCTGCAGCAGGTCGGCGGTGCCGAGCGCCGCCAGCGCGCCGAACACGATCACCCCGACCAGCCAGCCTTGGCTGTGGTCCCGGAACAGCAACAGCAGCGAAACCAGCAATCCGGCCAATGCCAGCACATAGCCGAGATAACGCGCCTGCTCGCTCTTGAAGACGATCATGGGTTCATTCCGGTGACTGGACCCGCATGTTCGCACGGCGGGGCGCAAGACGCCGTGCCCGCCACGGAGTAGCATTTGCAGCCTGCCCGGATGGCGAAACTGGTAGACGCAAGGGACTTAAAATCCCTCGATGGCGACATCATGTGGGTTCGATCCCCACTCCGGGCACCAATCAACAGCTCGCACCTGCTTCTCCCGGCGCGCTGCGGCGCGTTCAATCCAATCGCATCCCGGCCATGGTCGCGGCGCGGTTCGATCCCCACTCCGGGCACCATTACTCGCGCGGCAACACGCCCGCGCGGATGTTCGCGCGCAGCGCGGGATCGATCAGCTTCGGCGGCGCCAGCGTGGCGTCGCGCTTGAGCCGCATCTCCACGAATGCATCTTCCGACGCACCACCACCCACGTGGATGTTGCGCTGCTCCTGCTCCGCGATCGACGTCTGCGCGCGCGCCTCGCGTCCCTGCGGATAGTCGTGGCACAGGAAAATTCGGATCTCGGCCGGCAAATCGAACAACCGATGGATCGAACGGTAGAGTTCGTGCGCATCGCCACCGGGAAAGTCGACGCGCGCGGTCCCTGTCTCCGGCGCGAACAGGGTGTCGCCGATGAAGGCGGCGTCGCCGATCAGATAGGTCAGGCTGTCGTCGGTATGGCCCGGCGTCGCCAGCACGCGCGCGTTCAACCTGCCAATGGCGAAGCTGTCGCCATCATCGAACAACCGATCGAACTGGCTGCCGTCGATCGCGAAATCGCCTTCCAGTCCGAGCAGCGCCTTGAAGCGTTCCTGCACCTTGGTGATGCCGCGGCCGATCGCGACCGGCGCGCCGGTTTCGCGCTTCAGCCACGCGGCGGCGGTGAGATGGTCGGCGTGCGCATGCGTTTCGAGGATCCAGTCGACATGCAATCGACGTGCTTGCACGAATTCGAGCAGGCGTTGTGCGGATTCGGTGGAAGTGCGCGCAGTCGCCGGATCGAAATCGAGCACGGGATCGATGATCGCGGCGTGCCCGCCGTCGCCGTCGAAGACGACATGGGTGAAGGTGGATGTCGCCGGATCGTGAAAGCTTTCGACGTGCGCGTTCATGGCGACACTGTACCCACAAAGAAAAATCCCGGCTTGCGCCGGGATCGTCTTGATGGAGGCCGAGGTCGGAATTGAACCGGCGTACGCGGATTTGCAGTCCGCTGCATAACCACTCTGCCACCCGGCCATCAAAAGCATTGTCCTACAAAACAAAACCCCGGCGTACCGGGGCTTTGCGAAACTGGAGCGGGAAACGAGACTCGAACTCGCGACCCCGACCTTGGCAAGGTCGTGCTCTACCAACTGAGCTATTCCCGCGTTGAGCCGGCCATTTTACCGGAGTCTGGCAACGTGTCAACAGGCTTGCCTTCCCCATCCCGCAACACCGGCCAGGCGGCGACCAGATATTCGACGCCGGACCACAAGGTCAGCAGCGCCGCGGCGGCCAGGCCCCAGTCGCCGATATGGAAGGCCAGGCGATCGATCCACAACGTCGGGTTCGGCGCGTAGGGCTGATGGATGGAATACAGCAGGAACCCGATCGCCAGCATTTGCACGGTGGTCTTGACCTTGCCGATCAGCGCGACCTTCACCTTGGCATGCTGGCCGAGCCCGGCCATCCATTCGCGCAGCGCGGACACCGCGATCTCGCGACCGACGATCACCGCCGCCCAGAACGCCATCCACGCGGTGGGATGCCCCTGCACGATCAGGAACAACGCGGTCGACACCATCAGCTTGTCGGCCACCGGGTCGAGGAAGGCGCCGAAGGCCGAATACTGGTGGTAGCGGCGCGCGATCCAGCCGTCCAGCCAGTCGGTGATCGAGGCCAGCGCGAACACCAGCATCGCGAACAGGCTGGCCCAGCGCCAAGGCAGGAAAAAGACCACCACCAGCACCGGAATCATCAGGATGCGTGCCAGCGTGAGGAAGGTCGGGATGGTGATTCGCATACGCCGCCAATGCTACGCGAGTCCGTGCAGCGCCGCGTATATCCTTTCGGCCAATGCCGCGTTGACGCCCTCGACCCGCGCGATGTCGGCGGCACTCGCGGCCTTCAGCCCGACCATGCCGCCGAAGTGCTTGAGCAGGCTGGCGCGGCGGCGCGGCCCGATCCCCGGGATGTCCTCGAGCCTGCTGGTGGTGCGCGCCTTCTGGCGGCGCCCGCGATGGCCGGTGATGGCGAAGCGATGGGCCTCGTCGCGCACCTGCTGGATCAATTGCAGGCCCGGCGACTGCCTGCCCGGGTGCAGCTCGCGACCATCGGGGAACACCAGGGTTTCGTCGCCGGCGATGCGTTCCGGCCCCTTGGCGACGCCGATCATCGCCACGCCCTCGACGTTGAGTTCGTTCAGCACCGCCCGCGCCTGCGCCAGTTGGCCGGTGCCGCCATCGATCAGCAGCAGGTCGGGGATCGGATTCGCGGGCGCCTCGCCCTCGGCAAGACTGTCCATCGCGCGCTTGAAGCGCCGCGTCAACACCTGGCGCATGGCGGCGTAATCGTCGCCCGGGGTGATGCCGGCGATGTTGAAGCGGCGGTACTGCCCGCGCACCGGGCCGTTCTCGTCGAACACCACGCAGGACGCGACGGTCGCCTCGCCCATGGTGTGGCTGATGTCGTAACACTCGATGCGATGCGGTGGCGCTTCCAGCCCGAGCAATTCGCACAGCGAATCCAGCCGCGCCTTCTGCGCCGCGTTGCTGGCGAGTTCGGACGACAGCGCGACATCGGCGTTGCGCCGGACGAAATCGACCTGGGCCGCGCGTTCGCCGCGGAAACGCGTGCGCAGGCGGACCTTGTGCAACGACGCTTCGTTGAGCGCCTCCTCGATCAGTTCGCGTTCGGGAATGTCCTGGTCGAGCCAGATCTCGCGCGGCGGCGGATGATCGCCGTAATACTGCGAGACGAAGGCGGCCAGCACTTCGGCGGCGGAATCCTCGCCGTTGAGCCTGGGGAAGAACGAACGGGTGCCGAGATTGCGGCCATCGCGCCACGACAGCAGCATCACGCAGGCGTGGCCGTTGCGGAGCACGCAGGCGAGCACGTCGGTGTCGTTGCCGTCGTTGCCCAGCGAATGATGCGATTGCAGCTTGCGCACGCCGGTGAGCAGGTCGCGCAGGCGCGCGGCGCCCTCGAAATCGAGGCGCGCACTGGCGGCTTCCATTTCGGCGGTGAGCTCGCGCCCGAGTTCCTCGCTGCGTCCGGACAGGAACAGTTCGGCACGATGGGCATCGTGGGCATAGGACTCGGCATCGATCAGGCCGACGCAAGGCGCGGTGCAGCGGCCGATCTGGTATTGCAGGCACGGCCGCGTGCGGTTGCGGAAGACGCTGTCCTCGCAATTGCGCAGCTTGAACAGGCGATGCATGAAGTTGAGGGTTTCGCGCACCGAATAGACGCTGGGGTACGGCCCGAAATACTTGCCGGGAATCGCCCGCGGACCGCGGTGCAGGGCGACGCGCGGGAACTCCTCCTGCGTCAGCAGCACGTAGGGATAGCTCTTGTCGTCGCGCAACATCACGTTGTATCGCGGCTTCAGGGTCTTGATCAGCTGGTTCTCGAGGATCAGGGCCTCGGCCGGCGTGCGGGTGACGCTCACCTCGATCCGCGCGATCTGGTTGACCATGGTCGCGATGCGGATGGTCAATGCCTTGTTGAAATAGCTGGCAACGCGCTTGTTCAGCGAAGCCGCCTTGCCGACGTAGAGCAGCGTGTCGTCGGCGGCGTACATGCGGTACACCCCGGGCGCACTGGTCAGGTCGCGGACAAAGGCCTTGCCGTCGAAGGGAACGTGTTCGTCGCTGGTCACGACGCCATTATGCGGCGGGGACGGTGTCCATTCGCTGATCGACGCGCAGGCGCTCCAGCAGCAGCGGACCGGCCTGCTCCACCCGCGCCCAGCATGCGCGGAAATCCGCGTCGTCCCCGTACCAGGGATCGGCGAGATCGAAGGGCTCCAGATCCAGCCATTCCATCACCCGGTGCATGCGCGCGTGATGGCGCGGACCGGCCTTGCGCAATCCGGCCGACAGCGTCGAGGCATCGGCGAACAGCAGCAGGTCGAAGCGGTCGAAATCGACGTCGCCGATCTGGCGGGCACGCAGGTCCGAGAGATCGACGCCGTGCTCGCGGGCGATGCGGATGGCGCGCGGATCCGGCGCCTCGCCGACATGCGAACGTTCGAAGCCGGCGGAATCGACCTGCAGCCACGACAGCGATGGATCGCCGGCGATGCGCGCACGCATCCAGCCGTCCAGCATCGGCGAACGGCAAATGTTGCCGAGGCAGACGAACAGGACCTTCATGCCCCGCCCTGCGCCAGTCGCGCCTCGGCACGCGCGAGGTCTTCCGGCGTATCGACGCCCGGCGGGAACGGCTCCGGCGCCAGCGCGGCGGCGATGCGGAACCCCGCTTCCAGCACACGCAATTGTTCCAGCGATTCCAGCTGTTCCAGCATGCCTTGGGGCATCGCCGCGAAGCGCTGCAGGAAGCCGACGCGATAGGCGTAGATGCCGATATGGCGCAGGCACTGGTCCGGCATCAGCACGCGTTTGTCTTGCGCGAAAGCATCGCGATGCCAGGGAATCGGTGCGCGACTGAAATACAGGACATCGCGCCATTGCGCATCGCCGATGCGATCGCGCCACACCAGCTTGACGGTATTGGGATCGAAGAGTTGCTCGGGATCGTCGACCGCGGTCGCCAGCGTCGCCATTTCCGCGCCGCTGTCGGCAAGGGTCTGCGCGACGGTGCGGATGCCCGAGGCCGGCGCGAAGGGTTCGTCGCCCTGCAGGTTCACCACCACGGTGTCGTCGCTCCAGCCGGCGAGCCGCGCGCATTCGGCGAGGCGATCGGTGCCGGACGCATGATCCGTTCGCGTGAGCACGCCACGCACGGCGATGCCGTCGAGCGCGGCGAGGATGCTGGCGTCGTCCGCGGCGACCACCACGTCATCGGCGCCAGCAGCCAAGGCACGCCGCGCGACATGGCGGACCAGCGGTTCGCCACCCAGCAGCCGCAGCGGCTTGCCGGGCAAGCGGCTCGCCGACAGGCGCGCGGGAATGGCGACGACGAACTTCCGGCTCATTCGGCCTCCAGCAAACTCAATTGGCGCAGTTGTTGCACCCGGTCTTCCAGGCCGATCCAGAACGCCGCCGGCAGCTCGGCATCGACCGGCACGCTGTACCAATGCTCGCCGGCGAAGACACTGCATTTCACCGCGTCCTTCTCCGTCATCAGCACCGGCAACGGGCTGGAGAAATCGAAGTCTTCCGGTGCGTAGGCATGATGGTCCGGGAACGCATGCGGCACCACCGCGATGCCGTGCTGGCGCAAGGTGTCGAAGAAGCGTTCGGGATGGCCGATGCCGGCGACCGCATGTACGCGCTGCCCGGTGAATTCCGCGAGCGCACGCACGCGCGGGCCGCGCAGGGCGACAGCGCGTTGCGCGACGAGATGCATCGGCCACACGCCGAAATCGTTCTCGCCACTTCCGGCTGCATCGCTACCGAAATTGCGCACGCGGAAATCGCAGAGTTCGGCGCGTTCGACCGGTTCGCGCAGGGGCCCGGCCGGAATCATCCGCCCGTTGCCGTAGCCGCGCATGCCGTCGATCACTTCGATCTCGATGTCGCGCGCCAATGCGTAATGCTGCAGGCCGTCATCGCAGACCACGATGTCGCAACCGCGGTCGCGCAAGGCGGCGGCGGCATCGGCACGGCGGACATCGACGCGCACCGGCACCTTGGTGCGACGCGCGATCACCACCGGTTCGTCGCCGGCGACCACGGGATCATCGCTGCCCTCGACCCAGCGCGCTTGCCGGGCATCGCGACGGCCATAACCGCGACTGGCGACGCCGGGATGCCAGCCCCACTCGCGCAGGCGTTCGACCACGGCGATGGTCAGCGGCGTCTTGCCTGCACCGCCGGCGATCAGGTTGCCGATCACCAGCACCGGAATGCCGACCGGTTTCGCACGCCGTTGCTGCACGCGACGCCGACGCGTCGACGCGCTGCGATACAGGGATTCCAGCGGCCCCGTCCAGGCTGGCGTCGCCTCGTCGCCGAACCACCAGGAGGGCGGCCGGCGTTCGCGACTCATGCCCCCTCCCGGAACTGCATGGCATGGAGATGGGCATAGACCCCGCCCAGCGCCAGCAATTCGCGGTGGGTGCCGCGTTCGACGATGCGCCCGTGGTCGAGCACCAGCACCTGGTCGGCGTGTTCGATCGTCGACAGGCGATGCGCGATCACCAGCGTGGTGCGATCGGGCATCAGGTGGTCGAGCGCGGTCTGCACCAGGCGTTCCGACTCGTTGTCGAGCGCGGCGGTGGCTTCGTCCAGGATCAGGATCGGCGCGTCCTTCAGCAACGCCCGCGCGATCGCGACGCGCTGGCGCTGGCCGCCCGACAGTTTTCCGCCGCGCTCGCCGACGTGGGTGTCGAGACCTTCGGCCAGGCGATCGACGAATTCGGCGGCGTTCGCGCCTTCGATCGCGCGACGCACGCGCGACGGATCGGCATCCGCCATTTCGCCATAGGCGACATTGTCGGCGATGCTGCCGTCGAACAGCGCGACGTGCTGGCCGACCAGCGCGATCTGCCGGCGCAGGTCGGCGAGTCGGTAGGCGTCGAGCGGCTGGCCATCGAGCAGGATTTCTCCCGAAGCCGGTTCGTAGAAGCGCGGGATCAGTTTGATCAACGTCGACTTGCCGCTGCCGGAGCGCCCGACGATCGCTGTCACGGTGCCGGGACGCGCCGTGAAGCTGACATCGTCCAGCGCCGAGGCCTGCTGGCTGTCGTAACGCGCACTGACGTGGCGGAACTCGAGTTCTCCGCGCGCGCGTTCCAGCGGCAATTGCCCTTCGTCGCGTTCGTCGGCGGCATCGAGCACGTCGAACACGCGATTGGCCGAGGAGATGCCCCGTTGCAACATGCTCTGGACATTGGTGATCTGGCGCAGCAGCGGCACCAGGCTGACCATCGCCGTGAGCAGGGTGATAAACGTGCCACTTGTCAGGCGTCCGGCCGCGGCCTCGCGCGCCGAGATCACCAGCATCACCGCCACGCCGACCGCGCCCAGCACCTGCACGAACAGCGACAGCGAGCTGCGCGTCACTTCGACCTTCAACGACAGGCTGACGTTGCGCGCGTTCTGGTCGGCGTAGCGCGACAGCTCGGCTTGCTGCGCGCCATAGGTCTTGACTTCCTGGTGCGCGTGCAGGGCCTGGTCGGCCGACTGCAGCATGTCCGCCGCGGCGGTCTGGATTTCGTGGTTGAGGCGACGGTAACGCTTGCCGACCTTGCCCATGATCGACGCCAGCAGCGGCGCCAGCACCAGCAACACCAGCGAAACGCGCCAGCTGTTGTAGAACATCACGCCCAGGGTGCTGATGATGTTGAAGGTGTTGCTCACCATCACCTTGAGCGAATCGACCGCGGCCTGCGCCACCTGCTCGGTGTCGCCACCGAGGCGGGTGATCATCACCGGCACCGGCTCGCGGTCGAAGCGCGCGCCCGGCAGGCGCAGATACTTGGCCATCAGCTGCAATCGCAAGTCGCGGGCGACATTGCGGCCGCCGCGGGCGATGCAGTAATCGCCGACCAGGCCGAAGAAACCGCGCGCCAGCAGCAGGCCGACCAGCGCCGCCGGGTACAGGTAGATGTATTTCCGCGCATTGAAGATGTCGTCGACGATCCACTTCATCAACTGCAGGATGCCGCCGCTCGACAGCGCTTCCAGCAACATGCCGAGGAACGCAGCGGCCAGCAAGCCGCGATACGGCTTGGCATAGCCGAGCAGGCGCCGATAGGTTTCGCGGGTCGTGTGCGCGCCTTCCGTCATTTCGGCGCACCTTCCTTGGGCTGGGGGGCGGTGGCGATCATCACCTGGCGGAAACCGAGCTGGCCCAGCGCTTCATAGGCGGTCACCACCGCCTGGTGCGGCGTGCGCGCGTCGGCGCGCAGCAGCACCGGCTTGCCGCGATCGCTGCCGGCGACTTCGACGATGGTGTGCTTGAGGGTCTCGACATCGTTGCGCAGCGATTCGCGATCCTCGACGAAATAATGGCCATCGGCGTTCACCAGCACGCTCAGCGGCTTGTCCTTCTGCGGCGGCGCCTCGCCTTCGGCGCGCGGCAACTGCAGGCGCAGCACGTTGCGCGACGCGAAGGTGGTGGTGATCACGAAGAAGATGATCAGGCAGAGGATGACGTCGATCAACGGGATCAGGTTGATCTCCGACATGTCGTCCTGCTCGCGGTCGCGGATGCGCATGTCAGCCGTGCGCGCCCATCTTGGCGGCGAGGTCGCGACGCTCGTCGAGGACGTCGTCGAGCAGCATCACTTCGTGCTCGAAGTCGATGATGTAGGTGGCGATGCGGTGCTTCAGCCAGCGATGGGCGATCAGCGCCGGGATGGCGACGATCATGCCGGTCGCGGTGCACACCAGCGCCTTGCCGATGCCGCCGGCGAGCTGGTTCACGTCGCCGAGCCCATGGTCGAGGATGCCGAGGAACATCTGGATCATGCCGACCACGGTGCCGAACAGGCCGAGCAACGGACCGATCGCGGCGATCGTGCCGAGCGCGTTGAGGAAGCGCTCCATCCGGAACACCTGGTGGCGGCCGACGTCTTCCACGCGTTCGCGGCGCTGGTCGGGCGTGCGGTCGCGGACATCGAGTGCGGCAGCCAATACCTGCCCCAGCGGCGAGGTCTCGCGCAGGGAATCGATGTGCTTGGGATCGAGGCCGCCTCGGGCTGCCCAGTTGCGGACCTCGTCGCCGAGACCGGGGGGCAGGATCGTGGCGCGACGCAGGCTCCAGAGCCGTTCGACGATGATCGAAAACGCCGCCAGCGACAGCAGCAGGAGGGGAATCATCGGCCAGCCGCCGGCCTTCACCAGTTCGAGCACTCTATAACCTGAGTTTGGGGGAGTCGCCGATAGGATAGCCCAGCGCGGCGGCAGGCTCAGCCGCCGCTGTCCCAGATGCGCTTGCGCCGCGTCCGTTCAGTCTGCAGGACGACGCCCGCCGGCGACAGGTCGACGCGCACCGAGCCGGCGTGCGGAGTGTCGAGGACGCGGGTGCCGGCATCGGTCCAGCGCGCCACCGCCTTGGGATTGGGATGGTGGAACTTGTTGCGATAGCCCGCCGAGGCGATCGCCCAGGCCGCACCCGTCGCCCGGACGAAGGCATCGCTGGAGGAGCCGGCGCTGCCGTGGTGCGGCATCGACACCACGTCGGCACGCAACGAGGCCGGCGCCCGTTCAACCATCGCGTGCTCGGTCGCCTGGTCGATGTCGCCGGTCAGCAGCAGCGCATGGCCCCTGCTGGACACGCGCAACACGCAACTGGACGGATTGCCGGTGTACTCCGCATCCGGCAGCGGCGAGACGACTTCGAAGCCGACGCCATCCCATTCCCAGCGATCGCCGAGCTTGCAATGCGTGTCGACTTCGATCGGCGCGTTCGGCGGCGCCTGAACCGCCGTGACCGGCAGCCCGGCGAGCACCGCGTTCATGCCGCCGGCGTGATCGGCGTCGGCATGGCTGAGCATCATCAGGTCGATGTGGTCGACGCCGAGCGCGGCCAGCGCCGGCAGCACCACGGTTTCGCCCGCGTCGTAGCCATCGTCGGTGGCAGGGCCCGCATCGTAGAGGACCACGTGATGCGCGGTGCGCAACAGGATCGCCTGACCCTGCCCGACATCGATCACCTGCATCCGCGCTTCGCCCGGCAACACCGCCGGCTGCAGCGGCGTGAACATCGGCAGCCACAACGCGAGCGCCAGCGGCTTGCCCGGCAGTTTGCGCGGCGCCAGCAACCAGAATGCGCCGATCAGCGCCAATGGCCACGCGAACACACTCGCTTCCGGCAAGCGCGACTGCCCGAGCGGCCAATCGGCGATGTGCTTGAACAGGGGCCATGCAAGATCGAACAGCCATGCTGCGAGATTCCACAGCGGGGCACCCCAACCGTGATGGATGCCGTCGGCAAGCACGCCAAGCAGCGACAGGGGCACCACCACGAAGCCCCACCACGGCACCGCGACCAGATTCGCAATCGGCGATACCCACGATGCTTGCGCGAAAAACAGCATCGATAACGGTAACAAACCGAGCGTCGCGACGCCCTGCGCGCCGAGGAATTCGCGCAGCACGCCGCGACCGCCCTCGCGCAGGCACCACGACAGCCAGGCGACGCCGGCGAAACTCAGCCAGAAGCCCGGACGCAACAGGTTCAGAGGATCGATCAGCGTGAGCGCAATCGCGGCGATCGCCAGCGCCTGCACCGCCCCCATGCGTCGGCGCAGCAATACCGCGGAAGCAACGCTCGCCATCATCAGCAGCGTGCGCAGCGTCGGCACTTCACCACCCGACAACGCGGTGTAGAACGCGGCAACGACGATCCCGGCCAGCAGCATTGCGCTGCGTCGCGGCAGCGTGTGGCCCAGGCCCGGGAGCGCCTGCCAGAGCAGCCACGCCAGCGCCGAACCAAGAATCGCGGTCAGCGCGACATGCGAACCGGAAATCGCGATGAGATGGGTCAGGCCGTTCGCGCGCAGGATCGTCCAGTCGTCATCGCTCAGGCCGCGGGTATCGCCGACCGCGAGTGCACGGATGAAACGCCGCGCCGGTGACGCGCCCTGTTCGATGCGTTGGGCGATGCCGTCGCGCATCGCATCAATGCCATTGCCGACCGCGAGTTCTTCGTTGCCCTCGCCGCCCTTGACCGATCCAGTGGCGACGATGCGATCGACCAACATGCCGCGTTCGGAATCCTGCACGCCGGGATTGCGCAGTCCGTGTGGGCGCTTGAGCTTGACGTGCAGGCGCCAGCGCGATCCCGCCGCGATCTGCGGCGGCGCCTGATCGGGCGCGGCGAACCAGCCGAGGCGCATGCGCTTCCCGCGCAATTCCGCTTGCTGCGACATGTCGTCATCGACGACGAACTGGAAACGCGTGCTCTTGCTGTCCTGTTCCGGCAAGTTGTCGACGCGCCCCTGCACCACCAGTTCGCGACCTTCCAGTTCCGCAGGCAGGCGCGACTGCAACGCCATGCCCGCGACGATGCCGGCCCAGCCGAACCCGAGCAATGCGGTGGCGATCCAGATCCGTCGCGGCAATTTCCACCACAGGATCAATCCGGTGATCGCCAGCGCGATCAGGCACCCACGCGGCGCCAGCCACGGCGCCCACAGGCACAGCATCGCGCCGGCCAGCAATCCGACCGCTGCTTCGATTCCGATGCGTGGCGACGTCCTTGTCTCCGTGGTCATGTCAGGCGTCGCCTGGAGGCAATTCGTGAAGTCGCCCGTTGCTCAGTTCGAGCACGCGATCGAGGCGGCGCGCAAGACGGCGATCATGCGTCACCAGCACCAGGCTGGTGTCCTTGGCGCGATTGAGTTCGAGCATCAGCTCGAACACCGTTTCCGCGGTGCGGTCATCGAGGTTGCCGGTCGGCTCGTCACCGAGGATGCAGTTCGGCGTGTTGACCAGCGCGCGCGCCACCGCGGCACGCTGGCGTTCGCCGCCGGAAAGCTCACCGGGCTTGTGTTCCAGTCGTCCGCCGAGGCCGACCTGTTCCAGCAACGCCGTCGCACGCTTGCCTGCCTCTTCCGTATTCGCACCACCGAGCATGGCCGGCAGCATCACGTTCTCGAGCGCGGTGAATTCCGGCAGCAGGTGGTGGAACTGGTAGATGAAGCCCAGCGCGCGGTTGCGCAGGCGGCCACGATCGGCATCCTTGAGCGCCGACATCCTTTGGCCACTCACATAAACCTCGCCCGCGGTCGGCACGTCGAGCCCCCCGAGGAGATGCAGCAGCGTGCTCTTGCCGGCGCCCGAGGCACCGACGATCGCCACCGACTCGCCTTCGACGATCGCCAAGTCGAGGCCGTCGAACACCGGCGTGTGCAGTTTGCCTTCGGCGTAGACCTTGCCCAGGCCTTCCGCCTTGATGATTTCCTTACTCATAGCGCAGCGCCTCCGCCGGCGGCGTGCGCGACGCCCGCCAGGCCGGGTACAGGGTGGCGAGGAAGGCCATCGCCAACGCGACCGCCGCGATGATCGCGACGGTGTCGGCGCGCAGGTCGGTGGGCAGGCCGGTGATGTAGTAGACGTCCTCCGGCAGCAATGTCACGTGGAACACGCGTTCGATCAGCTTGAGGATGCGCTCGAGATTGAGCGTGAGCAGCACGCCGCCGATCACGCCGATGACGGTGCCGATGATACCGATCAGGCTGCCCTGCACCATGAAGATCCGCATCACCTGTCCCGGCGTCATCCCCAGCGTGCGCTGGATGGCGATATCGGCCTGCTTGTCGGTCACCAGCATCACCTGCGACGACACCAGGTTGAACGCGCCCATCGCGATGATCAGCGACAGCAGGATCGCCATCATCGTCCGTTCCATGCGGATCGCGCGGAAGATGTTGCCGTTCTCGTGCATCCAGTCGTTGACGCGGTAACCGCCGCCGAGCTTCAGCGCGAGATCGCGGGCGACGTCCCAGGCCTTGTCCATGTCGTGCAATTTCAGGCGCACGCCGGTGACGCCGTCGCCCATGCGCTGCACGCGCTGGAGGTCCTCCATGCGCACGATCGCCAGACCCTTGTCGAATTCCTGGTGCCCCGCCTCGAACACGCCACTGACCACGAAGCGCTTCATCTGCGGCACCGCGCCCATGCCGGTGATGTTCATGCCGGACGTCGCGACCATCACGCTGTCGCCCATGCGCACGCCGAGGATATCGGCCAGCTCCTTGCCGAGCAGGATGTTGTAGCTGCCTGTCGCCAGCGAATCGAGGCTGCCAACCACCATCTTGTCGCCGATCACCGAGACCTTGCGTTCCTGGTCGGGCAACACGCCGCGGATGATCGCCGGCGCCTTGTCGTTGCCGCTGTCGATCAGCGCCTGGGTATCGACGTACGGAGACGCGGCTTCGACGCGCGGATCGGCCAGCGCCAGCTTGATCGCCCGCGGCCATTCGCTCATGTCGCGACCATCGGCGACAACGGTGGCGTGCGCGGCCATCTGCAGCAGGCGATCGCGGATTTCGCGCTGGAACCCGCCCATCACCGACAGCGTGGTGATGAGCACGGCGACGCCGAGCGCGATGCCGACGATCGACGCCATCGAAATGAAGGAGATGAAGCCATTGCGGCGTTTCGCGCGCAGGTAGCGCAGGCCGATGGCGATGGGGAGCGGTTTGAACATGGGAGGCCGCAGGAAGAGTCGCGTTATGGTGCCAGCATTGGCGGCGAAAGCACGTGTCGTTCCCCGGACACCACCAATCGCAGTCGGCGGCGGTTCACGGCGTCCATGCGGCTCCAAGGA
The DNA here is from genome assembly GCA_030151365.1 of Lysobacter sp. Taxonomy (GTDB): domain Bacteria; phylum Pseudomonadota; class Gammaproteobacteria; order Xanthomonadales; family Xanthomonadaceae; genus Solilutibacter. Next base: position 4,541 of record JASLDW010000019.1, on the reverse strand, counting down.
GTATCGAACCACCAGGTCTCGCGGCGCCGGCGACCGCGATCGTCCTTGTACACCAGGGTCAGCCACGGGCCATGCAGTTCGACGCGGGCATCACGCAGGACGACGCCGTCGAGGCGCGGGTCGCCATCGAAATCGAGCGCGCGCGACGGCCGGTTCCGTTCGCGCCGCTCCAGCCAGGTGCCATAGCCCAGCGCCGCTACGGCGAGCGGAAGCTTGATCATCCAGGGGAAAACAGACATCAGCACGGCGATGGCCGCCAGCATGCCGAGTGCAATCGGCACCGCGCGCGACAACGCGCTCGGCCCGAGCTCAATGGCCGAGGGTGCGCATGCGTTCGATGAGTCCGGCGAGTTCGGCGTCACTGCAGTCTTCGTAGCCCATGGCCCAGCGCCAGAGCTTATCGTCCTCGCAGTCCAGCAGCCGTAGGAAAACCGCCCGTTCCGCTTCGGAATCCTGCGGCCAGCCGTGTGCGAGGTAGCGATCGAACATCTGGTCGAGCTCGCGCATGCCGCGGCGCGAGCGCCAGCGGATGCGCTTGAGTTCGGCCTCTTCGCTCACTTGGCGGCGTTGCGTGCGGCTTCGCGCTTGAGGCGCAACCAGCGGTTGACGCCGAGCGCCGCCAAGGTCGCCAGCGCGCCCGACAGCAGGTAGAGGCCGATATAGGCCAGGCCGAAGCGCGCACACAGTCCCAGCGCCACCAGCGGCGCGAAGGCGGCGCCGATCAGCCAGGCGATGTCGTTGCTGAAGGCCGCCCCGGTGTAGCGGTAGCGATCGCCGAAGTTGGCGTTCAGCGCGCCCGCCGCCTGGCCGTAGGACAGGCCCAGCAGGATGAAGCCGGCGATGATGTAGACGACCTGCCCCGCTTCGCCGGCACCGAGCAGGGTCGGCGCGAATCCGCTGTAGGCGGCGATGGCGACGGCGAGCGCGCCCAGCGTGCGCTGGCGGGTCAGGCGGTCGGCGATGAAACCGGAGGCGACGATGCCGCCCGCGGCGAAGAAGCCGCCGATGATCTGCACGATCAGGAACCGCGGGATCGACTGGTTGGAGAAGATCTGGATCCACGACAGCGGGAAGATGGTGACGAGGTGGAACAGCGCGTAGCTGGCCAATGCACTGAACGCGGCGATGACGACGTAACGGCCGCGTGCCTTCACCAGATCGACGACGCGCACCGGGTCGAGTTCCTGTTCGTCCATCTTCTGCGCGTATTCGTCGGTGACGACCAAGCGCAGGCGCGCGAACAGCGCGACCACGTTGATGGCGAAGGCGGCGAAGAACGGATAGCGCCAGCCCCAGTCCAGCACTTCCTCGGTCGGCAACGCGGAATAGAGATAGGCGAACAGGCCGGCGGCGACGATGAAGCCGGTCGGCGCACCGAGCTGGCCGAGCATGGCGTACCAGCCGCGGCGCTTCTTCGGCGCGTTGAGCGCGAGCAGCGACGGCAGGCCGTCCCAGGAACCGCCGAGGGCGATGCCCTGCAGGAAGCGGAACACCGACAGCAGCACGACCGACGTCATCCCCAGGGTGGCGTAACCGGGCAGGAAGGCGATGCCGGCGGTGCAGGTACCGAGCAGGAACAGCGCGGCGGTCAGCTTGGTGCCGCGACCCCAGCGCCGCTGGATCCACAGGAACAGCATGGTGCCGAACGGGCGCGCGATGAAGGCCAGCGCGAACACCGCGAACGAATACATCGTCGCTTCGAGCTTGGGCGCGAACGGGAAGAACACCGACGGGAACACCAGCGCCGAGGCGATGCCGTAGACGAAGAAGTCGAAATATTCCGACGTGCGGCCCACCACCACGCCAACGGCGATCTCGCCCGGAGCAACCTCGTGGCTGCTGTGGACACCGTGGTCGTGGATGGTGCTGGTGGACGAAGGATTCGTGGACATCGGTCAACCATTCCTGGCAAGTCGGGGATGCGGCGCGCCGGGGCACGCTCGCCTGCACTAGCTTCCCACCATCGGCGTCAAGGAACCATAGGACAAAACGTCCAATCGCCCTCGTCATCCCGGGGGTCTAAAGTACACCCTGCGGCCCGGACCGGGGCCGCCCGCGCCTGTCCGGCGCATGTCCACCGCGAACCCCGGGTGTCCGCAATGAGCAGAGCGAAAACCTTGATCCGGCGCCTGGCTGCCGCCACAGCCCTTCTGGCGCTGGCCGGCTGTTCCAGGAGCATCGTCCTGAATGCGCCCGGCGACGTCGCCGCCCAGCAGGGCAACCTGATCATCGTCGCCACCGTGCTGATGCTGCTGATCATCGTCCCGGTGATCGCGCTCACCCTGCTGTTCGCCTGGCGCTATCGCGCCAAGGCCAACCACACCTACAAGCCGGACTGGGACCACTCGACCCAGCTGGAACTGCTGATCTGGGCCGCCCCGCTGCTGATCATCATCGCCCTGGGCGCAGTGACCTGGATCACCACCCACACCCTCGATCCCTATCGCCCGCTGACCCGCCTCGGCGCCGACAAGCCGGTGCCCGCGGACACCAAGCCGCTGGTGGTGGACGTGGTCTCGCTGGACTGGAAGTGGCTGTTCATCTATCCGGAACAGGGCATCGCCACCGTCAATGAACTGGCGGCGCCGATCGATCGCCCGATCGAGTTCCACCTCACCTCGTCGAACGTGATGAACGCGTTCTACGTGCCGGCGCTGGCCGGGATGATCTACACCATGCCCGGCATGGAAACGAAGCTGCACGCAGTGATCGACAAGCCCGGCCAGTACGAAGGCTTCTCGTCGAACTACAGCGGCGCCGGCTTCTCGCACATGCGCTTCACCTTCCACGCCACCGATGCCGCCGCGTTCGACACGTGGGTCGCGGATGCGAAGCAAAGCGGCGACGCGCTCGATCGCGCTGCATACCAGCAGCTGGCCAAGCCCAGCGAACGCGAGCCGGTGCGCCATTACGGCAAGGTCGACGGCGATCTCTACGACGCCATCCTCAACCGTTGCGTCGACCCGGGCCAAACGTGCATGAGCGAAATGATGGCGCACGACGCATCGACCCAGTCGGCTTCGCATGAATCCATGCCGATGCCCATGCAACCCGCCGGCGCGCACGCGCACTGAACCGGAATCCAGCCATGTTGCAACACGCCCCCGCAACTTCGACCCCGGACACGTCGGCCCTGCTCGGCCGCCTGAGCCTGGACGCGATCCCCTACCACGAGCCGATCCTGGTCGCGACCTTCGCCGGCAGCGCCATCGCCGGACTCGCCGTGCTGGCGGTGATCACCAAGTACAAGCTGTGGGGCACCCTGTGGCGCGACTGGTTCACCAGCATCGACCACAAGAAGATCGGCATCATGTACATGGTGCTGGGCCTGGTGATGCTGCTGCGTGGCTTCGCCGACGCACTGATGATGCGCCTGCAGCAGGCGATGTCCTTCGGCGACAACGCCGGCTTCCTGCCGCCGCACCACTACGACCAGATCTTCACCGCGCACGGCGTGATCATGATCTTCTTCGTCGCCATGCGGCTGGTGACGGGCTTGATGAACTACCTGGTGCCGCTGCAGATCGGCGCCCGCGACGTCGCCTTCCCCTTCCTCAACAACTTCAGTTTCTGGATGACGGTCGGCGGCGCGGCGTTGGTGATGCTGTCGCTGTTCGTCGGCGAATTCGCCCGCACCGGCTGGCTGGCCTATCCGCCGCTGTCGGGACTGGAGTTCAGTCCGGATGTCGGGGTGGATTACTACATCTGGGGGCTGCAGGTGGCCGGCGTCGGCACCACGCTGTCGGGCATCAACCTGCTCGCGACCATCGTCAAGATGCGCGCGCCGGGCATGGGCATGATGCAGATGCCGGTGTTCACCTGGACCGCGCTGTGCACCAACGTGCTGATCGTGGTCTCGTTCCCGATCCTGACCGCGGTCCTGGCGCTGCTGACGCTGGATCGCTATCTGGGCACGCACTTCTTCACCAACGATCTTGGCGGCAACGCCATGATGTACGTGAACCTGATCTGGATCTGGGGCCACCCGGAGGTCTACATCCTGATCCTGCCCTGCTTCGGCATCTACTCGGAAGTGGTGGCGACGTTCTGCGGCAAGCGCCTGTTCGGCTACAGCTCGATGGTCTACGCGACCGTCTGCATCACCATCCTGTCCTACCTGGTGTGGCTGCACCACTTCTTCACCATGGGCTCGGGCGCGTCGGTGAATTCGTTCTTCGGCATCACCACGATGATCATCTCGATCCCGACGGGCGCGAAGATCTTCAACTGGCTGTTCACCATGTATCGCGGCCGCATCCGCCTGGAAGTGCCGATGCTGTGGACGCTCGGCTTCATGATCACCTTCGTGGTCGGCGGCATGACCGGCGTGCTGCTCGCCGTCCCGCCGGCGGACTTCGTGCTGCACAACAGCCTGTTCCTGATCGCGCACTTCCACAACGTGATCATCGGCGGCGTGGTGTTCGGCCTGTTCGCGGGCATGACCTTCTGGTTCCCGAAGGCCTTCGGCTTCAGGCTCGATCCGTTCTGGGGCAAGCTGTCGTTCTGGTTCTGGTTCTCCGGCTACTGGTTCGCCTTCACCC